>NZ_JAQBOD010000056.1 GCF_028288205.1 Mucilaginibacter sp.
AAATTGTACATTTGTTTGAGCATGGTTTATGCGTCGCGCCATTTCATTTTCCAAGATGCGAGGGGCGCTTCGCGGTTCATTAATAGTTTAATTATTGTTAACGTAGTCCAGGCTTAAAGCCAGGTCGTCGACGAACATCGATTTCCTGGCTTTGTAATTAACTGGTAACAGATCTTAGGCTTTACTTCATTACTATGACCCTCCTCCCTTCCATTTTAAAATGAACGGTTTTTGTTGCTTCAAGGGCTTGTAACACCTGGCTTATGTTCTTATAGCGGGAAATTTTGCCATTCAATCCACCAATAGGAGCGTTATCGTTATACTGCACATCGATATGGTACCAGCGTGATAGCTTACGCATAATGCTTTGAATGTCTTCATCGTTAAAGCGGAAATAGCCATTTTTCCAGGCAAGTGCTTCTTCAACATTCGCCTCGCCAACTGTTAAGTTTCCATTCTTTAAAAGGGACTGTTGACCAGGGGTTAAGAATTTTGTTTTGCCGAAGAGATCAGAGACCTTTACGCTTCCCTCGGCCAAAGTCGTTTTTACAGCAGGTTCATCCGGGTACGCGTTGATGTTAAAGTGTGTGCCCAATACCTCTACGTTCTGTTTATCCGTTTTTACTATAAAAGGATGTAATCTGTCCTTTGCCACCTCAAAGTATGCCTCACCGCTTAATTGAACCAGGCGATCTTTTTGCTTCCCAAACATGGCAGGATAGCTAAACGAAGACGCCGAATTTAGCCAGACTTTACTGCCATCGGGCAGTATCACCTGCCATTGACCGCCCTTAGGCGTAGAAATATTGTTGGTTTGATTAGGGTGGGCATTATCAATATTACCCGAAACCTTATAGGTGATTTGCCCACTGGTTGTTTTATAGATTTGTATCCCTGACTGTATGGCTAGCTGACCATTTACAGCACCACGCAAATTGATCTTCTTACCATTGGAAAGCGTAAGGATTGCTGTGTTGGTACCGGGAGTGATGTCTTTTGTATAACTGATCGGTACGGACTTTCCAGAGAACAGCGACACCTTAAGGGCCACAGTTATGACCAAGCCTATGGAAATAGCGGCAACCGCTAGCCATATGCCATTTTTTATAAAATCAGGATGGTTGCCGGGCAACTCTCTGAAAATTCTATTTCCAATTGCTTTTATTCTTCCTGGTGTAATATCTAAATCATGCTCATTGAACTGCAGATACCAGGCTTCTAACAAAGCCTTTTCCTCTTCAGTACATTTACCGTCGTGATACTTTTTGAACAGTTTTTTAAGTTCGTCCTTTTCCATGATTAAGATTGAGAACAATCAATTTTAATACAAGACAGCTATTTCATTTGAAAAGGAAGAGGTGAAGAATAAATTTATGAGTGGGCGAATGATGGGACATTATTAATCGGACACTATTTTATAATTCCTGATTCCTATCTTTAGCACAATTAAAATTCATGGAAGATCAGGAATACGCCGAGCACATATTTTCAATTATTGCCAATGTCAGGGCGGATATCGCTATAAAAAAAGATCTCGAAACCCATTATCTGGAGGCTTTGAATGCATTAAGTATCATTAATGAAAAGGCGGATGAAGCGGCGAGGAATAACCAAAACAAATCGACGATATTGTTCAAAGTTGTGGGGTATGAACTATACCGGCTTAAAGACGAAATGATAAAAGCCATTACGGACAAGCAAGGCAAAGAATAAAAAGGAATACCCAATGATACTATTCTTGGCTATAAGGTAAGTTGCCAGGTTCTTATTCTATAATTCCGGTTATAATTTAAACAGGAAATAGATATACATGACAACCCCTAATTTGGTTCTTAATATCCTAAGTGCATTATTAACTTGCTTAGAAACATTGTTCTCTGAAACATCAAGCCTTTCTGCTATTTCCTTGTGCGAAAGATTCTCTTTCCTGCTCATTTCAAATATTTGCCTCATCTTTGCCGGGAGCGCCTGTATTTCTTTCTCAATAAAAGCTTTAAGATCATTCTCCCTGACAAGGTGATCAGTTGGAACACTGGCGTGAGTGCTTAAATAATTTTCGAGTGAAGCGATATATCTTGATTGAACTTGCTGATGGGCAAAGAGGTTGAATATCTTGTTTCTTACTGCGGTATATAGATACCCGGCAAGATTAGATTTGGGCAAGTCATCCACTCTTCTGAACCACAGCGTTGCAAACAGATCCTGGATTAGGTCTTTTGCCTGGTCTTCATTCCGCATTTTTTTATAAGCATGAACATACATCAGGTAGAAGTAGCGTTTATATATTTCGGTGTAGGCGGTATGGTTCGACTCTTTAAGAAGTTGGACAAGTTCATCGTCAGGAAGCGCTTTACAATCGGGCATCTCGGGTCACGTTATCTTACTCCCTGCATATTTCTAATATTTGAGAGTAAGTATAGATTAGACCCTAAGTTATTTGATTATAAGACAAACAAACTGTAATTTTGGTTGACTTTAAATGAAATTTGGTTGACTTTTATTATCTTTACTTATACAACAATTTAATGCAATGCAAACTAAAACCAATCACATAGGAAGGAATATTAGCAGGGTCCGCAGCCTTAGAGGAATTAAACAGGAAGCGCTAGCTGCGGATTTGAAAAAAAGCCAGACAGAGATATCTACTTTAGAGCAATTAGCGGAAATTGATGAAGAGTTACTTGAAAAAATAGCGCTTGCGCTCAATGTTACGCCGGATGTCTTAAAGAACTTTGACGAATCGGCTGCGTTTTATACGATTAACAATAACGTAGAAAATAATACCTTTAATGAGTCTTCGGTCGCAATTCAACAAGAATTTAATCCAGTTGATAAGATAATTGAACTTTATGAAAGGTTACTTGCAAGTGAAAGGGAGAAATTGACACTTTTCAAAAAAGAAAAACATAATTAATATATAGCACAAGCATTACTTGAATGGAAACTATAACAAATATCTTGTCGCTTCATATAGGACGCAAAGTGGAGCGGGTTCGTAAATTAAGAGGCTTAACTCAGGGGCAACTTGGAGAGAGGCTTGGTGGAATCAGCAAACAAGCAGTGTCTAAGATAGAACAAAGCGAAGATATCGATGATAATAGACTCAAAGATATTGCTGAAGCTTTAGACGTAACTTTTGATGGGCTTAAAAGTTTTAACGAGGAAAGGGTCCTGTATAATACCATTAATTTTTATGAGAATAGCGGGGTCACTGCCACGTCAATAAGTGCTAATGTTGAAAATATCAATAACCCGCTCGAAAAAACCATAGAGCTTTACGAGAGGCTGCTTGCGATTGAAAGACAGAAATTTGAGGAGTCGCAGAAAAAGTAATCAACAAATTATGCCTTTTTTTGAGTCGCAGGTTATTTTGAATATCCTAATGACAGAACTCGGCCTATTTTTAACCAAGAGCTCGGTAAATAGGTCAAAAATTACTTGACGAATCGGGATAAGGTAAGGCCCGAATAACACAACTGTCGAATAACTCCAGAACAAAATTAACTGCAGAAGAGCTTTTATAAGATTGCCTTATCAATTAGCATTAAACCTCGTGATTACTAACGGAGGTTGGTGGCTCTGTAACGCTACCTGAACAGTAAGAATTTTGGCGTTGCCTTTGGCCAGGCTTTTAGTTACAAGTCCTCCAAATAATTGTAAGAATTTGACTTCGACAGATTGTATTTTGCAACTATCGCCAATATTTATAATCGGAATCGTATTCAACCTTCCTGTAAACCGTTTTCTTCTCTGGCAACTCGATGTTTATACGGATTTCAAAAGCGTTTCCATTTTGGGCGGAGAGATGAGCGTACTCATTAAGTATTCTTGTTAAAAGTTCATTATACAATGAATAGATAATTATTGTTTCATGAAAGATATCTATCCATTGGTTAAACGGGATTCCCCTTAACTGAGCTGACATATCGTCTTTTACATAATTATTTAGTGTAATGTGCCGTCCATTAATTATATACTGGGAATGGGCAATGGCATTTCTTATTTGAGTTTTGAAAGCACTTTTAAATGAATTATATAATACTGGTAATTTATGTTCAAATTGGTCTCTGATTAATTTACGTATAATTTCATCCCTGTTACCTGTCGCCGTTTTATCACGGTTAGATTCCTTTATTTTAAAGTGCCAGTTATACGCTTGCCCATTGGATACCAATGCCAATTCGTAAAAAGTTTTAATAAAAGCATCGGCCTCCCATATTTTCAAGTAAATCAGCATTTCAGTTTGGACAGATATACTTTCAAGGGCTTCTAATCGACGCACTTCTGTCAGCCGGTCGGAATTAAAACTTACCTCGCCCAAATACTCATTCATGTTTTGGTTGGAGATATTATTTGTAACATAATGCCCGATGAACGAATGATGGGTATTTTCTGAATGGCCTTCCATATCTGGGCCCATCATATACGGACTTAATTTCTCGGGTATATTATTCCATCCAAATACTTCGGGGTTATAGAACCCATTTTGATGAACTAAAAGCAAATCACCTGGGTGTGTTTGATTTGCAAATGCCGTTTTATACAACTTATCAAATTGTGGTTTTAGCAGACGATATTTTTCGTTCAGGATTTCTTGAAATAACATTATTATGCTCTTTATTTATTAGAAATTAACATTGTTTTAAGATTTTGATGGCTTTGCTTTACTAATCTTCCATAATAAAAAACAAGGATTGTCCTTTAATTTGTCCTCTTCACTTTGAAATCTATTTCTGAAGCTAATATTCTAATGCACCCCGCCATTGCAAAATTGAAAGAACGTTGCCTTATGGGAAGCCAAGTTAAGAAAATCAAAGTTTTAGATCGTCAATTACTTTTTTTGGCTGCTTTTTCCCCAGCAGCTTCTCCTTTTGCTGCTTTGCTTGTTTTTAGTTATTGCTTTTGCTCGTTTAGTTTTATATTGATCAACCTTTATAGGTACATTATTGAAAATATGTTTTCTCAAAATTTCCAACAATAAATTTATTGCCTGAATTTCGCTTTTAAACTTATAATAACGTTAATTATGATAAATGAGATTGACTACGAATACAAAAATGAATCGGGTGTAAAATCACTTAATCTAATGCTAAAGGCTAAAGACCTAGCTAAAATAAAATTGTACTTAATCTTCGGCGTGACCGCAATAGTACTTACCATTGTGGTTGTTTATTTTTCTTTAAAACATTTAATAATATTGTCTATGCTTACTATTCTATTACCTTTTTGGTATTTTGTAATGAAAGCTGAAAAATTACACAACGAAGCTCTAAAAAAATTGCTTAGGGATAAGCTTGCTGAAAGTTTTACAATTAAGTTAAGCATTGAAAAATTCAATAAGTTGAGCCTTAAAAAGATTCTTGAAAAAAAAGGAATCACTTCCCTGGAATCCGTCCTTCTATTACAAGCGCAGCTGGACAAAGTCAAACAGGATTCTAAAAAAGAATTAAAAACCTTCAATATAGTCTCGCTTTCAATAATTATTACCCTTATTATTTTTTATTTTAATTTATTAACTAAGGATGTGAAGCTGAATGATAGAGAAATTAACGAGATTGCCATCTTTTTAATATTAATAGTTATATTATCTCTAATAACCCGCAAAATTTTTACTGGTTGGTATGATTTATTTTATCGTGGTCGTTATTATCGATTGAAAGAAATCTCAGAGTTGTTAGGAGATATTGCAATTGATAAAAACATTGCAATTAAATAAGATAAAATGGTTGCGGTCGTTGTTTTCTTATATAAGATTCGTTCCGCGGCAGTAAAAGCCACTTTAAACAGGAAATCAATAAGATAAGTAGTTAAGCTGAAAATACTTTATTATCAACCTGCTTATATATATAATTTAATTAATGCCATCACCCTCGGGAATATTACCATGTCTTTCCTTTAACATGGACTCCGCTTGCTTTTTATTGATTTCCTGGATAAACCATTTATCTAAATATTTCTTAAAAGTTTCAAAAGGCACTTTTTAAAAATGATCCATGATGCCAGTTAGTGTGCTAAACCCTGGTTCTAAGGAATGTTGGTCAGCATCCATATTTAATTAATTTGAAAATAAAATTAATTAAACAGTTTCGATTTTCTTAACATTTGGAAAGAAAACCTTTCCAAATTCAATTACATTATATCATTAAAAGAAACAGATGTACATTAAATCTTTATAAGTGTTTAGGATTTAGAAATTAATGACGGAGTTAGGATTATTTTTAGCAAAACGTTCAGTTAACAAGGCCGAAATTTCCCGCCGCACAGGCATTAGCAAACCCCGCTTAAGCCAACTCTCAAATAACAAAACCAGCAAAGTTACTGCTCAGGAACTCTATAAAATTGCATTGTCGATAATATCGCTCCCTGTGAATTATTAAATGGAGTCTGTAAAGACATTACGTTATCAACCGTTTAAAACTACTAATATTACTACTGCAAACTTTTCAAAATATGCCATTGGTAACAATAAACCAATGAAAAATCATTTCTCTGCCTCCTAGCCAACGATTTGTCCATCGTTTTCAATATCTCATCAATTCCCTCCTGAGAAGTAATATCCAAACCCGTAAAGGCACCACCGTTATAAACCGTATGCAGAATAGTATAATAAATACCGCCAACTAATAACGCTGCAATGGCTCTGAAGTTGACCTTACCATTTCCAAAGTGTTCATCAGTTAATTCAAGAAATTTATATCACATACTTTCCCTTGCGTTATGAATACTTCTCATCAAAGCATCATCTAAATAAGCTTTATAACGTAAATATTCAATTAACTCCACTTTTTGACTATTATTTAATTCCTTGTACAATATAACTGCGCTATTCCTGAAATTTATGAATTTTATATACCAGCCATTTCGTTCTTCGGAATTGAGCAAACATTCATCTGTTAACAATTGAATAAGACCAACGATAACATTGTAACCTAATCCCTTATAAATAGGATGGTTATCAAAAAAATCGTTTCTTTTCATTTCGTGAATATGGCTGTATCCAGGTAGTCATTACTGCGCATGAATAAATTGGGCTATCAGACACAAAAATAATTTTTAACCATATAGATGCCATTATTCAGGGTTACCTATATATCCCGAAAAACTACCTATATATCCCGAAAAAACAATAATTGAAAAGGAAAAGCCGGAAAACAAAGCTGTGGAGGCCGGTTAATAATTATTATCCTTAAACGTCAATAATTCCTTAGGCTCAACTTCCAGCGCTTTGGCTAGTTCGGCAAGGGAAAGAAGCGTTATATTTTGTTTCCCGCTCTCATAACGTTGAATATCTGCATATTCAACATTGCATAACAGGGCCATTTTTCTTAAGGTCAGGTTTTTAGACTGTCTTAAAGTTTTAAGACGTTTTCCGAATTGCATTAATATTCCTCTATCTAAATCGCTAACCATTTTCTCTTTTGATGATTAGGAAAATTGAAATAATAATATATAAAAACCGTTGTGATATATCACAACAAAACCTAACTTTGATAAATGCATTAATTCAGCAATGCTAGAGAGCTGATTTCAAACAATGATTTTTGAAATATGAATAAAGGTCAACCTCTTTTAGAAAAATTAGAAGAACTGTTTATTGATGAACCGCTGAATCCTGCCGAGGAAGAGCTTTTTAAATGGTTCTTATTTGCCTACACAGGAAAGGGGAGTGGTATAATGGATTTGGATATTTTAAAATTTAAGCTATTTAAAGACAAGCTCGCTATTTTAGTTGACGCCGTTTACCAATGGCATCAGGATCAAAGGACAGGGAAAGTCAAATAGAATATTAGCTATACGTTTTTTTAAAAAAATAAGTGACCTTTATGATAATTTGCATCAGGAATTTGATGTGTAGAATACTAAGTTTCTATTCATTTGACAAAACGGTTCCTGCCCTTAAACTATCATTCCGCTGCGCGGTAATAACAAAGTATTCTTTTTTGTGTCTAAGGGTGAAGATTATATACGCTTGTTTCCAAAAACCTATACCCAATATTTTTAAAGTTTTGGAATGTGCCTGAATTACTGCGGAATCTGTTACAACACGCCTTTGGGTTAAACAGCTTTTACTTCTTTATCCTCCCAGCTGCGAATAAATTCAGGTTCGGTAAGCGCAACCAGTCCGGCAACCGGGTCGACTAAATAATAGGTTTGATTTTTAATTTTATATAGCACTACAAAATGAAATCGCCGCCAATGCAAAACGCAGGGCAATTTCGCCTCTTTTAGCTGATTTGGACTTACTTTTACCCCTAATGACCTAAACCCGATCTTTTCGGCAGCAACACTGATCTATAGCAAGGACACACCTTGCCAGTTTATCTCACAAAGATTGCTCAGGGTTCTCTACTTATGATTATGGCCGTTATGCTTCGCTATCATGCGGAGGCAGGTCGGGCCGAAATCATCGATTGCATCATGTTGTTTATAAAAAGATAACATTTTTCTTAAAATAGGTTTTAAGGTTAAAAAGGCAAAATAATAGTCTTTATTGAAACAGTACTACAATTGTTAATGGTGCATTTGCTGTTTTGGCGTATTTTTTAGTTTGGTAATGGAATTCTGGGACGTGTAGTATCTTTCTAAAAAAAGATATATAACGAGTTCACATTTTCGTTGGTTATTTATGAATAATCTATTCATAAACATATGCAAATAGCTACCTAGTAAATCGTAAAGTTTTAAATCAGCTCCATTAAGTTTGAACTTAATATTTTCGATTACAGGCTTATTCATTTTTGATCTGTTTTGAAAAACGCTAACAGCTTCTTCTATTTCATTGATTATATCATTAGCTTCGTCCATATGTGAAAAAATCATCTTTTGGTTTTGCCGATATTTCTCGTTTAGCTGCTTTTGCAATTGAGGACTTTCGCCAAATTCTTTAAAGTAGGACAAAAACATCTGCTTTAAGAGCGCAGCTTTATTTACTAGCGTTAATTGAAAGTCATCTAATAGCATATCTATACCCCGTAGCGCGAACAACATTCGATATTGTTCGGAACTTTCATCTTCTAGAAGTGAAATAAATTTCAGAACGGCAACGCTGTCATTGTAAAAAATTGATTCAGATTCATTGATGAGATCCGGGCCATATCTTTCTAATTCCCTTGAATAAGTATCTAACACGATTTTTTCCACCACATTGTCGGCGACAAGTTTTTGAAAAATAGCTATGAATTTTATCTGAAGAGCGGATTGTTTGTTTGAGTCCACGTTTAGAAATCGAATTCTTATGTGATTGCTTTGATCTGAAAATCGAATAAAGAAAAATTTTTTAAAGGCTTTGACTTCATGCTTATTTATAAATGTTAAGATATTTTCTTTGAGTATAATTTCGGCAGTGGCCGGACCACAATATATCTTAAAATACAGCCATTCACTACTTGGAATAAATTTTCTTTTTGCAATATTTTTGCTAATTTGATTCTGGAAACCCGGACCATTTAAATTATTACTTAGCTTAAATGGCACTATTAGTTCATTTATGAAAGGCAAATTATTTACGTCATTGATTATACAGTTTTCCTCTGTATACAAAAATTCTTCAATAACAATAGATTTATGCCTATGGAGATAGTGGAGAAATAGCTCAATACCAATCGTATTTTCAAAATCTATAAGCAATTTATTATCAGATTCAACATAAGTCACTTTTTTGGGGATGTGTATTTTTGATCTGAATACCGAAAAATAGTCAAGATGATAACTTTTATTTTCTGGCATATCTGATATATCATCTAAGTCTACTTTCCACCGGGCCTTTTTAATAACTAAGTTTTTGTAAATTACCTTAGGTAAATGCTTAATGGCTGAAAGCGTATCCCAATCCCAAAAATTTATATTCGTTTTTCCTTGATATTGGAGATCTCCCAGAAATCTGTAAATAGGCAGCGACATTTGCGAATAATTATGTGCCGTCGTAAGTCTGGGGATAATGCGCTTATTGTGATTTTTGCTCCGCAAAATTATTTCATTGTTACGAACGCTTATCATAATATCATTAATGGGTATCTGGCTTTTTTTATCAATGCCGGAGCCTCCAACGTAAGGAATCTCATAATCTCCTAAAATTGGGCGAAGTAAAATGTTACTTATTCTTGCCTGAGGAAGATGAACAAATTCAGCAAATATTGCTTCAGGATATTCCTTTTCTTCTTCCTTTAATATATTTTTTGTAAGCGCGCAAAGTTGAGGATCTCCGTGACTAAATCGCGCTAGCAGCTTTGCAGGAGATTGCGCAGCAATGCCTAAAATATCAAATTTGAACTTTTCTGTAGATAGAAGGGAGTCTTTTTTTAATAAACTTCCCATAAGATATAATGTACGCGGTTGCCTGTATACCTTTGTCTGCTTGCTTTTAAATTTTAATAACTCATCTTTTGTTAGCTCAATTTCGGCATCATTATTTTCGAGAAATTGCAAATATTTTGACAAGATAAATTGCTGTTTGTGATCTATCTGGCTGCTTACCAAATTGTCTTTGCCTGTTATCAATAAATCGTCTATTAGTTTATTTCCGCCAGAAGTAGATTGATTTATTTCTGCGTAGCCAATGCCTATGTCAGCATCGAGAGCAATAGACAATTCAATTTCTTCCCGATCATACTTGTTTATGAAGTTATTTTTAAAAGTCTCCAGGAAGGCATTTTTTTGAGGACCTGAAAATATTAACAAATCTTGAATTTGAAGGCCAATTTCCTTTAAAATTTTTGCGTCTATATTATTTTTTTTTAGTGAAACAAATAGATCCGTTTGCAAAGTATTCTTAGGTATTTGGATCGGTAAGCGCAATTTCCTTAAATAATTTTCAATTTCTTTGTAACATTCAATACCTGCCTTTGGCTGTCTTATTATTTTTTGAATAGACTTAAATGTGCTGATAATATGCTGTATCCCTTTAAATAACTCCAGTTGTGCAATTAGCCTATCTAATGGTTCTTCTCCTGTTATATTTGGTTCAAGCTCGGAAACCAATAACTGAGATTTGTACATATCCGAAATAAAATCAACAGCTTCATTTTCTTCGACTTTTTCGGACACAACCAATAAGTCGACCAATGATTTTATTTTAGCTCCTGTCGATGCAAATTTCAAAACAGCCTTAATGTATTTGCTTTTTCTTATCGAGTTCAGCGAATAACTTCTTAGATTATTTTCAATTGTATATTCGACATACCTATAACTAGCAGATAATTCATATATGCTGTTATTGGGATAAACCTTTATCTGTTCCTTAATAGGTGGTAATTTCAATAAGGCATTGATAATTTCAGTGACATAGTTCATGTCGATTCTTATATGCCTCACATGCTCATTCATTTGTCCCAAAATTATGCTGGTTTCGTCATCTGTTACGTTAACCAGAGCACATCCTGCAAATGTTCCATAAGGAGTACATCTGCTAGCAGACCGAATGCAATATTTAGAAAGAGATAAATGAACTTTACTTTTTTCCCGTTTTGAAATGTCGCCTGTTTTTTTTAATTCCTCATAAAACTCCGGTGAAGACAAATAAATACCTTCTTCAAAAAGTTCGGACAACCCATTGGAAAATTCATAGGCATTTTTAAGACTCTGTAAAGGTGTTCGGAGTAGAACTTGTTGGAATGATTCGATCATGAATTTAAAAGCTAGATTTTTTTAATGCCGTATTTCAAGTATGTTAATTCAATTCAAACTCTCGCGATAATAATAGTAATGTTTCCATTCTTTTTTTGAAGCTTAGCGATTGATCACAGAAGATGAACTCGTTGATAGAAGATTTCTCTTTTATTTCAAGTATTCGATCTTTGAATAAAGCTGGGCAGCCAACCATATATTTGGTGCTGTTCTGGCTATTTCGTAGTCCTAAATTATTAAATGTCCGTCGCGCGTTTTTGCTATCCTTTTCACAAATTCCTGAGAATGCGATGGTTATTTTTGGTGCTGTTTTATTTTTCAAAATGTATCTCTCTCTAAAATCAACTATTCTATCTCTCTCAAAAACATCCGGTTCGTTGCTATGGAATACAGATTTACATAAGTTCATCTTTTTCTGAAGGCATTCTTCGATCCCATTGAATGAATTACTTAGCTTCCAAATTCGGGGATTCGCTCCGTGAAAAGGTGGAATTAATAATTTTTCGGATCTTAATAATTCATCAGCATTGCCTAAATATTTTAGGAGTTCATTAACTTTTGAATCAAAACTTTCTCTATAAGTGTTATCGAGAGTAATATTGCTTAATAATTTTTGTACAATATGAAGATGCGTCGGAGCATTTGCCAAGCCCAAGTCTATACGTCCAGGGAATATACTTTCCAATAATTTAAAATTCAAAGCAATTCTGTAAGGAGAATGTGCTGCTAGCAGTATTCCAGCTAATCCAATGCTGATTTTATTAGTGCGACCAGCAAGGAGTGGAATTAACATTTCAGGATTGCTCCATGCTTGGCCACTATTATGATGTTCACTCAGCCAGTAACAAAAAAAACCAAGTTCGTCAGCTAGCGAAGAATATTCAAAGACATCAGTTAGTATTTTTATACCAGAAGCACTTTTCGCCCTGTAACCAAAATCCAGAATTCCCATTTTAATTTTTTGCATATTTTTTACCATAAGACTAATTAAGCATAAAGATGTAATCCCAGGTAAAATCATTAAATATGTAACTTATCAATGCTAGTCCGATACCAGCTGCTCCATCTATGATTCCATTTTCATACCGATATCCGGTTGAAAGATTAACATATTTTTGATATCCCTTGTCCCATTCCGTATTATCAATTATTTGGACAGTCTTTAATATCCAAAAATCACAAGCCTCTTTAAAAATTGGAAGATTGGTATTATGCCAAAGTCTATTATAAATGTGTGCAATACCTGCAGTTCCATGGCAAATTCCTCCGTCCATAACCTTGGTTTCTTCAAAACATCTCCGTTTAGTAGTGCTTGTTAAAATTTGTAAAGCAAAAGTTGAAATTTCGAAATCGTTAAATGCCATTCCAGCTTGATATATGATATATCCTAACCCTAAATCTCCATAACACCATCCAATTCGGCTAACGTAATCAACGTTTCCATTTTCTGTTAAATGATCGGGGAAATAGCACTTTGAAATATCAATATTTATATGGTTTTTTAAATATTTGACAATAATCATCGCGAGGGATCTAGCTCGATCACAGCAAATATTTTCGCGGTAACATTGCAAACAAAGTTTTAAAATACTTGGGATGCCATGAGATAATCCCAGGTTAACTTCGTTTGGTATTATTGAATATGCTTCCAAATCGAATCGTGGAATTATTGCTTTTTGAGAACTCTTTTCAACTAAGACCTCCAGGCCATCGAAAAAACTATTAAAAAAAACTTCCCGACTGTAACATTTAGAATAAATAAGATAATATGCTATTCCTGTGGCGCCATGAAGAAAGTCATAATTACCATGTTTCAACATGGCTGACGCGCTATCTTCAAGCTGCTGGTCATCGTCACATAGAAAATCCCGATCCTCTTTAGCAATAATTTCATTATAAAAAAGATAAGTAAAAAACCAATTTATACCTGCCTTGCCCGTGCAAAGACTGGGATGCATTTCAATCAAGGATTTGTCAGCAAGCTGCTGAATACAATGATCAATTTTATCACTTGACTCATTATATTCAAAGTATTTGAAATACAGGTAATCAAACAGTGTTAGACCACATTTGCCTGCCATAAGCGAAATGTTTTCTGAGTTATCATTTTTCAGTGATCTGTTTATTTTATATAAAGCATTATATATTTTCTCTTTCACTTTTAATGGATTTTAAATAAATCATATCGAGATCATGCTGTTACCAATTTTAAATAGTTAAAATGCACACTAAAAGTTGTAAGAAAAGAAAGGACAAAGCTTTGCAAATTGTCCTTCTTTAAGTTGTAATTCAATCTCTCGTCTCTTAAATATTGAACCAAATCACAACCACTCACTGGATTGTCTTCAAAATATAATAATAACATTCTCCAGTCATTAATCACTTCTGCTTTTAAGTTATTAGGGGACGATAATGTGAGTAATACAATGTCATTTTCTAGCTGAGTATTATTTTTCCTGGTCATAATCTTGTTTAATTCGCTTATCAAAATGTGCTCTGGATACTTGAAGTTGACAGAAGCAATGGCGACTGAATTTATATTTAAAGCAAACTTATAGTTTAAGAACTCCGGTATACTTGAATTGTACAACGCGTTTAATAGGGTAGTATCATTTGCCTTTAAATTGATTTTATTCGAAATTTTTGTTGTCAAATAGTGAAATTTTTCAAATTGATAGATATCATTTAGCGATAAAATTGATCTGTTTTTATTTGTTTTAACAAGCAAATCTTCAATAATATCAAACAGATCTTCGTAAGACCCAGGTGGATATTCTATTCCCATATCATTGAGAATAGCTTTAGAGCAGGAAAAGACCGGTTGAAAGTTATTTTTATCAACGTGAGTTGAGTCCCTTGCAATCCCATAACTTTTTTTTTCTTTGTATAATGATAAAATATGCTTGTGGATTTGTGGAAACTCATAATGTAATCGTGAGGAAAGTTGCGAACAAATGATTTGACTTTTTTTTGCCAATCCAATAACGTGTACATAAGTTTTAGATATAGGAATGAGATTGAATTGAATCATAGAAGAATATGAATTGGTTCCAGCTACATTTTCTTCCTCAAATAGTACGTCCACATTAAAATTATGATATTTTGAATAACAATAGAAAAAGAATTGTTCAACAAAATTCATGTCTCTACCAGTTAACTTTATTTCTTTATTTTGATCTAGAAATTTATGTAACTCATTAACATATTGTTTAAAAAAAATCGAATTCTGCCCCCCTACTATTCCCATATTGTACGCATCTATTCTTCCGGTTTTCTTAAACGATTCTATTGGTTCTTTAAAAAAAACAGGTAGATGGACCCTGTTCTCTACTAAGAGTTTTAGTGTTTCAATATAGATATTGCCCGATAAATTGCCCGTTATGTCAAATTCTATATTCTGACTAAAAAGTTTACTACTTAAAAACTTGATGGGAAAAGGCTTCCATATATATACATCTCCATCGGCATGAAGAAATGGAAAATTCTGAGTGGAAAGCGCTGTTAATTTTGCCAAAGCCCAAAGTGATGGGTTAAAGCCAGTCTCTACTGAAATTGTATGAACGTTTGAATAAGGCAAGCCAACTTTATTTATCAGCCAATCGGATCCGTCGGAATCTACGTAAATTTCAACCTCTTTATAAAATTGCTTGAATTTGAGGCAACTCATTGCCCAACTCATTGCATGATATTTTTCATTTAACCAACCTCCATTCTTTCTACCAAAATTATCATCATGGGAATTTTTTTTAGAAGGTAAAGTCCAAAATGATTGGATTATTTTCATTAAATAAATCAGGAGGTTTTAATTAATAACATGAATTCAGTGAAATTTAAACGGTATTACAGCTTGGCTTCTTGTTTTAAAATTTAAATGCTTCAGAATTATTCTAACGTTCCCAATGGCTACATCCATTGAGAACGTTAAAATTAAATGCTGCCATTAACAGTTACATGTTCCGCAGACTGTCCACATGTAAGAGCCTGTCGGACATCCTGCAAGTGTCCCTGTAGCGGGAAGGGTACCGCCACCACATGCATTAATAGCACAACTTTGGTATCCTCCTTCTGAAGCACCACCAATAACCTGCATCATGTCTTGCATGCTAAGATTACTTACCTTACTCTTCATCAACTGAAGCTTTTTAAGCTTCAAACCGTCTTTGTCGAAATTAATCTTTTTCATCTTTTTCCTACTTTTTTAAAAAGTATTAAAATTTAAGTTTTCCTCACCTGTCTTCGCCATGGATTGGTTGTTCAGCGTTGTATGTTTAAAGTGTAATACAAAATCCACTCGCTTAATTATTTTTCTTTGGGTTTATAAAGCTCCATTCCCGCAGTTGTTGGCCAAACAAAATTTTGAATATGATATGTCTCTTCAAGGCTACTTAACATTAAACTCATAATCTGTATAAATAACATCGTTATTTGCAACTCCTTCTACTATGATGTCAAATGGCCCTTTTATGTCGTTTGTGTAAAAACTGAGATTTATTTCTGCTGTTGAATTAATATTGCATGAATGTTTCCAGAAAATGGTTGACTGATATGCGATCTGTGAAGGGTCTGCCTTTGAGTAATCCTCTTTGTAAAACTCTTTACTGTACCACACCCCATTTAACGTTAATCTTGACGGATATACTTTCGGAGTACCGCAGCCTAAATAAATTATTGAGTCTACGCCTATTCCTTGGACATACCTTGTTGAAATGTACCTGGTAAAACTTGTATTGTCACCATTTGAATATTGTAGGTAACCTTTGCCTACAATTGGAGGATGATTAGTAGTCTCATGGGGATGGAATGGACAATTGAGAACATTAAACCTGCAAACATAATCACCACATTGATTTGTGCCTAACGGCGGAGCCACGCTTATAAACTGATCCCTTTGACCTTTTATCACAACATTTTTTAAATTAATGGTGTGCTCAAGTGCCCCAACAATTAATGTGTTAGAACTTTCCTTATTTGAGATGTCGTCTGAATAATTAGAAGGATTGAATTGGTTGATCAATAGCCGATCTAACTCATCAAAGGATTTATCAATTGATATCTTATAATTACTATTATTATCATTTAATATTAGGTGGATCTTCACGTTTTCTGCAGTAATTAGATTGTTATTTTCCAATACGAAAGAACCTGTTTTGTCAGTAGTAATAATGTTAGTTAAGGAGTCAGTTTTTACCATGATATTGATGGGTCTCTTCAATAATTTGTTATTTTCCTTGATCTCCCCTTTAAACCCTATTAGGTTACAGTGCTCCAATGTGTCTTGCGCAGTTGTTCCAAGCATCGCAGCCCATGTAAATCTTCTCCATCCCTTGATCAATAGGACACTTTCCAGGTAAGCTTTATCCTCCATAGTTCGTCCCATGTACTTATCTTTTATAGGGATCGTTTCTAATTCGTGTTTTAGGTAAACATAACTCTCTATGTCATTCGCTTTTCTTATTTGTTTTCGATTGCTTTGGACACAGGCAATTGAAACTATACCTTTTATTGGAATAGTTGATAAAGAGTTGATCTTTAACCTTAGGTTTACTTTTTCCCTGCTGCCATATACTGATTTGTCTGTAGATATAGTTAACGGTATTCGCCTGTCGTAGTGGGCAAAAAATAATCTTTCAGATAGTGGTCTTGCCAAGCTATCCAAAATTGTTATCGCGTTTAAGCCCTTTGGTACTTCTGATAAGTTTATCAAAACCCTTTTTCCTGCTGCCCCAACTTGAACTGGAAAAGAGAAAAAAACTGCCTTGTAATTGTGAATGAGCACAAAGAATTTACCGGGGTACTTACTAACTATCCTTGCTTGAAGAGTGTCATTGGCGACTGCATTATTTACACTAATTACCGGGCCCTTGAGTAATATAGGAGGCAGTAAATAAACTGAATCGCTACTGTATCCTAAAAGGCTGACTTTGTACGTATTTCCAAATAAAGGAATTAACTTAAACTCCCCCATTCCAAAACTGTCTGTAGAGATAGTATCTATAGGTCGTTTATTTTCATAGATTACGGCGGTTACTTTTATGGGCTTTCCACCAGCATTTTTTGCTTCCCAACCAACTTTACTTGGAGTCGAATACACTAAACTTCCGCCTTCCGGGTAGAATTTTAAATTAATTTTGCCGAAAGAAGCAGGAAATAGCAATTCTATATTTCTAAATTCTTTCCGATATTTTACATTTACTTCCAAGATACTTTCTTCTTTTGCAATTTGGTCAGCAGGAATCGAGAATAAATACTCCCCATTTTTATTGGTCTTTACTTTACCCGAGTAAACAGAGTGGCCATGATTCGTAATGGAATAATTGATACTGGCGTCAGATAAGGGCTTACCGTCATTTGTCGAAGCCTTAAACTGGACTTTTCTATATGGGGTTAACAGATTTGCTGAAGTATCAAGAAGTCGTAAGTTTGCCAGCAGGGACGGTTGTGAAGTTGCTTTGATCGTTATCGGCTGTGTGAATATATCATGTGGTCTTCCGTTTAATATTTCATTCGTATAAATCAAAAAACTAAAATCTCCCGGCGGAACAGAGTCTGGTATAATAACATGCCCGAAGGAAAGACCATTTGTCATTAAAAACCTGTGTTCAAGTACGATTGACCGGTCATGATCGTTTATCAGGATTACTGATAATATGGTTGGGTTATTTACTTTCTTATTGGCATTTAATAAATAGGCAGTAAACCATACATCTTCATTATTTACATAAACTACTTTATCAAAATGAGTAAATAATATTGACGACGATAAACTTTTGCCGTACAATATGACTTTTTTAATTAATGAGTCATTAAGGGTCTTGTGAATCTGACCGAAAACATTTAAATGACCCAATTGTAATGTCATAACGAAGATTATGAATAAGAAAAATCGCTTTTTCATATATTTAGTTTGACTGCGTTAATTCCATATATTACTGCAAAATAAAAAAAGCATACCTTGCTCCAGGTAATCTGTCAATAGCGTTGCTGTTTTTAAGGTGAGGTAGGTATTGCAATGCCTATCATGCCGCCTAGCAAAGTACCTGCACCTGGGTTATTATATTTCCAATGCTCGTAAAATGTCACTCATAGCCGACATGCTCAGATAATCGAGATGATTTTCTAATTCGGTGTCAATCAATTCCGGATTAATCGTTTTCGATAATTTTTTTAACAGCTTATGTGTTACCGAGTTAGGACTAGGTTGGTTAATAAATGAAAACATAGATTACGGAGATAAAATATCTTAACGGTTTATTTTCGTAAGTTAAGAATTTACTCAAAGCATTTTAATTTATTACTCCAAACGCATAATTTGGGGCGACAAAATGCAGTATACCAGATACGTATTTACTTTTTGTATTTATTTTTTTAATGATATCTAATTTATTTTGAACAACTTACCCCGTAAAAAATGATAAGAAATTGAAATGTTTAACTTTATTTGTTCCTGCAATACAAAAATTGCTAGACCTTCGCCTGCAATTATAAAATCAACAATTTTAGTTTATGCTGATTTCTAAATGCCGGATGTCTGTAACAAGGACATACAGTCCACATTTGTAGACTATTTATACTTTTCATTGTACTAGTTTGACTTTTGTCTTTTTTAAGATAGGCCTTAAAACAAAAAGCCCCATGCTTGATACATGAGGCTTAATTGAGAAATATTAGATTTAGTCGTCTAAACTATTATCCATTGTTGGAATAGCCGAACTTAGACGTCGACTTCCTGGCTTCAATTATGTTGTGGTATAATACAACAAAATTGTTACATGTAAATGACTGTTTAATTTGATAAAATTAAACCAAAAAAGAAAGGCCAGGCATCGCGCCGGGCTTTTCTTACCTAAACTTTATCACAAAGCACATAGATGTGCTTAGATTTTTAAATATACTTTAATTTATCAATTTACAAATACATACTTTTAAGTCAGAGTAATTTGATAAGTAAGGGATTACATCATAACAGAATTTCAAATTAAAGCTATTAAGAAAGTTACCAAATGCATAAAGTTACTAAAGTGGATATGCTGATATTGACCACCTGATTCATGGATAGGTTAACACCCGATTCCACTGCAAATTACTAAAGCTTTATGTGATGTAAAATCATCACTTTAGCTGAAGCCGTTTCTTACACTAGTCAAAAATAAAAATTCCCTTTCTGACAATGTACTCTTAGTATCTACATAAACTGTTCATGAGAATGTCTTAATCAAACCATGCCCATCAATACTGCTTGAAACAATACATTGTGAGAATATGAATGCCTTAATCTGTTAATTAATATCACGCTAATCATTCTTATTCAGAAACTTATATTTTATTTTAGGGGTATCCCTCAATAACCCCAAAGCCTACCGCAGCTCTCCCTTCATTTGTATCAACAACCAGGCGTAGTCTGGACATATAAATGAATTTATTATGACTGCATTAGATTTAATCACTAAAGAAGACCTCGAACAGTTTAAAAGCGAGCTGTTTGGCGAGTTAAAAAAGTTTGGAATCAGTCCAGGCTCTGGACAGCCAGCCAAACAATGGCTGAAAAGTGCCGAAGTACGCAGGCTGCTGAATATTTCCGCGGGTACACTACAGAATCTTCGTATTAATGGTACGCTTCGCTACACGAAAATGGGCAGCATCCTATATTATAAACAGGAGGACATTTCCAAAATCCTTAATGATAATTTGTCTTAACCGCAGCCTTATGAAACTGTCTTATCCGTTAGATCATTTTCTGAAAAATGCGGAGGGTGACGACCGGTTGCTCCCCACACACATTAGCCTGTTTATAGCCATGTTTTATTATAGGCCTGACGATGCCGGAGGGGATTACTTTCAGGTGAGCCGGAAAAAACTGATGCGGTTTTCGCGCATCAAATCCGTTGCTACATATCACAAGTGCATCCGCGAACTGGTCGCTTATGGCTATATCATTTATCAGCCAACCTATGATCCCTACCGGGCAAGCAAAGTTTCCTTAAATGTCAATTCATCAAGAACATGAAAAAAACGACTGTAATGAGTTTTAACGCTGCTTTAGAAGCAGGTTGTGAACCCCGAAATTATTCCTGGTTAACGGAGGATATTCCGATAGGAGATTACGAAGTGAGGCTGGATTTTATGATCTGGTCAAAAAAGCAAGTAGCTGTTGACTGTTATTTTACAACGATTGACGACGACAAGCAAATCAGGCTGACGGCTTACCGCAACAAATCGCCGGATTACATGGCAGGTGAAACTACAGTACGCCATCTGCCTTTTGGCAGTATCCTACTGGTAACAGTTGGTCTAAACGGCGCGGGTAACCCCAGGTGGGTAAACGCTGCTGTCGCAGGTAGTAAAACCCCTCCCGATTAGTAGGTCACCGGCCCCGGCGGGCCAGGCCTTTTCTTTTTTTAAACCGCGTCCTTTTTTTTCAAAAAAGGAGCGAGCGGAAGTTGGGCAGAGCCCTACTTTGCTCGCCATTTGCCCTGCAAATGGGGTTTTACTTATACTCCGGGTATAAGTTGTAGGCCTAGGGCTACCGCAAAGGCAGAAAAAACCATAAGTCAACTTATAAGTACATCAGAAAATGGCCACGAAAGACAACTATAATAAAACGCTCCGCTTTTCATCGGAAACAGATGAAAAGTTGGGTAAGTTGGCCGAGAAATTTGGCCTCAGCAAGTTCCAGTTCTTTAACAGAATGGTTGAATATTTCCACCGGACTAAAAAAGATCCGGCAGATATCAATGACGAGTTTCTTAAAAGCACACTCGTTAAAAATCATGATACCTATATCCGGTTTATTCGGACACAGGAAGAAAACATATTGATACCGGTTAAAACCGAAGTTGACCGGATGATACAATCACAGATCAAGATTTTGGATTTTTTTAACAATCATGTACTAAAGGCGAACAAGGAAATGCTCCATAACCAGCAAATGCAGATGAACAAATTTTCAGATACAGATCGGTTGCTAAAAATGATTACTGACAAATTGGAAGCCAAAGAAGCCTTGAAACTTAAATTCTTATACATCCTTAACAACTATAGTAAGGCCAGGGAAAGCCTGGGCTTTACCAGTTCAGCAAAGGACAAAGAAGATTTGATACATCAGGCGAAACAACAGATCGCTAAAATTTGAAATCAATTATGTATATCAATATCACCGACAGCGCAACAGCAGACAACAAAGGGAGCAGCGGTAACCTGGTACATTATCTTGATAAAGAGAACAGAACCGATTTAGATAAGGCACCCGAGCGCTGGTTTAATCAGGAAAGAACCGATATCTCATCCACCGAAGCAAGGCAGGCCATTGATCATAATATAGCCAAGCTAAGTAAAACGGACGATAAATTTTTCCTGGTCAACATCAGTCCGAGCCAGAAAGAAATTGCATTTCTGAAAGAGAAATACGGTGAGGATGGTGCGAGGAACCAATTAAAAGCTTATGCCGTATCCGTCATGGATCAGTACGCCTCAAATTTTAAACGGGCAGGTGTCGATAGCAGTAAACACCTGCTTTGGTTTGCCAAACTGGAGAACCGCCGTTATTACAGTCATAAAGATCCCGAAGTCAAAAGGGGGCTCAAAAAAAGAGGCGAAAGAAAACCCGGCGATCAGATGCACATACAGGTTATTGTGAGCCGGAAAGATAGGTCGAATAAGATCAAGCTCAGCCCGATGAATACATCGCGCGGGAAAAACACCGAGCATTCCAAAAAAATGGGGCAGTTTGACCGTTCGGCCTTTAAGCAATCAGGCGAAACTGTATTTGATAAGCAATTCGACTTTGATCGCGGTTTAGCTGATACTTTCCAATACGCCAATGCTAAAAAGAAAGGCAGCCTTGCAGAACGAATAACCCTGCATGCGGAACGGCAGAACCAGGAGCGCGCTATGAAATTACGACCGGCCGTGGGCAAAGGAAATGAACAACAACAAACCGCACCTGTTAAGGCACCAAAAACAAGTCAGTTCCATAAAATCGCTTTAGGTAAGTACAAGCAGGACGTAGCTTTGAGCATACCAAAGAGAAGGAGAAAGAAGAAAGCTAAAGACCAGCAACAGGATCAGGATTTAACCTTGTAAGCAATCACTATTTATCATCATTAAGAATTTAACTATTCCCATTGGGAATCGGAAGGAGATTTTATGCAAACAGGTGAAGACACGCAGGGACTACGCAAGATCATCGACTTTACCCGATTGATCAGTATTTTTATATTGGCGATCCATTTTTATATCTGCTGTTACCAGGCATTTACCATATGGCACTGGACAGCGGGCATTACGGATCGTTTGATCAGTAATATCGCACGGACAGGTCTTTTTAATAATATGCTCCGGCCAAAGCTTGCCGCATTGCTTTGTCTCGTTATTTCCTTAGTCGGGGTGAAAGGCAGAAAGGAGGAAAAAATTAATTACCGGATAATTTCAGCTTATTTATTAACCGGCTTACTGATTTACTTTACCAGCATTTTATGTTTTTACCTGCACACAAATTTAGAGATCATCGGCATTTGTTACATGCTGTTAACGGGAATCGGGTATTTGCTGATTTTAACTGGTGGCATTTATTTATCGCGCCTACTCAAAGACAAGCTCAACAAGGATATTTTCAATACAGATAACGAAACTTTCCCCCAAGAGGAGCGCTTACTGGAAAATGAATACTCTATCAATCTCCCTGCTAAATATAACCTGAAGGGTAAAGTCCGAAACAGTTGGATTAATGTCATTAACCCATTCAGAGGTTTGCTTGTGGCAGGTACACCGGGAGCAGGTAAATCTTATTTTGTCATTCGGCACATTATAGACCAGCATATCCAAAAGGGGTTTTCGATGTTTATCTACGATTTTAAATATGACGATCTGACTAAAGTTGCCTATAATAAACTATTAAAATATAAGGATGGGTATAAAATTAAACCTCAGTTTTTCATTATTAATTTTGATGATCTGAACCGAACACACCGTTGCAATCCACTCGACCCACACAGTATGACTGATATCACGGATGCTATCGAAGCAAGCCGTACGATTATGTTAGGGTTAAACAGGGAATGGATTAAGAAGCAGGGCGACTTTTTTGTGGAAAGTCCGATTAACTTTTTAACCGCCATCATCTGGTATTTGCGTAAATATTCGGACGGCATTTATTGTACGTTACCGCATGTGATTGAATTGATGCAAGCTGATTACGATAAGCTTTTTGCACTTTTGATAAAAGAACCGGAGATAAGGGCATTAATAAACCCATTCATATCGGCGTTTAATAATAATGCCAAAGCACAATTAGAGGGTCAGGTAGCCAGCGCCAAAATTGGCCTGGCCCGGTTAGCTTCCCCACAATTATACTATGTGCTTTCAGGCAGTGATTTTACATTGGACGTGAACAATCCGGCAATTCCGAAAATTATTTGCATGGGTAACAACCCAGAGAAGCAGGAAACCTACGGCGCGGTGCTGTCCCTGTATATAACCCGTATGATCAAATTGGTTAACCGTAAAGGCCAGCTTAAATGCAGTTTGATTTTCGACGAATTTCCATCAATTTATTTTAACGGCACAGATGGTCTTTTGGCAACGAGCAGATCAAATTTGGTGGCAACGACTTTGGCCGTCCAAACAATAGAGCAGTTAAGGAAAAATTATGGAAAAGAACAAGCCGATGTAATCACCAGTATCGTCGGTAATATCATAGCGGGTCAGGTAACCGGGGACACCTCGAAAATGTTGGCGGATAATTTCGGGAAGATCGTTCAGGACAAAGATAGCTTGACGATTAATAGTAGCGACACCTCTACTACCAAAGCCACACAACTGGACTATGCTATACCAGCCGCTAAGATAGCGGCACTTTCATCGGGCGAGTTCGTGGGAATGGTAGCGGATAACCCTAACCAAAAGATCAAGCTGAAAATGTTTCATAGTGAGATACAAAATGACCATCAAGCCATTAAAAAAGAAGAAGCCGGTTACAAGCCCATACCCTTGATTAAGCGGGTTACTGAGGAAGATGTAATTGAAAGCTATGAGCGCATCAAAAACGAAATCGAAGATCTGATTAATTGTGAAATGGCTTTATTTAAAGCAAAGGAAGTTTTAAATGATGCTGAAGAAAAACCCGCACACAAAGAAGAAAATTATAATAAAAATAATCCCGATACTGATCAGATTATGTCTATGTGACCAAAACCATACTCTATTATTGGCCATACCTACAACCGACAAAAAACATAGGATACGGCAGTATGCCAACAATTCCTTATTGGGTGTGATATGTCATAGCGCGGCGACAGATCCGCTTTTTAAGATTTTTTATTATCTATTTCTTGACGTTCTAAGTAGTTTATTGGAGACGAAATCCGTAAAATTACTCCGATAACTTTCGCCTATTGTGAAGGTCAGGTTATTATTCATTTTAATCGTATTACCTTCAATATAATTTATATAATCTATTGAAATAATAAACGCCCGGTGAAACTGTTTAAATCCTTCACGACATCCCAGTATTTCAACAATATCTTTAATGGTCAAATAAGCAGTTAGAATTTTATTGCTAGTTAAGTATATCTTAACATAATTATGTGAGCTTTCAAAAGCGATCACATCTTTGTACATGACTTTAACGATACGCAAATCTTCCTCTTTATTTTTAACCAGGAAAAAGGTATCTCCCTCATGAAATTCCGAATTTATCTCATTAAGCTTTACGGTCGCTTCTGTCGGAAATAATCGATTAATAGTGGTCGAAAACTTGCCAAAAGTAAAAGGCTTTAACAAATAAGCATCGCCTTCAGCTTCATAGGCATCGAAAGCATATTTAGAATGTGCAGTTGTGAAAATTAATTTCTGCGTCTTTCGTCTCAAGGCCTTTGCTAATTCTAATCCGGAAATAAAAGGCATATCAATATCCAAAAATAACAGATCAATATTACCCTCTGAACTTACCTTTTCTAATGCTGTTTGGGGATCGGTATAAATACCTATTATATTCAGCTTAGGTAGCATATTAATGTATTTCCTTATAGCATCTACGGAAAATTGTTCGTCGTCAACTATGATGCAGTTTAACATATAAACTTATTATTAAGTGATCTCTATAAATTGAGGTCTTTTAGAGCCAGTAGTTAAAATGTGAATAAAAGCCAAGTAAGAAATATTCAATATACAAAAACTTTTGAATTTAGACTATCGTGATTAACGTTATTAGCAGATCATCTATTGTAATTATCTCCGATCTTACCTTCGAAAAGCATTACAACTTATTTCCCATATTATATAGATTAGTTTTTACGCAACACAATATAATCAGATCCAAAAATATATTTTATAATATTTCTCGTTTAAACCTCGATCCTTATTGGTTTTAAACTGAACTGTTCCTAAAATTAAACGTAAAATAGAAAGTATCCCTATTTTTTATCTAAAGAGGTATATTTTCTACATGAAAAGTCATTTTTTCTTTATTAGGGAGATCATCCCACTAAAGATTGATAGCGATTATTTCAGCCATTTGTATCATGCTGTTCGCCATTCTTTTGTTTTCATAGAGTCATGCGGTCTTTATAAAAAGCCTTATTGTCAGAACACTAACAACTTAAATTAATTATTTCATATGGAAAACTTTGAATGTATAATCATTGATGATGAACCTTTTGCCATTGAATGGCTAAAAGATTATATCAGTTTGATGCCGAGTTTAAGGCTGATAAAATCTTACACAGATCCTTTAGAGGCTTTAGTTGAAATAACAGCCGGCGGTATGGTAGACTTAATTCTGCTTGATGTTAATATGCCCAAGATAACCGGCATCGAACTATCTAAAGAAATCCGGAAAAAAACAAGGAAACTGGTGTTCTCAACTGCTTACAAACAATATGGCTATGAGGCATATCAAGTAGAAGCTGAAGCTTATCTGTTGAAACCATATACCTTTCCAAAGTTTGCAGGAACCATAGCGAAAATACTTCCTGGATGCGATGAAGTAATCACTTCACTTAAAGCAACGGAAGATTTTTTTTTCGTTAAAAACAAGAATGAACAATTAAAAATCGTGAAGATCAGATATGCCGATGTGGTGGCCGTGGAAAGCAAACAAAATTATGTACTTATCCATACCTTAATAAAAAAGGTACTTACTTATATATCCCTTACTGAAATCTCCAAAATATTTAATCAATTGCCAAACTTTGTCCAATTTCAGCGAAGTTTTATTATAGGTAAGAATCATATTGACTCGATTGATGGTAACACTATAAAAATGGTTAACGGACTTCAAATAACCGTCGGAGAATACTATCGTAAGGATTTTATTGTATTTTTAACCGAGAAATTGATAAAGCCAGGACGTAAGCGGTAACGTCCTGGCTTTGATAATCCTGATTAATTTGAGCGGCCATCCTGGAAAACACCTGTTTTCGTGATTGTGATCATCGTTGTCGTCGGATCGGTTTCAGTTGAGGATTTTGAGTTTGTTTTGTTTCTGTACACAAATAATGTGGCGTCTTTGATTTTTAAATTCTTGTGTTTCATGTTTTTTTTCTTGAAACTTATCGTGAAAATCAACCGTACGAAATAATATTATACAGAAAGGAAACATTTCTATTTAAAAGAGGAATTTTCTATGAATAAGATTTTACAAAACTGGTTTGATAAATATAAATTACACCTGCTGATATGGGCGTTATTTATCTTTTATGAAACTATTGTTATCGGCTTGGTTTCCGGCATATTTGGACACCCGCTAACTTACATTGCTCATTATACAGCTGCTGTCTTCTTGTTCTACTTACATGCCGACTTTTTTTTACCTTGGGCTTTGGCAAATAAAAAATCTGCCATTTGGAGACTCCCGTTCATATTAGCACTGGAAATTAGCGGATTTGTTATCGTTTCCTATTACTTGGATAAAATATTAATTATGGGCCAAATTGTGCGTTACGATCAGCCTTTCAATATTTCTTGGCTATATGTCCTCAAAATGCTTTACCGAGGGAGCTATTTTTTGGGATTTGCAACTGGGTACTATTACTTAATAACCTACATTAAGGAAAAAAGAAAAACTAATGAGTTAGAAAAACAACATTTAAAGGATATTATATACAGCCAAAAAGCCGAGCAGGAGCTGACTAAAGCGCAAAACGCGTTTTTAAAAGCACAAATCAATCCACATTTCCTTTTTAATACGCTAGATTTCATATACCATAATATTGATGCATCTTCTCCTGTTGCAGCTGATGCCGTCATAATTTTAACTGATATGATGCGGTATGCAGTAGATGCGGACAAGATGGGTGATTTTGTACGTTTAGGAGATGAAATAGAACAGGCTGAAAACCTCCTTTATCTAAGTCAAATCAGGAAAAACCATGCGTTAGGCTTCCGAATAAATTATTCGGAAAAAGTCCGGGAAATCTATTTAATTCCGCTGGTATTGTTAACTCTCGTGGAAAATATTTTAAAACACGGTAATCTTAACGAGCCTGAACATGAAGCCTTGATCAATTTATACGTAGAAGGTAAAGATTTTCATATTGCAACCGACAACTTAGTCAATTATGAACCACTGAAGTTGAAGACCCATTATCATACCGGTTTGAAGAATATTGAAAAAAGATTGAAATATGCTTATGGCAATTCAATAGAATTTAATTATCATACGGATAAAGTCAACCATTTCAGGGTGCACTTGAGCATTCCTGTCGAACAGTTAAAAGCGCACGACGGGTCATCAAAACTTTTACAAGGAAATGGTACAGTGTCGCCTCATGGGCACGCTGGTGAGAATTGAATAATCGGTTAACATGCATATGCAATATATCCGTTAGTAGTTTTTTAAGGGTATACTTACTTTTACAAGTGTGGAGGATTGATATAAATGCACTTTTTAGCTCATGGGGCAAACTAATTAAGGAAGTATTAGCGTCAATATTGATTTTAGGTTTGAGGTCCTGAAAACGCCGATTTAATCTTTTAAAGCTCACCTGGTTCAGGTTCATTTCCTCACTAAATTGATCTGCAATATTTTTTGAAAAGTCCACCTGGTCATTGATATCAGTTAGTGCTAGTGCAATAAGGCTTTGCATCATCGCCAGAGCCACTGCATAAAGATCCACCGAGTCTTTTGTTACAGCCAATAATTCTAAAACATATTTACTATCGGCAAAGAAAAACCATTCAATAAGTTCCATATGGGAAGCCCCATACCGTTCAGTTTCACGAATGTACGTTTTAACCTGAATATCAGAAATCAGGCCAATTTCACAATCAGGTTCCAACAATGTTTTCAGCCTGCCCATGATCAGATACCCGTCTGCTGTATCAATTAAACGCAACCTTAAACGGACGTGCGGTTTAGGGTCATCATACCTGATAAAGAACCATTTTTGAATCTTATTTTGACTTTCCTTTAAAAACGTCGTTAGCTGGTTAATCAGCAAGTAATCTGCACGGGCAGGATGGCAATACACCTCAAAATACAACCAATCGCCACCGGGAAGGATAGTTTGGTCATCCTGCTGCTTACTTTCTATACCCGAGGTTGTCAATTGGAAGGGCTTATATACCTGATTTTTGCGACTGTAATTTGCTACAAATTCTACAGCATATTTTTTACCGCTATTATCATGCAAACCATCCTCATCTGAAATCAGAGCTTCCGAAATGTATATTTGCTTTCGAACGTTTTGACGGCAATAAAACAAGAACGCATCCATGTCTGCATCTACCTCCGGATCAAAATATAACATCTGGTCGGCATGACCGGCTTTAAAGGGGTAATTAATCTTTTCCTGGTGCAGCCAACTGAGCAGATTGATTTTATTATCCTTTTGATTTCCTGTTTTAATACCTTCTAAAATATTATGCGGCAATAACCACATAGCAGGTGAAACAATTACGCTTTTAAATGTAACACGAGGGTAGAAACTTAAATCTGGAAAAAAATACTGCATTTTAAAATTGAGGTCAGATTTGACATGCTGGTGTTGCAGATCGCAAAGAAAACGAAAAACTGCTAGATCGGAGCGTGTATAATTGTATGCCGAAGACATACGGGGAATCATTCTCTTTTTGTGTTTTTTTGACCATAAAATTATTTCCAGACCACGAACAACGACTAATATATCATCAAGATGAAGCGGTGCTGGATCACATGACCAACTAAGTATAGGTAATTCATATCGATATAATTGTTTTCTACGGTTAATATTATCGACATCTTTTTCCGCCACGTAAGCAATATCAAAAAATAAGACATCCGGATTTGCCTGTTCTTCTAAGCATGCAATTCTTCGACCAAACTCTTCAAGCTCATTATTGGCGATGGTAAAGCGGCCAAGCAACGCATTTGCTGTACAACCCCCGGCACTTTGAATAACTGGCTGTCCCTTCCAGAAATGCAACAAGATGCTTAATGTATTAGGTAGAGGCAACGGAGCAGTTTGACGATCTTCAAATTCTTCCAGCTGAATGACACTGCCATTCATCAGTTTATTTAACAAAAAGCAATGCAATTTAGTATATGTAATGTGAAGATCTGTTTTAGTTTCCTTTTGAGCCTCATTTGACATATCAACATACGGGTAATCAGTTTGTTGTTCACCGAGATTGTCGTAGCCAATACCTGTTTCCAAATCCATAGCTACTGTAAGCGGAACCGCGCGTTGTCCAAATTTTTTTAAGAAAGCCAAACGAAAGTCATTTAATGCTGAATGGGTATTGTTAGGTAAACATTTAGCCAAAAAGTCGATCAGTTCGGGAACATCCTTAAATTTCCTGCTGTCCAATCCGCCGGAAATTATTTTTCTTTCTGCAATTACATACGTATCTCCCGGATTTATAATTCCAAGATTTGTTCTTTTGAAATAATCTTCACCGGTAATATTCGGGCTCTTTTCAGTAAGTAAAAGCTGGAGGCTTAACATTTGTAGAAGCAGGCTATCAATAGCTCGCCTTTGTAATTGAAATTTTGCTATCATTTTGCGATATACCAGTTCCTTGGCTATCTTTTCACGGCAAAGTTTTATTACAGTATTAAGCTCCGGAAAATCGACAACAGATGCAATTTCAAATATTCCGTTTTTTATGCGGACATAGCGATAATCCTTCCCAAGTCTATAAACAGTGGAATTGATCTGAAACCATTCTGAACTTTGTAAGAGCGCAGTGTCGTCAAGATAGTGAGCATCCTTCTCTTTCCAGCCTACGTAATTATGGAGAAACATATTTTGGTTTAGTAGAACCTGCATATCTCCGTTTTCGAAAGTTGGCAAAAGGGAAAAAGCTGCAAACCGACCGAATGGTGTGGCTCTGTACCGTGCTCTATTAAAATACTTCCAAACGGAAAAATGGAATTTCTCTTGTAGTTTAACCAACTCATTTGCGTCCACTGATTCAATAATTTTGTAAAAATCTGGTGAAGAATCACCAATAATAGTTTTTAGCTCTGACCATTTGTCTGTGAGATTGTCTTCAAGGCTGAAGACAGGGGTTCGGCAAAGGACAAGGTTTTGTAATTCTAAATTCATATGCTTTGATGACAAATTCTCTAATATGATTGTATACCAATATTCCATTGTATTTAATTCAAAAAACAGATTTTGAAAGTGTTTTTTAAATGCTTTTATACATAGAGACCACTTTTCAGGATAAAAAGGCAAATATTCATGATATAGTACGATGTGATTTGATTGAGTTATTGAAGGCTCCTTATTGCTTTGCAATGCGTAGCAAATCCAACCAACTATATACAATGTTCTTATTTTGGTATTGATGTTTTTGCCTGTACAGGTCTTCGTATCCGGCGTTATGAGCTGAAGGGATGATGTCGCCGGAAACCTCAAATCTCCGTCAATTCTGCACTAAAAAGTTACAAAATTTGGTTCATTTATCCAAACCCATGGTTTTTCGGGATAGAAAAGGGCATTTTCGGGACAGATACATATGCCTATTTTATGAATTTAACTCATTCTTGGTCTAATTTAGGTTATTATTAAACCGTTAGATAGTTATCTGGTAATACGTCTACCTGATAAAAAAAATGGTAAACAACACCTAAAAAGCTTATCAGTCAAAGTGTAATTATCATCAGCCCATTGTAATGCTTTAGGTGAATTTAATTAAAGGAGAAATGTCAAAGTAAAAACGGCCTTTATTAATGTCGTGAATCGACATGGATTAAGTAGGATTTATTAACAAAAATCAATAACAATTTAATTAATTATTTATGAAAAAGCAATTCAAAAAAATGGACGAGCAAAGCTTAAGTGTATTTGCAAAAAATGAGTTACATGACCTATCTACCATCCAAGGTGGTCTTGGTGATGCTTCAACAACATCTGGGGATTCTTGTAGCTGCCCAAGTGGTGACAGCGATTCTAACGCTTATGATTCTGATGGCGAAAGCAGCGGTCCAGCACCATTACTAATTGCCTAAACCTTTAGCGACCGGAGGGCGGTCTATACCGTCCTCCGGTTATTGTAATTGGACAACATAATTATTGCAATAGATAAAGAGGCAATGGTATTTATACAAAGTCAACATTTTGAAATCAGTACTAATCAAGTTATTGATTGGTTAATTTTTTATCAGAAACCCTTTATCAAACTAAACTACGAGGATAACAACGTGGAGTTTATTTCCTTAGATATTACAGAGGAAGGTAAAGTGGATATTGTTTTGAAAGTAAACGATCAACTTATTGAACTTAGCAAAGTTACCGCTTATTGGCACCGGAGAGGCAAAATGCCATTAGAAAACATATCCAAAAGTGATTACTCAATCCTCGAACGCGATTATGGTAAAAATATCAGCAAAGAAGTTTATGATAACCTAATGCAGGAAAAGCAAACTTTGAATATACTAATTGATCATTTATTTGCTAGTGTTCCTATCAAAGTTGGCAATCCCAATCGAGGCACGCCAATAAAGTTGTCTGTTTTGCTTAGAGCAGCAAAAATCGGCCTGAAGATCTCTCCAACTATGGTTACGTCGAAGAAACAAATAATGAATGGGTTCCGAAATCAGCAAGGTTCAATTATTACTAAAGCTATAGGAGAAAATCTTTTTACAAACGGTATAAAAAATAATTTGATGTTCTATACCGAAGAAATAAAAGAGGAGCACCTTGATCGGTTTCCTGATAATTTTTTTTACACGTTATTTCAAAAAAAGGTATTAAAAAAATATGAACTGCGGATATTTTATTTTCATGAACGCATGTACGGCATGGCCATATTTTCACAGGGAGATAAGCATACACAAACGGATTTCAGAAAATACAATACCGGTATTCCAAACCGAAATGTCCCCTTTAAAATACCGGATGACATAAAGGAAAAACTAACCACCCTAATGAAAGACATGCAACTCGATACAGGATCTATCGATATGATTGTAGACGAGGATGATAATTTTATATTTCTGGAAGTAAACCCGGTAGGACAATTTGGAATGGTTTCTTTGCCTTGCAATTATCAACTAGAAAGGGAAATTGCGCATTATCTTGCTTATGGAAAATTTTTAAATTAACAAAAACGTATGCCTAATTATGACCAAGGATTTACTGATATCATTAAGATCAACGTAAATAAATTTCCGCTCACTTATCATTATACTTATAATTTCAGTAAAATAAAACTCAAAAAAGGCGCCGCCTTCTGGGGAATAAAAGTGGATACCTATAATACCAATAATTTTTATACCACCGGGCCAGTTAGGCCGGTGTCTAAAATAATTGACCTTGATGAATTCGTAAAGAAAGATGGAGCAAGCAATCACTAACACCACGCAATTTGTATTATTCTCATGCTGTATACCAGTAAAAGGTGCGAGCAGGAGCTTGATTGTCGATATGCAAAGGGAAAACATGTATTTCATCTCAAATGAGCTGTATGACCTAATAAGGACATTTAAAGAAAAAAGCTATCTTGATGTGGTATCTGAATTTGATGAAGATTCAATAAAAAACATCGATGAATACCTGGACTTTCTGAGTGGCAATCAACTTGGTTTCTGGACAAATGAGGCTGAACGATTTCCTGATATTTCTATGGAATGGGATCATCCTTCAATTATTACCAATGCCATAATTGACAGTCGAATTTCTTCCCGTCATGATTGGCCATCCATTTTTGCACAATTAGAGGCCTTGGGCTGCCAGGATATTCAACTGAGGTTTTACGATACCATTGCGCCTGATGAACTGGTAGCTATTGTGAAGCTGACGGAAAATACTCGAATAAAATCGTTGGAATTTATCATAAAATATAATGCTGAATATTCTAAACGCCTACTCAAATCAATAGTATTTGATTGGTATAGGATTAAAACTATAACACTTCATTCCGCTCCCTATACAGAGGTCTATATACTTAGACCAAAGGAAAATAGATCAGGAATGGGAAATGTTCTTTTTACTAAACAAGCTATTGACTCTAATCAGCACTGCGGCATTATCAGTGAGAAGTATTTTACACTTAATGGCATACGATCTGTTTCTGAAGCCAAACAATTTAATTCCTGTTTAAATAGAAAAATATCGATCGATCATGACGGCAGCATTAAAAATTGTCCGACCCTGCCTACTACCTACGGTAACATTACGGAAACAACGCTTGCAAGCGTTATAGATGATCGGTTTAAAGAAGTTTGGTTTATTAATAAAGATCAGATCAATATCTGCCAAATTTGCGAGTTTAGATATATCTGTACCGATTGCCGCGCTTTTGTTGACAATAAATTTGATAAGCCTAAGAAATGCAATTATGACCCTCATACCATGGTATGGAGTAACTAATGTAATATGTTTAACCGTTTTCCATTTTACAATCAATATGACCGAATGGATTGCGGTCCGACATGCTTGAGAATGATAGCAAGTTATTATGGAAAAGATTATTCATTAAATTACCTGAGAAAAGTCTGTCATATTTCCCGAGCAGGGATTTCCCTTGAAGGCTTGAAAGTGGGTTCCGAGAAAATAGGCTTTAAAGCTATTGGGGTAAGTTTGCCCTTTGACGGGGATGAACAGTCTTTACAATCGGCACCCTTACCCTGTATTGCTTTTTGGCGGCAGCAACATTTTGTTGTCATTTATAAAACAGAAAAGGACTATATCTATATTGCAGACCCCGCGAAGGGAAAAATAAAATTAACAACAAATCAATTTGCTACAAATTGGATTGTCGATAATACAACGCAAGGCATTGCATTGTTGCTTATTCCAACTGAAGCATTCCAAACTACCATTGTCACTGATCCTGAAAATAATTCCGATACCTTAAAATTTTTCGGCGGTTATCTCAAATCTTACAAGAAGTATATCTACTTAATAATAATTTCTTTATTAACCGGAAGTGTGCTATTACTGCTTTTCCCTTTCCTGACAAAAGCAGTGGTTGACGTTGGAATCACAAATAAGAATCTTTATTTTATTTATATTTTATTACTAGCGCAATTAATACTATACACCAGCCAAACAGCACTTAATTTCTTTCAGCGCTGGTTGATTCTTCATATTAGTTCACGTGTCAATATCTTACTGTCATCGGATTTTGTCTACAAACTAACCAAACTACCTATTCATTTTTTTGATACAAAACAATTTGGAGATCTTTTCCAAAGGATCAACGACCACCGCAAGATTGAAACGTTTTTTACCGCTTCTTCCTTAAGTGTGGTGCTATCGGTCTTTAATATCATTGTTTTTGGTATCGTCCTGGCTTTCTATAATCCCCTGATATTTGCTGTGTTCTTGCTTGGAAGTGTCGTTTACTTTATATGGATATTCTATTTCACAAGTAAAAAGCGAATTATTGACTATCAACTTTTTCAGGAAAGTTCGAACAACAGTGATATGCTCTATGAACTGATCCAGGGTATGCAAGAAATCAAACTTCAAAACAGTGAAGAAAAAAGAACTGTCCGTTGGGCAAAATCACAGGAGAGGCTATTTAAAATTAATGTTGAATCAAATATTATAAATCAATACCAGGATGGCGGAGCATTTTTCATCACTCAATTAAAAGATATATTAATCAATATAATCGCTGCGATAGCTGTTATCAAAGGTAACATGAGTTTAGGTATGTTAATTGCAACCCAGTTCATTATTGGGCAGTTAAATGGCCCTATCCAACAAATTGTTGCATTTATTAGAAACGGTTATGAGGCAAAACTGAGTTTAAATCGAATTGTTGAGGTACATGACAAATTAGAGGAGGATGCCGGTAAAAAAAATGAGCCAGTTTCCACCCATCAAATTCAGGACAACATTATGCTTGACAACCTAAGCTTTAGGTATAATGAATTAACTCCCTATGTTTTGAAAAATGTCACTTTAAAAATACCTAAAGGGAAAGTAACAGCGATTGTTGGATCAAGCGGCAGCGGAAAGACAACTTTAGTTAAATTGTTATTGGGATTTTACACACCTACCCAAGGAACCATTACTGTAGGGTCCACAAATATTGAAACCTTAACCAGTAAACAATGGCGATCCCAATGCGGAGCCGTGATGCAGGACGGATTTATTTTTTCTGATACTATAGCAAATAATATAGCTGAAAGCGACACAAAAGTTGATTGGGATAAATTGAAAAACGCCGTTGAGGTGGCTAATATCAAGGATTATATTGAATCATTATCATTAAATTTTAATACCCAGATTGGAGCTCAGGGCAATGGGATCAGCCAGGGCCAACGGCAACGCATACTTATTTCAAGGGCAGTTTATAAAGATTCCTATTATTTGTTTTTTGATGAGGCGACGAATGCCTTGGATGCTAACAACGAGAAAATAATTATTGAAAATTTAGAAAAGTTTTATAAAACCAAGACAGTTATCATAGTAGCACATCGACTCAGCACAGTAAAAAACGCAGACCAAATTATAGTTCTTGAAAATGGCCAAATCGTAGAGCAGGGTAACCATACTGAATTGATTGCAAACAGAGCCAACTATTATGAATTAGTCAAAAATCAACTTGAATTAGGCAATTGATCGTTATGACAAATTACACTATTAATAGAATCGAACAGAAAGTTGGCAAAATGCCCAGCCATTATATTTTCGTAGGCATTGTAATTATATTATTGGCTTTGGTATGTTTTCTCTTAACAGGTTATTTGGTACGTTATGCGGATAAAATAGATATTGAATCAGTAATTAATTCTGCCGATCAAAATACGGTACAATTTGAACTACCCTCAAAACCATTTTTGAATGAACTTTCTAAAAATGAAAATGTCGAAATTCATCAGTATACCTCACGGGGACATTATCAGGTTTTTCAAGCATCGGTATATGGTATAAATTATAATTCTGGGGTGGTAACAATAAGCTTAAAGAATGCAGGTAAGGAAAAGAAGACCATTAATAACAAATACCCTTTAATTATGCACGTGATATTAACCGGCAAAGAGAAAAGCATTATAAGCCGATTACTAACCGGAAGATCAGTAACTTTTTGAAATGAGATTAATACAAACATTTACTTATTGTTGATTTTCTTTTTAACGGCAACTCAAAATACGGTTTGCAAACAGGAATATAAAAGTTTGCTAAATACTAATTAATTAGTTGCAATACTAATTGATTAGTATTATATTTGGTTATAGATTATTTACCATGCAAAAGTTAGCCAAACGCGAAGAACAAATTATGCAAGTTATCTGGACCTTAGATAAGGCATTTATTAAAGAAATCATTCAGGAGCTCCCGGAGCCGAAACCTCATTATAACTCGGTGGCTACAATGGTAAAGATTTTGGAGGAAAAAGGATTTTTAAGTCACGAGACAATTGGGAACATATACCAGTATTATCCCACCATTTCGAAGGAAGAATACCAAAAGCATGCAATGAAGGATATTGTAAGCCAGTATTTTGATAATTCATATTCCCGGATGCTGGCTTTCTTTGCTAAAGAGCAGAAATTAACGGAGAGCGAATTGAATGATATTATTAATATAATTAAATCTACGAAAAAATGATACCCTATCTAATACATGTAGCTCTGATTTTGGCAGTTTGTTTTTCCTTTTACAGATCCCTGTTACACCGTGAAACGTTTCACTCATTGAACAGGTACATACTGATCACTTGTTTAACGATGTCCTTTTTATGGCCCTTATTACCTATACCAAGCCAATTATCACTCAGAAAAACCGAAGTATATACCAATCTCACGCAGCGTGGTCAAAAGCTTTTAAATAACAAACTCTTTGAAGTTGAAACCCATACCGAACAATCTCATCTACGTGGGTCAAATTCTATTGCCGGCAATTCAGTCCAGGCAGATGAGCCTGGGATATTTAACACGCGAATAGACATTGAAAAAATAATTTTCTGGCTTTTTATTATTTATTGGCTCGGCGTGGCCGTTTTTGGATTAAATCTTATTATACAACTGGCAAGCACTATTTACCATGCCTATGCAAAACCGGTCATAATTGATGGCCCTTACAGAATCGTTGAGATAACTGCAGATAAGGCACCTTCCTCTTTTATGAATAGCATTTTTATTAACCCGGAGAAATATGATTGGGACACTTATAACCAAATTTTAATTCATGAAAAGATACATGTTAGGCAATTGCATAGCCTTGATATATTAATTGGTGAGATAGCTATCGTTTTTCAGTGGTTTAATCCATTTATATGGTTATACCGAAAAGCGATCGAGAACAACTTAGAATACCTAACAGATGACCTGGTTTTAGCGGATAAAATGGCTGATAAAAAATCCTATCAGCTCAGTTTGCTGAAAGTATCCACTCCTAATTACTCGCTTCGAATTTCCACCAATTATAATCAGTCACTATTAAAAAAGAGGATCATGATGATGAACGCTAAAAAATCAAACCTGCATATTTTATGGAAATATATTATGCTTTGTCCGGTTTTCATAATGCTGGCAGCTATTTTTAATCAACCCGCGGTTAGTAATACAGTATATAAAGGCTCGGAGGATTATTCAAACAATAAAATTAATATTATGATGTTACCCAGCCAATCAAATATCCCCAATGACATGGAAGGTCAATGGGTTGCAACCGTGAATAGTGAAATGGTTAAAATTGATCTTAAGAATTCATCTGCTGATCATAGAATCTCCAATAGCGCTACTTTTCTTAGGAAAGAAATTTCAAGTTTCCCTATCGATAAAAAAAGTGATTTTCATATAAAACGTGATGCCGGTACAATTTTTTTTAATGGGCAATTTGATAGTGTACAAGGTAACGGCAGTTACAAGTTTGTGGGGAATCAGGTCTTCAAATCAACCTTAAAAGGATCGGGGATTACGGATATTGAGGAAAGTGATTTATTTAAATACCTGATATTAAATGTTAAATTGGACTTCCTTAAAGAGCTGCAAAGTTTAGGCTATAATAACTTGTCTAAAGACCAGTTGGCATCCCTAATTGTACTGCACATTGATTATGCTTATTTAAGTTTTTTGAGCCGGGCTGGATTTAAGCATATTCCTCTGCAAGTGCTTGTATCAGCAAAAGTAATTGGGGTTGATAGCGCTTATATCAAGGAAATAGTTAACGCCGGCTATAATAATTTGGATTTAACTCAAATTATAAATTTAAAGATGCATGGCGTAGCTGCTGCTTACCTCGCTAAGCTTTCCGGCTCGGGATCTTATGGCAAGACAAATAGCCCATCTTCCGGCAAACCAACTCCACAGGAAATAATTACAAGCAAAATTATTAGTCAGGATACCGTCCACAATTTTAATGTAGCCGGTAATATTGCTATTGATGATCAAAAATTTCAGAAAATCCCCCTGCCCCTTGCTTTTATTAAAAGTTATGAGAATATCGGATTTAAAAATTTATCCCAAAATGAACTTTATTCTTTAAGGACATTGAATATAACACCAGAATACATACAGGCTATTAAGAATTGCGGATTTAACGATATCACTGTGGCTAATTTAACCTCATTAAAAATCTTGAACATCACACCGGAATATATAAAAAGCTTTCAGGAGTCAGAACATAAAAACGTGACCATTAAGGAGCTTCTATCATTCAAAATCCATAACGTAACCGCTAAAATTTAACTAACGCTTACTTCTCATTAATATTAATTAAACGAAAGCAAAAAAAAATCGATTTCTAATACCAATTACCATGGCAAAACAATTGATTTACACAGTCTTATTCTTGCTTCTTGGAAGCAACTTGGCATGGGGTCAGAATATAAATATTATTGTAAAGGACAGTGTATCCAATCAGCCCCTATCCTACGTAACTGTTTCTGTAAAAAGTATTAAGGATTCAACCAAAACGGTTGTTCTATTAACTGATAAAATTGGAACGGTCGCCGCACCATTCTATGAACTTGGGGATTTACTTAAAATATCCTTTGTAGGTTATAAAACGAAATTTTACAGGATAATCAACAGCAACCCGATTTTAATAAGAATGCAGGAATCATCAACAGTACTAAACGGGGTTACTATTACTGAGAAACCCGCATCTGTTGTCCAAATACCGGAAGGTTATGTGTATAACATAGATAAATCAACTGCTGATATCAATGTTAATACAAGCCAACTGTTAAAGAAACTGCCTGGAATGACACCAGAACAAAACGGTGAATTACGACTTTTGGGCCGACCGGTAATATTTTATATTGATGGAAGGCCATCCCTGCTATCCGGAAATGAACTAAAGACTTACCTACAGTCCTTAAATCTGAATGATGTCAAAAACATTAAGGTACTGTCAAATCCGGGAAGTAATTATGACGCCTCCGGAGGAAGTATAATTGACATTTCAACAAACAAAAATCTTTTAAAGGGAATGTCGTATCGAATTGATGGAAACGGAGCCACTCACGACAAATATGGGGGCGCTGCAGCTATTAATTACAAGTCGAACGCCTATACGGGTAAGTATAATTTCAATTTTGATCATAGCAATTACTATAACAACAGCGGGTATACTCAACACAACAAAAATTCCCCGGATTCAATTTCAAATTATCAGTTCCGAAGTGAGACTAATGACAATCCAACAAGAAATATTGGCATCAACTTAAGCAATGATTTTGCGATTAATAAAAATAACACTGTTGGCTTTATTTTGAAATACAACCAATTTGAACAGCTACCATCGCTCACTTCAAGCGTGTTAAATACATTACAAAGCAATGGCGACTTAAGCAGCGTTCAGAAATTAGACCGGCTTGATCAGGCAGATTCAAAAATTTACTACATTGACTTCAATTATCGAAGTATATTAAGCTCCAAAGGAAACAGTTTAATTTTAGATGCTTATTACTGGAAAAGACATATTAACAACAATTTCAGCATTAATCAGGAAGACAGTTTTCTCTTAAGTAATTCTAATAGCAGTTATCTCACATCCAATATCTCCAATCAGGATCTTGCTATTAAAAGTGTGGTTATCAACTATAATCAGTCAATAAATAAATATGTAAAAATGATCGCCGGCGGAAAATTGACGGATTTTTCTATAGATGGTAATTTTAATAACAATATTTATGATGCGACTTTACCAGGTTATGTTGCAGACCCGAATCAAACTTACGATTTAACCTATAAAGAAAATGTATATGCTTTATTCCTTAATTTGAATGGGAATTACAAAAAGCTCCAATATTCAGCAGGATTGAGAGGCGAAGGCACTTCATTGGATCTAAAAACAACAAGAGGTTATAACACTGAAAATCAAAATAATTACTTCAATTTATTTCCAAGTGCTGCTCTTACCTATACACTTAGTAAAATAAGTACGCTGTCATTGTCCTATAGTAAAAGAATATACCGGGTATCTTATTCTCAATTAAATCCGATAAATTTCAGAATCGATCCGTCCACATCACAGGAAGGCAATCCCGCACTTACACCTTCAAGAACAGATAATGTAAGTTTTACTTATAGTTTGCAACCGAGCAGTAAACATTCTTATACATTTACCGGATCTTTTTCAAACGAAACTAATCCATATACATGGATTTTACTTCCCGATGCTGCTCAGGGAACGTACATCAACCAGCCACAAAATTATAAAACGTTTAAGTATCTTAGTGTAAATTTTTACACCCAACAGGTGCTTAATAAAGTAATTAGCCTTAATCTAAACCTGTTTGCGAGCCGACAAATCTACGATTTAAGCAATTTGAACCTACCTGATCCCAATTCCGTTAATAGCTACAGAGGATCATTAAGTACCGATTTCAGATTCTGGAAAAATGCAGTTTTTGAAATTTTTGGAAATTTCAAATCAAAAACTACGTTACCTTTCGGAACGGGTGGTACCTATCAATATATCGATTTTACTTGTAGCAAACGTTTTTTAAACGATGCTCTTTCGGTTACGCTAACATTGAATGACGCGTTTAATCTTAATAAAAACAATTACCAAAACGATTCGCCTTACTATACAAATTCAGGCTATTTAAAAAACGAATCACGAATTGGTCAAATAGCGCTGTCATATCGATTTGGGAAAACAAAGAAGAATAATATTAATGATTTTAATACACAAGAAGATAGCAGGTTCAAAAATTAACTACTTAGGTTATTCCAATTTACAGAAACAACTTCTTCGGTAAATGAGAATAAATATTAAATGGAATTATCAATTCTGCACAGTATTTACCATTTTACCTTACTCACAATTTCTATATTCCCTATTTCCGGGATAAAAAGGCAAAAATTCGGGATATATCGATATTCACCATTACGAAAATCTGTTTAAACATTAGTTAATTTAGGTCTAATTTTTAACTCCGTTTTCATTTTCGAAATGTAGTGTATGTAATTTATAGTTAACAAGCTCAAATATACCTTAAGCTTTCTATTTTTTATAGCATCCCATTTCACCCAAGATGTGCAGAGGGGTATTAATCTATTTTTAATCCGTTATGGTTAAAGCAAAATTGGTAGACAAGACATTAGTAATAAAATTGCTTACACAATCTTTTAAGGATAATCAAAGTGTAAATTATATTGTTCGTCATACTAAGAACAGACTAAAGCACATTGAGGCATTAATGGACTATTCTTTTGAAATGTGTTCCATTTTCGGCGATGTTTGGATTTCTGATGACCGTAAAGCCTGCGCCTTGGTATTGTATCCCGATGAAAAACGAACCACCCTTAAAGCTATCATATTGGATTTGAAAGTGATCTTAATGGCGATTGGTATAAGTGGCGTTAGGAAGGCGATTGACCGTGAAGCCAGAATCAAGGCTAAACAACCAAAATTGCCGATGGCCTATTTATGGTTCATTGGTGTTGACCCGTCAGCGCAACACAAAGGAACTGGCACCAGGTTACTTCAAGAAGTCATTGCTGACTCCAGAAAAAAAAAGCTGCCGATATTTCTGGAAACGTCCACTGTGTCGAACATCCCATGGTATGAACACAATGGTTTTAAAGTGTACGAGGAACTTAATTTGACATATACTTTGTATTTTCTAAAGAATTAATCTCCCAATCCTACTAATATCTTCACCTACCTTGTAATCAACCATCCATGCTTGTCTTTGGCACACAAATTCACATCGTAACATTTATTTTTATAGTACTGGAAAGCCTGATGTTGATCTTCCAGTTCTTTTATTATCTGTTCCGACCAGAGGACACTAACCGTTTATGGTATCTGATCCTGCTCGTATTATTACTTTTCTATAACATTACAGGCGGACTTTTCCCCGACCCTAAAATTAATATTTACATTCCCACACAAGAAATGATCGCTTACGGCGGCGGCTTTTTGATGGCATCTTACTTTCCCTTCTATTTTTATAAGGCATTTAACCTTAAATCACTACACTGGCATGCGTTCTATGGTGTGCCTTTGTTCCTGATACTCCCTTATGTAATCTTTTTTGTGATTGTTTACGCTATCAATGGCAACCTGAATGTTGACATCAGGTTCGGCATGATCGTTCCTTTTATTTATGCAATAGTATTGCTATGGGTAATGTTCGCGGCAATTCGTAAAAAACATGTAGCGGACAGAAATAACAAACAATACCTCGAAGAAATTGCCATGCATTGTGCAATAAGTCCTTGGGCAGCCCTGGCTTTTTTCGGATTTGTAGAGGAAAGCCAACTTATTGAAGTGTTATGCACGAATACGGGCATTATAGCAATTAGTTTTTTATTTATCTGGAAATCTATCAAAAAGGCCAGGTGCGAATACAGGTACTTATTAAAGCTAAATATGGAGGGCACTAATCCCAAAATCATTCAAGAAAACTTTAGCCATTACCAGTTGACAAAGATGGAAATAGAAATCGTTCTGCTGTTGCTGCAAGGGTTTAGTAATAAAGAGATTGCCGATCATCTGCATATATCTGAAGAAACCGTTAAAAAGCACATCTATAATACATTTAGAAAGACAAAGGTTAAGAACCGTCAAGCCCTGTTCCATAAAGTGCAAAATGTCCATTTTAATGTATTTTTAGCTCTTATCCTATAAATTACCACTTTTTTGGTAGCAGAAATACACGTTTTTGGTATTTTTTTTAAAGATTAGGCATTCTACTTTTGGTTTCTGTAACCGATTAAAAATAAAACCTATGAAGAAAGTTTTACGCATTTCCTGCTAGAGTGAAAGTTGTTGCCAGTGAACCGGCGAGGCGGGTTTTATCAAAAATAATTTTTAAGTATGTTACAAGAACTAAATTCCCGCCTGTTAAAGCAGTTGGAACAGGATTTGGAACAAGCATCAATCCAAACCAATGAGCCCCTCGAAAAACTTACCAATGCGTTAAAACTTGTCAGGCAAGCACTTACCAAGTTGAAGGATTTTATAAAAGAGCATCCCTTTAAAAGTCAGCCGGAACAAATCAGCTTTTTCAAGTACACCAAGCCTTCAGTTTACCAATGGCAGATTTATTACATGGAACTGTACACCATTGAAAATGGCTTTCCTTTCGGGGACGTCGAAAAACAGGTTGACTATTTGACCCAGGAACTTCATTACATTGAACGGCTTTTTCAGCAGTATGCCTTTTTATATCAATACTATAAACTGGATGCCAATGAACTGGATAGCTTGTACTTTATACGCGGGGCAGAGTTGCAAAGCTTGCTCTTACCAGCCGTACCAGATGCCGATCCGGGTTTTTCAACAAGCTGTGATTATCTGTTTTCTAAGTTCAAAGCATTTGAAAGGCTAAAAGAATGGGTAATCTCCAAGCTTGTATTTTTAAAGAGAATCCCGGCCATCCCATATCAATTGACAAATGAAAACAGCGAAATGAACTGGACAGGTGATACCATTAATCTCGCTGAAATCGGCATCGGGATTTATCATACCAAACAGATCAATAACGGAACAGCCAGTTTGTCTGATATCTTCCGCTGGCTGGAAGAAAAGTTTCAGGTAAATATCGGTGTTCCGTCCAAACGTCTTGCAGAACTTCGGAGAAGAAAAAGGCTAAGCCGTACCAAATATCTCGATGAAATGAAAGATAGCGTAGTTCAAAAACTTGATAAAGAGGACGAATACGAACCTAAAAGGTAAAAAAAGATAACAAGCTTGTTAAAACCATTCATTTAAATAACTGCTCTTCAGATGGTTAATATTTATTCTTGGGTTGACCCTAAATGACTCAACCAAAAATTTGGTGTCTTTGAAAATTTGCTTTTGTAATTCCTGCCGCAATTACGCGGCAGATGTAAAGCAAAATAATATGATACTACAACATTTCACCTGGCAGCAATTTCTGATCGCTGCTACAATCTTGACAGCCATTTGGTATGTGGCAATAATCCTGATCTTTTACAAGCTACAGATCCAGGATTTATTAAACGGAAGGCGTCAAGCTGATTTGCCCCCTGAACCTTTGTCCCATGCGTGGGATGAGGAATTTGAAGGTGAGCCTTTAGGTAATGATGACGACCTGATGGGCAAGCCCGCCCTACCTGAAGGCATGACAAGGCTAAGTATGGCACAGTTCGGTTTCGCGCCGCGCTTAAGCGAACCAGCAGTTGAACAGGAGGTAAAAGAAAATTGGGAAGAAGATTTTGAAAGTGAGAACACAAATGATAACCGCAAAAGGCAGCAAAGCGTCGTGCCCGATGTGCTGGAAGAATTGAAAAGCATCTTTCATATTCTCGAAACACAACAAGGCACCAAGCATGATTTCATCTCTTTATTTGCTTTGGTCAGCGCGAAGTATCCGAAGATCAAAGGCACAGCCAACCAGCAGGCATTGAATGAGTATATACGCGAAAATGTGCTTTTCCCTATCTCAGACAAAGAACTCAGCAATTTGTGGAACTAATTATTAACGGCAAAAACTTTTTCATCATGATAAAATCGATCAAATCCCATATAAAAGAAGTGAAAGCAGCTTTCACCAATCCTATTCCATACCCTCCCAAACAGCAGGCGCTGTTCAAAACCTTAATGTTCGCCACCTTATTATTAACCATCAATTTCTGCTTTGGGCAAACCGGTAACGGCAACAGCGGCATACAGTCGGCTACAAATGAGGTCAAAGGGTACTTTGCCGATGGCTGCAGCCTGATGTATGCCATCGGTGCCGTAGTTGGCATTATAGGGGCAATCAAGGTTTTTAACAAATGGAATGCAGGAGAACCGGATACCAACAGGGTAGCCGCCGCCTGGTTCGGCTCCTGTATCTTCTTAGTGGTAGTAGCAACCGTTCTTAAATCCTTCTTCGGCGTATGAGTATTTACCAGATCAACAAAGGGGTATCAAAACCGATTGTGTTTAAGGGCCTCAAAGCGCAATACATCGCTTACCTGGCTATTGGGTTAGTGCTGTTACTAATTGGATTCGCTGTACTGTATATCTGCGGATTAAGCCTTTGGGTTACCCTGCCGCTGATCGTTGGTTTAGGTTCTGCTTTACTTTTTACCGTGTTCCGGCTCAGTCACCGCTTCGGTGAGCATGGCCTGTCCAAGCACCTTGCCAAAAAGCAACTGCCTGATTATCTCAAATGCAATTCCAGGCAGGTATTTATTAATCTTAAAACTAAGCAAAGCCACCTCTTGAGTGCCACTGAAAAACAAATTAGTTCACGAAAAAAGTAATGTTATGGGAATTGAAATCAATAAAATACTGCCCCTAACCAAAGTAGAGAATGGTGCGATCCTGTCGGCTCACGGTGACATTACCATTGCCTACGAAGTTACCCTGCCGGAAATCTTTACTTTATCCGACCGGGATTATGAAGCCTATCACCAGGCGTGGGTCAAAGCAATACGTTTATTGCCGCAAGGCAGTATTTTCCATAAACAGGACTGGTTTACCGCGAGTAGTTTTAAGGCTGATTTTGAAAAGGCGGGTAAAAGCTTCCTGTCACGCTCCAGTGAACGTTTTTTTAACGAACGCGAATGTTTGGAGCATCGCTGTTATATCTTTTTGACCCAAAAACCAAAGGATAGGAAATTAGCCAGTTCTGCCTACAGCAACATCTTACGCAAAAGCATTGTGCCGCAGCAAACCATTAGCCCGGTTTTGTTTAAGGATTTTTTGGATTGCGCCGGGCAATTCGAGCGGATATTAAAAGACAGCGGCTTCGTTAACCTGAACAGGTTAAATGATGATGAATTGGCGGGTACAAAAGCACAAGCAGGCGTCATCGAAAGCTACTGTTTTTTAGGAACGCCAGGACAAAGGTCGGTTATCCAAGATATTCACATCAAAGAGGAGATCAGAGTTGGCAAAAATCAATGTGAATTATACATGTTGGCCGATGCTGAAGACCTGCCGACCGTTTGCGGCAGCCGTATTAATTATGATAAATACAGCACCGACCGCACCAAATTCAGTATTGGCTTTGCTTCGCCTTTGGGCCAGTTGCTCAACTGTAATCACATACTGAACCAATACCTATTCATTGAGGATGGGCAAAAAACGATCAAACGGCTGGAAGCTAAAAAATTACGCTTACAATCTTTATCTGGCTATTCCCGTGAAAATGCCATCGGCCGCGATGCGGTTAATGATTTTCTCAATGAAGCCATCGGGCAACAACGGCTGCCCATCAAGGCCCACTTTAATGTACTGGCCTGGTCGGATGATGTAAACAAAATTAAAGACCTGAAAAATCTGGTAAGTTCCGCAATGGCGCAAATGGATGCTACTGCCAAACTGGAAACGGACGGCGCGCCGCAAATATGGTTTGCAGGGTTGCCGGGCAATGAAGCCGACTTTCCCATGAATGATACGTTTGATACGTTCGTAGAGCAGGCCGCCTGTTTTTTTAATCTCGAAACCAATTACCGGGATAGTATAAGCCCTTTCGGTATCCGCTTAGGCGACCGCTTGACCGGGAGACCTGTTCATGTGGACATCAGCGATTTGCCGATGAGTTTAGGCTGGATTACCAACCGCTCAAAATTTACACTAGGCCCCAGTGGTTCCGGCAAAAGTTTTTGGACAAACCATTTGCTCCGTTCCTATTATGAACAAGCTGCGCATGTGGTGGTAATGGATATTGGCCACAGCTATAGAGGACTTTGTGAATTGGTGGGAGGCTATTATTTCACCTATTCGGAAAGCGACCCGATCAAATTTAATCCATTCCATTTAACTGACGGCGACATACTGGATACAGAGAAGAAAGAAAGCATCAAAACGCTATTACTGGCACTTTGGAAAAAAGACGATGAACCCTACCGCAGATCGGAATATGTGGCTATATCCAACGCGCTAACCGGCTATTACCAGCATTTGGAGCGGTTTCCTGATGTTTTTCCCTGCTTCAATACCTTTTATGAATACCTGATGGAACATTATTTACAGGTATTGGAAGATGGTAAGGTAAAGGAGAAAGATTTTGATGTGGCAAATTTTCTCTATGTATTAAATCCTTATTACCGGGGCGGCGAGTTTGATTACCTGTTAAACGCTACGGGGAATCTGGACCTGCTCCATGAACGTTTTATTGTTTTTGAAATAGATGCCTGTAAGGACCATCCCATACTTTTCCCTGTAGTTACACTCATCATCATGGAAATGATTATTTCTAAAATGCGCAAGCTGCCAGGTATCCGTAAGGTCGTACTGATCGAAGAATGCTGGAAAGCCATCGCTAAGGAGGGCATGGCAGAATACATCCGCTATTTGTATAAAACGATGCGCAAGTTCTATGGTGAACCTATCGTAGTGACCCAGGAAGTAGAAGATATTATTAGTAGTCCTGTAGTTAAGCAGGCGATTATTAATAATTCGGATTGTAAGATCCTGCTTGACCAAAGCAAATACCAAAACAAATTTGATGCGATACAAGAATTATTGGGCCTTACTGAAAAAGAAAAAGCACTCATTCTCTCTATGAACCGGGCTAACGATCCAAAACGCAGGTACAAGGAGGTATTTATCTCGTTGGGCCAGTTTTCCAAAGTTTATCGCACAGAAGTCAGTTTAGAAGAATATCTGGCTTACACTACCGAGGAACGCGAAAAGGTAAAAGTACATCAATATGCTAAAAAGTATGGCAGCATCCAAAAGGGTATTGCCGCACTTGCAATGGAAATTAAAAGCAAAAGCTAATACTATGAAAACAACAGTTAAAATGATGATGGCCGCCCTACTCTTATTGGCCGCCTGTCAAAGCAAAAACAGCCAAACGCAGGATTTTATTCCTGGTACTTATGTAAACGCTGCTAAAGGCGACTATGCCATTGCTAATGATACTTTAGTCATTAAGCCGGTTGATGCCAATAATTATATGATTATCCGCAAAACGACCTACCAAGCTATCAGGGACGGGCATTTATTACCGAAGCATCATAAAACGGAAAAGTTAAATGCTATTTGGAATACCGGAAAGCACGAACTGGACGAAACTATTACTGGCAGGATATTTCGTTTTGATGCGGATAAAAAACTACTGCTGATTAACCAGGCCAGCTACCAAAAGATAAACTAACCAAATTATTCACCAAGTAACCATTACTATACCGCGATAGCGGTGTGAAGGAGGCTATTGTGTCAAAAATTAAAGAAATCATGAAAAAGTATATGGTCATTTTACCCTTATCGGCGGTAAGCATATTTGTGTCCATACCCAAAGGCGCCGATGCGCAGGCCATCGTCGGCTCGGTCATTTCTTCGACCGTCGGCAGGGTGATCCGGGCAATCGATTTGGAAGTACAACGGATGCAGAACCAAACGATCTGGCTCCAAAACGCGCAGAAAGCATTGGAAAATCAATTATCCAAACTCAAATTGAATGAAATATCGGACTGGTCATTCAAACAAAAAGACTTGTTCAGCGAATATTATACCGAACTCTGGAACATTAAAACAGCTATCGCCTATTATTCCAGGATCAGTGAGTTAACGCAAAAGCAGGTCGCTTTAGTTAATTCCTATAACCAGGCATGGAACCTCGTAAAATCGGACAAGCATTTCAGCGCCGATGAACTAGCCTATATGAGCAAAGTCTATTCGGGAATATTGCAGGCCAGCGTTAACGATCTCGATCAAATTTTATTGGTCATCAATGCCAATAAAACCCAAATGCCGGATGCCAAACGGATGGAAATTGTCAACAAGGCTGCCGATCACATGGATACCAATTACAACGACTTGCAGCAATTCAATAACCAGAACAAGCTATTGAGCCTGCAACGGGCCAGTGATGAAAACGAAGTATTAACGCTGAAAAAATATTATGGAATTGATTAGTAAACTAAAAGATAAAAGGCGAAAGCTGAAAGGGGCTTGTCTTGTTTCTTATATCTTGATTCTTGTTTCTGCTGAAAGTCATGCGCAAACATTTGCCGAATGGTTTAGCCAAAAGAAAACGCAGATCAAATACCTGACCGAGCAAATTGCGGCCCTGAACGCTTGTGAAACTTCGCTTAAACAAGGTTACGCGATGATGAAAATTGAATGGACAGCTATCGGCAATTTTAAGAACGGCGAATTTGGTTTGCATCAAAATTATTATAATTCGTTAAGCCAGGTCAACCCACTGGTTAAGAACAGTACGGATTTGCCAACCATTCACGCAGAACAGCAAAGCATCATTAGCCAATTTAATTCGGTGCAGCATTTAGCCGGCCTGTCCGCTTCCGAGCAAACTTATATCGGGCTGGTACAGCAAAACATCATTGGCCAATGTGCTAAAGACCTGGACGATCTGCAAACAGTGTTAACATCCGGCGATTTGGTAATGACCGATGATGAACGGATCAAACGCATTAACCAAATCACCGCAGTTTTTAAAGACAAATACCTCTTTACCTGCTCCTTTTGCACTCAGATTAGGCTATTGGCTATTCAGCGCAACCAAGTCGATCAAAGTATTCAAACCTTAAATCAGCTTTATGGAATTAATTAAGAAAATAAGTGTCGGGCTAAGCGGCTTTATGCTTTTTACTTTCAGCTTTTTGCCTCAAATAGCAAGGGGGCAGATTTCAACAGGCCAGGATATGCAGCAATTGTTGCTTGACATAGAAAAGCTGACCCAATTTAAAGCGATCCTTTCGGACATGCAATCCGGCTATACGATTTTAACACAGGGTTACGGCGCGGTTAAGAATATTTCACAAGGCAACTTTAACCTGCATTCCGCTTTCTTAAACAGCCTGATGGCAATAAGCCCTGAAGTAAGGAAATATGGCCGGATAGCTGATATTATCGCAAACCAGGTCAGCATCGTATCTGAATATAAATGGGCTTGGAAACAAGCTAATGCCAGTAGCCACTTCAACGCGCAGGAGTTACTTTACATGAACGGTGTGTTTACCTCTTTACTTAACGAGAGCGTGGACAACCTGACCAATTTAGCCAATGTCATTACCGCAGGCAATTTACGCATGAGCGATGCGGAACGCTTGCAGGCTATTGATGGCATCTATTCGGATACACAAAACAAGCTGGTATTTCTCCGGGATTTCAACAACAAGGTAGCTGTTTTAGCGCTGCAACGGCAAAAAGAACAAAACGAGGTCAATAACTTAAAAACCTTATACCCATGAAAACGAAAATTTTATTTACAGGCATCGCGTTGCTCCTGTTGAGTGCTAGTGTTACCCGAGCGCAGGACATTACCAGGAGCTTAAAGGGAATGCAGCCAGTGTTGGACAACGTGTATAACCAAATGATCCCGATGTGCGGTAACCTAATTGACGCCGCGCGGGGCATAGCGGGGTTTGCGGCGCTTTGGTATATCGCTTCACGGGTTTGGCGGCAGATTGCACAGGCAGAGCCGCTCGACTTTTATCCGCTGTTGCGCCCGTTCGCTTTGGGCATGGCGATTATGCTGTTTCCGATGGTCATTGCGCTGATGAACGGCATCATGCAGCCTATTGTGTCGGCTACGGGCGCAATGGTGCAAAATTCAGATAACAGTATTGCCCTACTGCTCAAGCAAAAGGAGGATGCAATCAAAAATAGTTCAAGCTATCAGATGTATGTGGGTGACGACGGCAATGGGGACAGGCAGCAGTGGTATAAATACACCCATCCCGACGACCCGAACGACCAGAACGAGGGTACATTTTCCAGTTTGGGCAATGATGTGAAATTCTGGATGGACAAGAATATGTACAATTTCAAAAATAACATCAAGCAGTGGATGTCTGAGATCTTGCAGGTGCTTTACGCGGCGGCTATCCTTTGTATCAACACCTTGCGCACCTTTTACCTCATTGTATTAGCCATTTTAGGCCCATTGGTATTTGGCTTTGCGGTCTTTGACGGTCTACAGAATTCCTTACAGCAATGGGTAGCGAGGTACATCAATATCTTTCTATGGCTGCCTATTGCCAACATCTTCGGGAGTGTCATCGGCCAGGTACAGCAGCAAATGATCAAACTGGATATATCGCAGATACAAAGCGCGGGTGATACCTTTTTTAGTCCAAGTGATACGTGTTATTTGATCTTTCTCTGTATTGGTATAGTAGGCTATTTCTCGGTGCCAAGCGTAGCTAATTATGTGATCCATGCGCATGGTGGTAACGGCTTATTAAATAAAGTGACCAGCGCCGCGACTACTACCATAAGTATGGCTCCCGGTGCCGCCGCAGCCATAGGCGAACGGGCAGAACAAGCCCGAAGCAATATCCTGAACGCACCATCGGACGTTGTGAAAGGCTGGAATAGTGCAGGTTCGGGAAACAGCAACTACCAAAGGGACAAACTATCCGGCAAGTAAAAAGTAATTTTATGTTCACACAATTCAAAAATATCGACACCGCATTTAAGCATATCAAGCTGTTCAGCTATCTGTTGATCGCGGCTAATACGGCTACATTGTGCTTTTGCATTTATAAAAGCTATGATATCGTAAACCAGGCTCAGAACCGGGTACATATCCTGTATAACGGCAAAGTTCTGGAGGCTATCGCAACAGACCGGAAAACAAACCTGCCCATAGAATTGAGGGATCATATCAAGACCTTTCACGAGGACTTTTTTACCCTGGTGCCGGATGATAAACAGATTGATGCCACCGTTACCAAAGCCTTGTATTTAGCTGACGGCAGCGCCAAGATCGCTTATGACAATTTGCGCGAAGCGGGTTACTATAATAACCTGGTTTCCGGAAATATCAACCAGCAGGTACAGGTAGACAGTATCCGGTTGGACCTGGATGCCTATCCCTATGGCTTTACCTGTTATGCCACCGAAAAGCTTATCAGGGCCACCAGCACCGTAACCCGCAAATTGATCACGCAGGGAAAGGTCAGCGACCTGAAAACCGAAACGGACAATAACCCGCATGGCTTTTTGATACAGGGTTGGGAAATACTGCAAAATAATGATGAACAGGTAAAAAGTAATACGCCATGAAATTATTCAGAAAGAGAAATGAAGTTACGGCAAAGCATATTGATAACCCTTTAGTTATCCGCATAGCTGATACAATCCATCGGCATCAAACGCGGGTGTCCGGCTATCTCAACCGCAAAACGCAGTACTGGAACCGGGCATCAAAGTTAACGGCGCTATTCCTGTTCTGCCTGTTATTCGGCAGTTGCTGTTTGTTGCTGCTCATCAAAGCGATTATTCATTAAAAACAATATTTATGACAACACAAGAGAAACGAAAACGATTGATGCTCCTGGTATTACCGCCTTTAATAATCCTATTCACGGCATTAGGATTTTACGCTTTAGGCGGTGGTAGGGGGGATGCGGGAGTACAAGATGCGACAGTCAGCAAAGGCATCAACACCCAATTACCCGGCGCACAGTTGAAAAAGGATGAAGCCAAAGACAAAATGAGCCTGTACAACCAGGCGCAGCATGATTCCGTTTTAGCCCGGTCAAAATCTGACTCAGGTGCATTTGCCGCTTTGGGTTGGGACACTTCGAAATTCCAACACCCTGTAAAAACGCCGCCAAACAGCGCGTCAACTAATGAAGCGAAGATCAATGAACGGTTGGCGCAAATCAACCGGCAGATCAACAGGCCTGATCCGGTAGCCAAACAGCCGCCAACAGATGATGAAGCCAATGCCAAATCTGCCGAGCTTCACCGACTGGAGAAGCTTATTAAACAAAAACAGCAAACAGGTACGCCCGATCCGCAAATGCAGCAATTGAATGCCATGCTAGATAAGATCATGGCCATTCAAAATCCATCATCAGTTAAGGATAAGCCCGAATTGAATAAACCAGTGGTAAAGGACAGCGCATTTAAGGCAATTCCAGCTATCATTGACGGCAATCAAAAAGTAGCGCCCGGTGGTGTGGTCAAATTGCGTTTGCAGGATACGATCCATATTAATGGCCTTACTATTCCAAAAGGGCAAACTGTATTCGGTTCATGTGCCATTACCAACCAGCGCTTGCTATTAGACATTCGTAACATCCGTTTAGGCACAGCGATTATCCCGGTCATTCTCACCGTGTTTTCACTGGATGGCATGGCGGGCATTGCGGCGCCGGAAGCGGAATTGGGCGAGGCGGCGGGCGGCGGGGCAAACGGAGCGCTCGAAAACATGCAGTTTTTGAGCATGGACAACAGTTTATCGACACAGGCGGCCACAGCAGGTATTTCAGCGGCAAAAGGCTTGTTGAGTAAAAAAGTTCAGAAAATCAGGGTGAAACTTAAAGGCGGCCAAACGGTATTGCTGCGTATTAACAAATCGTAGCATGGAACCGGACTATACACCAGAACAAAGCATCATTGGTATGCTGGAAGACGCCCAGGATGTAGGAATGACCTACGTGGTGTTTGGGCCGGAGATCGAGCAGCTTTATTTTTTTGACAGGGCCGGCGATGCGATGGAGTTTACAGCGGCCACCAACCGACAGGGCCAATTGCCCTGGTCGGATGTTTCCCTGCCGCTGCAATATATGACGATTGAACAAATGCTTTCCGAATTAAAGAAAGCAAATCCATTAACCATAAACAAGATTGATATGAACAGGAACAATTTGGAGAACATTCAGGATGAAATGAAAAACCTGCGCTTTAGTAAAAAAGCTATGGAAGAAGCACAGCAAAAAATGGAAAAAGGATTGCCGGAATTTACCGTAAACGATAAAGTGAACGGCAATAAAGGGCAAGTGGATATTACCGGGCATTTCCGGCAATCCGGCCAGTCCGATAACTACTATTTTAATAAGTTTACCGTGGCCCTTAACAAGGGTAAGGCATTGGAAGAGGGCCAAAAATATATGGTCATATCACCTAATGAGCAAGCGCCTGGCAAAAACATGGTTAAGCCTTTTGAAAATGTGACCGAAGCTATTGATTTCTTTAAAACACAAAAAGGCAATAGCGAGTTAGCTGCCGGTAAGGATGCTGCTAATAAAGTGGAATTGGCCAAAATGGAAAACGGAAAGATCAATTATGTTGCAAAGGATTTTCAGCGTACATTCCGTACACCTGCCCAAACACAAACGTTTTTTGTTGACCGTGGCAGAGGGTTTACGGCTGAACAGGCGGCCAATCTGATACAGGGCCGTTCTGTTTACAGGGACGACTTGTTAAATTTAGCAGGCGATCCTTATTCTGCCTGGATAAAACTGGATTTTGACAGCCCAAAGGACCGTTACCAAAATTATACTACCAACCAGTACCATGTACCATCTTATGGTTTTACAACCAAAGAAGCGCTGGAAAAATATAATATCAAAGACCTTGCAGACCCTAAAAAAACCGAAAACTTACACCAGTCTATTGAAAATGGTAACCGTCCGCTGATTACTACCGTTAAAGATGGACAAGATGTTAAGTTGCACATTGAAGCCGCGCCACGCTTCAGGCAAATTAATTTCTTCGGGGAAGATGGCAAACCGGAAAAGCGGGAACAATTTTTAAAAGAACCTAAACTTGACCAGACCCTGCAATTAAATAAGGGCAAGGAAAAAGAACAGGAACAGGGAATAGCCGTATAAACGCTGAAGTTTATCGTTGCAGCCTTTTTAAAACGAACACTACTTATTCACTTTTAAATTATCATTTATGGAACAAATCACAAAATTAAAAGAACTGATCGCCTCAGCGGAAGCGGATGCCGACAAATTTTTTGGCAAGGGCAATAGCGCTGCCGGAACCAGGCTGCGCAACACCATGCAACAATTAAAGGTAACCGCGCAGGAAGTACGGACAACGGTTACAGAAAAGAAAAACACAGTAAAATAACAATTCAATTATTAATTTACTTTAGGAAGGGCCGTTGAAAAGACGGCCTTTTTTATTTTTATTCACAGTATATTAGCCTGTATATTAAATTACCTAAATGACATTATGAGAGAAGAATTTTACCAAACCTATGATCTGCTATATGCTGATTATGTCTATAACAATGATATAAGGGACCGGCGGTACTACCAGAGAAATTTTGGCCTGTATGAATATGACCTCGTTAGGATCATAAGGAGGGCAATTGATTATCAATCCAATGACAGGCGGGTAAGGCCGGATGCCAAATATTTCTTGTTAGTCAATTTTCATAATATGATTGTACGCCCATTACTGGAATACAGGCCCTTTCGAAATCCTGAACGAATATATGGTGATGATCCGCTTGAACTACAAGTGGCGATTGAAAACGATATAAAGACGATTATTGACAGGACCAACGAAGAGGCCGATAAGGATGAAGAAATAAGCGGCCATGCCATGATGAAAGCAATAGATACATTATGGCCACAATTAAGAACTACAAAATTTGAGATTTGGGGATGAGTGATAAAAAAGATGCGGTAAATATTGGGGTTACGCTGAGTGGTCAACTTATTACTGCCGCGTTAGCAATGATCGCGGTGGTTGGCACCTTTGCTGCGTTTATTATTGATAAAAGAAATGTTGGTCTTGGCTACTACCTGATAGCAGGCGGTTCTTTTCTTTCATTTGTCGTGAGCATTATTTTTGGTGGTAAGGGGATAAACCAAGCGAGAAAAGACGGATTTACAGGTAACTGGAATTTGAGTAATACCAAAAAAAGCTTTAACAAACAGTCCATTGCTGCTTTTTTTGGGATCGTCCTCTTCGCAATAAGTGTATTTTTCGGAAAGGAAAAAGCTGACGATTTAAAGAACAATTTTGAAAAGCAAAACCAGGTGATAACAAAGCTGCGCCGATCAGACTCTTTAACCAAAATTAAAGTTGCGATGTTGGAAATAAAACTTGATAGTTTACGAAAGACCAAGAATTGTTTTCATTCGAATATTAGAAAACAACATTCGACTAAATGCCGATAATCTAATCTGAATTGACGACATTATAAATACCCTATTCTTTGCCTATCTTTAAACCTGTATTTAACTTAAATCGAGAATGAAACCTCTAATATTTGAATTTATAGAATCTGCCCACGGACCAGAAGTTGATTTTTCAGCAGTGGGATATGATGAATCTTTAAATCTTAACGTCAATCTAACAACAGGTAAACCGGCAATAGAAACGCTCGCTATGTCTACTGTTACAAGAACAAAGGATTATGATGAGCCGTCGGATAGCGATAAAAATGATTTTGATGTTATGATGGTGACAGAAACAAGAACGTTTACCCGCACTGAGACATCAGACAGTGATGCTAATAGTCTAATGTTAGAAACTGGATTAATCACGATGACAAGTACAAGGCAGATGATAGAGGGCTCTGATAGCGACGTTTAAACAATGATTTTAATCGTTACTCATAAGAATGATTTTACCGCTGACTTTCTAATTAATAAGCTTAATAATAGCCATGTTTCTTATCGCCGTTTGAATTGCGAAGACATACTTAAACAGCCTTATAAGTTTAATATTAATAAGGGGCTTTATTACGAATTTTTAGGAGAACAAAAATATACCGCTGTTTGGTTCCGCAGAACCAAACTTCCAGATTTTTCTGACTTGCTTCATTATGAAAAGCTATATCTGCTTAATGAAACCGAATCATTTTTAAAAGGGCTTTTTACAATTATCGATGCAAAATGGCTAAGTGACCCCTTTGCAGTTTATAAGGCCGAATATAAATTACTCCAATTAAGAACAGCTGAAAGTGTTGGTTTTACGATACCCAATACACTAATTACAAATTCAAAAGAAGATTTGCTTGAATTTTATGAGCAATGTGACAGAAATATCATAATTAAACCAATCGGGCAAACAAGGCTTACACAAAAGGACTCCATACAGTTTATTTATACCAACAAGTTAACTCCCGATCTTTTGGAAGAAATTAGCCAATATGATTTAACTCCATGCATTTATCAGGCAAATATTGAGAAGGATTATGAATTGCGGATAACTGTTGTCGAAAACAAAGTATTCGCAGCATCTATCGACTCTCAAGTTGACCCGGACACCATTACCGATTGGAGAAGAAAAAGTAAAGCATTTGTTAAGATTGAAATCCCACAGGAAGTTGAGTTAATGTGCGTAAATTTATTAAAGGCATTAAACTTAAAATTCGGTGCCATTGATATGGTTAAAACGAAAAGTGGCAAGTATATATTTTTGGAGATAAACCCCAACGGTCAATGGGCATGGATTGAATCTGAAACAAACCTTCAAATTTCAGAAGCCATAATTGATTTTTTGCAAGCATGAAAAAAAAGTTGTTAAAAAAACTGAACGCTATCGGACTTTTTGAGAAGAAACGTGCATCGCCAGACGTTCCAGCGGGAATAAACGCTTATCCAGATCCGCAAGAGGAAGAAAAATCAGAAGCGCATATGCACTATCTGAAATCCCTTTTTGCCGAAGAAAACGACAGGTTGAACTTACTTGAAAGTAAAACATCTCAGCTAATTGGCCAAACCGGTCTAATATTTTCGTTATTAAGCCTTTTTGTGCCACTTCTTGTTGATAAGGTAGAAGGGCTTGCACTTTATATTAAGATAGTACTTCTTTTTGTGTTGCTATTATCTTTCGGATTTTATTTGCTAACAATAAAGAATGCTCTTAGAAACTATAATGTAAAGAATTTTCAATATAGTAGCCCTGCTCCGAAGAATGTACAAGACTTTAACAATAAAACCTTGAATGCTTTTTATTCAGAAGTAGTAAGAGATTTATTATTAGGTCTCCATGTTAATAATGAATTAAACAATCAAAAGGCCATTAATCTCATACAGTCCTATACTACATTCCGTATAGCTAACTGGACGACAGGCGTTTTAGTCGTTGCTTTTTGTACTTCATTACTTTTCATACGTCCCAACAAACCGACAATAACAATTGAAAAACCAATTAAGATAGAACATTTCGACACGCTCATTCAAAAGTTGGATACCATTGGTAAAAGGCTCAAAACAAGTAGTTTCAAAGAAAAACCTACAAATGTACACCGCAAATTAAATCAGTAACGAACCTAATGAAGACAGCCGATATATTAAATAGACATATTGCTGAAACGGATGGATTAAGAGTTATCCGATTAAAAATTCATTGCTTAATTCAGTCTGATGAATTGGACGATGAAACAATTAAAATCATTGTCTATCTTGATGGTGCCCTTTCCCTAAACATTGTAGCTGCTAACAATAGAGAAAAAATATATTCGCGATTACATTCCCAGTAAGGCCATATTGGATGTTTTCAAAGAACTGACAACCGATACAATTAATCCATATATCAAGACTTTGATTTTTGATATTCTCCAGGTTAATAAAAGAAACAAATTCAATAATGCCAGATTAGCAATTGCAGGTTATCTTGCATTAGGTGAGTACCGGAATAGTTTAATCGAAAAAAGAGATTTACATAGGGCTTTACACCTGGTGGTTATCTTTAAAACTAAGCCTGCATATAAAACAATTAACGATAAGCAAAGAATGACGACTATAGATAACGCAAATGACAAGGGAAAATCAGGAGAAGATTTTGTAAATCAAATAGCGTTTAGCTCTTTTCTGAAGCATTGGTGTTTTCCTGGGCCATTAGATATTATTGGGGATAATAAAGAGATCTGTGACCTATTGGTAGTATTCGACCATGTATGCATGATTGTTTCTGTAAAGAATTACTCCTTTAAAGGTGATTACGAAAGGTATTTCAAAAAGACAATTGAAAAGGCTATTCGGCAAATTGACGGTGCAGAGCGCAAGTTATTTCGCGATAAGGCACTTCTTCTTAAACATCCAGATCGAGATGCTGAACTCTTTGAAAAAGAAAATATTAAAGAAATATATCGCATTATCATCAACTTAAATGGTGATGTTAAGTATTACCAGACTTCGCATTTTAAGGATGGGAAAAATTATACTATTATGGATGCCACGGCGTGGTACACCTCAATGGAAGAATTAAATACGCTGCCAGATGTTACCGCTTATCTAACAGCCCGATGTAAACTGTTCAATAAATATCCAGCCTTCGTGTTCCCACGTTCCGAGTATGATATTTCAACAAATGACAAGATTAGTGCCCAGGCTGAAATAGAAACGGCTAGCGCGGATGGAAAGATTACTTTGGTACTTGGCTCAGAACTTGATTTGATTGCTCAATACATACTTAACGCTTTCAAGTTTCCTGAAAACTTGAACCACAATGAAGTAAATGGATTGCTGCTTAAACTTGATGGCCAGTGGGATAAATTTTTAAAATCAAAAATCTCGACCCAAAAAGATGAATACGAAAAGGAGAGCTATTTTATTGACCGGTTGGTAAAGCAATTCTTAATCCATACAGAGAACGGCAATCATTTAACCGGGATGTTCTTTCGTTTAAATCGCTTGGAAAGAGCAGAATTTGCTAGAGCTTTTTTAAACTATCATGAAGGATACGCAATGGGCGATATTAATATTAAACTGAATCGTAGTCATTTTGTACTCCCATTCATCAATATGGTTTTTATTTACCATGACGATGATTATCCAAGAGAACAACTCACAGAGATTGTAAATATGAGCCTGCATCACCATCATTATTTAAACAATTTTAAATGCAAAGAGGTGGGTGCTTTAGGTATGTCACGCACCACCGGCGACTTCACTTTTGGTTATTCTAAACTAATAGAACCTTATACCCAGGAAGAAATTAACGAGATGAAAGAAAGTTTTCGATCTCTTGGATGGCAAATCGAACAACTTACTATACGAAATTAAAATCGACCTGGATAATACGAATTTGATCAACTACTCTATTTCTGCAATCTCCTAACTTTTTCTTTATATACCTATCGAAGCCAGCAGTTCCAGCCGCTTCGTTCTAACTCAGCCGCTTCACTGCATTAGGAAACATGGGTGTCGCGTCCTCGTTCCTGCTGGACTCCGCCCATATTTCCGTTTTCCCCTTGTTTACGTTTTCCTAATTTCTTTTATCTCCTTCCATTTTCTCCACTGGCTTTTTCGCAAGCAAATTTCTGTAACGGCGGGCCAGAATTTCAAGCCCCGTGCCCTGCGGGTTTGCTGAAAAAAAATCTTCCTCGCTCGTTCCTCGCGAGCGTATTTTTTTTCGCAAAGCCTTGCTCTTCTGCCCACCGTGTTCAGGTGAGGGTGCTTACAAAAAGCCACCGGAGGCTTCAGCCGAGGGTGACTTTAAAAACAAAGCACCATGAACACAGCAAATGGCAGAAGCCCACCCACACAGCCTACAGCGGCGCAACAGGTCGCCCCGGCTGATCCGCACACGCCCATTCGGGCAAATTACTCAATTCATTAATATCAGTATTTAAAATTTAGAAAACATGAAAATCGCAGAAGTAAAAACAAACGGCATAATAAATAAAGCAGATAATTATGCCATAGATAAGAAAACAGATAATACCGGTAATGGTCAAAAAATAAACAACCTGCCTGTTAGTACTGCCTTTAACGATAAAAAGGACGAGGCTAAAAAGGAAGAAGCACCCAAAGCCGAAACACCTGCAATACAGGAAGAACAGCCAAAGTCAGAGGAAGCCAAACCACAAGCCGGGCCGAGCAAAAAGGAACTGAAAGATCAGTTAAAGGAACAACAGGAACGCAAGTTGGCCGATACGGTTAAAATGGTGGAAGCATTGGGCAAGAAGATAGCGCAGAGGAACAAACTGGAAAATACCATTGCCAACATTGATGGCTTTACCGTTGCCCAAAATAATGATAAAGACGATCTGGCAAGCGACAGCCGTTTTGCCCGTTGCGAACTGGTCATTTCCGATGATGACGGGAACGAGTTTGTAACCAAAAACCCTTTCATTATCGCCTATGTCGCCCACGAGGTTAGGGCGCTTTGTGTCGAAAAATTGAAAGAGGTTGAGGCAAGTATAGTTCTACCTTTTTGAGTAAAATAATGGAAACGCCCTATGTATTAAGGTTACATAGGGCGTATTTCAAAAGGTAAAACCATTTGATATTAAGGTAATGGTACAGCTATTTATAGAATTAACCAATCAAATCTATTGGGTAGGTTATGCACAGGAGTTGGCAAAGTCCGACCCTGCACTTTTTCAGTTTGAGCTTAACGAATTTTTAAACGCATATAACCGTTAGGTTATGAAAGACAGCATTTTTTTATTGGTAAAGATAGGTATCAGAACCACCCATACCAGCATTCATGATGCTATTGCAGAACTGCAAACCAAGACCCGGCTAAGCGTAAGCGGTACGCCGAATGTAGAGGTTTTAGAAGTTAAAATTATTCCATTAAACACAAAAAATTAAAGACATGGCACACAATCTCAATTATAACGAACAGACACAAAAGCACAGCTTTTTTAGTGTCAAAGAAAAAGCCTGGCACAATTTAGGGCAGATTATCAGCGACTACCCGACCAGCGCAGAAGCGATTAAACACGCAGGGTTAAATTATATAGTGGAGAAACGCCCCTTGTTTACCTACGATACGGAAAGCCGTCAAGGCGACCCCGATACGGATATTATTATCCCCGAAATTGAAGTACCTAACTTCTTTGCCACCATTCGCACCGATACCGAGCAGGTTTTGGGTGTAGTTGGCAATGATTACGAAGTGGTACAGAATGTAAACGCCTTTGATTTCTTTGATAGTATTGTTGGCGGTAAGGACGGTATTTTATATGAAACCGCAGGGGCATTAGGCAATGGCGAACGCATTTTTATTACAGCAAAACTACCCGATTATATTAAAGTTGGCAGAAACGACCTGATAGAACAGTATTTATTTTTGACTACTTCGCATGATGGCTATGGTAGCATAACCGCAGCTTTTACCCCTGTCAGGGTTGTATGTGAAAATACGCTTAACGCTGCTATGCGTAATCATAGCAACTCTATTAAAATACGCCATACCGCAAGCGCAAACGACAGGCTTAAACAGGCGCATACGCTATTAAGTATCACTAACCAGTTAGCCAACGAATTAGAGGCTGTATTTAACAATTGGTCAAGGATACGCATAACCGATACTGCGGTTAAACGCTTGATACAGGTAGCAATGGCACCCAATAAGGAAGTATTGCAGAACCTGCAAAATGGCAAGCAGGACGAATTAAGTTCGACCTATAATAACATGGTAAGTAGCGTTATGGAGTATGCTTTAACCAATCCGACCCAACAGGAAATAACCACCAAAGGCACTTTGTTTGGGGCGTACAATGCCGTTACCGGCTATTTTCAGAACGTGCGTAACTATAAGGATGATGAAAGCAAATTCAAATCTATTATGTATGGTACAGGCTTGCAAAGATGCCAAACCGCATTTGACTTGTGCAAAGAATTTGCCAAACATGGTAATAACGCACTTAACTAATTAATCCATAGGGGAGCAATCCCCTTTTATTATCCATTAAAATATTAAAATCATGACCGCACTAAGCAATCTCAATAATATTGGAAGGGCAAAGCTATTGCATGAGCTTTTTCCCGATGAAATACCGCAACTGTTAGACCATATTAAGGAAGTTTGCGTCGACCTGAAAGCAAACAGAGAAGAATATCAAAACACATGGAATTTTGGATTAATGACTTTTCATACGTGGCTATCACTTTCAGAGAAAACTGAGGGGCTAATTAACAGGCATCGTAACAATATGATCAAGAGCAGTAAGGTATTTTCCGAGCAGTTATTTCATTCCTACGATTACACGGTACTTTTTGTAAACGACCGCATTGTAAAGTATGCCGAAAAAATGAGCGAAAAAAGCAAATTCAAACAGGCGGTGGACTTATTATTTAACCCTTAAATCTTGTATCATGGAAAACGAAAAATGCCTATACGATAGGTGGATGGATAAGGAAGCATTAAACCTCAACACCTTCACGGTAACACTCTTTCGGCTCATTCAGTGTGCCGACGGAAATAACAAGGGTAAGATTTTGCAAGCCTAGGGCCAATATTTTACCGGTTCAGAGTATTTCTAAACTTCAATTAACTAAAGGGGGAAAATCCCCCTTTAAAACTAAATAGATTATGAGTTATATAGTAATAGAAACGCACGGTAGCCCGGAATACGCCATTATCGTTACCGACACAGATGGCAAGAACCTTGTTTTTGAAATACGTGAAAAAGCGGAACGGGAAGCTGCAGACTGTCAGGAAGGTTTTATATTCGAACTATAATAACGCAATAAAAATCCAAAATCGCCCGCTGTTGCTTTGCAACAGACGGGCGTTGCTGCCGCAAGTAAAGTGCCTTGATAGGCTCTTATACATCCTTTTTTTCTCTTCGTTCATTCTCTAAAATTTCCTTTATAACCACCAATATTCATTCCAAGTGTTCTAATAGATTCCTGCTCACTCCGCAAACGTTCGCAAGTTGCCACAGGTTATAAAAGAGAATGAGAGGAGAAAAGTATATCTTTTTTAAAAGCACTGTGCGCAGTTGTCAAGGGCCCGGCGGGCGCGGGGTTTCATGACCCTTGACGGCGGGGCTTTACCTTTGCGGTTAAAAAACTGAAATGGTTTGGAAAAGTTGGTTTGATCGAAGCAAAAGGCTACCCGGTAAATAAGGGCAAAAAGCAAGTCCCTACCTGCCGTATGGGTGCGCAGGATCGGCCAGGTAAAGCGCAGCGTTACGGTACGATCCAGACTGTGCTGTGGAAATACGGCAGGCCGGGTCTTGCTGTGCGGCCTGCGGCTTGGTCAGCGACAGCAGACCTGACAGCTGGCATGGCCAAAGCAGCGATTGCAGCGGCATCCTTTTTTAGAAAAAAAAGATATAGCGGAAAGCGCGGTGCCCGATAACATCGAGCAGCTTCCCAAAAGAAGCCCAAGAAAAAATTCCTATTTTTACAATAACCAAAATTTACGCCCATGGGATTTCTGTCTTTTATCGGAAAGTGGCTTGGCTTAGGCCGCAGGTTCAGCGGGACACCGGAACAATACCTTGCTATGGTGCAATACATAGCTAAAAAAAACAATCCGGAATACAGTAAGGATGAACTGCTGCAATGGGGCGACGTGATGCAAAAAGCGATGAAAGTGAATCTCCAACCTTATGGTGATTTTAAAGACCTGGCTGAAAACGGCAAACCGGATTACTCGATGGTAGAAAAGGTGGACGGCAAGATGAAAGAGATGGCGCAACGCCGTGATTTGAAGCAAGCCATCTATGGTCCAAATGCTGATCTTGGTGAGGACGATGTCATGAAAAGTAATGATGCCGGTTCCGTATTCGCCCGTAAGATGGTGAAAGACTTATCGCAGCATGTCCGGTTTTCGGACGTAGAACAGCGAAAATTGAATGATTTATAGCAAAATGGAAACGTTGACCCAATTTAAAACATCTTTAAATGATCGGGAACCTGCTCCCGGGCTGTCTGTGCAATTGAAAAGCCTTTGGTATGATGGTAAAGGCAACTGGGATCTTGCCCATAAACAGGTCGATCTGCTAAGCGACCGGGAATCAGCCTGGGTGCACGCTTACCTGCACCATAAGGAGGGCGACACCGGCAATGCAGATTACTGGTATAGAAGGGCAGGAAAAGTTAGGCCTGAAGTTACTTTGGCTCAGGAATGGGAAGCATTGGTGCTACATTTTCTCCGATGAGCAAGCACCTTTACCGGCCGTAAGATGTTTCATGTAAAGGGAATGAAACGCAAATGCTCAGCTTCCATAAAGTTTCAGATCGATATGTTGCCATTGATGCAGGCTAAGGAATATGTGTGTTGTGTAGACCAGGCATATGTTTATGCATTGAAGTCTGCTTTCAGTAATGACTTTAGTTCTATTGACGAACTTCGAAAAGTCATTTTTGAAAGTCTTGATGACCAATACTATAGCGTGATACGAAACTCATAAGCGTGTGTTAAGTAAGATTGTATGATTCGCGAAGGTAAATATAAATGCCCGGCTTGAGTTCATCAATAGCTGTCAGCCGGATATGGTTCTCGTACTTTTTACCAGAGGCCACGCTTTTAGTCACAGGTTTTTCTTTATGGGGCGCCTTGGAATAGAATTTCAGATCGAGCCACTTTTTCATCGGCCGGATCACCAGAAATCCGGTACGACGGTAAAAAACAATGCAATTGGGTGTCGTGCTAATGAGTACCTTGGGCCAATCAGCGACTTCTGCCAGTATCTTATCAAATACTAATACCAGTTCCTCCGACCGGCCTTCGAACAAGCTGTCAAGCCTCACCCGCTTGCAATAATGCCGGAAGTCCGCCCAGGGCAGTTCGCGCTCACATTTCGGACAAGTCCAACTCATGAGTTAACAATCGTGAAGGATAATAGTCCATTTGTTTTCGTCATCGAGCGCATAAGTTAGTCCGTCGCTCATTTCATAGACATGGCGCCCGCATTTGTCGCTGTAAAAACTTTTCATTTCGCGGATGGCCTGGCCGCCGTTTTCCTGACGTAAATAATACAACAGTGCGCTAAGAGATGACCCGACATCACTTAACTTTTGATATTCCCCTTCTTTTACAAATGCTGAACTCATAAGATGGATGATTTTGAGAATACTTACAAATAATGTGCCTCGATGCGGTCGGCTATCTGCACGATTACTTCCTCATCTAGACCGCCGGGGTTCCGGCAGAAGTGAATGTATTCGTTTTCTCCTGTTCAAAAACTGCGACCAGTTCATTATCTGCAAAAACTTCGTATTCGCATTTATCCGCACCGTTATTGACGACTTAAAATTGAACAGTTCGCCAATGACTGCTACGCTTATCTTAAACTCTTCCATTAGTATAGCTTTATCGTTCTAATTAAAACCCGTTGGTATCGAATTTGTTATATCCGTACATCTAAAAACTAAAACTATGGCAACAAGAGGGACAAAAGTGGAAAGGCATTCGGTATCCGAACAACCACATGAATTGAAATACGAAGCTAAGAAAACCGGCACAACGCCCAAAAAGGTAGAAGCCGCAAAGAAATCAGCCGGAAGTAATCAACGTTCGGCAGTCGAGAAGCAGATCAAATAGTCACAATTGTGATTTAAAACCATGACCCCCGAAAGGGGCTTTGTGTCAGGAAGGAATATATGCAACGAAAGATAAAAGCCATCCAACCAGATGCCCGGTCTATAAATATTGAAGATCAATACGCGCCGGAATTTTGGGCGAGTAAGTTAAAAGTATCACAAACCAAACTGAAAGATGAAGTCGAAGCGGTAGGTCCGTCGGCGGTGGATGTTAAACGGGAATTAAAAAAATAAGAGCATGGGCCTAAAGGAATACGTCAAGAAAAGGGATTTTAAAAAGACTGCTGAACCAAAAGCCGGGGCAAGTAAGGATAAGGATCATTTGATTTTCGTGGTGCAAAAGCATGATGCTTCAAGGCTGCATTATGATTTCCGGCTGGAAATGGAAGGCGTATTGAAAAGTTGGGCGGTGCCCAAAGGTCCGATGCTCGACCCCAAGGTAAAACACCTGGCGATGATGGTGGAGGACCATCCTTTCGACTATTTGAATTTTGAAGGCATTATTCCTGAAGGCGAATATGGCGGTGGCACGGTGATCGTCTGGGATGAGGGTACCTACGAGCCTATCGAGCCCATCAAGGGAAAGAAGGCACAAGAAAAAGCGCTGCTAAACCAATTGGCATCCGGCCAGTTAAAAATCAAACTACATGGTGAAAAGCTGAACGGTGAATTTGCGCTGGTGAAAACCCATGGTATGGGTGAGAATGCCTGGCTGATGATTAAGCACAAAGATGAATTCGCCTCCGGCGAAGATGTTACCAAACAGGACAAGTCGGTGCTTTCCGGCAAGTCCATCGAAACTATGGCAAAGACCAGTGAAAAGGTTTGGCAGCATGGCCACGAGGAAGATGTGGTTCCCGACCAGGAACTGGCTGAAGAAATTGAAACAAGGGACCCTGCAACCACAAAAGCGGAGTTTGCAAAAATATTGAAGGCTGCACCAAAATCGAAGATACCCACGAACATCAAACCGATGAAGGCCACATTGGTTGATGAACCGTTCGACGAACCCGGCTGGCTGTTCGAGGTGAAATGGGACGGTTACCGCGCCATTGCCGTGCTAGATAAAAAAGAAGGAGCAAGCCTCATTTCGCGAAACAATCTCCCGTTTGAAAAATATTACCCGATCAATGACGCGCTAAAAAGCTGCAAAATGGATGCCCTGCTGGACGGCGAATTATTGGTACTCAATGAAAAAGGTATATCTGATTTCGGTGCTATGCAAAACTGGCGCAGCGAGGCTGATGGCAATTTAGTCTATTATATATTCGATATCCTTTGGTATGAGGGTAAAAATTTAATGGGCTTGCCGCTGAGTGATCGGCAAGCTGTTCTACAATCGATCTTACCAACAGATAATGATCACATCCGTCAGAGTAAAGTATTTTATGCCAATGGGATTGACTTTTTTGCGGCAGCAGAGCGTATGGGGCTAGAAGGGATTATCGCAAAAAAGGCTGATAGTGTTTACACCTCAGACCTGCGCAGCAAAGAGTGGTTAAAAGTAAAAGTGCAAAGGCGGCAGGAAGTGGTGATTGCAGGATTCACTAAAAATGAAGGTACGGGTAAGTCATTCAGCGCTTTGGTATTAGGTGTTTATAAAGGAAAAGAACTCCAGTTTGTTGGTAAAGTCGGCACCGGCTTTTCCGATAAACTCCAAAAGGAAATGATGGCGCAGTTCAAACCGCTCATTACCGATAAAAGCCCTTTTGATTACGAAGTCGATGTCGACAAACCGACCCGTTTCCGGCCAAAACGAATGGGGGCCAAACCGACCTGGCTCAAACCCGAATTGGTTTGCGAAGTTGGCTTTGCGGAAGTAACCAGTGATGGCGTTTTTCGCCAAGCCTCTTTCAAAGGGATGCGTACGGATAAAAATGCGAAGGATGTAGTTTTGGAAACACCGGCAGCAACAGAAGAAACAGTGGCTGATGCACATAAAAAAACTGTTTCAGAAACACCGACGAAAAAAGGCACTAAAAAGAAAAAGCCTGATTTGGCATTGGCCCCGGTTAAAAATACTGAACGTAAAACCCTGCTCAATCCAACCGAAGATACGCAGGTCAAGAAGATTTGCGGGCATGAGCTGAAATTTAACCACGTTACCAAACTCTATTGGCCGGAAGATAAGATCACCAAGGGACAGATGCTTAACTACTATTATAAAGTTGGTGAACACATGATGCCTTACCTGAAAGACAGGCCGATGTCACTCAACCGTTTTCCGGGCGGAATACACGGTCAAAGTTTTTACCAAAAAAATGTTACGGATAAAGCACCCGACTGGGCGAAGACGTTTGATCATGTAACCGATGAAGGAAAGGTTACCAAATATCTAGTCGGAACCGATGAAGCCAGTTTGCTTTGGATGGCCTCATTAGGGTGCATCGAGATCAATCCCTGGTTCAGCCGGGCGCAAACGCCTGACAACCCGGACTATTGCGTGATTGACCTCGATCCGGATAAGCATACTTATGACCAGGTGGTAGAAGCCGCCCGGATCACTAAAGATATACTGGACGCGATTGACGTACCCAGCTATCCCAAGACATCCGGCTCAACAGGCATGCACATTTACATCCCGCTGGAAGGCAAGTATACCTACCAGCAAAGCCAGTTGTTCGCCAATATCATTGTTAAACTCGTCCATAAACAGATCCCGGATTATACCAGCCTCGAAAGAAGCATTGCCGCGCGTAATGGCAAGATGTATCTTGACTTTTTGCAAAACCGGCCAGGTGCAACCATCGCCGGACCATATTCTTTACGACCGAAACCAGGAGCCACTGTTTCCACCCCATTAAGTTGGGAGGAAGTTAAACCTGGTCTGACTATTCAACATTTCAATATTCATAACGCGATTGATCGTTTCAAAGAAACAGGAGATCTTTTTCATGGTGTGCTTGGCGAAGGGATCAATCTGGAAAAAACGATCAAAAAAGCACAAAGTGTGTTCAAATAAAGTTTCCTTAGTCACTCAGTTCGATCCAAACAGGCGCGTGGTCGCTGCTATGCTCCCAACCACGCACAGCTTTATCGACCTTTGCGGATTTTAGCCTGTCTTTTAAAATATCGTTTAGCAGAAAATGATCCAGGCGTAAACCTGCATCCCTGCCGTAAGCGTTTCGGAGATAATCCCAAAAGGTATATATTCGTTCGTGAGAGTAAAGTTGCCGTATCGCATCTGTCCAGCCGGAATCTACTAGCTGTTTATATGCCATACGACTTTTAGTCCTGAACAATGCGTTTTCTAAATATTTTTCAGGCTTAAGTATCCAGTTCTGTTGGCATCACATTATAATCACCGATCAAGGCAACCGGTAAATTGAAGTTTCTCAACTTATCGACATGTATTTGCAGGCGTTGCATCCAGCGAAGCTTATACTCAAATTTCGGCCCGGGCCATGGATTACCGTTTGGCAAATACAGACAGCCAATCACGATCCCATTTATAAAAGCTTCTATATAACGACTATGCAAATCTTTCGGTTCCCCTTCCAACCCGCGCCGGGTTTCTTGTATTTCACCGTATCGTGAAAGAATAGCTACGCCATTCCAGCTTTGCTGCCCATGCCAAATGGAATGATAACCCAAGCCTAATAAAGCATGTTCCGGAAACTTAATGTTTGGGGCTTTAAGCTCCTACAAACACACTACATCGGGTTTTGCTTCGGCCAACCAGCGCACCAGATTAGGCAAACGGCCGTTAATGCCATTGATATTGTAGGTTGCAATTTTCAACGTTTCTATCCAACGACAATATCAGCAGCTTGCTTTACAGTCGGTTTTGAAACGCCCGTTTTATCACTTACAATTCCGGCACCGATATCTTTGGCCATATCTTTCAATTTATGCTTAAAACCAGCCAGCAATTCTTCGCCGTCTTCAGTAAAAAACAGGTAGGCCAGGCCTGCAGCAACGACGCCACCGATGGCGATACCCGCGATTAGACCCTTATACGATTCTTTTTCAAATGGATTTTTCATAGCTTTTATATTTACGCACCTTTTTTTACCGCCAGACTACTCATCAACTGATCGTACAAATCATCGCTTTTGGCGGCTTTAGGTTTCAATTTCTTAATAGTAGGACGCTTACCCTTCGCCTTTTGCTCGATGATATTCATCAACTCCGTATGGTACTCATCTTTATATTTAGACAGGTCAAGCGGCTCAGCATATTGCTCGATGAGCGCCAAACCCATTTTTAATTCCTTATCGCTCACCGAAATCTTGTCGTCCAGCTTTAGTTCTTCCTGGTCGCGGATTTGTTGAGCGAAACGGATGCGCGTAACAACGATGTCCTTATCTACCGGGTGCACGATACACAGGCTTTCGGTGCTGCGTAAAACAAAGCGTGCCAAACCCGCCCTGCCTGATTCCTTCAGAGCTGCAAGCAACAGGGCGTACGCCTTGTTATTTTTGGTGGCCGGTTCAGTATAATAGGAAGTCTCATAATACATGGGATTGACCGAGGCCACATCAACAAAGCTTTCGATCTCGATTACTTTGCTTTTTTCAGGGGCCGCAGCTTCAAAGTCGGCATCTTCAATGATCACATAGTCATCATCATATTTATAGCCTTTGACGATCTTATCGTAAGGCACCTCCTTTTTCGTGTTCTCATTCACACGCTGAAATTTGATATGCGCGTGATCACGGCTGTCCAGCATATCCAGGTCGAGCCGGGTTTCCTGCACTGCCGAAAATAATTTAATGGGAATGCTCACTAAGCCGAAACCAATAGAGCCAGTCCAGATACTTCTCATAGCTTTAATTTTCTAATGTTGTCATTGATCCCATGCGGGTGGTGCCCCTCGATCTTGTCTGCCAGGAGATGCAGGACCTCCTCATCAATGCCTCCCGGATTTTGGCAGATATGCAAAAAGTCCTGCGCGTCCGGCTCAAAGCTGGCCACATAGACACCCTGCTCAAACACTTTGTATTTGCACTGTTCCTCGTTATGATGCGGATATTCGCCCACCTCGAAATGATGCACTTCCTTATCCACGGTAATAGTGATCGGGTAATTTTCCATAATAGGAGAACTGTTAACGGTCACAATTGTTTATGGGTATATTCACCTGAATATATTGAAACCAGTTACCCTTTCTATTCGTTGTCTGATTGGATAATACAAGATTATGGGCAAGCAACACGAGACAACACCAAACGAACCCCAGGCAGCGCCGGTACAGCCTTCACGTCCGGAAGTACAGCTACCTAACGATCCACAAGGACCTTCAGTACCGCTAGGAAGCGCCGCCTAATGAACCGCAGGAAGTTCCGCAGCAGCCGGATCAGGGCGGTTCAGAATTCAATCAAACAGAAGTTTAACAAAAAATCTACAACTATGCCATGGCCAAAAGGCGACTATCCGCCATCTTATAAGAACCAGCCGAAATACCTCCGCGAAAAGGCGGTGGAGATCGCTAACGAGGTTTTAAAAACAACGGGAAATGAGGGTGAAGCCATTGCGACCGGGCTAAAACAGGCGCGCGCTCATTTTAAAAACCACCCGGAGGAAGTACCGGCTAAGGGGAAATGATATGCCTTCAGCCATTATTGCCGGATGTGCTTATTATGCTGATCAGTAGACACTGGAGATACGCTATCATTCGGGTAAAGTTTACCGTTACCTGAACGTACCCGAAAAAGTGTATAAAGAAATGCGGTCACGACGGTTAAAGGAATTTGGTTTAACCGTCACATCAAGGGAAATATCCTTTTAAAGAAGTTACGCCCGGACATGCGCAGACGCAAATGTTCAAGGACAGTCATACATAATAATTTTTAACGTTTTTAAATCAGCGGTTAGGCCGTGGAGCGGGCATACCAGTTTGCCATCCCGCTCAAGCATGCCGGTACCCAAGTGGGGACAACGTTTTTCCTTGCAAATTTGGCCAACATAGCCCTCGTACCAATCCAGATATTTTTCACTGCATGACGGTATAGCTAAACCCGTTTCTATGCGGATGCATTTTAGTTTTTGTTTCGCAATACCTTTAAAGTCATACAAGCCGCTGTTTTCGGTAAGAAGAATCATAGCGGTATGGCCATCGTTTATTTGCAGGCGGTGTACCATCCTGGGATGAATTTCAAAGCGGCCGTCAATATGATAGTGGCGATGCGGGAAGTCGAAGGCCAGGTCCGTATGGGGCAGGTCGATCACCGGCACAAAATAGGCACGGCTATCTTCTTTCCACAAGAGGATAGCACAAGGCACTTCATAAATCTCGCCGGGTACGTGGCACATCATCAAAAATATCTTAATTCCAGCGCATCTTTTCATGCTGTTGTACAATTGCCGTGAACAGGTATCGGCTTGCAAGTTCCGGCGACATTTGTGTTGAATTTAAAGTAGCACTTAATACGGTTTGTCCCCAAAATACAAGCGCTTCATCTATTAATTGGTAACTCGGTTTGCCGGTTTCAAGCACGATGAATTTTTCAATAACACAATGCCCATTCGGCAAAACGTACCAGGCCTCGATCCAGGGGCCTTCCACCGGATCATCTTTTGTCAGCTGCAGCTGTATACCTTTGAACTCAACTATTTGCATGCTTCACTACTCTAAATGTTAAATTGATCCTCGGTTTCATCGGGCGCGTAGATTTAGCGATGCGGTGTTCGAAGGCTTCCTGCAACCCGGCTTTCATGAGCAGAAATGAACCATGCTCCAGCCTGACGGAATAAATTTCTTTATGATCGGTTTTACGGCGGATGTCAAAGCTTCGCACCTGGCCAAAGGTTACCGAGGCGATGACTGGGCGTTTGCCCAATACATTTTCTTTATCGCTGTGCCAGGCGACCGAATCGTTGCCGTCCCGGTAATAATTTAAAAGGACACTGTTAAAGCTAACACCACAAAGTGGTTCGACCTTTTCCTTGATCATCAGCAATTCCGGGGTCCATGGAATGGGTTCCTCTTCCAGGCGTTCCCCATACCAAGCTGTGAGCCGTGGTGTCAGCACTTCTTTGTCCCACATCTTCTGCGTTCGCTGTTTCCAGGGCGATTCCCTGACAAATTTTGCCATTAAGAAATCACTTTCTTCCGGGCCGAACAGCGCAGACCTGTATTCCAGCATCGCTTTGGGCAGGCCTTTCGTTTGCCCAGCCTCCGGGAAAAAACACAACTGCTCCATCACTTTATCGTTTTAAACTATTGAATAATTCATCCATTTCCTTTTGGTAACCACTGATCGCACCAGCCGCTTCTTCCTGCTCCTCCACGCCTAGAGAATCCCCGTCATATATCCAGTTACCTGTCTCATCGAATAAAATCCGGCCCATTTCCTTTCCTTCCAGCGGGTCATAAAGCCGGTAGCCTTCGCCGCTATCAGGAAAGATATGCAGCCAAGTTCCACTGTTGAGTTTCAGTGATTTGGGCAAATCATCGAATAACTTTTTTCTCATAAAAACAAAAGTGAAAAAAAAATATAAAAAAGTAAAGGAAAATACTAAAAATATTAGCATAACTTTATAGTCCCAAAACTGAATGGATATGGAAGCGACAAAAGAAGAGATGATCGACAGGCTGCGACAAGACCTGATGGGCTGGGAAGGCTTCCGGCCCCTGCCGCCCGGCGAGCGACAGGAATTCGGGCTGGGTGTCATCGAAAACGCCTTTCCGAACCAAACTTTTCCAACCGGGGCGCTGCATGAATTTATCAGCACACGCCCGGAATTTACGGCGGCAATCAGCAGCTTTATTGCCGGTATCATGCAAACGCTGCTTGCAGGTGGAGGTGTTTGTGTTTGGGTGAGCTATACGCGCCGTATTTATCCCCCGGCACTAAAACGGTTCGGAGTTAATCCCGACCGCATCATTTTTATTGACGTGCAGCGTGAAAAGGACGTGCTCTGGGTCACCGAAGAAGCCCTGAAATGCAATGGCATCGCTGCCGTCATCTGCGAAACGCGGCTACTCAGCTTCATGGAATCCCGCCGTTTGCAGCTAGCCGTCGAGCAAAGCCATGTCACCGGTTTTATTGTGCGGAAAGATGTTAAGCATATAACCACCTCTGCCTGCGCCGCACGCTGGACGGTCAAGCCCTTGCGCAGTAAACTCCGTCCGGGTATGCCGGGCGTAGGGCACCCGCGCTGGCAGGTCGACCTCCTGAAAGTCAGGAACGGGCATCCCGGTTCCTGGACGCTGGAATGGAAAAACAAGCAATTTACGGTGGTTACTGAACAGGTTCAAACGGAAAAAATGCAACGATATGCCTAAGCGTTTTGTATCGATATGGTTCCGTTATTTACTGACCGACCGGGAGGCGATCCGCCAAAAGTCGCTCAGGGATCTGCCTGTGGCCTTTACCGAGCCGGATCATGGGCGGCTGCTGGTTATCGCGATGAATGTCAACGCCGAACAATGCGGCGTTAAGCCGGGGATAGCTGCCGCTGATGCGCGGGTCATTGCGCCGGGAATACAGCTCTTTGAAAACAAACCGGGCCGGAATGTGAAACTGTTAAAGGGAATGGCGGAATGGTGCCTGCGCTATACCCCATTAGTAATGGTCGACCTGCCGGATGGCCTGCTGCTAGACGTTACGGGCTGCACCCATTTGAAAGGCGGAGAAACCGAATACCTGAAAGATATGGTCAGCCGTCTCCGTGCACTTGGTTACACGATCAGACCGGGCATGGCAGACACTATCGGCTGCGCCTGGGCAGTTGCCCGTTGCGCCGAAAATGGCCTGAATGTTCCGCCCGGTGGCCAGCGGAACGCGCTGATGCCCCTGCCACCGGCATCGCTAAGACTCGGCACCGACCTGCTGATCAAACTGAACCAACTTGGCTTTTACCAGGTCAGCAGCTTTATCCACCTGCCCAAATCAGTGCTTAAGCGCCGGTTCGGCGGTAATATGATCCTGCGCCTATATCAGGCGCTTGGGCAGGAAGCCGAATTTCTTTTGCCGCTGAAAGAACCCGTTCCTTATAGTGAGCGTATTTCGCTGCTGGAACCGGTCACCATCCGTCCGGCCATAGAACGGGCTGTTCATACGCTGATCGATCAATTATGCAAACGCCTATATGGCGAAGGGCTTGGCCTGCGCAGCGCGGTGTTGACCTATTGCCGGATCGACGGAAAATCCTACCAATTGGCAATCGGCACCAACCATCCGAGCCAGCGCACCGATCATATCTTTAAACTTTTTGAATTACAGCTTGACCAGGTCGCTCCGGGTCTCGGTATAGAATTATTCATTTTGGATGCGCTGAAAACCGAACCTGCGAGCGACAAGCAAAGCATGTTATGGAACGGAAAACCCACAGCGGATAGCGAACAGGTCGCTGAATTGCTGGATAACATCGCGGCGAGGGTGGGTAACGTAAACATCCACCGTTACCTGCCCAAGGAACATCACTGGCCGGAACGGGCAGCCGCCAATACCGCCGACCTGACCGAGATTCCTGCCAGCGAATGGCGCGATGATCATATCCGCCCTACCCAATTACTCGATCCGCCGGAGCCTATCGAGGCCATGGCGCTCACACCTGATTATGCACCCAGGCAATTTGTTTACCGCAACCAACGCCACATCATCGTTTCCGCCGATGGCCCTGAACGCATCAGTCACGAATGGTGGACCGAAGACGGCGGTTACCGCGATTACTATATGGCCGAGGATGAGGAAGGCATGCGTTACTGGCTATTCGGAACACCGAACGAGCTGCCAGGCCAGACCCGGCGCTGGTTCATACATGGTTATTTCGCATGAATTACGCAGAGTTACAGGTTACCAGCAATTTCAGCTTCAGGCTTGGCGGTAGTCACCCGGAAGAACTGGTCGATACGGCCGCTGATCTCGGCTACACCGCTATTGCGCTGACCGACCGCAACACCTTTGCCGGTGTGGTGCGCGCCTATGTGGTCGCCAAAGACCGTGGCATCAAATTCATTCCCGCCGTCCGGCTGGACCTGCTCGACGGGCCAAGCCTGCTGGCTTATCCTACTGATCAGGCCGCCTATTCGCGGCTATCGGGTCTGCTTACCATTGGTAATTTGCGGGCTGAAAAAGAAAAATGTTTCCTATACAAGCAGGATGTTCACGAACATGCCGAAGGCAGTATATTCGTGATCGTCCCACCCGATAGCATTACCGGAGATTTTGAGCTGCCCCAGAAATTCAAAGCGGATGTCGCGGAGTACCGGCAGAATTTCAATAACCTCTATCTCGCCGCCAGCCGGACTTTTGCCGATGGCGACGCGAAGCGACTTTTCTTGTTATCTGAATTAAATGTCCCACTGGTCGCCACCAATAACGTGCATTATCACGATCCTTCGCGTCGGGAGTTGCAGGATGTGCTCACTTGCGTAAGAGCGAAGCGCACCATATTCAACGCGGGTTACCTGCTGCATCAGAACGCTGAACGCTATTTGAAACCGGCTGAGGAGATGGAACGGCTCTTTAACCATTACCCAGAGGCCATCGCCAACACCCAAAAGATCGCAGATGCCTGTAACTTTGATCTGAAAAGCCTGCAGTACGAATACCCCGATGAACTGGTACCTGATGGCATGACCGCTGATGATTACCTGGCAGAAGTTACTTTTAAAGGAGCACATGAATTCTTCGGCGAAAAGCTAGCGCCCAAGCTCGAAAAGCAACTCCGGTTTGAACTAGACTTTGTCAAGCGAAGAGGCCATGCCAAGTACTTCCTGACGGTACATGATTATGTGGCCTGGGCGCGCTCGCAAAAGATTCTCTGCCAGGGCCGTGGCTCGGCCGCTAACTCGGCCATGTGCTACTGTTTAGGGATCACCCCCGTGAACCCGATGAAATACCGGCTGCTTTTTTCGCGCTTTATGTCCGATGACCGGCCGGAACCACCTGATATTGATGTCGATTTCGAGCATGAGCGCCGCGAAGAAGTAATGCAATATGTTTTCAACCGCTTTGGCCGTGACCGCGCTGCCATTCTACCAACCGTAACCGTCTTGCAAAGCAAGGGCGCAATCCAGGATGTTGGCCGCGCCATGGGGCTACAGGTCGATACCGTCAAAAAATTATCCAAAGCGTTCGGGGAATTGGCTGACGAACATATCGACGAAGAAACGATGCTTAAGCTCAGCCTTAATCCCCGCGAGCGGCACCTGCGAAAAGTTATTGAGCTGACCAGCCAGCTGATCGGTTTTCCGCGGCAACTCGGCCAGCACACCGGTGGTTTTGTGATCACACAAGGCAAACTCAGCGATCTCTGCCCGATCTTTCACGCCCGGATGTTCAACCGTACCAATATCGAATGGAACAAGGATGACATCGACGCGCTGGGATTTATGAAGGTCGACCTGCTTTCGTTAGGAATGCTCACCTGTATCCGCAAGGCTTTTGATCTGGCCAAAAAGCATCACGGGCTTGACCTGACGCTGGCCAACATCCCGCAGGATGATCCGAAAGTATTTGAGATGGTCACGCTGGCCGATACCATAGGAACCTTCCAGGTAGAAAGCCGCGCGCAGATGGTGATGGCGCCGCAACTGCGGCCAAAAAACTTTTATGACCTGGCGATACAGGTTGCGCTTGTCCGCCCCGGCCCGATACAGGGTGACATGGTACACCCGTATATCAGAAGAAGGCAGGGCCTTGAACCGGTTACTTATGAATCTGAAGAGATCAAAGCCATTTTGGAACGTACGCTTGGCATCCCGCTTTTCCAGGAGCAAGCGATGGAACTCGCCATCGTGGCTGCCGGTTTTACGCCAACGGAAGCGGACTTGCTGCGCAGAAGCATGGCGACTTTTAAGTTCAACGGACTGGTCACCAAGTTCGAGCATAAACTGATCAATGGCATGATCGCCCGAAATTATAGCCGGGAATTTGCTGAACGGATTTTTAAGCAGCTTGAAGGGTTCGGCAGTTACGGATTTCCAGAAAGTCACGCCATCAGCTTTGCCCATTTGGTATATGTGTCCTGCTGGATCAAATGTTATTATCCGGATGTGTTCGCTGCTGCGATCCTTAACAGCCAGCCAATGGGTTTTTACCAGCCCGCGCAGTTGGTGAGAGATGCTTATAAGCATGGTGTGTCGATGCGCAATATCGACATCAATCATTCCGAATGGGATTATACGCTGGAAGAAGCAAGTGGAAAATTCTGTGCGCTTCGCCTCGGCTTCCGCCAGGTTAAGGGGCTAAGGGAGGAAGACGCCCATTTTCTTACCGCAGCAAGGATTAAATACTTTACCCACATCCACCAGCTCGCGGATGCAGGTGTAAGCCAGGCGGGTATTGTCCTGCTTGCCAAAGCTGACGCGTTCCGCTCCATCGGCCTTGACCGCAGGCAAGCCTTATGGGAAGCCGAAGCGCTAAAGGATAGGCCTATCGGGCTCTTTGCCGGGAAAGCCTCGAACAGCGAATTTGAATCGCAGCTTCAGCTACCCTTTATGCAACTGTCAGAGCATGTACTACAGGATTATGCTACCACAGGACTGTCAATCAAAGCCCATCCCATGAGTTTCCTCCGGGCGCAACTGGAAAAGCTGAGTGCCCTTAGCACCACACATGTTAAGAAAGCTAAGAACGGGCAGTACGTCCGCCTTGCCGGGATAATGCTGTTTTGCCAGCGACCAGGCACTGCCAAAGGCGTATGCTTTATTACGCTGGAGGATGAGGAGGATACCTGTAACCTCGTTGTCTTTAAACAGAACTTTAAGAAATACACCAAAGAAATATTGTATTCTGACCTGCTCTGCGTGGAAGGCCGGGTGCAGCAGGAAGGAGAAACCACCCACTTGATCGTTACGAAATGCTACGATTATTCACGGCTCCTCGGCATGCTCACTCCTGATATGGCTGCGCAAGCCCGCCGCCTTAAAAACACAACAGCAGCAAAAAAGATCGACCCTTACGCCGACGCGTATTTCGAAAATGTTTTAAGCGCGGAAGATTTGAAAAAGCCGTTCCCGAAAAGCAGGAATTTTAAATAAAAATTGCAACACAAGGACTTAGAAAAGTGACAGGTTTCCCGGACGTCCGGATATCACAGTTTGCTCGCCCATAACTCCTTGCTCTTCCGGCGGTTCGGGCTCGAATTCCGGCGCAGGCCAGTGATCGAATTCCAGTTCCTCACGGTATAAATAGGAAGTATTCAGCGCTGGTAGCTCATCGAAGTCACGCGGCGTTGCCTCCAGTGCTTTACGGTAATCAGGATCAATTGTACAATATTCCAATAAGCGGGAAGGAATCTGCGTCCGCGCGATGAGCTGCAACCTTTCTTCGCTTGGTTTCTCCATGAGCCATTCCCAGGCAAGATCTTCCGTTAATATCGTCGGCATGCGCAGCTTGCTATTATGAATCTGTTTCATGAGGTAGTTGGCTTTGGTTATACCAATAGCAACGGTATTCACGAACTGGGTGGTCTCGGGGTCCAGCCACTCATTGTATAGGCCCGGCATGTAAAAATACTCCTGGTTTTTGACCTGTACGTTATAAGGATATTTGATCGTTTCTTTCAGCTCCCGCCCCTTCTTGCCAATTTTGGGGATATGCCGTGATTCAACAATACCAGTAGAGAGGACCAGGCAGCGGCGGTTTTTGGCCGCATCGGCCCACATCGAACGTTTACCATCCTCCTTGGTAAACAGGTTCTCTGACTTAAAGTTAAGCGTCGTATATTTTGCCCTGAAGATATTAGCTTCTGCGCGCGTTTTGATAAAGCCCGGTACATAGCCCCATTCGGCCTGCACGATGTCGAAGTCCTTGCCATCTTCCGTTGGAACAAGTATGGCACAGGGCGCATAGTTAAAACCATTATGCACACCCACATTTAAGAAGTCATACTTGCTGACCGCTTTCTCCAGCGACTTCAATTTAATAAACTCCGCCCTGGTCACTTTCTGCCCGTTGTAATAACACATATGCTTATGCTTTATTTTTCTTGTCCTTAAAATACCACGCAATTAAAGGGCCAACCTTTTCGGCATCCGCCTGGCGCCCCTGCGGCACCGAGGTCCAGAATTTCCCTTTCGGGCCTTCCGTCACTGTCAAGATCAATGCCTTGCCGCGCAGTGGCAGATCGACATTGAACACCCGTTGCTCACCGATGTAATGTTCGCTGACGCGGACAGCCTTCCCCTCATAATCGATCTCAAAAACGGCGTTATCTTCAAACATTAGTTAAAGTTAGGCAAATCCTTTTGTTGCGTCAAGTCGCGGCATTTTTCATTATCTTAGAACGTTGGAATACAAGATAGGACATAGTTACCCGGTGCATTGCGCTGAGATCCGCCTGAGGGAAGACGGGCGGGAATATGCTATAGCTAACTAAAAGCAACACCCAATCCTTGCAAAAAGATATTTTTGTTATATTTGCATCATAAGATTTGCTATTAATCTTCAACAAAAAAAAGGGACGTAATTCGGTGAGTACTTAATTAGAAACCTTTTAAGTTATTGATAAACAATTAGTTGAAAATATAAAAATATTCCCCTACGGGCTACGGAAAACAATACCAAAAGGTGCTAAAACCCTGCAAATCAAAAGTTTGCAGGGTTTTTTGTTGGCATCAAAACACCATATTATGCACCAAAACGCAACAAAAATGAGCGTAATTCGGTGCGTACCACATGGCAAAACACTACGCACCGAATTGCTTTTAATTAATTGATTATCAACCTGTTCAGCGAGTGAACATCTTGATAAAGGCAGGCTACAAACTTACTTTTGTTTAACTTTTAAGCTTGTAATTATGAAAAGTAATTTCCATCTGCTTTTTTACCTGAGAAAGCAAAAAAATTTCAAAGGTGGCCCTATGGCTATCTACATGCGTATCACCGTTAATGGTAAACGCGCGGATATGTCCGCCGGGCGTGAATGTGACCCCGGCAAATGGAACAGCCAGGCAGGGCGGGCTATCGGCACAAAAGAAGAAACCAGGGCATTGAACAACTATCTGGACAGTCTGCAAACCAAAGTTAGAGACGCACACCAAGTCCTGATTGATACCAAGCAATGCATCACTACAGAAAGTTTGCAAAACCAATTCAATGGAAAGGCAGAAAAGAGCCGCTATCTGATGCAGTTATTTACGGAGCATAACGCAAAAGTAAAGGCATTGATAGGAAATGGTTTTGAGGCCAATACCCTTAAAGGTTATAACACCTCTGAAAAACACCTCACTGCTTTTTTGCAAAAAGAATACGGAAAAACTGATATAGAGATAAGTCAATTAGATTATGCCTTTATTACCGGGTTTGAATTTTACCTAAAAGCTGAATGCAAATGTAGTGGCGTATCAGCCGCTAAATACATTAAGCATCTTAAAAAGATTGTCAATCATTGTATAGCTAATAGTTGGCTAACGATTAATCCTTTTGTAAATTATAAATCAACGGCAAAAGCAAAAGAGCGCACTTATTTGACACAGCAGGAACTTGATAGCATCGCCAACAAAAAATTAAGCGTTGAACGTTTACAGCAGGTACGGGATATTTTTGTTTTTTGCTGTTACACAGGCTTATCATACGCCGATGTTAAAAAGCTAAAGCGTAGTGAAATAGCTATCGGGATGGATGGCGAAAAATGGATATTTACCAGCCGCCAAAAAACAGATACATCTTCACGGATACCTATTTTGCCTGTTGCCTTAGAAATCTTAGACAGATACCAGGATCATCCGCAATGTGAAAATAAAGGGTTGCTTCTCCCGGTATTAAGCAATCAAAAGATGAACGCCTATTTGAAAGAAATAGCAGACTTATCCGATATTGTTAAACACTTAACCTTTCACTTAGCACGGCATACTTTCGCTACCACAGTTACATTATCCAATAATGTACCGATTGAAACCGTCAGCAAAATGTTAGGGCATACCAATATTAAGACAACCCAACATTACGCTAAAGTATTAGATTTGAAAGTCAGTAATGATATGGCACAGCTAAAAAAGAAATACGCCCTTGTTTAATATAGACCAAATCTTAAGGTCGCAAAATGCGACCTTAAGATTTAATCCACAGCATAACAAATTGATAGGCAACAAAATTTTAAATAACGATTATGAAGGATCAACTTATACCCGATGAGGTAATAACCAATAAAATATACCTGATAAGGGGGCAGAAAGTTATGCTGGATACTGATTTGGCCGAATTATACGGTGTAGAAACCAAACGATTAAAAGAGCAGGTAAAAAGAAACATCAATAGGTTCCCCAGCCATTATATGTTTGAAATTACTAAGGAAGAAAACGAAATCTTAAGGTCGCAAAATGCGACCTTAAGACATGGGGAACACTCCAAATATCTTAGCTTCGTTTTTAGTGAACATGGCATATTAATGTTATCCAATGTATTAAAAAGCGAAAGTGCTGTAAAAGTCAGTATCAGGATCATTGATGTTTTTGTAAAACTTCGGGAAACATTAGCCGACCATACAGAAATTTGGTTGCAAGTAGAAAAAATAAAAAACAGGCTTAACAATCAGGATAAAAACATGGAGATAGTTTTTCAATACTTTGAGGAATTAGCAACGAAAGTCGATACCATCGTTGAACAAAAACGAGACCCCATCCCACGAAAAAGGATTGGTTATAAATCAGATGACTTGTAAATGCTAAACTACATTTTCAAATAATCCGGCCACCTGTTAACCTTTGTCACCAGTTCTTCGGTACCCATCCCCTTATAATAAACACCTACATATTCCCGGAAAGCAGCTTGCGTTTCCGGCCTTGACCATTCATGTACCGGCAGGATGAGCATAGGCCAGCGTTTAGTTTGCTGCATATAGCCGTAAATTGGTAAATAAGGCGGTGCATAGTAAAATGAATTTTCTACCAGTTCATCATACAAAGCCTTATTGAAGGTCCTTTTAAAATCCTTTATCAGATCATAGGCTATTACATGACTGCCACCCCATTTAATCAAATCCCCTATATGTGGCGACCCTTTATCCCAAAAGTAAGTATATAGGTAATCAATAAACCCCTTTTCGGTTATATCGCAAAGGTCTTTACTATAATAGGCGTAGGCGGTTTTAAATTTCTCTAAGGAAAAATCATCCTTAAACTTATCTAAGATAAAATTAACCACCTCGGTTTCCTTTTCAATAACTTGCTCCAAAGACGGCCCTTTAGAACCAGCACCCGGTACGATTAAAAAGTACCGGGGTTTAGAAAACAACTCGAAATAATAGCTTTTAAAAAAGATAGTCTTTCTTTCAAAGGTAACCTGTACATATAAAGGATGGGTAAGCTGCCCGTGAAAGTCCACTTTTTTAAGCCGCTCATTCAAATAAGTTTTATAGGTGATTTTATACACTTTTTTTAAATAATTTATTTTGATGCCTTTTGGTTGTAATTGATGCGCTTTGTTTATTAACAAGCACATTTTCTATATGATAAATCCTATCAAAAATAGTCAAATCAAATTTGAACTATTCCCCAAACAAGGACACAAAGATATAAATTGTTTTGATATATTTTAAATTAACAAAACAAATATCTACCTTAGTCTTTTCAAAACTACCACCAGCCCATTCACTCAATTTTTTGAATAACCAAACCATTGCCTGAACAGGCAAAGGGATAACATATTTATTAACGGTTTAACCCATTAACTAATGACAGCAATCGAATTAATTACCAAAGAAGATTTAAAGGCATTCAAAAGTGATTTGCTCAATGAAATTAAAGCCATGATACAGCCCGGACAAGGGCAAAGTAAACAATGGCTGAAAAGCAGCGAAGTAAGAAAGCTATTAAACATTTCACCGGGCACCCTGCAAAACCTGCGGATCAATGGCACACTACGCTATACCAAGATAGGCGGCATGATGTATTACAAATTGGAAGACATCCATAAACTTTTAGAGGGAGGCCAGCAATGAAAGTGCAACTATTCACCCCCGAATTATCAGGTTATGGCAAACTGATCCGGCGCATGGGTAAAGACCAGCGCCTTTATGCAACACATATCAGTTTGTTTACCGCGCTATTTGTATGCTGGCAGCGTGGCGGCTTTGTTAGCCCATTTTCTTTCAATCGCCAGGAGTTAATGGGGTATAGCAGGATTGCATCCGTAGCCACCTATCACAAGTGCATCAGGGAACTGGACGAGTACGGGTATATCCGTTACCAGCCAAGCTACCACCCGAAGTTAGGCAGCATGGCGTATTGGCCGGAAGCCTTAATATCGGGATAACGCTATACCAATATAACCCCCTATCTATATAAACAGCTATTTAGTTATACCAATATATGAAAGGCCATTTAATAAAAAGAGGAACATATAAATGCAAGTATTCAGGGAGTTTTGGTAATACCAAAACTCCGTTAAACCCTGCTAAAACCCATTTTGAAGTAATTGCAGGTGCATTTTTTCTAAAATGCAAATGTCCAACCGCGAAAGCGGGGGGAGCAAGCGGAAGTCGGGCGCACCCGACTTTTTCCGCTTGCCCTGCGGGGCAAGGCCGTTTACAACATACCGACGGTATGTTTTGCCCCCCGCTAACGCGTTTAAAGGCCGATTTTAACATACCCGGCGGTATGTTAGGTTTTAAAATTTAGAAATAGAAGATAATGGAAGAACAGGGAAGGAATAAGATAAAAACGCTAAGATTTTCTATAAGTGTGGATGAGAAATTGCAAAAGGTCGCCCTTAAATCCGGGCTGACTAAGTTGGATTTCTTTATCGCGATGGTAGATTATTTTTTTAAGTCCAAGAAAGACCCACGGGATCTCAATGATGAAGTGCTTAAAAAAGAGCTCAATAAAAAGACCGATAACATCATAGGATTTATAAAAACCCAGGAAGAAGAATTATTAAGGCCAATAAAGAAAGACGGCGAAAGAATGATTAGTGCGCAGAAAAAGATAATTGACTTTTTTAATGAAAATATCATTAAGCACAACGACGAACAAAAAGCTGCTTCTAAAACCCAGTCAACCAACATTAGTGAAATAGTTGGATTTCTTAAAAAATTAGATCACGCTCAATACGATAAGAACTCACTAAAAACAAAATTTTCTGAAATTCTGGAATACTATATTAAAAGCCGGGAGCAATTAAATGTATTCAAGAAGCAAACCGACAAAGATGAACTTACCAGCCATGTACGGCAGCAGGTAAAGAACTTATAACATAATAGCTATACCAATGTATATCAACATCACACAAAACGAGACGGGTAACAATAAAGGCAGTAGCGGGCAGCTTGTTACTTATTTGGAAAAAGAAAACCGTGTTGCCGAAAAGCTAAATCAGCCGGAATACTGGTTTAACCAGGAGGGAAACAATATACAGCCTTATGATGTGAGATATACCATTGACAATAATATCGCCAAGCTATCTAAAGATGAAACTAAGTTCTTTCTAATCAATATTAGCCCGAGTGAAAAGGAAATCAGCTATTTGAAAGAGCAGTACGGTGAAGATGGGGCCAAACAGCAATTGAAACAATACGCTAACCAGGTGATGAATGATTACGCCCTGAATTTTAAGCGGAACAATATTAACAGCAATAAAGACCTGGTATATTTTGGCAAGCTGGAAAACCACCGTTACTATACCTACAAAGATGAAGAAGTAAAAAACGGCCATGCAAAAAAAGGCGATCAGAAACCGGGGCAACAGATGCACGTTCAAATTATTGTCAGCCGGAAAGATGCCAGCAACAACTTAAAACTTAGTCCCCTGAATAATTCCAGGGGTAAAAACCAGGCGCACAGCCTAAAGGTAGGCCAGTTTGACCGCACCGCATTCAAGCAAAGTGCGGAAAATCGGTTTGATAAAACATTTAGCTATGAGCGTGAACTCAAAGAAACCTTTAAATATGCCAATACCTTAAAGCATGGCAATTACGAGCAGAGACTCGAAATCAAAGAAAAGCAAAGCCGGGAGCAAGAACAACGGCAGCAACGGTTTGAAAGACAATCAATTCATCAGGATGGTAATTCACTTTTGAAAGATTTTTTAAGAGGAGGCCCCGAGAATGATTCCGGGCCGATTATTCCTAAGAGGAAAAAACAGGAGCATGAGCAAAGCCGGGGTATGGGTTTGTAATGATCCTGTTAAATTTCAACACCCGATGCAACTGCGGCAGGCAGCTCCATTACACCACGCGCTTTGCGCCGGGTTCCATTACGCCGCCAGCCTCGCTGCCCTGGCAGGAATGAAATTCGCTGCGCTCATAACATACCTGCTTTGCCTGACATTAAGTTTTTTTATAAAAAAAGATAAGACGAAACGATGAGTTAATATTATTTATCTTTGAAGTTAGAAGACTTTAATATTCGTCACAACCAACCATACAATGCATCACAATATTAGCAATCAAGTTAAATTGCGAAAAAAAAAGCCTATAGAACTGATCGAATCCCAAGATCAGACTTCCCTTAATGTAGCAATAGATTCACCCAGAGACAAACATCTTGTCTTATTAACTTTTTGGCTTCTTTAAAGAATGGCGACAAAAAAAGATAGTCACTGGATACCACTTGCCGACCTGATGACGGTACTAATGATTATGTTTCTTTTTATGGCTATTTCTTATATGGTTGTTATTAAAAGGAAGCAAAATGATCAAAATAAAATTTTTAAGGAATATGAAGAAACGAAAAAAGGATTGTATAACGAACTATACAGAACTTTCAAGAATGATTTTAAAAGATGGAACCTTAAGCTTGATAAAGACCTTTCAATAAAATTTACTAACCCACAAGTTTTATTTGGCGAGGGCAGTTCTGAAATAACACCCTACTTTCAAAGTGTTCTATCTGAGTTTCTTCCAAAGTACTTAAGTGTCGTAATGCAAGATAAATACAAAGACAAAATTGCTGAAATTAGAATTGAAGGTCACACAAATACAAAAGCCATAAAAAGAAATTCTGACCCTTATATTGACAATATGGAGTTGTCTCAAAACAGAGCAAGAAATGTTATAGCATATTTGAGAACCCAGGATTGTTTTTCAAAATTGGAAAACAGTAAAAAAGAGATTTTACAATATTGGATAACAGCAAATGGACTATCTTACGGAAGAACTGTCGATTCCGAAGACAATCTTACAATCTTTTCAAAAAAAGCTATTGACAATGATCAATCGAGACGGGTAGAATTTAGGATTGTGACAACCAGCGACGAAATTATTCAACAAGCTATAAAAAAAATGAAAGAATAAATGAAAGAGATCATTGAAATTTTACCCTATTGTTTATTAATGGGATGGTTCATTTTTAGTGTTTACTATTTAATTCGTGCTAAAAAAAGACCCAATGATATAAACCCGTATATTTTTGACTCTATTCCACAAATATTTCCGACTATTGGCATTTTAGGGACTTTTATAGGGATTGCCTATGGTCTTTGGTTATTCGACGTTAATAACATTGAGAAGAGTATTCCTGCACTTCTAAATGGTCTTAAATCAGCTTTCATTGCCTCAATTTTCGGAATTATCGGTTCAATCGTATTTGCTAAGTTAACCTCTTATAAAATATGGAAAAATGAAAAGGGCAAATCAAGTGAGGAAACCATTGCGGTTTATAAATTGATAGAATTAGTCGCCGAACTTAAAGATAACCTTGGTGAAAGCTTTATTTATATAGATGAAAATAATAATAAAATAAAACCTGCTAATGTTTTTAGAGATTTATATGAGGAATCAAGAAAACAATCCATAGCCCTTCAATCATTTTCAACAGACCTATCAACCAAAATCGAAGCTGGATTTGACACTATTATGAGTAACCAGATTCAAAACGGTGTAATTCCAGAACTGCAAGCTGTAAAGGCCGAGATTGAAAATTTGGGAAAAAAATTGCAAGATCCAACAACAGAAATGACCCAAAATGTGGTGAAAGAACTTCAAACCGCAATGGGGACCATGATTGATGAATTTAAAACATCAATGAGCGGCTCAACTAAATCGGAACTCGAGCATCTTACAAAATTACTAAGCCAGGCCGGCGGCTCGCTTACAGACTTTCCTATGAAACTTCAAGGCATGACGGACAACCTAAATGAGAATTTCAAAGGATTGCAGGAAGTTGTTCGACAGATTTCAAAACAAACACTTTCACAATCGGCGGAATCAACCGAGCAGATGAAAAGGCAAGTTGAAGAAATGAGCGAGATTTTAAAAAATAAAGTGGGTGATCTTCAAGTTGGGCAAGAGGTTTTGATGAACAAGCAGTCGGAAAATCTGCACATTTCAGACAAGTTACTCAATGCTTTTAATATGAGTATCGAAAAGATGAATGGTTTATCAATTGAGGTGACAGAAACAATTTCCAAATTTAGTTTCGTTCAAAGTGAATTAAATTCAGCTGCAGGGCAACTTAGATTGATTTCAGAAAATGTAAATAATTCATCCAGTGTATTTAAGGATGGTCAATTTAAATTTTCGCAGTATTCAAATGAATTTTTAAAGAGTAATTCGGAGACAATACAGGAAATTCAAAAATCACTTTCTACTGCGAAGGAAGTTTCAGCCGACTATGCTCAAAAGTTTACGGTCATTGAAAAAGGTTTGCAAAGTATCTTTAATCAAATTCAAATTGGATTAAATGAATACAGAGATACAGTTGGTGAAAGTTTGGAAAACTACTTAGGAAAATACACTGATGCGCTCACTAAGACGGCAGAATCGCTTGCAGGTGCAACGTCTAAACAAGAAGATATTTTGGAAGAACTTACCGAACAATTGAGCAAATTTAATGGAAGGGTAAATTAGTAATGGAAACAGCAAATGAAATATTGAACTTCAATTTTTCGCCTGTATCTTTCCAACAGGCAGCGAAGAATACTTTTTCTACAAGCAGTTCTCAATTGTATGATCTTAGAATTGGAAAATTAAAAATGATCACCGACAAAGTGGGAGAAACTGCCTTCAAATTTAGTGGTGAAACATTTATTCCACAGGTCTTTAAAAAATTTAAACAAATAGTAAAAGGCGAGAAATTGACGATTAAATATTTTGAAAGACGTGAATTAAGAACCCTTACTTATTCCTTATCTCATTCTGAATACAATAATCCACCAATTTTTAGCAATGATTATGAACTTGATTTTGTTTTTGAAACATTGGAAGCCAGTTGGAAAGATTCTTATTTGATTGGATTAATTGATTGCTATCTTAAAAATTGGGATTCAAAATACAACGGCCCTTTAGAAAAACTCGGAAAATATATTTTTGAAAAGTTGAGCCAGTACGATGGCGGCCGAACGGCCTTAAAATCATTGAAAGCAAACATAAAGTTCTTTGATGGAAAAAATGGTGACGTGCTTTTAGGCAGTGAACTTGCGATCAAAAATATTCAAGTAAAAGAAGCTACAAAGTATTTATCACTTCCTGACAGCTGGTACTCTTACCCATATTTTACGCGTGTAATTCTTTCATACTATGAAAAAAAGAAAAATGATTTAGGAAATTCTTTGGACGAACTGAACATTGCTTTAGAAATCCACAGCAATTCGGTTAAAGGAACAAGGGCAAATAAAATATTAGTAAGTAGAATAATTCAACAATGTAATAAACAGGAATTTGCAATCTTGCAAGACAAGGCAAAAAGCATCGCTTTCAAATTAGTTGGTGATCCCGGAAATGTTTCAACATGGGCTGCATTTGAAAACGCGGCAGCCAATGAAATAGAAGACTTGAAAAAAGGCCGTAGCATTCTCAACGAATGGATAACACGAGAATTTATAACTGTATTCTTTGATCTTATTAAAGAACCGAGAAGAAAAAACTATTGGAAAAAGTTTAGCAAACAAATAACTGGATTTACAATTGTGGGGCCGAGATCTGTTAGAAATACACTTTTAAGGGATGAAAGAATTTCAGAGTATGTCAATGCGCGATTTAGAGTTACTGAAAGTAACCGTGAGGCAAGTGCCTTCATTATGCGAATGAAAGATTATGTTCTTATTGAATTTAGTGTTTCCAATTATGCTTTTTATGCTTTGAAAGATAGTCATAGGCTAATTAGTGATTATGAAACAAGAAAAATAAAGCAAGTTGACGAATTTGTTGATGGTACGATGCCTATGCTTACTAAAAGAAAGTTCGCAAGTATAGAAGATTCACGTCCAGAGGGACGTTTATCCCATAGTGACGGGAACTTTGAAGATGGTTCAACTCTTAATTGGGAATCAGTTTTTGACTGGTGGATTAAGAAATATTTAGAAGCAGATGTTTAGCTGGAATCACCAAGACACTTTTTCTTTTTTTATTCTTGACAAGGATGGAAAAAAAATCCCTGTTTCTGGTTGGGAGACAATTCAATCTGAATACTTATCACAATTTTCAATCCTGAATGAGTTATCCGACAACGGATTTGCGGAGCACACATTGTACACATGCGAGGTTGATATAATTGAAATTCTAAGACTTGATGAGATTGACAAACAGATTCTCTGTTTACCCAATCATTACCCATATGAGATTTATATTCAGTCAGAGGGGCAATTAAACCAAAGTAGTTTCAAGTTTAAATTTGGTTTTTATGATTTCACTCCAAACGGCACCCGATTTGCCGTCAATCGGGCGGGCGCAATTATTAAGATAGATAAAAGGGATTACTTACTATCAACAAATCAGTATTTAATATGCGAAGCCCTTGAAGAATTTAACTCTCTGACAGAAGTAGAAAGGACATTTCAAAATAATTTAAAATGTTTCTCAGACATCAAGTCATTTTCTAAAACAGCGGCAAGTTATTTAGATGGATATTTGGAAAGTCAAAACGTTTATCATCCTGATAAAATCAAAATTGAAGTAGAATTCATTAATGGCGCACTTGAAATAATTCCAACTATTGATATTGAAAACTCAATTGGATTTACAAATGTGTTTGATAAATTTCCAAGCATAAGAGAAGTTTATCCGGTAGTTGACAGTACAGGGGGAACTACGCGAGTTATTATTGATGAAAAGCAAAAGGTAGAACTTCAAAAAATAAAAGCAAACAGAAGAGTAACAGACCCAATAGTAATACAAGAAATAGTTGAACATCCTGAACGGTTTTTTGATGATGAAAATATCGACTTTACCGTTTTTTACAGCGAACGGGTAAAAGAAATTGGTATTTATACACCTAAGTTTTACCCCTTTGTCTGTCCATACAAATCAGAATGGATTCCCGGAATTATTATCAAAGACAAAGTTTATGGCGAAAAAAGAATAATTTTTAAAACGCCTTTTGATTTAGATGAATTTGTTACAGAAAAACAAATTGCTCAAACCAGCGGAAAAGAATTTTTTGAATGGCAAGGAACAGAAATTCCAATTTATGATGCGGAAAAATTCATTCGCATTGCTTATAAACAGTTTGAAAATCAAAAGGAGCCAGCTCAAAAAAAAGAGAAGCAGAATGATGGAGAAGTTTTAATCATAAAAGAAAATGCAGAATTAACAGAGTACGTCCAGGGTTACGAACAACTTGCGAGTATCAATCATAGTTTTTCAGAAATAAAGAATTTAAATTCATTCATAGCTTTAAAAGAGCATCAAATTGAAGGTATTTCCTGGTTGCAAACTTTGCAAAAGGAAAATTTTTGTGGGTGCTTACTTGCTGATGATATGGGTTTAGGTAAAACCTTGCAACTACTCTATTTTATTGAATGGCATTCTCAAAATCATAATGATTTAAAACCCTATTTAATAGTTGCGCCCGTATCACTTCTTGAAAATTGGGAGAACGAATATAAAAAGTTCTTTTTACCTCAAAGTCTTCCATTGATCAATCTTTATGGTTCAAATAATTTGACAAGGGAATTTAATCAAAAGGAGAATCAAAGCGAAGCCAAAGATTTGCAGAGGAAGCACATCATTCTTACTAACTATGAAACCTTAAAGACTTTTCAAGCGACACTATGTCTTGTGGATTTTGCAGTTGTGGCATTGGATGAAGCACAAAAAATAAAAACACCAGGAACATTAGTAACGAATGTAAGCAAAGCGTTGAAAGCCGATTTTAAAATTGCTATGACGGGAACACCTGTAGAAAATACATTGATTGACCTTTGGTGCATCATGGATTTTTCTGTTCCTGGATTATTAGGGAATGCAAAAGATTTTGCAAAAGAATTTCAGAACCCTTTAAAGGAAGATGAAACTGATGTAAAGGAACTTACGGAAAGGCTACGGGATAAGATTGGGGTTTTTATCAAGAGAAGATTAAAAAAAGATGTTGCAAAAGATTTGCCTACTAAGTTTGATAATATAAGGGTCGAAAGGCAAATGCCTATGATGCAATTTGAACGCTATATTATTGAAATTGAACAAGCCAAGAATGCTGATTTATCGGGTTTAGACAAACGAAACCAAATCTTAAAATCACTTTGGGCTATTCGTGACATTTCAGACCATCCTTTTTTAGTAGAAAGCCAAATTTGCAATTATTCGACGGATGAACTTATCGCCGCATCTGCAAAACTTCAAATAGTAATTGGACTTTTGGCTGACATTAAATCGCGTCTTGACAAAGTAATAGTTTTTGCCGATAGAAAGGAAACTCAAAAGATGTTGCAAAAAGTTATTTATGATTCTTTTAGAGTTTTTCCAAGCATTGTAAATGGAGATACGCCGACCACAAAGAAGTCCGAAGGTAAAACAAAATTAAGTAGGCAGCAGACCATAGATCGTTTTCAGGCCGGGGACGGTTTTAATGTTATTATCATGTCACCATTGGCGGCAGGCGTTGGTTTAAATGTAACGGAAGCAAATCATATTATCCATTATACAAGACATTGGAATCCCGCTAAAGAAGAACAAGCAACCGATAGAGCATACAGAATAGGTCAGCGAAAGGATGTCTATGTTTATTATCCAATGGCAGTATTCCCTGATGAAATGAGGGATGAAGATGGAAAAAGACAAAAATCATTTGATGAAATATTAGATGACTTACTTATCAGAAAAAAGGCACTGGCAACGAATACCTTATTTCCATCCGAGCAAGCAGAAGTAAAACCAGCCGAACTATTTAATATTTTCGGATTTGATACGGAAAGTAAACCGACACCTTTAACTATTAAACAAATTGATAAATTGAATCCAAATTTGTTCGAGGCTTATGTGGCAGCACTTTATACTAAACAAGGTTTCCAAGTTTATTTGACACCTTACAGTAACGATAAAGGAGTTGATGTGGTGGCATTAAAGAATGGAGAAAATTATTTATTTCAAGCTAAACAGACAAAGTCTTTAGTAGGCAACGAAGCTATTCAGGAAATTTACACAGCGAGAAATTATTATGAAAGCAAATTTAAGGAAAAGTTTCAACTACTTGTGATTTCAAATAGCGATTTTAGTTCATCAGCCGAAACCTTAGCAAGAACAAACCACATTAATTTGATTAAGAGAAATCAACTTGACAAACTAATTTCAAAAAACGATATATCAATACAAGATGTTAACAAGCATGAATCTCAAAGAATGCAGAGAATATAACAGGATATTCAAAAATGCCATATTCACCACGTCCGCGAAGATAGCCCACCGCCGGGATAAAAAGTAAAGGCTATATAAACGGGCAGTTGTGTTTTGTTTTTTATTGGCTTGCCCGGCCTTGACATTTTACCCGGCTCGCGCTGTTTGTTGCTTAAGCGGTAAATATGGGGAGGTGCGCGCTATGGCTTGCGGGGCTGGTTAGCCACTAATGTTTTACTAAAATCCAGTCATTAAATTTGTATGGTAATGCAGTATTTCGTATCTTTATATCGTAAGATTTGTAAATAATCTGCATCAAAAAGTGGTTAGTAATTCGGTGCGTAGTACATCGGCAACCATATAAAGTATTGTAAGCTAATAGGTTAGTAATCGTGTTCGATTCCCCTACGGGCTACATTAAAACTGCGAAATCCGCGAAACTTCACCGAAAGTTCGCGGATTTTCTTTTTTCACATACAAGATTCCATACAATTTAAATTTTCTTTTATTTATCTGCCGAAATCATCTCGCAGTAAAGCTGTTATGAACCCAATGTCTAAACTTTGTAATTATCATTTAATTACTATGATATATAATCCATGGTATATATATTTGCATTATGAAAATTGAGGATGAGATTAAGCAGGAACAGTTTAACAGACCGCAGCATAAAGCAGGGATGAACCTTATTTTTACCGCTAACTGGCTGTTGAACGAAATTGCAATTACCCTCAAACCCATTGGCCTTTCCCTGCAGCAGCTAAACATCCTGGCAATCTTGAAGGGCCAGCCCAATCATACGGCAACGGTTAATCTGATTCGTGAGCGGCTAATTGATCGGATGCCGAATGTTTCGAGATTGTTAAATAAGCTAATGGACAAAGGATTAATTAAGAAGGACCGCGATCTTTCAGATCAGCGGGTAGTATATATTAACCTCACGCCTGAAGGATTGAAAGTTGCATTAAAAGGAAGGGAACTTTTTAACAAAGTTCAGTATGGCGTCAATGATGAGCAGGCAGAATTGCTCAACGATCTTTTAGACAAAATAAGGAAGTAAAATTTTTTATAAAATTATAACCCATGGATTATTATACCAAGGATCAATAATCAGTCATATGAAAAACAGAAAAATAGCTTTAAAAAACAGGCCGGTTGGAATGCCGTTACTGTCCGACTTTAGTAACGAAGAAGAATTGATGCCGGTTAACCGTGAAGGAGAAATTCTTTTGAAATCAGTTTATGTTTCAGTAGATCCATACCTGCGCGGTAAAATGAACGGTACTCATCCGCCCATATTTGAATTGAATGAGCCGGTAGCATCAAAAATCATCGCTGAGGTAATTGAATCGAATAATGAAAATTTCAAAAAAGGCGACTACGTCTCCGGTTATCTGAACTGGGTAGCGTACCAGGTATCTGATGGGAATGAGTTGCAAAAAATTGATTCGACTACTGCTTCGCTAAGCGCTTATTTAGGCGTTTTAGGAATAACCGGATTGTCCGCATACATTGCATTAATGGACATCGGAAAACCTAAAAAAGGCGAAACAATGGTGGTGTCAGGCGCAGCCGGTGCCGTGGGAACAATAGTAGGCCAAATTGGAAAAATTATGGGATGCAAGGTAGTTGGAATTGTGAGTACGGACGAAAAGATAGTGCTCCTTAAAACGAAATTCGGATATGATGAGGCTATAAATTATAAGACTACTCCTGATATGAAAGCCGCGATCGCGCAGCTGTGTCCGGAGGGTGTTGATATTTACTTTGACAATGTTGGCGGAACGATCTCCGACGGGGTGATCGCTAATATGAATAACTATGGCCGGATCCCGGTTTGCGGCACAATATCCAACTACAATGACATCGAAGAACAAACCGGTCCGAGCCTTCTTCCTATCGTCGTCTATAAATTTCTGACTATTCAAGGTTTTTTGATAGGTGATCATGCGGCCAGATTCCCCGAGGTGATAGCCCAATTGGTGGCATGGTTAAAAGACGGCAAAATTACCTATTCAGAAACAATTATAGAAGGTTTCGATAAATTGCCTGAAGCTTTTATAGGGCTTTTTGCAGGTAGGAATGAAGGCAAAATGATTGTCAAAATTAATTAAACCATACGAATAGGTTGCTAACAGTTAATCCTCTGAAAAAGATGTAAGTGAATGGAAAAGGCAGTGTTACAGGACTTGATAAAAGGATGTTTAAGAAACGAAAAAAAACATCAGAAAAAATTATATAAAGCCTTTTATGGCTTCGCGTGCAGTATCGCATTACGTTATGCAAGCGACAGGGAAGAGGCATCCATTATTATAACAAGGGCTTTTATTCGGCTTTTACCTATTTAAGTGATTATAAAGAAACTACGGCTTTTGAAGAATGGTTGCGCTATTTTATGGTTCAGGCGTCTATCAAACATTATTTGGATAAAAAGCAACTTCCTGCCTTGGTAGTTGAATTAACAACAGACGATATGGATTCTAACCCCTATAATTTAGAAGACGGCTCTTCCTATAGTAATGGCATTAAAATGTTGCATCAATTACCAGACCTTTGCAGGATAGTTTTTAACCTTTTTGTTATTGAGGGTTATGAGCATGAAAAAATTGCCGGTTTGCTGGACATTTCAGCTTGCAGTTCTCAGGTGGTTTTAACAAGCGCAAGGAAGAAATTAAGCAGTTTAATGAGTATGGAATAATTTAATTTCTCCGTTCAGATCTGGTCATAGAAATTAAATATTCATCATGGAACTCCTGCAGGTTTGGCCGGTAGGCAGAAACTAAAAAAAACAATTTTAAATTAAAATCAGTAAATTAACTATCTAAAAAAGTAAGCTCTACATCATCATTACGCCGATCGTACTAACTATAATGACATTTAGTGTGTTTGGCGGCTTAAAAATTAAATCTTAAATCCAATATATTATGAAAACTGTAAATAACACCATCATCGGTATGGCGATAACAGCCGTTTTATTGCTTAATTCCCTCCTTTTGTCAGCCGCCATCAGGCAGGGGCCAGGCCCGGTAAAAAATATTGTGCTGGTGCATGGAGCATTCGTTGACGGTTCGGGGTGGAAACCTGTTTATGACATTCTTGTAAAAAAGGGCTATCATGTATCTGTAGTCCAGCAACCGCTAACCTCGTTTCAAAACGACCTTGCAGCGGTGCAACGTGTACTTGATATGCAAACCGGTCCTTGTATTTTAGTTGGACACAGCTACGGCGGGGGGCTGATCACCGAGGCTGGTAATAACCCTCACGTAGTCGGACTAGTATACATTGCGGCGCATGCGCCGGATAAGGGAGAATCAGAGGCAGCCAATGGAAAACGTTTCCCGCCCGCTTATAAATCACTGCAAAAAGCGGCCGATGGCTTTGATTATATCAATCCGGCTCACTTTTATACAGATTTTGCCGCGGATTTGCCCAAAGAAAAGGCTGAATTTATGGCTAATGCTCAAATGCCTACCGCTGACAGTGTATTTCATGCCGTTATTCTGAATCCGGCCTGGCGCCTGAAACCCAGCTGGTACATGGTGGCAAGCGCTGATCGAATCATCAACCCCGACCTGCAGCGCATGTATGCCAAAAGGGCTAACAGTAGTACGATTGAAATTCAGGGCGCCAGCCATTCTGTTTTCGAATCGCGTCCCAAAGAGGTCGCTCAGTTAATCATCGAGGCTACAATCAAAGCCGGAAATGAATAGTTACAAAAGCCTGCAAATCCCTGATTTGCGGGCTTTTGAATTTTAGGCCAATCGTCAATCTCAAAAACAATCAAATCTAAGTAACGCCATTTGTGGCATCTTTTATTTAAAAACGACGCAATCAACGTTATTGCACCACATTTGACCAATACAACCGTGTATAAACTGGAAATATGAGAAGGCCGGTCTTGAGCTTAAAGAATTAAATAAAACCTGAACAACAAATATACCATTCCATAGGCTTTGAGCAAACCGCGCCACGGCTCCCGCGCCGCAGCTGCTTACTGAGCTGAAGCATAAATTTTTAAACTTTTTGATCATGACGGGGTTTCTTCTGTAGTAAATGCTGATGCCGTTAAGAATGAATTTACGCCCATCAAAATCGTTAACTAAAGATCAAACCGAATCGGGGCTGAAACTGGTGATCGCTGACGGTATGAGCGCTGAAGCGATGGTGGTATTCACCAGTGGCACGTTTCTCACCGCTATGGCGATCAGCTTAGGCGCTACCAATTTTCAATTGGGCTTGTTTGCGGCGCTGCCTACCTTTACAACGATCTTTCAATTAGCGGCGATCTGGTTGGTGCAGCGGTTTAATAATCGCCGGGTCATTACGGCCTTGTTTAACCTGCTTGCCCGCCTACCGGTGATCGCTATAGGATTAATTCCGTTTTTATTTACCACCGGCACCAGTATAGAGGTATTATTCCTGCTGCTTTTTTTCCAGCATATATTCGGTGACATTGCCGGGGCCAGCTGGAACGCCTGGGTGAAAGACCTGGTACCGGAAAAACAATTAGGCGCATTTTTTTCAAGGCGCATCCGCATGGCGCAAACGCTAAACGTTACCTTAAGCCTGGCCACCGCATTTTGTATAGATTATATCAAGGCGCATTATCCGGCTGACGAAGTAATCACCTATAATATTTTGTTTTTAATTGGCGGTGGGTTTGGCCTATTGAGTGTCGGTTTTTTATTGCGTACCCCGGAGCCGCGTGCAACGCCGATCAATGATAGACTGCTTACCTTGTTTATAATGCCTTTAAGGAATAAAAATTTTAAAAATCTGTTAATCTTTAATTCATTTTGGGCATTTGCCTTGAACTTAGCAACACCGTTCTTTTCGGTTTATATGCTTAAAACCATTGGCTTGCCCCTATCTTATGTCATTTCCCTGGGTATTCTGAGCCAGTTGAGCGGTATTTTATCCTATAAATTATGGGGATTATATACCGATCGCTTTAGCAATAAGACCATCATCAGCATAAGCGCACCTTTGTATATTGTTTGTATCCTGTTATTTGCCTTTACAGCGATGCCATCCAGCGAACTGTTCAGGCTTGGTCTGCTGGTCATCATCTATTTGGTAAGCGGCTGGTCAGCCGCGGGCACTAACCTGGCATTAAGCAACATTGGCCTTAAATTAGCCTCAAAAAACGAGGCCATCGCTTACCTTTCCGTAAAAAATATGTTTGTGGCGTTCTTTTCCACCATCGCACCACTTATCGGCGGCTTACTGGCTGATTTTTTTGCCACGCACCAGTTTAACTGGAATATGCAGTTCATCAGCACTAACTCCGTCACGAATTTTACTTTAGTTAACCTGCAGGGTTGGAACTACTTTTTTATTTTCGGGGGCTTACTGGCCATGCTTTCCCTACGGTTTCTTGGCCGGGTTACAGAACCCGGAGAAACAGCTAAGGCACGTGCGGTAATTCACCTGCGTGCCAACCTGCGGAAAAAATTAAGAAAGCAGCTTGGCCGCGAAGTTGCAGACCGCGTTTATCTACCCGCTATTATTGCCAGGCGAAGAAGTAAAAAGCTGCTAAAACAAAAGCGCTACTCCGCTTTTCCGGTTTTACCGGATAAAAACCTAAGCTAATATTTTGAGGTTTGGATTAATAGACAGCCTGTAGGTATATGTAAACACTTCTGCAATCCTGTCAGAAACGTTTACAAAAATTAAAGCGCTTCTGACAACTTGGTTTCATTTTTGTGACGATTGGGCCATAAAGCATACTATGAAACATCGGCCTAAAATTTTTACGTGGCATATCCACGGCAGTTACCTTTTCTATTTATCGCAAGGTAATTACGATATTTATATTCCTGTTAAACCTGAGAAAACGGAAGGCTATTATGGCCGGGGGAAAACTTTTAATTTCGGGCCCAACGTCATTGAGCTACCCTCTGACCAGGTAAAATATCACCGGTTTGATGTTATTCTTTTTCAAACCAACCAGAATTATTTAACAGACCAGTTCGAAATTCTTTCCGAAGAACAAAGAAGTTTGCCCCAAATATACTTAGAGCACGACCCGCCGCGGGAACACCCGGTTAATACCAGGCATATTGTCAATGACCCTGCGGTAACGCTGGTCCATGTTACCCATTTTAACAAATTAATGTGGGACAATAACGAAACCCCGGCCCTGGTTATTGAGCACGGGGTAACGCAGCCGGGTGTCAGCTATACCGGAAAATTCAATAAAGGTATCGTGGTGATAAATAACCTGCCTTCACGCGGTCGCCTGCTCGGGCTGGATGTATTCCTGGAGGTGCGCAAGCATATTCCCCTGGACCTGGTGGGCATGGGAACCGGTGAACTGGGGCTGGGTGAGGTCCTGCATCCGCAATTGCCGGAATTTATTAGTCAGTACCGTTTTTTCTTTAATCCCATCCGGTATACCAGCCTGGGGCTGGCGGTTTGCGAAGCCATGATGATAGGTATCCCGACAGTCGGCCTGGCTACCACCGAGTTGGCCACGGTTATTGACAATGGCCACTCAGGTTACGTACATACCGATATTAATTATCTGATCGATAAAATGCAATTATTGCTTCAGGATGCCGAACATGCCCGACAACTTGGAGCAAATGGCCGTGAAACAGCCAGTCTGAAATTTAATATCAGCCGATTCACCCACCAGTGGGAACAACTCTTTTTAGCCGTAATCAATAAACAACTGCATTTATTAATTACTGAATAATAACCCGTCTATTTATGAATGAGCTACCTAAAAATATCGCCTTTATCAGTGAACATGCCTCCCCTTTAGCTGATCTGGGCGGCGTAGATACCGGCGGCCAGAACGTTTATGTGGCACAATTGGCTAAATTTCTGGCAAGTGAAAATTATAAGATCGACATTTATACCAGGTTGGAAGATCCCTCCCGGCAACAGGTTGTTAGCTGGCTGCCCGGCATAAGGGTCATCCATGTGAAGGCCGGGCCTGCTGCCGTGATACCCAAAGAAGAATTGTTACCTTACATGCCGGAATTTAGGGATAATATGATGGCTTTTATATCCGGCCAGGAAATGGAATATCACCTTATTCATGCAAACTTTTTTATGTCCGGCCTGGTCGCCTCGGAAATCAAAGCCCGGTTAGAAATTCCTTTTGCGGTTACCTTCCATGCATTGGGTTATATCCGGCAATTGTACCAGGGGAATAACGACAAGTTTCCGCCTGAGCGTATCCGGATTGAAAAAAGGGTAGCCGTTTTAGCAGATCGGGTGATCGCGGAATGCCCCCAGGACAGGCAGGATATGATCGATCACTATCAGGTGCCGGCTGAAAAAATCACGGTCATACCTTGCGGTTTTAGCCGGGATGAATTTTACCCGATCGAAAAAACGGAAGCACGTAAAAAACTCCAATTACAGTCTGATGAACCCATTATATTGCAGCTTGGCCGCATGGTGCCGCGAAAGGGGGTTGATAATGTCATCAAAGCATTGGGGCAGTTGAAGATAAAAGGTAAAAAAATCTGTCTGGTAATCGTTGGCGGGGAAAGCGAGCATCCTGATCCAAAACAATGTCCCGAAATCAACCGCCTTTACCAAATAGCTCAGGAACATGATGTGGTGGAGCATATTCATTTTGTCGGGAGAAAAAAGCGGGATATACTTAAATACTATTATGCTGCCGCGGATATCTTCGTGACCACCCCCTGGTATGAGCCTTTTGGCATCACTCCTTTAGAGGCAATGGCCTGCGGTACACCGGTGATCGGTTCCAATGTAGGCGGGATCAAATACTCGGTACTGGATGGAGAAACAGGCGCCTTGGTTACGCCCGATGACCCGGTTGAACTGGCTGAAAAATTGGACGAACTTATCTTCGACCAAAGCAAACTGAAGCAGCTAAGGTTAAATGCCATTAACCGGGTAAACAAGTATTTTACCTGGGCCAACGTGGCCCGCAAAGTGAGCAGCCTTTATCAGCAGATCATAGATACTGAGCTTGAAAACAAATTAATGAAAGCCGGCTAATATCCAAAGGAATGACCAAGAAGAAAGCGGTTTTTTTAGACAAGGATGGCACCTTGATCACCGATGTCCCTTATAATGCAGATCCGGCATTCATGGCATTGAGCAGCCATTGTGTGGCCGGCTTGCACCATTTACAGGAAAAGGGCTATTTATTGGTCGTGGTATCCAACCAGGCCGGGGTGGCCCGGGGGTATTTTAGTGAAACAGCATTAATTGCGGTAGAGCAGCGACTAAAAGAAATGCTTGCCGGCACAGGTATCATCCTTAACGGTTTTTACTATTGCCCGCACCATCCCGATGGCATGGTTAAATCATTAACCATTAACTGCGATTGCCGTAAACCTGCTCCGGGCTTGCTGTTTAAGGCAGCAGAAGAATTGGATATTGATTTGAGCACTTCCTGGATGATCGGCGATATTTTAAACGATATAGAAGCGGGTAACCGCGCCGGCTGCAGAAGTATACTAATCGACAACGGGAACGAAACAGAATGGTATTTAAATGAAATACGTAACCCTGTATTGAAAGCCAGGACGATTAACGAAGCAGCGGATCATATATTAAAAACAGATGTTAAATAATTGGCAGGCATGTAAAAATATCTTATGCATCCGCCCGGATAATATGGGCGACCTGGTCATGACCGGCCCCGCGCTGCGCGCGCTAAAAGAAGCTTTTGGCGCAAAGATCACCGTATTAACATCTTCAATAGCTGCCGGTATCGCCCCGTTTATGCCCGAAATTGATGAGGTGATGGAATATGACCTGCCCTGGGTTAAAACCGGATCTGTGATTGACCCTCTGGTATTTAATAACGTAATAGCACAACTCAAAGAAAGGCAATTTGATGCGGCGGTTATTTTTACGGTCTACAGTCAAAACCCTTTGCCTGCCGTAATGCTGGCTTACCTGGCCGGCATCCCAAACCGTTTGGCCTATTGCCGTGAAAATCCGTATCAGCTCTTAACTCATTGGGTGCCGGATAAAGAGCCTTACTCGGAAATCAAACACCAGGTACAACGCGATCTTGACCTGGTTAAAACCATAGGCGCTACAACCCATCATCATGACTTGTATCTTCAGGTTAATCCGGCTTTATGGAATGCGGCCGAAGACAAGCTGACCGCTTTAGGATTTGATCCCGGAAAAAAATGGTTAATCCTGCATGCGGGTGTTAGCGAAGTAAAACGGTCGTATTCAAAAGCAAATTGGATCAAGGCCGCAAAGCAACTTATTAACTACAACGGCTACCAGGTTGTACTAACCGGCTCTGCTTCAGAAAAACAATTAACTGATGAACTGGAATGGCAAATAGGCGCCGGCGCTTTTTCAACCGGCGGGTTGTTCCGTTTGGAGGAACTGATCGCCTTAATTAACCGTGCTACCATAATGGTTACCGTTAATACCGGCACGACCCATATAGCAGCAGCCGTTAAAACGCCTGTTGTAGTATTATATGCGTTAACCAACCCGCAACATACACCGTGGCAATCATCATGTATGGTGCTGCCCTATCAGGTGCCTGGCAACTTGCATAGTAAAAACGAAGTGATCAACTATGTGAACCAGTTTTTTTATAGCGGGTTAATGGATTATCCCGGCGCAGTAGCCATTGTTGATTCGGTAATAGAACTGTCAGATAACCCCGCTGCATTTAACAACCAGCAGTTATGTATTATAAAACTCATGGAGCAGGTTATCGGTACGATTTAGCACTTGCTCAAAATTAGCATCTTTCTGCCAATTGATCATATGATGCAATTCTTTATTAATGGGCCCCCATCTCTCAGGTTCGCCGTCCATACTGATCACAATGCTGGGTGTTTTAAAAGCAGCCGCCATGTGTGATACACCGGTACAATTAGCAATCAGCGCACAAGCATTTTTAATTAAAATGCCCATGACACCCAAACTTGTTAGCCCGGCCAGATTAATTGCAGGTTGTTGCATTTGTTTGATGACTTCTTCCGCAATAGTAGCCTCGTCTTTTGTACCGGTTATAACCACTTCAAAACCGCATTTCACAGCATAATCGGCTACTGCTGCAAAGTGTGCGGTGGGCCATTGACGCCAGGCCCCACGCGAGCCCGGATGAATACATATATATTTCTGGGAAACAAGGTTCAGTTTTAACAGCTCATATTCCTGCTGATCCTGTTTGGTTATAGGGAATTCAAGCTGATTTCCCTGAAATTGGATGCCTAAATATTCCATTAACTGCAGATGCCTTTCAATTTCGGACCCATTAGCGGGATAGGCTAAAAAATAATCCGGATTAGGTGTATAATCGCCAGGAAGAAAAAAACCGGCCGTATAACGGGCGTTAAAAAGTTCTATCATGGCATTAACGATGGTGCCGTTTCCCTGCATTTGCAAAGCCAGGTCAAACTGAACGTTTTGTACATTATTTAAAAATGAAGTGAACAGCACCGGGTCCACGGGCTGTTCAGGCAAACCCGGATAGCCGGGAAACCTGATAAAGTCATCAAAATAAGCACTGAAACGATCGGTGAATGACTTTGCCCAGGGCAAACCTGCCAGGGTAATGCTGGCGCCGGGATAAGCCCGGCGTAAGGCACGCATGGCGGGAATATGGCAGAGCATATCCCCCAGTTGCAAAGCCCGGAAGACGATGATCTTGTTAATAGCAGCCGGTAATTTCATATAAACAAAACACGGTATTTAATTGCGCCATAGCATTGCCAGTAAACTGATAAAAATGGTATGCACAGGGATGTCACTACCATTTCCAGCAAATGGTAAGGTGCTAAAGTGGTAGCGTGCAATCGCCGGAGCGTAAATAACAATGTTAAACTCATCCAAATTATAAAGCCCCCTGTAGCAAACGAAGTGTTTCGTAAAATAAAGCCTGTCATCATTATAAAAAAAGCCAGGATGATCATGTAATAATGAACCGGTGAAGCAGGCTGTATTTTTTGACGATAAAGTTCGGGATACTTTTTGTACAGTAAAGCATTATAGAGGGTTTTCTTCTGTTCCTTGATGCTAATGCCCCAAGCCGCTTTTCTTACAGGGTGGGTAACTATAGCATTACCTACCTTAATAATAAAGATGCCGGCTTTGATCAGCTTAAATTCCAGATCGCTGTCCTCACGCCAGGCCATAGTAAACTGTTCATCAAAGCCGCCGGTGATCGCCAGCGCTTTTTTGGTACAACAGCAGTTGGCTGTTATAAAATCAGCCGTTTGCAGGTTGGCGATATTAAGTTCATAGTCCGTAGGTTTTTCAGGAACGGGGACCACGGTTTTTCCGCTAAAGGCTAAACAATCCTCTGCATGGTATTGATTATAAAAGGCCTGCAGCCAATTTTCATCCGGGATACAGTCGTCATCGGTAAAAGCTACCAACCCGCCTTTGGCATTTAACCAGCCATAGTTACGAGCTGCCGCCGGACCCTTTTTTTCGGGGATGTGAAAATACCGAATCCGGGGTAAGTTTTTGACGTTCCATCTGGTTACCACATTTTCCGTAGGCTTATCAGGGCCGTCACTAACCACAATGATCTCAAAAGCTTCCGGATCAAAACGCTGTGCTCCTAAAGCACTTAAACAATTAAGCAATAATTTCGGACGCCTGTAAGTAGGGATCACGACTGACAATTGTATTTCCATTTTTTTGAATTAAAAAAGATCCGATAACCAAAGCATCAAAAGGCGAGGTCCAAAAACATTCAATAGCATCACGCGGTGAACAAACGATAGGCTTGCTTAAGGTATTGAACGAAGTATTCACCAACACCGGCACCCCGGTTTTACGCTGGAACGCTTTTAACAGATCATAATAAGCTTTATGCTGCCTTTCATTAATGGTTTGAATACGCGCCGTACCGTCAATATGCCTTACAGCAGGTATTTGATCCGCTTTCTCGGGCTTCACGTTATAAACAAATAACATAAAAGGCGAGTAACCGGCATTTTCAAACCAGTTGGCCGCCTCTTCTTCTAACACCACCGGAGCAACCGGCCTGAAATCCTCCCGGTCCTTTACTTCATTTAAACGGGCCTGCATCGCTGGGTTGATCGGCGAGGCCAGTATGGACCTGCTTCCCAAAGCGCGCGGGCCGTATTCCATTCGTCCCTGGTACCAGCCGATAATCTTATCCTGAGCCAATAGCCCGGCGGTTTCTTCCGCTTTATTATCCAGCTTCCGGTAAGGCACTTTGGCCCATTTGATGAATTTTTCGATTTCCTCATCGCTGTACTCCGGCCCCCAGTAAGCATGATCCATCACAAAGCCTTTAGTGGTACTTTGTCTTTGCTGTACATCCACCCATAAGGCAGCACCCAAAGCCGTACCATCATCGCCGGAAGCGGGCTGCACCCAAATGTTTTTAAATAAGCCCTGGTCGCGTATACGGCCATTAAGCACACAGTTCAATGCTACGCCGCCAGCCATACATAAATTTTGCTCGCCGGTTTGCCGATACAGCCATTCGGTTATTTTTAAAACTGTTTCTTCCAGCACCACCTGTAACGAATGGGCAATGTTAAAATGATGGCTGGTAAATTCCTCATGTCTTAACCGCTTTGGGCCAAACCGCTGTTCAAGGTTTTGATTGGCGATTGTATAATGACCGTTATTATTAAGTCGGATCATTTCTCTGAAATCGTTTACAAATTCAGGCTTGCCGTAGGAAGCCAACGCCATTACCTTATATTCATCCGAAGAGTGCAGAAACCCCAGGTGAGTAGTAACTTCCTCATAAAGCAGGCCCAGTGAATTGGGTAAATAAACCTGGTCGATCAGTGTTAAATTGTTGTCATTACCTGTAAAATAAGAAGTGGTCGCTTTTTCACCCCGGCCGTCCATGGTCATCACCGCCGCATGACTATAGGGCGAGCAGTGAAACGCGCTTGCGGCGTGCGCGATATGATGTTCTACGAAATGCCATTCAAAATCATTAACAGACGCGCCGATAAAGCGTTTTTGTAAATGATGTGGATAGCCGTCCACCAACTGCCGCGGCGCGTTGACGATGGAAGTTATAAACAAAGGGGCCCATGGATTGAGCCACTCTTTTGACAGCTTATCATCGCCGGATTCCAAAGGAATTTCAATAGATGTTCGCCCGGCGTATTCATCCCCTAACAGTAAATACGGATCAAATGAATAAGCAATATGGTCTACTTCGCTCAAATGAATCCCCGCTACTTTTAAGCAATAATCAATCGCATGAAAAGGTAGTTCCCAGGTTGAAAACGGCACCGGCCGTTTTCCGTGCTTGATATGCGTAAAACGTTCATCTGCTGTGGCTGCCAGTAATTGGCCATCTTTTAATATACATGCTGCTGAATCATGAAAAGCCGCGTTGATTCCTAATATATACATACTTTCGTGATTTGTTTAGCCCCCGATTTATTGCTGCAACTGGTTTACTGCCAGTTTGATCACTATTTATAATTTCAACAGAATAAATAAATTATAGTTTTAAGAAAATAAAACTACTTATACTGGTAAACGAACGGTTATTTTTAGGGGAAACCGGACCTTGTGCGCATCCAGTCTGTACGGTCATACTTTTTGGAATGATCCGGTGTCAGGCGGCACCTGCTTTCCGGCTTTCTGTGATAAAAGCGCAGCCGTTAAACCGGTAATACCGCCACCTACACTCAGGCAATCATATACAGTATCCGCTTTGCCTTTATAAACTTTTTGGACAATAGGGTTTCAGGCTTCCTGCCAGCACTTTCACAATGGCCGTCTCCTGGAATATTATTTGTGATAGCCATATTTTCCATAGTTGGTTAACCTAAATACAAATAAAAGCCGCCTGCTGTTTACTTTTATAACCTCCCCTACTAAAATATTTCTGAAGAATCTTAAAACCGCGAATAGTATGTTTATGTTAAAAATATATCTATTAACCTGTTTAGCGATTAGATTTTGAGGAAATAAATTTCAAAAATATGATGCAAAAATGGAATTATGCTAAAACTGTTGAAGGATTACGGACAAGAATATGGCTAAAGTGGCCGCAGTGACCGTCATGCAATAATATTTACCATTTAAACGGCAAGCCCCTTAACCATATAAACAGGCGCTTGCTGCTTAATTTTCAATAGCTAAACACGTTAATTTTTGAGTTGTTTATTTGACAATAATTTAACATGATCATTTTCAATGCATTGCAATTTTAGGTGTACCAGGGTGTACCCAGGTGTATCAACGTGTACATGGTACAGTAATAAATTTAACGGGTATAGGTTTATTGCTGTATTTGCTTACTTCACGGGGGAACTAATTTTTCATATCGAATTTAATCGCATCAAAAACAGGCAGAGCAGGAATAACAGCAACAAAATCAGCAGAATTGATAAGACCCCACATGAACAAAGAAAATAAAATCAGCCGGCGGCAAGTGGTCGCCGGTTTAGGTGCCACGCTGGCGACAGCGGCAGTTGCGCCGGTTTTAGCAATAAACAGCAAAACATCATCAAGTATTATGGAAGCAAAAGCATTGGAAGACCCTACCAGTAAATATCCCAAACCGCCTTTCGAAAGTCAATCACAGCCTTGGCCGGGACTGGCCAGCAAGATGAATCCCCGGCCCGATCATGGCGAAAAAAGCTATAAAGGCTCCGGCCGCCTGGTAGGACGTAAAGCACTCATTACTGGCGGAGACTCGGGCATGGGGCGAGCCGCTGCTATCGCCTATGCCCGTGAAGGTGCGGATGTAGCGATCAATTATTTCCCGACGGAAGAGCCGGACGCCCAAGAGGTCATTGCACTAATCAAAGCTGAGGGCCGTAAAGCGGTAGCTATCCCGGGCGACCTGCGCGATGAGGCTTTTTGCAATAAATTAGTCATGGAAGCGGTAAAGCAATTAGGTGGTCTGGATATTGTAGTAAACAATGCAGGGCGCCAACAGACCCATGCATCCATACTGGACATTTCCACCGAGCAGTTCGACTGGACGATGAAGACCAATATCTATGCGCCGTTCTGGATTATTAAGGCGGCATTGCCGCATTTGCAGCCGGGATCGGTGATTATCGGTACCACCTCCGAGCAAGCATATGACCCTTCGCCTGACCTGTATGATTATGCACAGACCAAGGCGGCCACGATGAATTATTTGAAATCACTGGCGAAGCAACTCGGCCCAAAAGGCATCCGGGTCAATGGCGTGGCGCCGGGGCCGATCTGGACACCGCTACAGGTGAGCGGCGGCGCAACACAGGAAAAATTAAAGCAATTTGGCGGCAACACCCCATTGGGCAGGCCAGGCCAGCCTGTGGAGCTGGCGTCAATTTATGTACAGTTGGCATCAGCTGACGCCAGCTACGCGAACGGCCAGGTTTATGGCTCTTCGGGGGGCTCAGGGCAACCTTAATGAGCATCCTTTTTTTAACATTTAATCAATAAAAACAAACACTATGGAAACACAAACCACAGAAAGAACCGATTCAAAGTTGAAGGAGTTTTTTACCGACCAGTTGGAAGACCTGCTTTGGGCAGAAAAGAAGCTGGTGAAAACGTTGCCGAAAATGCAGGAGGCCGCTACCTCTGTTGAACTAAAAGATGCATTTGGCAACCATATGACACAAACCCAGAATCACGTCAGTCGCCTGGAACAGGTATTCGGCATGATAGGCGCTAAAGTAGACACCACCAAATGTGCAGCAATGGCCGGTATAGTAGATGAAGGCGAAGATATCATCGACGATACTGACGAAGGCACCTCACAGCGCGATGTAGGCTTAATCTTCGCTGGCCAGAAAGCCGAGCATTATGAAATCGCTACCTATGGCGGAATGGTCACCTTGGCCAAGACCCTGGGATACAACGATGCTGCAGGCCTGCTGAGCCAAACGCTGAAGGAAGAAAAGGAAGCGGACAATCTGCTGACGCAAATCGCCGAAAACAATATCAATTACCAGGCGAGCACAGAGCCCAAAGAAGAAGACAAGGGATTTTTCTCCTGATCAGTTAAAAAGTGCCTGCATAATAGCAGGCGTTTTTTTAATGTAAATGTGCAGTCAATAGCAATGACCACACAAAGAGCAACTTGAAAAAGGCAATCTTAGGAAGTCTTGTCAAATGATTAATTATCGTGGTATGGGCTTCACCTATTATTAAGATTTTTTTATTGCGATAATTTTCAATATAATTGATCTGGTTAGTATAGAGATAGTGCGAAATCTTGAAATTGCAAAAATTAATCTGCAGAAGAAACGCCATTATTTAGAATTATTGATGAGCGGGAATTACGTTTGCCAACCTATACTCCAAGTATAGTATTACCAATTGTAAAATTCTTTTTTTGGGGATTTTATTCTCAACTATACTTCTTTTTTACTTTGCGTATTTATCAAATAACATATAAAAAAATTGAACGTAATAAATAATTATCAAATACAAGATATTGCTATTATTGGATTGGGTTATGTTGGCCTTCCCTTAGCTATTGAATTTGGCAAAAAATATAGAGTTACCGGATTCGATATAAATATTAATCGCATAGATGAATTGACCAATGGCACTGATCATACTTTGGAAGCAGAACCCAACGAATTAAAAAATGTGACACGGTCTGATCATGACGATTTGGGAGTTTATTTTACGTCTGATAAAAGCAAGCTGAATAATTGTACCATATTTATTATAACCGTACCAACACCGGTAGACCAGTATAATAATCCAGACCTGACACTATTGATTAAAGCTACAGAAACCGTCGCCCTGGCATTGAAAACTGGGGATATCGTGATATATGAGTCTACCGTATATCCGGGGTGTACAGAAGATGATTGCGTTCCCATTTTAGAAAAACATTCGGGCCTGATATTTAATACCGACTTTTTTTGCGGTTATTCGCCTGAACGCATAAATCCCGGCGATAAAACCAGGACACTACCTAACATTAAAAAAGTTACTTCGGGATCTACCCCGCAATCTGCAAAAATAATCAATGAATTATACCAGTCCATAATTCCGGCAGGTACTCATTTAGCCTCGTCTATTAAAGTTGCGGAATCTGCTAAGATTATTGAAAATGCGCAGCGGGACATTAACATTGCCTTTGTGAATGAGCTATCGAAAATATTTAACTTATTAGGGATAGATACAAATGAAGTTTTAGAAGCTGCTTCCACCAAATGGAACTTTTTGCCTTTTAAACCAGGATTGGTTGGCGGTCATTGTATTGGTGTTGACCCGTATTATTTAGCCCAAAAAGCGACTTCAGCGGGCTATCATCCTGAAATTATTTTGTCAGGCCGGCGAATTAATGACAGTATGGGGCCGTATATAGCAGAGGCGGTAATTAAATTAATGGTTAAGAAACAGATAAACGTTTGGCAATCATCCATTTTAATAATGGGTTTTACATTTAAAGAAAACTGCCCGGATATACGAAATACTAAAGTGGTTGATATTGTTAAGGAATTAAAAACTTACAACGCTGACATCACTATTTATGATCCTTGGGCTAATTGTACCGAGGTGCAAAAAGAATACAAATTGGATTGCATTAATACATTGCCTACTGACAAAACCTACGATGCAATTATATTGGCTGTAAGCCATAATGATTTCAAAGATATTGATATTACAACTATACTTAAAACTCCGGGAGTTTTATTTGATGTTAAAGGAGTTCTTATGCCATCTTTAGTTGATGGAAGATTATAATATAAATTCAACTAATAATGTACGATAAACAATACCATACTAAAGATTTAAGGAATCTTCAATTTCTTGTAACCGGTGGGGCGGGATTTATAGGGTCAAACCTGGTGGAATATTTATTAAAATATGGTGCCGGAAAAGTACGTGTATTAGATAATTTTTCTACAGGTTTTTATTATAATATTGAAAAATATAAAACGAATCCGGCCTTTGAATTAATTGAAGGGGATATCCGCAACTTTGAGACCTGCAAAAAAGCAATTGAAGGAATGGATTATGTGAGTCATCATGCCGCGTTAGGCTCGGTGCCCCGCTCAATTAACGACCCTCTTTCTACAAACGAAGTGAATATATCAGGATTTCTGAATATGCTTTGGGCGGTGAAAGAACATGGCCATATTAAACGCATGGTGTATGCCGCATCTTCCTCTACTTATGGCGATAGTAAAGAATTACCCAAAGTTGAAGACAAAATAGGCAAACCCCTATCGCCCTATGCAGTTACTAAATTAGTGAACGAATTATATGCTGACGTATTTACCAAAACATATGGTATAGAAACTATCGGACTACGTTATTTTAATATTTTTGGACACAGACAAAGCCCCCTGGGCGAATATGCAGCTGTAATTCCATTATTTATAAAGGCTGTTGACGAAAACTTACCTGCCGGTATTAATGGCGACGGCGAACAAACCCGTGATTTTACCTATATAGAAAATGCTATTCAGGCTAATATAAAGGCATTATTTGTTGGCGATACTAAAGCTATTAACCAGATTTATAATATAGCCTGTGGCGAAAGAACATCGTTAAACAATATTTGGGAAATGGTTAACGAGATAGCCGGTAAAAACATTAAGCCTTTGTATAAAGAAACCAGGAGCGGCGACATCAAAGATAGTCTTGCTGATATATCAAAAGCGGCGTCATTATTAGGTTATCAACCCCAATTCTCTGTTAGGGAAGGATTAAAGCTAACTATAGCTAATAAATTGCAATTAAAGTAATATGGGCTTTAATTATTATTGAACCCGGTAAAACCGAAAAGAATTACTGAAAGGATATCTGGCATTACCGGAAACTATTTTATATTTTGAGTTGGCACAGATGAAGGTTGAAGGTGTTGTCCCTTACGCGGGTAAAGGCCACTCGTGCTCCGCATTCAAAGTAGACGAACCGAAATAGTTGAGTTTAAGTTAACTCATCATAGATTTGCCATTTCTGAAAAGGTTTAATAATTCGTGACAGAATTGGCTGAATAAACGCAATCATTCCTTTTGCGGTTAATCATTCATGTATATTTGCATTACAGCCAGCCATGTACGTAAGTATGTGATAATCTGGTTAAGCAACTGGCTGAAAAAAAGCAAACCGATACATTATACCATAAACATACAAATCATGAACACAACAAAAATAGGCTGGATAGGACTTGGGAAAATGGGTATTCCCATGTCACAATCATTAATAAAGGCTGGCTTTCCTGTAATTGTATACAATCGCAGTAAAGAAAAAGAAGAGCTTTTAAAAGCAAGCGGTGCCGGTGTTGCATCAACCCCCGCCGTTTTGATACAGCAGGCAGAAGTAGTTATTATTATGGTTACTGATGATAAAGCTATCAATGATATTTTTAAAGGCGACAACGGTTTGTTAGGTGCAGGCACCAATGGAAAGATCATCATTAACATGAGTACCGTATCGCCGGCAATCAGTAAAGAGATGGCTGCTGCTTGTGAGCAGCAAGGCAATCATTATTTGGATGCACCGGTGTCTGGCAGTGTAAAGCAAGCCCAGGAAGCACAACTGGTTATTATGGCAGGTGGTGATGGAAACACATTTGAAAAATCTAAACCAATACTTGAGAAAATTGGCCGTATGGCCCTGCTGGTAGGTGATACAGGCGCGGGCAACACGGCAAAATTGGTTATTAATACATTACTTGGCATACAAGCTCAAGGATTGGCAGAGGCAGTTGTTTTTGCCCAACAGAACGGCATTAAAAATACAGACCTGATGACGCTCATCAATAACAGTGCGCTAGGCAGCCCATTTATTAAAATAAAAGGCGAAGCCATAGTCAATAATAACTTTAATGCCATGTTTTCATTAAGCAACATTGCGAAAGATCTGCGTCTTGCAAAGGGCATTGGCCTTTCAACCCCGCTTGGTGAGGTTGCTTATCAAACATTTCAAAATGCAGAACCTGCTTTGGGTGATGAGGATATTATTGCGGTTTACAAACAAATAAGTATTTAATTTTGTCTGAATCGAAAGTTACCCAGTCCCTTTACTTTCGTAAAGGGGCTTTTTGTCGTATTTGACCTACTAAATAGTCCAGACCTGCCCTATCTTTATTAGTTTGCATATTGTAGATTTGTTTGATAGCACCGTAGGAAACATGAAAACAATATTTGATAACGCAACAAGAGATGAATTGGTCGGCCGGATCAAAACACTTAATGAAAGTAGGACGCCCGAATGGGGCCAAATGAATATTTACCAAATGCTTAAACATTGCATATTAGCCGATGAAATGTATTTGGGCAAGAAAAATTATAAACGGATGTTTCTTGGCCGGCTGCTGGGTAAAATGGCTTTAAAAAATTTAACAAAAGATGAAACTCCAATGGGTAAAAATGCGCCCACAAGTGCTGATTTTAAGGTGAGTGAAAAAAATGGTGATATAGCATCCGAGAAAAAGAAATGGATTGCCCTGATTGAAGAATATGCACATTTTTCAAATCCTGATTTTGTACATTGGTTTTTCGGCAAAATGACCAAAGAACAAATTGGGTGTTTAGTATATAAACATGCAGACCATCATCTAAGGCAATTTAATAGTTAAGTTAATTTCTGTTATTGTTGAATCTGGCTTATACCTATAATAATATTTGTGCCACCTATAATAAATTGGGGCGGTGGGGATAAGGCTATAGAAATTGGAAAAAAAGGCATAAAGATTAACCCTAATAATCAGTTGCTAAAAAATAATGTGAAGGAATCTTACAGCCATACAGTAAGACCGGCAAGCACACTTTAGATCATTAGCTTCTAACTCATAAAACTATCCCATCACATTGCATTAACGATCATACTGCTAAATATTCCCTTATCAAATATTATCAGAACATTTACTAAAGCCCGGGTGTTGTATTATATAGCTATAAGCTGCTATAAATGAGCTTACTAATAATTAGCAATAATAAACTCCAATAAACACTATAACTATGAAAAAGTTAATCACACTATTAATGCTGTTGGGCAACATTACAGCCTTTGCCCAAAGCCCAATGGTGGCCAATCCGGATTCGGCCACTTTAATGTTTGTAAATCAGGCTAACTTAAGCAATATGAAAGAGGTACATACCGGGCAACTGGCCATTAGCAAAGCTAAAAGCGCTGGCGTTAAAGCCTTTGGCACCAGGATGGTTGCAGACCATACTAAAGCGAATAATGAGTTGATGCAGATAATTAAATCAAAAGGTTGGCAAGTACCGCCGCCGGCTGCTGCCGATGTAGCTCCTGATGATATGCTAACCCGTAGCTTAGGCAATAATTTCGATAAAAACTATGTAAAGATGATGGTACAGGATCACAAAAAAGCTGTTGCTTATTTTGAAACAGCTGCCGTTAATGTGCCCGATCCGGAGGTAAAAGCATTTATAAGAACAACTTTGCCTGTGTTAAGACAGCACCTGGCCAGTATACAAACCATTGCCACTAATATGGGTATTGCTTATAAATAAAACGACTATTAATATTAGCGCGTTTAGTGATAAAATCGATATAAAAAATTAGTTCCCCCGTGAAGTAAGCAAATGCAGCAATAAACCTATACGCGTTAAATGTTATTACTGTACATGTACACCTTGGTACACTCAAAATCACAATTCACTTAAAATCAACAGATTAATAGCGCTTGTGCGAGAATTTATACTATTAAGATGTTGATTTTCAATGGTGCCCATGACTTTTTCTTATATTTTTTAAACTTATTCCCACAAAATCTAATCGCTAAAACACGTTTAATATAGTAGATTTTTTAGGTAAAAATTTGCAGGGCACTGCAATTAGAAAGGGAATAATAAATTGCAATATACCTGTAAAAGAAAGGTAACTTATGCAGCCAGATCATTTTTGTAAAATCCTTGTTCATTTTGTTCATTGATGTAACGTTATTATTTATGCTTGATATTATTGTATATAACTTTTATCAACTTAAACCAAATTATTCATGAGCACTAATGATTTATCAAACACTGGTTCTGAAGAAACCGTCCCTGTTCCGCAAGCGATGAAGATGACCGATAATTGGAGAACCTATCTTGCATCATCCGGGCAGGCATTTAATGTACGGTCTTATTTAATTCCTATTATATCTTATCAGAATTTACTTCTGAATAATCCTGATGCAGAAGCTGTAAGAGCTTATATAGGATTAACAGACCCTGCTGATCCTACTACAAGCCAGTTATTGCTTGTGCCTATTGTTAATGGCCGCGAAAAACCCTATGTTCAAACTGATAACATGGTTCAGGGCGATAGTGGCAGCAATGTTTATGATCTGTCAGCCCCTTGCCCGCCATACTGTGGCACCGGCGGGGAATTGGATGGATAATTTTTTAATTAGTGTGTTTGTTATAAGTTTGTTATAATTTAGGCTTAAATAAACTACCTATAGCCTATGCATTTTCTTCATTTTTACGAAAGATATTTTTTATCCGGAAGCATTTTAATTCCTATAATTATCGCTCTTTTTAATTATAAACTTTTGGGTATGCCACTAAAAGTCATACTCTACTTTCTTGTTTTTTCGGCAGTGCTGCAAACAGTAAATATGATTTTATCAAGCCAATATATTCCTAATTTATTTGTTTTCCATTTTTATGCCATTTTTGAATTTGCCTTTGTATCTTGGTTCTATAGCCTTCAATTTAAGGGGCTTATTAATAAACTTATTCCGCCGATGGTATTAACATTTGCAGTTTTATGTGTAATAAATTTTTTTTATATTCAAAAAAAACTTGAATTTAACACCTATACACGTTCATTAGAAGCTGTAATAATTATTGGTTATTGTGTAATGTTTTTTAATAAACAAATGCAAACAAATTCTAAATATAAATGGGGAAGCTTAAGCCTTAATTGGATCAATACAGGTTTATTGATTTTTTACTCGTGCAGCTTTTTTATATTTATGTTTTCTAATTATTTGCTTAACGCCAACAAGCATATTATTACAGTAGTTTGGAGCACATACGATACAATTATAATATTAGAAAATATTTTATTTGCCATAGCTTTTTATAAATGCCGGAAACAACCGATAATATCTTTGTATTAGTTATAATAGCTACAGCCGCTATCTTTTTAATGGTAGCCTCATTTATATTAATTTATATACGCAATCAAAATAAATTGTTACAACAGCGTCAGCAATTGCAGCAGGCAGCGCTGGCTCATCAAAAAGAGCTATTGCAGGTAATAATTGAGTCGCAGGAAGATGAAAGAGTACGTATAGGGCGTGATCTGCATGATGATGTAGGGGCAGCCATATCCAGCTTAAGGCTGATCATCGAAATGTTTAAACCGGCAGTAGCTGATAATAATTACCAGGCATTTTTAAAATCAAGCAAAAACATAATTGATAAAATGATGACTGATGTTCGTCATATTTCTCATAATTTATCGCCAACAACATTAACCTACTACGGACTTGGGTTTGCGATTGAGGAACAATGCGCAATCATTAATCAATCGGGAAAAGTAAAAATTGCCTTTAATAATGAAGCAGCGGAATTATTGGAAAAGCTAAGCTTACCGGTTTCGACGGCATTATACAGAGTTTTAGAAGAATTGCTTAATAATACCATTAAACATGCACGCGCATATAACGCGATATTAAATTTTACAGCAGATAAGAATGTGCTGATTATTGAATACCAGGATGATGGAGTAGGAATGGACACCCGATTGATAAATAAAGGGATAGGACTGCATAACATTGAAAGCCGGCTAACGGTTATAAATGCGCCTCATGAAATTACAACATCGCCCGGCAATGGATTTTTTATAAATATTATATATACTGGCCCGATTGCAATTTAAAAATGGAGAAGATACACGTTTTTATTGTCGACGATCAAAATTTATTCAGGCAAAGCCTTTCATTATTAATTAATAGTGTTGATGAATTTGTGCTTTCGGGTGATTTTGAAAGCGGCGATTCTTTTATACAAAAATTGCCGGATGTGATTGAAAACCGTACATATATTGCAATAGTAGATATAGATATGCCGGGAATGAATGGCATTGAGTTAAATGAAATTTTACATGATCAATATCCGCAAATAAAGGTTATAATTCTTTCGGTACATATTAACCCATCGCTTATTGCTCAAATGATACATGCCAAGGCATCGGCGTATTTAGAAAAAAATTGCGATAAAGATGAATTGATAATGGCAATTCAATCTGTGTATAAAACCGGTTTTTATTTTAATAAAAAAGTACTTAAAGCCATACAGAATAATACCAACAATAAAGCCTTTGCTAAAACAATGCTTGATAATTTACCAGTTAAATTAAGCCATCGCGAGAAGCAAATAATTGAGCTTGTTTGTAAAGAACACAATAATGCAGAAATGGCCCAAAAACTCTACTTAAGCCCGCGCACAATTGAGGGACATAGAATTAATTTGCTAACTAAAACCGGTTGCCGAAATACGGCGGGCCTTGTATTGTTTGCTATAAAGTATGGCTTATTTATCATCTCAAAGTAGCTGTTTCCTATTGCGTATAAATACCCATTTTTAAAAACAGGTATTTATACTTGCTTTTGCTTGAAGGAACCAATTAATTTCTATTAAATTAAGATGTCTTGAATTTCTATTTCTTTATTGTTAAATAAAAACATTGTAAAGAAAAATGGACAAGCTGAGTAAAACTATGTTAATAAGTTTTTGAGTGTACTTAAAACACTAAATCGTAATTATTCGTACAATATTATATCTTGTATTTAATTATTGAATAATATATAATCACTATGGATAAAATATATATAACAAATCATGTTAAGTTAGAAATATTAAATGTTGGGGGCTTAGCTTCAACACAACCTTATAATTTAAATGGATTTACACCCTTATTTACCTTAGGATACAGCAACTTTCCACATTGTAAAATATTAGAAGACAGGCTACAATCAATAGCAATCCAATACAATACAGGGAAATTGATTTTGCCGGATAGTATATCAGAAAATCTTACTGTTAAACAGTGTATTGAGTTAGTAATGATGTAATGCATAAAAAACAATCAGGACAATGATAATGAACACGATTTCATTACATCGATACGAACAATTAAAAAAAAGAATACTTGTAACAGCCGGTATCAGCCATATTTTACCAGCAGAATGTAAGGTACTATCACATCGTGTATCAAAAAAAACCGGTAATAGAATTAGTGAAACTACTTTTAAACGTATATATGGTTTTGCCCATAGTAAGTTTATGCCATCATTGTTTACGCTTGATATACTGGCAAAATATTGTGATCATAAAGGATGGCGGGATTTTTGTGAAAAAGAGGGTAATAGTTTAATAAAAAATCAGAATAAAGATTTAGACTGGCAATTATTGCAGCAAAATGCTCATAAAATAACTGCATTTACATTACAGGCCCTAAAAAACAAATCGGGCATTCCATATAATCAAACTATTAAAAGGGATTTTATTGATTATCATTTTGATGAATTTTTAAACTCTGGTTGTACAGGCACACTATTGACTGCACCTGCCGGATATGGAAAAACCATAGCACTCTGCCATTGGATTGAAGAAAAAATGGCTGCAGATGCAGCTAATGGCACTAATGACATTATACTACTATTTAGCAGCAGTGCATTAATGAGCGTTTTGCTAAGTGGCAAAGGTTTGAACGACTGGATACTTACTTTACTTGGGTATAGTATTGATAATGATATTAATGTTTTATTAGATATTAAGCAAAGGAAGGATAGTAAGTTTTACCTTATTGTTGATGGGTTTGATGAGTTTATGTTTAAAAATGAGCAATTCAAGATTACTTTAAACCAACTAATTGATATTTTTTCGCTTTACCAATCGCACGATTGGTTTAAACTTGTTTTAACTACGCGCTCTGCTATCTGGATAAATAATAGCCAGACTATGGAAATTGGTAATGGCACATGGTTTACGGGGGTTGGAAATGATAGTTATAGTAATGTGCCATTGTTTAATATAGAAGAGCTTAAAAAGCTTTGCCATAAGATAAACCCCGTAGTAGAAAGCGTTATTTCTATAGAGGCAGCCGAAAGTCTTAATCATCCTTTATACCTGCAATTTTATTATAAACTTAACAAAGTAAATTTCTCATTAAACAATATTGATCATTTTTCTATGTATGAATTGATCTCTACATTTATTGTACATAGAGTTTTTCTGGGTAGTTATGCGGCAGAAAAACTATTGTTTATTAAAAAATTTGTTGAAGAACTTGATTTTGAAAATGATATTTACCGGGTAGATAGATTACAGGCGAATAATCTTATAAAACAATATAGCCACGCTTACCAGGAGTTATTAAGCATCGGCTTTTTAAGAGAAGCCAATGAAAGTAGTAATTACCATTATAATACCTGCATTGTATTTGGCAATGATAATTTCCTGGAGTATAGTATTGCCAGGGTGTTACTTTATGAAAATAGTAACTTGTTTGATGCTGATTTGATTAAAAGAATAAACACTTTACTGGCTAATAGCTCGCGGAAAGTAGAAGTATTAAAGTGGTGCATAATGCATGCTATAAACTCGGGCCAGTTAAGAAATATTGACCAATTAACAGAAGCGTGCCTGGGATCAAATGAAAAATTAGAGTTGATTATATTTTTGGGCAAATTGTTAGAGAAAGAATCCTTATCAGTAAAAAACAATGAAGCCCTGGTGCAGTATTTTAAGCAGCCTTTTAGTGAAAAAATATTTGATTATTTTTTCGGATTTGAGCTTATTAATCCTGACTATAAAAAAGTGCTGAATGTTTTATTAAAGTTTGAATTTTCACCCAAAAAAAAGATATTAATTCATACTACTTTAGGTATAATAGCAGCTATTCAGCTTGATTTAAATGAGATGGAGGCTTGCCTTTTAAATTTAAAAGCTTTCCAAAAAACTGCGTATGATTCCTTTATCATTAATCCATTAAACTGCCTTGATGCCTTATACTATCATTTAAAATATGGTATTATTAAACGGGAAGTTCTGCGCGATCTGACTAAATTATCATTTAACCCGCCTGCAGACAGAACCGGGTTTAAAAAATGTGCATCAAATGACCTGTTGTATTTACTTGGATTAAATACTATGTTGTTATGTTATAACTCTAAAAAAACAATCAGGTTTATTGAATTTTTGAAGAAAAATTATAAACCCGATTTGTTTGGTGATAACACAACGCAATATGGATTCTTTTTAAAAATTATAACTGCCGATGCTTATTATGATCTGGGTAATAGTACAATGGTAGCAGAAATATATTACGCTATTTCTAACGCTTATAAAAAGAGCGAAAACCGGTTAACGCCTTATATGAAAATTTTGTTTCATAACTTAAAAGTTAAAACCTTAATAAACACTCCACGTGCAACTCATATCGTTACCGAAATGAAAAGTATTAATGCCATTGCTGATAAATCTGGCTATAAATTTCCTAAACTGTATGTATCTATGATATTATTAAAGAGCGCCGATTTGCAAACATCAGTGCCCGAATTGTATAAGCAGGTAAATAATGATTTTATAAAAATGCTTCACGAAAACAGGCTAAACACCAAGATCTTTTTGCAGCAAAATGTAATAAGTAATGGAACATAAAAAAGGCTCCCTGGTAACCAGGGAGCCTTTTGTGTATATAAAGTTTATACTATTAAAGCTTGCGTTTAACCTCTACATTTTCGTAAGCTTCAACAATGTCGCCTACTTCAATGTTATTAAAATTATGGATGTTTAAACCGCATTCGTAGTTCGCAGATACTTCTTTAACATCGTCTTTAAAGCGTTTTAAAGAAGCCAGTTCGCCGGTATAAATAACCACACCTTCGCGCACTATACGTATTTTGCTGTTACGGGTAATCTTACCATCCAATACCATACAACCTGCAATAGTACCAACCTTGCTGATCTTGAAGGTTTCGCGTATCTCTACGTTAGCAACAATCTTCTCTTCGAAAGTTGGCGCAAGCATGCCTTCCATAGCAGCCTTGATCTCGTTTATCGCATCGTAGATGATAGAGTAAAGCCTGATATCAATTTGCTCAGCCTCGGCCAGTTTACGTGCGCCACCTGAAGGGCGAACCTGGAAACCGATAATTATCGCGTCAGAGGCCGAAGCTAATAATACGTCAGATTCTGATATCTGCCCAACCGCTTTTGATATAACGTTAACCTGTATCTGCTCAGTAGATAGTTTCAACAATGAATCGGATAACGCTTCAATTGAACCATCCACGTCACCTTTAACAATAATGTTAAGCTCCTTAAAGTTACCAACTGCCAAACGGCGGCCAATTTCATCAAGGGTGATATGTTTTTGTGTACGTAAACCTTGTTCGCGTTGTAATTGTAAGCGTTTATTGGCAATCTCACGTGCTTCAACCTCGGTTTCTAACACGTTAAATTTATCACCGGCTGTTGGCGCGCCCTGCATACCCAATACCTGTACCGGTGTTGATGGCCCTGCAGATTCAACACGCTGGCCACGCTCATTGGTCAATGCTTTTACACGACCGCTGTAACAACCCGCTAAAATAGGATCACCTACCCTTAGCGTGCCTGCCTGTACTAATATAGTAGTAACAATACCACGGCCCTTATCTAAAGCAGCCTCAATAACAGTACCAACGGCACGTTTTTTAGGGTTAGCTTTAAGCTCTAACAATTCGGCTTCAAGCAACACTTTTTCTAAAAGAAGATCGATGTTTAAGCCTGTTTTTGCCGAAATTTCTTGTGTTTGATATTTACCACCCCACTCTTCAACCAAAATATTCATGGCCGATAGTTGCTCACGCACCTTGTCGGCATTAGCACCCGGGCGGTCAATTTTATTGAATGCAAATATAATAGGGGCACCTGCAGCCTGCGCGTGATTTATAGCCTCGCGGGTTTGCGGCATCACGCTATCATCAGCAGCAATTACAATAATTACAATATCTGTTACCTGCGCACCTCTTGCACGCATAGCGGTAAACGCCTCGTGACCAGGTGTATCCAGGAATGTTATTTTTCCTTTATTATCCGGCAATGTTACCTCATAGGCACCAATGTGCTGGGTAATACCGCCGGCTTCGCCACCTATAACGTTTGTTTTACGTATAAAGTCAAGCAATGAGGTTTTACCATGATCTACGTGGCCCATTATAGTTACAATAGGTGCACGGGGGATCAGATCTTCAGGAGCATCCGGCTGATCAAGGATAAATTCTTCGTCCTGTGGTTTTACAAATTCAACCTGGTAGCCAAATTCATCAGCAACAATACTTAATGTTTCTGCATCAAGGCGTTGGTTAATGGATACAAACATACCCAGGCTCATACAGGTTGATATGATCTGCGTTACAGGCACATCCATCATTATACCTAACTCGTTAGCCGTAACAAATTCTGTAACCTTCAATACTTTTGATTGCGCATCTTGCTCTAACGCCAGCTCATCAGCATTTGCAGCTACATCATCACGTTTTTGACGACGGAATTTAGCCCGCTGTGCAAACTTGCCAGATTTACCTGCGCCACTTAAACGGGCAAGGGTTGCCTTAATTTGGTCTTGTATATCTTTTTCTGAAGGCTCTTCTTTAGGGCCGGTATTTGCCGGAGCATTACGGTTAAAGTTACTATTAGGGCGATTGCCTTGATAGCCACCACCGGTATTATGAGGCCTGTTCCTGAAATCGGGACGGTTAGCATTATTGTTACCGCCACTTTGTGGAGCTGTGCCACCGCCGGCCGGGTTAGCCCCCTGCTGATTGGTGTTGCCGCCACTTTGTCCTGGAGGTGGATTATCCTTACGTTTTCTTTTGCGTTTATGATCCGCGTTAGTGTTTGATGATGAAGCTACCGGGTTACGTTTTGGCACAACAGGTAAAGTTATCCTGCCAACAATATTCGGTCCACTTAAACGCGCGGCCTTAGCCCTGATAACATCAGGGTCGCCACCTTCTTCATTAGGTTCAGCAGCAACAGGTGTTACAACCGGAGTTACTATTTTTTTCACCTCTTCAGCCTTTGGAGGCTCGGGTGCAACTTCCTTTTTAATTTCAGCTACGGGTTCTGGTAGTTTTATTTCTTCTATTGGTTCTGCTTTTGGCGCAACTGGCTCTGGCTTTACAACTTCTTTTTCAATCTTCTCGGTTGGTTTAGCATGTAAATTATTCAGGTCTATTTTCCCAACAATTTTTACACCCGGAAGTGAATCACTACTTTGCTCTTCTGCCTTTACAGGCTCAGGAGCAGGTGCCGGCTTTGGTATTTCAACCGGGGCAGATGGCGCTGTGTAGTTGCCGGCATTTTTTATCAGAATCTCTTCATTCTCAAAATCCCTTGAACGACGGTTAGTTTCAACCGGCTTATCAGGAGTAATGCCGGGCTCATCTTTACGTATCTTGCCGATACTTATCTGCTTGGCTTCTTCCTTAATACTTTTGTCAATAGCAAACTCTTTCAACAATGCGCCGTACATGTCGTTATCCAGCTTTGCCATAGGTTGTTTGTCAACCTTATAGCCTTTTGTAGCCAAAAAGTCGACAATGGTACCCATACCAATGTTAAGCTCTTTTACTGCTTTTATTAATTTTATTGATTTGTCTTCTGACATTTATTAATTCTTTCTCTGCTTTATTTTAGTGCAAAAATACGATTTTAATTTTGCTTATTTTTTTTATTCAAATTCTGCTTGTAAAACTGATAGTACTTCTTTTACTGTTTCTTCTTCTAAATCGGTACGTTTTACCAATTCGCCTACAGTTAAAGCTAAAACTGATTTTGCTGTATCTAAACCAATACGTTTAAATTCATCAATGATCCAGCTTTCAATTTCATCTGAAAATTCTTCAATATCCACATCTTCATCATGTTCATCAGCCTCGCGGTAAACATCAATTTCATAACCGGTTAATTTACCGGCCAGTTTAATGTTATGCCCACCACGGCCTATCGCTAATGATACCTGGTCGGGTTTTAAATATACTGCTGCTGTTTTTTTCTCATCATCCAGTTTAATAGATGTGATTTTAGCCGGCGATAATGCCCGTTGTATATATAACTGAATATTATTAGTATAGTTTATTACATCGATATTTTCGTTCTTCAACTCGCGAACGATACCATGTATACGCGATCCCTTCATGCCCACACAAGCACCAACCGGGTCAATACGATCATCGTATGATTCAACCGCTACTTTGGCTCTTTCGCCCGGCTCACGTACAATTTTCTTGATAGTTATTAAACCATCAAAAATTTCAGGTACTTCCAGCTCAAATAAGCGCTGTAAAAACTCAGGCGCTGTGCGCGATATAATGATCTTAGGGTTGCTGTTCAACATATCTACCTTATAAACAATAGCTTTTACGCTATCGCCCTTTTTAAAGTAGTCGGCAGGTATTTGCTCTGTTTTGGGCAATAAAAGTTCATTGCCTTCATCATCAAGTACTAATGTCTCTTTTTTCCATACCTGGTAAACTTCACCTGTCACAATCTCACCAACGCGATCTTTATATTTCTTAAATATCTCGTCTTTCTCCAGTTCTAATATTTTAGATACCAGTGTTTGACGGGCAGCTAATATAGCACGACGACCAAAGCTCTCTAAAGTGATCAACTCGATATAGTCATCACCTACTTCCAGATCCGGATCAAGCGTTTTTGCTTCTTTTAATTCAATTTCCAGGTCATCGTCCTCACTAAAACCATCTTCCATAACCACACGTGTGCGCCAAATTTCTAAGTCGCCATTATCTGTATTTACAATTACGTCACAATTTTCATCGGTTCCGTATTTTTTACGGATCATACTTCTGAAAACGTCTTCCAGCACGCTCATCATCGTTGGACGATCGATGTTTTTGAAATCTTTGAATTCCTGGAAAGAATCAATTAAATTAATATTACTCATTTTTCTTACTTAAATGATATTAAAACCTTTGTTTCTGTTATTTGCTCTATCGGGATAACGCTTTCAATAATTTCGGCCTTTTTCCCTTTTTCTTTTATTTTTTCTTCAATCAGTACGGCGTCTTCTGTAATTGCCGTTAGCTTACCTTCTCTTTTATTACCATCAGCCATTTTTATAGCCAGGTCCCTGCCAATGTTTTTGGTGTATTGTCTTACCATAGTTAGTGGTAAATCAATACCCGGCGATGAAACTTCAAGATTGTAAGGTGTTTTTATCACATCCTCTTCTTCCAGTTTAAAACCTACATAACGGCTTATCTGCACACATTCGGCTATCCCAATACCTTTATCACCATCAACCAGTATAATCAGTTTTCCGTTCGGTTGTAATTTAGCACTCACCAAAAACAGATCAGGCCGCGCAATTTCGGAAATCTTCTCTTCAACCAGTTCAACAACCCTTTTTTCAATGTTCATATCCGCCTTTCTTTTCCGCTATTACCGGAATGATTGGTAAACTAAAAGAGGGGGCAAATGGCCCCCTCTTTCTTAATTTGGATGCAAATATACTAAAATATTTGATTTTCAAGCAGCTTATCGCTTAAAAATCAAATCAGTAAAATGTAATTTTCCAATGCGGGCATTGCCTTTAATATAATCCCATATGTTTTTATTGCCCGCGTAATTATAATAGCGTACAAAATAGCTTTGTTGTTTGGTAAATGGGGTATCCGGAGTAAATACAAGTATGCTGTCTTTAAGCTGGTACTGCCCGGGCTGTATGGGTTGATAATCCTTCATGGCAGTATCTGCCGGCATGCGGTAAACAGCGAATAAACTTTGCCAGGCATTTATTGTATCCCTGTTAATATCATGCATAATAACAGGGTCGATCCCGGTTATTTTTAAAGATTGGTTGTTGTTGACCAGGCTAATATGTATGGTAGTTTTAGGTGGATTTGCTGTGCAACCCAGGCAAACGCATATTATTAACAACCAAATTTTTTTCATTAAGTAATAATACTAAAACAGATAGATTTAAAAGTATTATAAAACAAAAGGTATTAAATTTAAATTTATACCGTATGCTGCCACTATTAACCGCCCAACAGATCCGCGAAGCGGATGCTCACACAATAGCTAATGAGCCTATTACTTCCATTTATCTGATGGAGCGGGCATCGAAGGCATTTGTTGGTTGGTTTATTAATCGTTTTCCGGATAAGGGGCTGGTCATATCAGTTTATTGCGGCACAGGCAATAATGGTGGCGACGGGTTGGCAATAGCCCGTATGTTGCACGATCATAAATACTTAAATTTAGATATTAAAATTGCCCGATATACTGATAAGGCAACCGACGACTTTAATATCAACCTGCACCGTTTGCAGCAAATGGGCCTTAACTTACACGAACTTAAAACCAATGCAGAATTTCCTACTGAAAATAGCGCCATTATTATTGATGCCTTATTGGGCAGTGGATTAAATAAGCCATTAAGTGGCGATTATAAGAGGCTGGCAACATACATTAACCAATTAAAAAAACCAGTTGTTGCTGTTGATGTACCCACCGGTTTTTTTACTGATGGCGAAATTGATAGCGAGGCTGTTGTTATAAAGGCCGACCTGGTAATTACTTTTCAACAACCTAAAATTAATTTTCTGCTGCCCGAATCTGCCCCGCACATTAAATGCTGGGAGGCGGTAAATATTGGCATTGATGAGGGGTTTATAGCATCGCTTAAATCACCTTACCTGTTTATTGAGGAAAAGGACATAAAGAAACTGCTAAAGCCACGCCGTAACTTCAGCAATAAAGGAACCTACGGGCATGCTTTAATTGTGGCCGGCCAGGCAGAAACTATGGGGGCCGCTTTATTAAGTTCGGCAGGATGTGCATATGCCGGAGCGGGCTTAACCACGGCTTGCGTACCCGAAAGCGGTCTTACTGCTTTAAATACTTACCTGCCTGAGATTATGGCAATTGTAAGAAAGGGAGATGAACCACCCCAAATTGAATGGGAGCAGTTTGCTACCATAGGTATAGGCCCGGGTTTAGGAAAAGATAAAAATGCCTTAGCACTAATAACCGAAATTTTTGCAAACTATAAAAAGCCTGTGGTTATTGATGCGGATGCGCTTAACCTGCTGGCAAGCAATCCTGAGCTTTGGGAAAAAGTACCCGCTGGAAGTATATTAACCCCGCATATGAAAGAGTTCGACCGTTTGTTTGGCAAACATGCCAACTGGTGGCAGCGCCTGCAAAGCAGTTTAGAAAAGGCAAAGCAGCATCATATATATATCGTTTTAAAAAATGATTACACACTGATAGCCACCCCCGATGGAAATGTTTATTTTAACAGCACCAGTAATCCTGCAATGGCAACCGGTGGTATGGGCGATGTGCTTACAGGTATTATCACCTCTTTATTGGCGCAAAAATATTCTCCCCGCGAAGCTTGCCTTATTGGGGTATTTATACATGGAAAAGCGGGCGATGAACTGGCGATGCCCAATCGCTTAAATGTTGTTTTGCCTGGGCAACTGGCCAAACATTTACCCATTACAATGGCAAAATTAATGGCATAAAAAAACGGAGCAAGTATTATGCATCCGTTTTTCCTACTTATTAACTGATCTTATAAAGAACTAATACTCTGAGAAAATTATTGATAAGACGCAGGCAGTCTTGAATAGTTACAAAAAAAGCACTTTTTTTGTTAAAAAACGCATTTTTTGTAAAAATTAACTTTTTTTAACCACTTTAACCAAAAATGTAAATTTTTATGGGTATAAAATGGCATGCAATGCCCCTTTTTTTGTTTTTATGGCATTTTTCAAGTAAAATCCATAAAAATTTACATTTTTGGTTAAAAAATGTAAATTTTGATGAAATCTCAATTGAAATGATACAGGATTTGAATTTATTGACCTATATGTCAAAACTCGTCAATAAGCATCATTTCGCTCATGGCTGGGTTAGTACTGCCGCCTCTTGGCCACGGTTACTTCAAATGCATTGGGTAAACAATAGCAGCTTTTTGTTTTTTACTACCGAAGGTAGTAAACGTGTGCTAAATTGGTAACCAGGCTATTTAATATTTTATTACGTTGATTTTTTGAAGGTTCAATCGCGTTGGCAATTGCATATTGTTCCAGTGCCTTTTCCATCTCCACAATCTCCGCCTTTATTACCGGATGTTTTTGAATCATTGCTTCCACCTGCAGCTTTTCTTCCGGGAGTATATACCTCAGAACGTAAAGCTCCAAAATGCCCGATTCAATGTATGCTTTTACATCTTCCACCTTCGGCTCAATTAAAATTTTTCCTAAGTTCTATAATTGCCATTCGTAACCGGGTTTTAATGGTTCCAAGCGGAATGCCTAATTCGTCGGCTGCTTCTACATGGGTATAACCTTTAAAATAAACCAGCTCAAGAATAGACTTTTGCTCGGGCTTTAGTGTTTGTACTAAATCTTTAATGCCCATTAAATCAGGCTTATAAACTGTATGTCTTTGTTCGTCAATAGAAGTTACGTTATTTTCTAACTCTTGGTTTTTGCCGAGGTTCTTAAATTCTTTTGACCTTAATTTATCAATAGATAGGTTGCGCGCAATATTTACCATCCAGGTAAATAGACGTCCTTTTTCGGCACTGTAACTGGGAAACGAATGCCATATTTTTACAAAAGCTTCTTGTAAAATATCCTCTGAGGTGGGGATATCTATAATGATTCTCGCAATTACACCAAATAGAGATGGGGAGTACATATCGTACAATGCTTCTATGGCGATCTTTTCACGGTTCCTCAACGCCAGCACCAGTTCTTCTTCTGAAAGAGATATTTTCTTTTTGCTCAAACGGGTGAAGATATGAAGGGATTTCAGATTTCGAACAGGTGTTTTTCAGCATGATATGATGATCGAACCAGCGGTCCGCTCTCTACATACTTAAAACCTTTATCAAGCCCAATTTGTTTGTAAAAAGCAAATTGATCTGGATGTATCCAATCAATTACCGGGTGATGACTGCGCGTTGGCTGTAAATATTGACCCAAGGTTAATATATGTACGCCGGCTTCCAGCAAGTCGTCCATTGCTTCTAAAACATCTTCTTCCTTTTCGCCTAAACCCAACATGATGCCTGATTTGGTACGTAATCCCGAAGCCGATATTTGCTTCAGTGCTTCCAAACTGCGATCATATTTAGCTTGTATACGTACTTCCTTTGTTAAGCGCCTTACGGTTTCAAGGTTATGCGATACTACTTCGGGGCGGGTTTCAATAACCCTGGCCAAATTATCCCATACACCTCTAAAGTCGGGCAGCAAGGTTTCTAAAGTAGTTTCGGGGCTTTCGCGGCGGATAGCATTAATAGTATCGGCCCAAATTATCGAACCGCCATCTTTCAAATCATCACGATCAACAGAAGTAATAACGCAATGCTTTACCTGCATTAGCTTAACCGAGTTTGCCACACGGTTAGGTTCATCTACATCAACAGCAAGCGGCCTGCCGGTTGCCACCGCGCAGAATGAGCAGGAGCGTGTGCAGATGTTGCCTAATATCATGAAGGTTGCAGTACCCGCACCCCAACACTCACCCATGTTAGGGCAATTGCCACTTTCGCAAATGGTATGCAACTTATGGGTATCAACCAAACTTCGCACATGGGCATATTCTTTCCCAACGGGAAGTTTTACCCTTAGCCAATCAGGCTTGCGTTGTGGCTGATTAGCTGGAACTACCGGCAATTCTATCATGGAACAAAAGTAGTTAAAAACCTGCTAACCCAATAAACGGCCAGAACAAATATTACAGTAAGTTGATGCTAACACAAATTAATAAAGTTTTAAATTTGTAATATCTTTTATAAAAATCAAATCATGGCAACTATTGAAACAACATACCTTGGCGGACTAAGAACCGAGGCAACTCACCTACAATCCGGAACTAAATTAATTACTGACGCGCCTACTGATAACAAAGGAAAAGGAGAAGCCTTTTCGCCAACCGATCTGTTGACCGAATCGTTAGCCGGATGCATGTTAACTACAATGGGTATAGCTGCTGATACGCATGGCTTCGATATAGATAATACCAGTGCCGAGGTTACTAAAGTAATGGCCGCCAACCCCCGCCGTGTAGCCGAGATAGTTATCAATCTGAAATTCCCGGCAACATATGATGATAAGGAAAGGAAAATATTAGAACTGGCAGCGCTTACCTGCCCGGTTTACGTAAGCCTGCATCCTGATGTTAAAAAAACAGTTGATTTTGGGTGGTAGGGTTTAGTGATTAGAGATTGGTTAATTATAGATTAGGCCTGTCAAAATATAAAGCCCTGCAAGAAATACTTGCAGGGCTTTTGTTCGTTATAAACTTTCCTGATTTTTAACCTATAATTAATTAATCTCTGACATAGTCTCATCCACAGATATCTCACCATGCGATTGATCAAGAATGCATTCGCCATCTTTAATTAATAATAATTGCGGTGATTCGTGGTGCACACTAAATAGCTGTGCTACATGGTTAGATATATCGCGGTACTGAATCAGGTCTAAAAAATACAGCGGCATATTTTCGGGTAAGTTTTCCCAATCTAATTCAAAACGCCTTTTAGCCATCATGCTGATGGAGCAGCGGGTGCTGTGTTTAAAAATTAAGCTATAACCTTGTTGTTCTTTAATTCGGGTAAGCTGATCTGTCGTTTCTAATAATGTCCACTTCATATGGCGCAAAGGTAAGCATGCTTATTTCGTTCTAAGTAATTACAACGTCAAACAAATATTTGTTTTAAGCAAGTTTAAGAAAATGACGGGATTATTTACGTCCTCGAGGATAAGAGTTATAAGCCGGGCAAAGTTTATTTGTACAAGAGGTGATGGTTCCTATTGTTAATGCTATAAGTACTATATAAATTACGTTTCTCATCTTCCTAATATTTATAAATATATCCGTTATACGGAAGCTATCTTATTAAGGTTGTAGCAAGGTGAGCCATTTTTATGGCTGTTATAGCTGCTTCATCTCCTTTGTTGCCATGTTTACCGCCCGAACGATCCATTGCTTGCTGCTGATCGTTGGTTGTTAACACACCAAATATAACAGGTTTTGAATACTTTACAGCTACGTTAGTTAACCCATTGGCCACGGCGTTGCAAATAAAATCAAAATGCCGGGTTTCTCCTTGTATAACACAGCCTAAACAAATTATCGCGTCTAATTTACTATTTTTTAATAATAGATCTGCCCCTGATGTTAATTCAAAACTACCGGGTACTGTATAGGTGCTAATATTAGAAGCCAGTGCGCCATTAGCTAACAGGCTTTTACGAGCACCCTGGTATAGGGCGTTAGTAATTTCGGTGTTCCATTCAGAAACCACAATACCAAAACTATACGGTGCTGCTGACGGCACTTCAATATCCGAAAAATCTGATAAGTTTTTTAGCTGTGTAGCCATGGTTGTGAAGATTAAAGATTAGAGATTGAAGATTTGCGTATTCAACCAATCTTCAATCTTTAATAACTCAATTACAGTTTCGCGTCTACGCGTGCAATATATTCGTCTATATTTTGTGCTTCGGCACTGGTTGGATAATCGCTTTTAATTGATTTATAGGCCTCGCTTGCAGATTTGTTATCGTTTTGCGCTTCATAAACCAAGCCCAGTTTCTTTAAATAAAGCGGCGATAAAAAATTATTCTTTGCTTTATCAATTGCTTTTTTGAAATAGCTTGCCGCTTTATCATAGTCTTTCAATTCTACATAAGCATCACCGGTATTTCCATAGGCTTCAGCGGCAACCATTACATCGTCGCCCCTATAATTATTAAAATTATCAATGGCTTTACGGTATTCGCCTTTATTTAAATAAGCAACGCCTAAATAAAAATTAGCAAGATTGGCGGCTTTGGTATTACTATAATCGGTAATGATCTTTTCAAATCCCGGGTAACCGGCATCACCTTTAATTGCTTTGTCCCACTCTTTTTTACTCCAAAAATCCTGCGCTACGTGCATTTGATCTGCAGCACTAACCTCTCTTGGAGCAAGGTATAATTTTTGGTAAAGAACATACACAAGAATCATTGCAATAACAGCCGAAGCTATAAAAACTAAGCTCTTTTGATTCTCACGTGTAAATTTGCTTATCCGTCCAAAGTTGTCATCTTTTAGGTGGGCAGTAGTATTCTCGTGGGTTTTTGACATTTCTATTCTAAATTAAAGTTTGCAAAACTACATTTTTTAAAAAGTTTTAGCAACTGCTTTTTATTTTAATAAATATGGCTATTTTTTTTAATATATAATAACCCCAAAAGCAATGCGGTAATTGCTAAATTTGATGCATCCATATGTATTTAAAACAGCTATCAGTTATCAACTTTAAAAACTACGAAGAAGCCGGGCTAACGTTTAGCGAAGGTGTAAACGCGTTTTTAGGTAATAATGGCGCCGGTAAAACCAATCTGTTAGACGCTATACATTACCTATCATTATGTAAAAGCTATTTCAACCCAATTGATAGTCAGCAAATAAAACAAGGGGCCGATTTCTTTATCATAACAGGTACATTTAGTAAAAATGATAAGCAGGAAGCAGTGGCCTGTTCTGTAAAGCGCAATCAAAAAAAGCAGTTTAAACGCAATAAAAAAGACTATCAACGCCTGGCAGACCATATTGGCCTATTACCACTGGTAATGGTTTCGCCTTATGATATCAGTATTATTATAGAAGGCAGTGAAGAGCGGCGCAAGTTTATTGATAATGTGATATCGCAAACCGATAACCTGTATCTTGATGAATTAATAACTTATAATAAGGTATTGGCAAACCGCAACGCGCTTTTAAAAATGATTGCCGATACCGGCAGATATGATCCTGGTTTGTTAGAGATATTGGATGAGCAATTAATAACATCCGGTAGCCGCATATTTGAAAAGCGTAAAGCTTTTATGGAAGCATTTACCACTATATTTAATAAGCACTACCAGTTTTTAAGTGATGATGCCGAGCAGGTTGAGCTAATTTATGAATCGCAGCTGCTTAATGAAAATTTTGCTACGCTGCTTAAAAAGAATATTGAACGCGACCGCGCGCTTGAACGTACTACCGCAGGCATACATAAAGACGACCTGCAGTTTGCTATACATGGCATGCCCATGAAAAAGTTCGGATCGCAGGGGCAGCAAAAATCTTTTTTAATTGCGTTAAAATTAGCGCAGTATAGCTTTTTAGATCAACAAAAGGGCTTTAAACCACTGTTGTTGCTGGACGATATTTTTGATAAGTTGGATGACCAGCGTGTAACCAAACTAATGCAAATGGTATCAAACCATGATTTTGGACAGGTATTTATTACCGATACCAGCGATGCACGGGTAAAGAATATATTTACGCATATGGGCGTGCCTATAAAATTATTTAAAGTAAAAGCAGGAGAGATAGATGCGTAAGACTAACGACAAATCGCTCAAGGAGGCAATTGAGCAAATGATGCAGGTTTATAAAATTAAACGCAAGTTTGATGAAACCGGTATCATTGCTACCTGGCCCAATCTGGTAGGCAAATCAGTAGCTAACCGAACAAAAGAGTTATTTATACATGATAAAAAACTCTTTCTGCGTATTGAATCATCAGTAATAAAAAATGAACTTACGCTAATGCGTACTCAAATAATAGAGAAGATTAATAATGAAGCTAAGAGTGTGTTAATTGACGAGATTATCTTTCTCTAATCTAACGCATTGCTGGCCTTCTGTAAAGCATTCATCCCTAATGCACCCATCCTCTGGGAAAGTTATAGTATTAATAATGGATAAAAGCAATAATTTTAAAAGGTTTCCAAAAAGCAACAAATGTTGAAACCTTTGGAAACCTTTTTTAAGCAGGGTAGTTTAAAATCTTTCAAAGGCAGAGAAAAAGAAGTTACCTTCTATCGCTGCATTTTCATCAGAGTCTGATCCATGAACCGCATTAGCGTCAATAGATTTTGCAAATAAATTACGTATTGTACCCGGTTCGGCTTTTGATGGGTCGGTAGCGCCTATAAGTTTACGGTAATCTTCAATTGCATTATCCTTTTCAAGTATAGCAGCTATAATTGGTCCTGATGACATAAATGAAACCAGGTCCTTATAAAAAGGGCGTTCTTTATGTACACTGTAAAATTCACCCGCTTTTTCTGCACTTAAAGCAGTGTATTTTAATGCCAATATTTTAAAGCCGTTGCCAATAATCTTATCTAAAATTGCACCGATGTGGCCATTGGCAACTGCATCGGGCTTAATCATTGTAAAGGTTTTGTTACTTTCCATTTGTTGGTTTTTTGCGATGGGAGCCGTTATCAGCGTATAAAAATTCCACCTTTTGTATATAATTGTGCAAAAGTAGGTTTTTGCAACCGAACGCTCAAGCTTTTTTCATTAATTTATGAATGCATTAAGTTTATTTACATAGCTTTGCAACTCTTTTTTTAAAATTAATGTTAGATACAGCCTCGCTTAATAATCTACTGGCTCAGCCTCAAAAAATAGTTATTACTACGCATCACAAACCTGATGGGGATGCTATGGGTTCGTCATTAGGTTTATATAATTATTTAATACAGCAGGGGCATCATGCTAAAGTTATTGCCCCTACAGATTATCCTGAGTTTTTAAGCTGGATGCCGGGCAATGGCGAAGTTATTATCTATACAGAAAACACACAACAGGCAGCTGATCTAATAGCTGATGCGGACCTGATTTTTTGCCTTGACTTTAACGCACTTAACCGTATTAATGATATGGGCGAATTGGTGCGCGCAGCCAAAGCCTATAAAATAATGATAGATCATCACCTTGAACCAGAGGATTTTGATGATTACCGCCACTGGGATATTAACGCGTGCGCTACCGCGCAATTAGTGTATGATTTTATTGTTAATACATTAAACAACAGATCACTGATTAATAAAGATGTTGCTACCTGTTTGTATACTGGTATAATGACAGATTCGGCATCATTTAGATTGCCCAATACAACATCAACCGTACACCGTGTGGTTGCCGATTTGATAGACGCAGGCGCGGTTAACTGGCGTATACATGAATTGGTTTATAATAGCGCATCCGAAAATCGCCTTCGCTTTTTGGGACATTGCCTAACTAATTGTATGGAAATTTTGCCGGAGTTTAATACAGCAATTATTGCCGTAAATAAGTACGATCTGAAAAAATATGACGTTAATACCGGCGATACAGAAGGTATAGTAAACTATGCTTTATCAATTGCCAGCATACGTTTAGCGGCTTTTATAGTTGAAAGAGAGGGCAAAGTAAAGCTTTCACTACGTTCGAAAGGAGATTTTCCTGCAAATGAAATTTGTAAACTGTACTTTAGCGGCGGCGGTCATCGTAATGCTGCAGGCGGGCAATCATCGGCCAGTTTACAAGAAGTTATTGCTCAATTTAAACACATATTACCCGAATATAAAAAACTATTAATTCAATAAAAATGAAAAAAAATCTGATGTTTTTGGCACTTGCAGCTGTAGGATTAGCAAGTTGCAATGGTGGATTCAAAAAAGGCGAGAACGGATTGTTATATAATAAATATACTGACAAATCGGGTCCTAAAATAAACGAAGGCGACTTTGTAATGGTAAATTTGGTTGTAAAAAATGATGCTGATTCTGTATTGTTCAGCACCTATGAAGACGGCCATCCGCAACCATTGCTGGTACCTAAACCACAGTTCCATGGCGATCTTTTTGACGGTATAAAACTATTAGCCGAAGGCGATAGCGCTACTATTAAACTTAGCGCCGATAGTATATTTAAAAAATCACCTAAACCACCTACTTTTAAAGGCAAGTATGTAATATATGATGTTAAAGTTGAGAAGTTAATTCCTAAAGGAAAAATGACCGACCAGATATTCCAATCAACAGTTACTACTTACATGACGGGCCTTAGTACCGCAAATAAAAATGCCGAGCCTGCAAAAATTACAAAATACATAGCTGACAATAAGCTTAACGTTACTAAAACAGACTCGGGCTTATATTATGTTATCACTCAAAAAGGCAGCGGCCCTACAATTATGCCGGGCGATACCGCGGTTATTAATTATTCAGGCACCACACTTAATGGGAAAATGTTTGATAGCAATATAAAAGCTGATGCTATTAAAGGCAAATTGCCTAATGTTGCTCAGCGTTCGTTTGCTCCTATCCGCGTACCGGTTGGTCGTAAAGCAGTTATTGCCGGTTGGGACCAAGGTTTACTATTATTAAACAAAGGTGCAAAAGCTACTTTTGTAATACCGTCAAGCTTAGCCTACGGCGAACGTGGCAATGGCCCTATAGGCGGTTATACTCCTCTTGCATTTAATGTAGAATTGGTAGATATTGTTCATCCTAAATTAACTGCAACCAAACCAACGGTAGCTTTGCCGCCTGTTAAATCGGTTCCGCTAAAAAAATAATATAACTCATAACCTCTCTGTTAATGCGGAGAGGCTTTTTTAATTATGAAAAAATATTTTGTATTTCTTTTAGTTGCCGCATTTGCTACAAAAGCCAGTGCGCAAAACGGTTTTCAGCGTACTGCTAAGGGTACAGAATACCGAATGCTTACTCACAATCCCGGCGACAGGATAAAAGTAAATGATGTAATTACTTTCCAGGTAGTTCAAAAAACCGATAAGGATTCAATCCTTTTTAGCACTTATACAACCGGCAGGCCTGCGCAGGCACAAATACAGCCCACCGGCGACTTAATGGATATATTCCCGTTATTAACTTTAAAAGATAGTGTGTTAATTAAGGTACCTACCGATACTATTTTTAATGGACATGAAGATAAGCGGCCGGCTTTTTTACCTAAGGGCAGTAACTTGCTGTTTTTAATGAAAATAATAAAGGTACAATCACTTACAGAGGCCATGGCCGAAAGAGACAGGGAAATTGCCGAAGGAAAAGCTTTGATAGCCAAATACCAGGCAGATGAAACAGCTAATACAGATAAGTATATAGCAACTAATAAACTGATACTTAAAACCACCACCTCGGGATTAAAATATAAAATTAACAAAGCCTCTGTTAAACGTAAGCCCTTAGCTGGCGATACCTTACTGGTAAATTACGTAGGCCGCACATTGGATGGTAAAGTATTTGACTCAAGCATTGCAGCCGAAGGCGCAAAGGCCGGTTTACAAAGGCCCGCAGATTCCTACCAGCCTTTACAAATGGTTGTTGGCCATGACGAAGTAATACCAGGCTGGGATGAAGGATTGCTTTTATTAAATGAAGGATCAAAAGCTACATTTATAATTCCGTCTAAACTGGCTTATGCCGAAAAAGGATCGGGAGATATTAAACCATTTAGCACTTTATTATTTGATATAGAGCTGGTGAAGATTAAACCCGGTAAACATGTGCCGGTAAAAGCAACCGGAACTAAGTCGGCCAAACCGGTAGCCAAGCCACCAATTAAAAAGGCGGTTGCCAAAAAGAAAAATTAAACAAAAAGCCTTCTGATAATAAAAGAAGGCTTTTTTATTATCAGAAATTAAAAACTACTTTTATCCAATTATAAACTATCACAATTAAATGAGAAAGATATTTATGTTTTTGGCGCTTGCGGCGATGGGCCTGGCAAGCTGCAATGGTGGATACCAAACCGGCGAGAGCGGTATACTGTATAGAATATATACCGGCAAAACAGGTCCTAAAATAAAGGAAGGTGATTTTGTTACTGCAAACATTATAGTAAAAAATGATGCCGATTCTATAATATCAAATACTTATGAAAAGGGCGGTGCAAGGCCGCTGCTTGTAGCTAAATCGTCAACTAAAGGAGATGTATTGTCGGCTCTTCCATTGCTATCCGAAGGGGATAGTGCAACCATTAAGGTTTCTGTTGATAGCATATTTAAAAGCGGGCCAAAACCGCCAATTTTTAAAGGTAAATATATTACCTATACCGTAAAAATTGAAAAACTGATTCCTAAAGGAACACAGAGCGAAATGGAATTTGAAACAAAGGTTACCACCTTTTTGCAGGCAGAGCAGCTCGCACTTAAAAATGCTGAACCGGCAAAAATTAAAAAGTATATTGGTGATAAAAAACTAAACGTTGCTAAAACCGACTCGGGTTTATATTATACCATCACCCAAAAAGGAACCGGCCCATTGGCAATAAAAGGCGACCTTGTTGTGGTAAATTATACCGGTAGCCTTTTAAATGGTAAAGTGTTTGACACCAATATTAAAGAAGATGCCGAAAAAGCTAAGCTTCCTGCTGGCCCGCGCCCGTATATGCCTGTTCGTGTGCCATTGGGGAAAAACAGGGTAATGGCAGGTTGGGAACAAGGCCTATTATTATTAAATAAAGGCGCAAAAGCCACCCTTATAATTCCTTCAAGCCTTGCTTATGGCGAGCACGGCAATGAAACTTTAGATCCGTTTACCCCGCTTGTTTTTAATATAGAAGTAATTGACATTATGCATTCAAACGGCGAAGATGTTGACCCTACACGGTCAGCACCGGGTCTGCCTCCCGCAAAGAAATAATAAACTTAAAAAAGCCTTCCCATAAACCGGAAGGCTTTTTAATTTTGCAGTATGATACTAACAGATACGCACACCCATTTATATTATGAACAAGATAGCTCAAAGCGGGCAGCGCTTATACAACGGTGTAAGGATAATAGTATCGACCGGCTATTTTTACCAAATGTGGATGCGGCCTCTGTTGCGCAGGTGTATGACCTGGTAAGCGCCTATCCCGGCATGTGCTTTCCAATGCTGGGGTTACATCCCTGTTCTGTAAAGGATGGTTGGGAAGATGAGCTGGCCACTATCCGCGAAAGCAAACAACAACATAAAATATATGCCATAGGCGAAATAGGTATAGACCTGTATTGGGATAAAACAACGCTTGGTATACAGGTACAAGCATTTAAACAGCAAATTGCCTGGGCAAAAGAACTTAAGCTGCCTATAGTTATTCATTGCCGCGATGCTTTTAATGAGGTATTTGAAGTATTGGAGCAAGAGCGGGATGAAAATTTACGTGGAATATTTCATTGTTTTACGGGTACTGCAGAACAGGCCCAAAAGGTTATTAGCCTCGGCTTTTATTTAGGGATAGGCGGTGTGGTTACGTATAAAAATGCCGGTTTAGATAAAATTTTACCTTTAATTGATTTAAGCCATATCGTTTTAGAAACAGATTCTCCGTATCTTACCCCCGTTCCACACAGGGGTAAACCCAATGAAAGTTCTTATTTGATCTATATTGCTCAAAAAGTGGCCGAAGTTTATCAAACAGATATACAAACTGTAGCTAATATAACAACAGCTAACTCAAAACAAATATTTGGTGCGTGAACAACAGGAAGAATTTAAAACTTAGCATAATCCCAATTTAATGAGCCAGATACTCATCATCTATACCGGTGGTACAATAGGTATGATGACCGACCCTGTAACCAAGGTACTAAAGCCCATTAACTTTGAGCAGATAATGGATAATGTGCCCGAATTAGAAAAGCTTAATTGTAAAATTAAAGTTCACTCGTTCGAGGAGATCATTGATTCATCTAACATGAATCCCCAGATATGGAGTGAGCTTGCAGGATTAATTGAGGCTAATTATGATGATGTTGATGGTTTTGTAATTCTGCACGGATCAGATACCATGGCCTACACAGCATCGGCCTTGAGCTTTATGCTGGAAAATCTGGCCAAGCCGGTAATATTCACCGGGTCGCAGTTGCCTATTAGTGCCATACGCACCGATGCGAAGGAAAACCTGATGACCGCCATCGAAATTGCCAATGCTAAAAAGAACGACCGCGCTCGCGTACCCGAGGTTTGTATCTATTTTGATTATAAACTATTCAGGGGTAACCGTTCATTTAAATATAATTCATCCAAGTTTGAAGCATTCCGTTCGCCAAACTGCCCTATACTGGCCGAGTCTGGCGTACACCTTCGTTTTAGTGTGAATGATATAAGGCAGCCTGCCGACGCGCCGCTCATCAGCCATAAAAATTTAGTGAATGATGTGGGTGTGCTTAAGTTATATCCCGGCATTGGCCCAAAAGTTGTAGAAAGCATCTTGGGTGCCGATGTAAGGGGCATTGTAATGGAAACCTTTGGCGCGGGCAATACTACTACCGATAGCTGGTTTATTGATATGCTTAAAAACGCGATAGACAGCGGTAAAGTGATAGTAGATATTTCGCAATGTAAAGTGGGTACGGTGGAGCTGGGCCGATATGAAACCAGCAAAATATTAAAAGATATTGGCGTAGCCAATGGTTATGATATGACCTTTGAGGCAGCCGTAACCAAAATGATGTACCTGCTGGGCCAGGTTGATGATGTTAAAGAAGTAAAACGCCTGATGGAGGTTGACCTGCGCGGCGAGTTAACTGTATCCTAAATAGTAAAGTGTATGTGTATACGGTAAGCGTATACACCATATACACTGTATACACCCGTATACACTGGCAAAACAGTGTCACCATCAAAGCCGAATATTTTTAATACTACTTCTTACTCACCTTTATTTTCTCCCTGTTGTAGCCAAAGGCGCCGGTTAAGTCTGTGCCTTCTAAAATAAGCGTGTAATTGGCAGGTTTATCGGCACTAAAAAATGATACGGTAGCTTTACCTTCCTTATCAGTAACCACACTTGGCGCCCAATGGATAGTAGAGCGCAGGTCTGTACCCATAGCGATAATTGCATTTTTGATGGTATACCGCGGGCGGTAAAATTGTTTGGCAAGGGTAAAAGGCAGGGGCTTGTACAGATAGGTGCCGGTTGTAGTTTTCATAAATGGCCCTTTGCCGCTGCGGGTGGTTATTTCTATAAAGCCCCAATCCCATACATGTGGATATTTAGTACTGGCAAGTAGTCCGTTCCCTAAAAATTGAATGCCATACGAACTATTATAAGCCGAATTAAACATTACCTCTATCCCTTTAATATCTTCTGCAGAAAAATAATCCATGAAGTGTTTTATAAAAATGAATCGACCGGTGGGCGTGTCTCCCGTGTCATAGCCATCTATTTGGTCCACATCTGTCCCGTCAATTATCAGGCGCATTTCTTTTTCATTAATTCGGTAACTAACTCTTTTTCGGGGATTTGATTTAATATCTATCTTAGGTTTTTGGTTCGTCATGCCGTTATCAAAAAGCGGCGCATCGATGTCGAATGGCCCAACATTAAACCCTTTCACCTTTTCTTTTAACAGGTCGCCCAGCGTCATTTTACCCGCTTTCAAAAGATCCTGCTCGTCAAACACCTGGTCGGCCTCGCCGGGCCCATTCAGGTTATGCGATTCTTTAACGATCTTCTTTTCTTTGATCACTACCTCTTTCAGCATATGCCCCTCGCCCTTCAAAATAGCCTGCGCGTGCTGTTGAGCCGCCTTGGTTGCCGAGTTACTTAGTGATACGGTATCACTATTTACATACCAGGACATAATCAATCCATTTGGTTTAAACCTTGGCGGTATAAACGTATTCACCTCAATTCCTATATTAAAGCTCTTGCCGCTTCTATTCCGGGCCTGTATTTTAAACTCGGCGGTATCAATAGGGAATAGTTTCCTGAATGTAAACCTGCCATCTTTATCTGTCACCGTATCCCTTACAAATTCAGGCTTGCGCGAAAAGAGTACCATGCCCGCTTTTTCTACTCCTTTATTAAATATATTGGTCACCTTACCCTGCACAATAAATTCCGGCTCGGCAGCAAACTGGGGTTGTGGCGGCTTAGCGCCGAATATCGCCTTCCAATCATAACCCACCCAACCCTGCGTAAGCAGCAGGTTATCAAAGGCAATAATACGTTCGGGTGTATTCTTTTCAAAATACCAGCCCGGCTCTTCAACGGTTCCTTTAAGGTCTGATGTCATTAATAAGTTACTGATGATATTACTTCCGATGCTATCTGCCCGCACCTGCGAATCGTCGGTTACGGCTAAAGAGAAATTACCCCTAACGGGTTTGCCCGCATTATCTTTTACGGTTATGGCTAACGCGATGCTGTCCCGGATTGAATAAACGGGCTTGCCGGCAGCTACGCTTATCTGCAAATTATCATTATGACTGATATAAGCTATCCGTTCATTTAAAGGCTGATTAGCACTATTAAACAAAGTAAAATGTGCTATCCCGGTAGGGAACAGGTCTTTACCGATTGTTTTTTTAACCGGCCCATTTTTAAAGCTGATGGCTGCGGTGTAGCATATCAGGCCCCTTGTTTGTGCTATCAGGTAGTAAGTGTTTGTTGAGCTTAATACGTCTGGCGTTGCGTTTATGCTTACTTCCAGTTCTTTTTCTTTAGCTTCTATACGCAATGTAGTGCCGGTTGTATTAATGGCAGGTAATGGATAGCTTTTAGCAATATTCCCCGCAAGGGTAACTTTAGCATTATAACTTTCTCCGGCAACAGGGGTCAGCTCAAAACTGCCCATGCCTTTATGGGTTGATTTGAAAGTAACTACTTCAATATTTTTGCTGTTAAATACCTTACCGCTGATATCAACTGCTTTCCCATCTTCGCTTATCGCTTTAAAGCCAACCCTTGTATTAATACCATTAACCATATTACCCCCCTCGGGCATAAACTGTACATCGGTATTCTCGGGTCTGTTTAAAGTTACGGGTATAACTAAAGTAGCTGCTTCCTGTGCTATTAACCCAACTCCTTTTTTTATTTCCTGCGCCTGTATGGAAATATCTTTTATACTTACATTTTCGGGCAGATCGAAGTTTACATCCATACTGCCATCCATGCCGGTGCTAACTGTGTTTTTGAATAGGCTATGCTTACCATTCATTACCCGTAGTTGCATATCCTTCAATCTATAAGGCGACTTGTCTAATCCCGTAAACCGCAGGTTAGCCTGTATCTTTCCTTTATCGGCTTTAAATACTGCTTTGACCAGCGTAGAGCCGCTTAATGCGGATATATTTATGCTTTTCTTAAACACATAATCTTCGCCAAAATTCAGCATCCAGTTAGTATAGGCACGCAGGGTATAACTTCCTTCGGGAAAGTCTTTATCAATTAGCGCGATATCGCCCCAGCTCAGTCCCGATGCTACCGGCACCATAATACGTTTTATACATTTATTGGTGTTGTCATCCAGCTCGACATACAGCAACCCGCTTTTAATTGATGGCTTTAAAAAGTCGGCATTCATCAGGTAAGCTTTAAAACGTAGGGTATCGCCCAAAGCGTAGTAAGGTTTATCTAACTGCAAATACAGCTTTTCAATCGGCATCCGGTCGCGCATGCCAGCTATGGACGATAGCGTAGTTAACAAGCCGCTGTTTACCTGGGCCATAACAGTAATGGATAACAAAACAAATACTAATATGATTACAAACTTTTTCATTTTATGCTTTCTAAACTATTAACAGTGCGTTGTTCATCGCTGGGGTCAATACTATAATCCAATGGTGTTAAGTCTGCTATTTTTAGCCAAGCCCAATAGCCCGAATATTTAAAAGCATTTACAGGCGTCAGGCCACTGTTTCTGTCAATCGTTATTTTATTGGCAAGGGGCTGTATTTGTGATATTTGCTTTGGTTTTATTTTTTGGGATGGAGAAAGTGCAACGTTTAAAAGTTTAAGCGGGCCACCTGTTTTGTAAAACAATGGCGATTCTTTCGCGCCTGTATAAACTATATAAAGGGCCGCTATTCCAAATGTGTCCTTGCCAACTATTTTACGGGATGATACCAGTGTTTTTGCGTCTTTACTATCCGGAACAAATAGCGAATCAATATGTAAAACATGAATCCCGGTAAACTTAAGCGTGTCATAAGCGTGGATTAAAAAATCATCTTTTCCTCTTTCACTAAAATAGATAAGCTTATCTATTATTTTATAAACTATAAAACCTTCTTCAGTCACTCTATTGTCCATTACCGCATTAAAGAAATGCCTGTCGGAACTTAGGTAAGCTAATCGCCTTTTAACGTTCCATTCCCGTTGTTGCGGAAAACCGCCCCTCATTTCTTCAAAATAAGGCGAACCGCCTACGGTGCACATGCCGGTCTCATTATTGAGTTCAAAATCTGTAAGCAGGTATTTAATTTTATACCCCAGCGCTTTATTTTCTACCTCCAGCAACTCATCTGCGCTTGCGCGAAGGATTTTTTTATCTTTATCAAAATGAAAAGTTATTACGCTGGGGTTTAATATTTTGCAAGCCTGCGAATTAACAGTCTCGCCGATAAAAAATTTCATAAATGCCGCCAGGTAGTTTTCCCTTTCTGCCGCCGATGTAGTATTTCTGTTTGCAGTTATATTGATGGTATTAAGCGTAATGTTACTTTCGGTTAAGGTAACCGATAGCCTGATCGGTTTGTCTTTTATGGTTATGTTTTGAATGGCGGGATTAAATCCCAGCATTTTAATAACTATTTCATAAGATCCGGCTTGTATGTTACTGAAACTGAATTTTCCTTCATCGTTAGTGGCCGTAACATGTTTTGAATTAGTTATAAAAACGGTTGCACCTGCAATGGCTTTTCCTTTTTCGTCACTTACTATACCATTTATAGCATAGTATTGCTGTGCCCTTGTTTCAAAGCAGGCAAAAAACAAAATAAGGCAAAGCAGTATTTTCATATTTATATGATAAATACGCTAATAATGAAAAAAGGGGGGATAGATCTGATTATATAAATTAGACGGGGCGATTAAAACCCATAATCGCGCTCTACTTTGCAAACGCGTACCTTATAGCTTGCATACCATTTTTCGCGGCCATATTTTTGCGCCATCAGGTGGTCGGCATTAGCTTTCCAGTTTCTTATCGCCTCTAACGATTGCCAGTAGGACACGGTTATGCCTATTTCGTTCCGTGCCGATTCAATGCCGAGATAGCCCTCCTGTTGAGTGGCCAGCTTGTCCATAGCGTCTGCCATAGCAGCGTAGCCGTCATCGCCTTCGGTTCTTATCGAAGTAAATATTACAGCGTAATAGGGGGTTTGTGGGGTTTGGGCGATCATAGTTTTATACTTTAAGGGATAAATTTAGTCGCTATATTTGAGAATGAAAAGACTTTTCCTGTTAGTTTTAGTAATGGCCGAATTAATAGCCTTCGCCCAGCCGCCTTTTATAGGTAAAGCGTTCTACTGCCCAAGCTTTAAAAGAAAATTTATCATACAAATAAAGAACGATACCCTATACACTCAAAATACCAGGTATGATGCTTATCCCGCCGACCCAGAGATGAAGCAAAAGCTTTATTTTTTACGCAAACAAGACGGGTTTAGTATTTATGTAGTAGTTACAGAACATAAAGTAAGTATGTTAGGATCGCGCATTGGCAATACCTATGCATTGGTTGGGTATAAATTATTGCCCGACGGTGAAAAGCTAAATGTTGCATACGAAACACATTCGCATACATCGCTTGAGGAGTGTAAGGAATTGAATTTTGACCCCGGGGCGCGTTTTACCCTTACTTATTTCAGTAAAGCGTATTACGATAAATTTAGCACACTTAAGCCTGTAAAAGATGTGGATAGCCTTACCACTATTGAAATATACAGCCGTTTAAAACAACAGATGATGGCGAACCAGGAACGCATTAGACGTTTTGGTGCAACTATGTATGCGACTGTAGAGAGCTGGGAGCTTTTAACCCGTATATTGTTAGCTATGCAACTAAACCCGATTATATCAGAAGAGGAATTTAACAGGTATACAGAAAAATATGTTGTTGGAAATCGTGCGGGGCGGTAATAGTCTCACCTTGCGCCTCATACCATAACATACTAAAAAAATGTGCAGACAATTATTCAATCATCTGCACATCTTCGTATTTGCATATCTGCACATCGATTATGTTCCGTATTCGGGAGTTGTTACTTCGCTTTCTTCAAACTCGTAATCGGTTAATGGCGGGCATGAGCATATCAGCGTTCTGTCGCCATAAGTATCATTAACCCTGCCCACTGACGGCCAGAATTTATAAGCCGCTACATAAGGCAGCGGGAAAGCTGCTTTTTGGCGGCTGTATGGATGCTCCCAATCATTACCGGTAACAACAGTTACGGTATGCGGCGCGTTTTTAAGCGGGTTGTCTGCTTTGTCTGCCGAGCCATTTTCAACCTGGGCTATTTCTTTACGGATAGCTATCATGGCATCGCAAAAGCGGTCAAGCTCATGTTTGGGTTCTGATTCTGTAGGCTCTATCATTACCGTACCCGCAACCGGGAACGATACGGTTGGCGCGTGAAAACCATAATCCATTAAACGTTTGGCTATATCAACCACCTCAATACCCGAGGCTTTAAACGAGCGGCAATCCAGTATCATTTCGTGCGCGCAACGGCCATTGTTGCCGGTATATAATACCGGGTAATGGCTCTCTAACCTTGCCTTGATATAATTAGCATTCAATATAGCGTAACGGGTAGCGTTTGTTAAGCCATCCGGACCCATCATAGCGATGTAAGCGTGTGATATGATCAATATAGATGCCGAACCCCATGGGGCTGCTGATACCGCGTGTATGGCCTTGCCATTGTCAATATCAACCACGGCATGTCCCGGAAGATAAGGAACCAGGTGTTTCGCCACACCGATAGGGCCCATACCCGGGCCACCACCGCCATGCGGTATGCAAAATGTTTTATGCAGATTTAAATGGCAAACATCGGCACCAATATTGGCCGGACTGGTTAGCCCAACCTGTGCGTTCATGTTAGCGCCGTCCATATATACCTGGCCGCCGTTATCATGAATTATCTGGCAGATATCAATAATTGATTCTTCGAAAACACCGTGAGTTGATGGATAGGTTACCATTAAGCAGGAAAGTTCAGCCTTATATTGCTCTGCTTTGGCTTGCAGATCGGCTACATCAATATTACCATTATCATCGCACTTTACAACAATAATTTTCATGCCCGCCATTGCTGCCGATGCGGGGTTTGTGCCATGTGCCGATGATGGGATCAATACAATATTACGATGATGATCGCCACGATCATGATGATAGGCGCGGATAACCATCAGGCCGGCATACTCGCCCTGCGCACCCGCGTTAGGCTGCAGGCTCATAGCCGCGAAGCCGGTTATCTCGCTTAACCAGCGGTTCAGCTCATCAAATAGCTGCATGTAGCCGCCTACCTGGTCGGCCGGAGCAAAAGGGTGCATGCGGCTAAACTCTGCCCAGGTAACGGGCACCATTTCGGTAGTAGCATTTAGCTTCATGGTACATGAACCTAACGCGATCATGGAATGGCAAAGCGAAAGATCTTTGGTCTCTAACGATTTAATATAACGCAGCATTTCATGTTCTGAATGGTGCGTGTTGAAGATGCCATGTGTCAAGTAAGCCGAAGAGCGTTGCAGATCAGCAGGAATAACCGTGGTTACACCAGTCTGCAGTTCATCAAAATTAACATCATTCAACGTTTTGCCTTTTACTTTGGCAAACAGGCGTACTAATGTTTTTATATCTTCAGGCAAAGTCGTTTCATCAATAGAGATGGTAACTACGCTGCCCTGGTAATGCAAGTTAAGCTCGTTATTTAAAGCTTCGGCATGGATTGGACCAACCAATTCGCCCAGATCAAACTTTAAGGTATCAAAATAAGCCTCGTTTAATTGCTTAAAGCCTAATTGCGTTAAGCATTTAGCTGCAAGTACGGCTAAGCCATGTATCCTTTCAGCTATCAGCTTTAAGCCTTTAGGTCCATGATAGACTGAATACATACCAGCCATAATAGCCAGCAATGCCTGCGCGGTACAAATGTTAGAGGTAGCCTTATCCCTGCGGATATGCTGCTCGCGGGTTTGCAGTGCCATACGTAAAGCATAGTTGCCCGCGCTATCAATAGTAACACCAATTATACGGCCCGGTAAAGAGCGCTTATATTCTTCTTTAGTTGCAAAAAATGCAGCATGTGGACCGCCGAAGCCCATAGGTACGCCAAAACGCTGGGTAGAACCTACCACAATGTCAGCCCCCCACTCGCCCGGAGGCGTTAGGAGCACTAAGCTCATAATATCGGCAACTACAGTAAGTTTAATGCCTTTTTCGTGACCTTTAGTGGCAAAATCAGCATAATTATATACAGCGCCGTGGCCGGCAGGGTATTGTACTATGGCGCCAAACATATCATCAGTTAACTCAACGGTACGGTGGTCGCCAATTTGCAGTTGTATGCCATAAGGCTCTGCCCTTGTTTTTAAAATATCTATAGTTTGCGGGAAGACTTCTTCTGATACAAAGAACACCTTGGCTTCTTCTTTTTTACGCAGACTGTATTGCATAAACATCGCCTCGGCAGCCGCGGTGCCTTCATCTAATAAAGATGCGTTGGCAATTTCCATCCCGGTTAAATCAATAACCATGGTCTGGAAGTTTAACAAGGCTTGTAAACGGCCCTGTGCAATTTCGGCCTGGTAAGGCGTGTATTGTGTATACCAGCCAGGGTTTTCTAATATGTTTCTTTGGATAACACCCGGCACAATAACATCATAATACCCCTGGCCAATATAGCTGCGGTAAACTTTGTTTTTTGATGCAGTTTGCTTCAGGTCATTGAGGTAGGTAAATTCGCTTTTAGCTGCCGGCAGGTTTAGCGGGCTTTTCAGCCTTATCTTTGCCGGTACTGTTTGCGCTATTAATTCATCTAAGGTTTTAACGCCGGCGGTTTGTAACATCTCTGCGGTATCTGCCGCATTAGGCGCTATGTGCCTGCCCTCAAATTTTTCCTGGTAAGCGGTGTTTAATGTCATGAAAAAAGTATCCGTTATTTTGTTGGTGCAAAGGTACATTTTTACCTATTGACTATCAATTGATAAACAATTATCTAATCTTAATTTTATATAGGAAATTAAATTTGTTTAGTAGTGTTTAAAGCAAAATAAAATGAGCCTTTTGGCAAGCAAAAGCATTTTTCGTATGCCGAAAATCTAAATTAGAAATGATGAATTAAACCAACTGCCTTAAATACATTTGTATAGTATTCTCCAATCCATAATATAAAGCATCAGTTATCAGGGCATGGCCTATGCTTACCTCTGCCAATGCCGGAATATTATCGGCAAAATATTTCAGGTTGTTCAAATCGAGATCATGGCCCGCGTTTATGCCCAGCCCTGCTTTTTGCGCAGTTTCGGCTGCTTTAATATAGGGCGCAATAGCCGCTTCTTTATCATTAAGATATTGATGGGCATAAGCCTCGGTATATAATTCTATACGGTCAGTTCCGGTTGTGGCTGCTGCTTCAACCATTTCTACAACCGGGTCAACAAAAATAGAGACACGTATGCCTGTGTTTTTAAATACCGCTATCATGTCTTTTAAATATTGCTGGTTCTTAATAGTATCCCAGCCGTGATTAGATGTTATTTGCCCCAAAGCATCAGGCACCAGCGTTACTTGTTCTGGTTTGTTGGCCAGTACCAGGTCAATAAATTTTTGCTCCTGGCAATTGCCTTCAATATTAAACTCGGTAGTTACTACTTTTTTAAGTTCGAAAACATCATTATAGCGGATATGCCTTTCATCCGGGCGAGGGTGCACAGTTATTCCCTGCGCGCCAAATCTTTCGCAATCTTTGGCCACTTGTATAAGGTTGGGGTTATTACCACCACGCGAATTGCGTAACGTTGCTATCTTATTTATATTTACAGATAATCGGGTCATAGCTATATGTGCTTACAAATGGCAAATATCAATATTAGTTAATTAACAGCGTAAACAATTTTAGTTGTGTTAATTGTGTGTTAAATGTTAAAACGCGCCTTGTTGCAAACAGATATAATTGATTTATAGACTGATAAATGTAACAATTGTGGTATTATCTAATATACGGCCCTTAAATAATGTAACAATAGTATTAAATTTAATTATTAACTGTAATATAAATTGAACCTTTGCATCTAATTGCTTTTAAACCTAATAATTATCTATAAATAATTCGAGCATAATAAACTTATGAAATATATTTTTACTCCTTTAATTCTTCTTTTTCTTTTTGCCGGTAAATCTTATTCACAAATAAGCCGTGAGATACACGGAACGCTGATTGACACTACAAAACAAACATTGCCAGGCAGCTCTGTTAAAATAGTAACAGATATTGACAGTACAACTGTTATGACCGATATTAACGGAAAATTCTCTTTTTTGAATATTAAGGGCAATAAATTCACTTTATACCTTTCATCGTTTGGCTACACAGGAGTAAAGAAGCATTTTAGTTTTTTACCTACCGATACTGCCCGCGTACTAACTATTCCGCCTATTATGCTAAAAAGCGAAAGCAAACAGCTTAAAGAGGTAGTAATAGTTGGCGTTAACCCTGTTAAGTTTGCCGAGGATACCGTTAACTATAAAATTGCAGCTTACCCGGTACGTGAAAATGCACCTGTGGAAGATGTATTAAAGAAGCTTCCGGGAGTTGATGTTGATGTAAACGGTAATGTTACTACACAGGGAAAGACAATAACAAAAGTGCGTATTAACGGTAAAGATTTTATGGGTGGCGATGTACAGGCCGCTACAAAAAATTTACCTGCTGATATATTAGAAAGCGTACAGGTAATTGATGATTATGGAGACCAGGCCAATTTAACCGGTGTTAAAACTGGCGAACCCAACAAAATATTAAATTTTACTATACGTGCCGATAAAAACTACGGTTATTCTTTACAGGCTACCGCGGGTGATGGGGAAGATTTTTTACCTAAAGCGCCGGGAGTTGTTAATAGCAACCGCTATATAGGGTCTGTAAATGCTTTTAATTTTAAAGGCAACAGGCAAATAACCATTTTAGGCAATATTAATAACACCAATACAAATACCTTCAATTTTGGCGGTGGTGGCGGTGGCGGTAACAATGGTGGTGGTGGAAATAATGGCGGCGGCGGTGGTGGAAATGGCGGCGGTGGCCGGGGTGGTCAAAGAGGCGGCAACGGTTTAGCCAGCACTAAAGATGGTATTACCAACGCGCATGCTATAGGCACCAACTACCGCGATCAATGGGGAAAATATACATCTGTGTATGGCAGTTACAGCTTCTCTGATAATTCAACTTTAACCACTACAACATCTTTAACAACCAACAGCGGCTCGGGTACTGCAAGTAGCTCTGATAAGCAATCAAAAGATAACCCTATAAATCACAGGTTTAACTTTAATATTGAGTACAAGCCCGATACCATTAACTACCTTAAAATAACACCCACATTCATTTATGCCAGTACCAATTCATCATCATTAGATAATGAACTTTATACAGTTGGTGGTATTGTAGCAAAGAAGTACTCAACAGTTGACGTTAATAATTCAAGTTCACCAAGTTTTGGTGTAAATGCCTTATATAACCACAGGTTTCCTAACCGCCGTAACTTAAGCATTTACTTAAATGCAAACACTGCGCAAACCACTTCATACGATAGCCCGGTAAATACTTATACCGTTGGTGTATCAAACGTGCCGGCCCACCAGGTAATTAATACTAATAACCGTACTACAACTGTTGGGGGTAACCTTTCATACCTGGAGCCAATTGGTAAAATATCATACCTGGAATTTAATTATACTTTTAATCATTCATATACTTCGAATGATAAGGAAACAGATACCTTATCAGCCGCTAATACTTTTAATAATTATGCTTTGTTAAGCAATAATTACAACTTTACGTTTACCACTAATAAGGTTGGTTTAAACTACCGTGTAATTGCTGCTAAATACAATTATACTTTGGGTGTAGGCGTGCAACCCTCTGTTTTAGACGGGCAATCAATAACTACCGGTTTGCACACACATTCTACTCAATTTAATTTTATACCTGCGGCTCGTTATATTTACAATTTTTCCCGTAATGAATCATTTAGCGCTAACTATAACGGAACAAGCAGCCAGCCAACCTTTAGCCAGTTACAACCCGTTACAGATTTTTCTAATGCGTTGTATTTAATACAAGGTAATCCTGATCTGAAACCGCAGTTTACCAATAACTTCTCTATGCGCTACCAGTCATTCGGTATTGCCTCAGGAAACATATTCTTTGCCAACGCGTCATACTCATCAATTAATAATTATGTTGCATCTAACCAGATCACTTACCCTAAATTTACAAAAGGGGTATTGTTGGCTAATCCTGAGCTGTCACGTTATCAAAATACCATCCTCACTAAATATTTAAATACTGATGGTTATTACAGCGCTACCTTACAAGGATTAATTTCAAAACCATGGGAAGAACGCAAATACACCTTATCTTTTGGAGCTGCTGCCGGTTATGCTGTAGCCCCTGCTTTTGCAACAACTGTTGATAGCAACAACGTTTCCGGACCAATGCTAAAAAACATTGCAAAAACACTTACGCTTAGCCCTAATGCACGTTTTAGAGTAGATGTGACCAATGTTATTGATGCACAGGCCATTGCAACCTATTCTGTAAGTAAAACAGACAACTCTTTGTCGGGCGGAGTATTTAATCAAAATACAAACATCAGGGGGTTGACTTTAGGGTTAACCGGTAAAAATTATTTTGGTAACTGGACATTTAACTATGAATACAGCAAGCTATATAACTATGGTTATGCAAGCAGCCTTAATGTAACCAACCCTAATATTCTGAACGTATATTTAGAGCGCAGGTTCCTGAAACAAAACAGGGCAACTGTAAGATTAGCAACGATTGATTTATTTAATCAAAATACAGGCTTTTCAACCAGTACTACCGGTAGCAGTGTTGTACAAACCAATACCAACAGGCTTGGTCGTTATTATATGCTAACCTTCTCATTACGCCTGCAAAAATTTGCCGGCCGGGCGCCAACACAACAAGACGGCGGCGGAAGAGATGGCGGCGGGCGTGGAAACCGCGGATTTGGCGGCGGCGGTGGTGGTAATAGTGGCGGCGGCGGTAATAGCGGCGGCGGTAATAGTGGCGGTGGTGGCGGATTTGGCGGCGGCCAATAATACTACACTATAAAAACAAAACCCTCATCTGATTAGCAGCATGGGGGTTTTGTTTTTAGGTGTTTTATTATATTACCGTGTTTATAACCCGCTCTAACTCTTGCAGGTCAAAAGGTTTTGCTAAATAAGTTTCGGCACCGGCATGGTTTGCCAGGAGCTGGATATCGCTATTTGCCGAAAAGTAAATAACAGGGATATTTTTAAGATCATTTACCTTTTTTAAGGTCTGGGTAGCAATAATGCCGCCGGCATCAGGTATCCAGTTATCCATCAAAATAACATCGGGCATAATAGCCGCTACTCTATCGGTAATGCCATTACAATCTGTAAAAGTATGTACTTCCCATCCCTGTTCTTCTAAAATATAATTGCAAATGGATAGGATATCTTCATCATCATCAAATATAATGATCTTACGCTTATCGTTATTCATGTACTAAAATGGTAAAGTGTGAAGCCATATATAACGATAACAATGAGCAAATGTTTTTGTTTATGACATTATAGCTTTAATAATAATTTTTAAAACTTATAATAGGCCCGTTGCGCGGATAAAATTCTAAAATCAGGGTATAAAAAAGCATCCGTCAAAATGACGGATGCTTGATACGATTGTTTATGATAGCGTTAGCTTACTTTTACATTCACCGCATTTACCCCTTTTTTACCTTGTTCTACATCGTAGGTAACACTATCGTTTTCACGAATATTGTCGATAAGGCCTGAGGCGTGTACAAAAACTTCGCTGCTACCGTCACTTGGTACAATGAATCCGAAGCCTTTGCTTTCATTGAAAAATTTTACTGTTCCTTGCATTATATTTTTAATTTAAAGTGCTAAAGATAGTTTTAAATTTCTCTAAAGCAATATAAAAGATTATCACTTAATGTTTTGCAATGTAACTTTTGAGTTAATTACCTATGGCAGTTGCACAATTAGCCTATATTAGTGCTAACCAATAAAATCAAATTCTTATCTGTATTATAATGAAGAACCTGCTAAATTTTGCCAAACGTGCAATTTTAATTACTGTATTATTTATTTCGACAGCCAATTTACCGGGCTACACTGCCATAGTTCCGCAGGTATCATTAGTGGTTGATAAAACGCGGGGCGCACCTTATGCCCATGGCCTAACTAAATTAATTGATGCTTTTAATTCAAAGCATATAACTTTTGAGCAGGTTTTATCTATAAATAATGCAAAGGGTAAGTGGATTATAGTTACAGGCCTTGCATCGGGTGATGGTGCAGCTGCGCAATTGCTTAAAAATTATACAGTTGCCCGGGTATCAGAGGCTTTAACCATCCATAAGACCGTTCAAAAAAATAAAACGGTTTGGGTAATTGGTGGATATGACAACAAAGGTGTGATGTATGGCCTATTAGATGTAGCTAACCGTATTGGCTGGAGTACTGGCAAGGTAAACCCCATGCAATATGTAAAAGAGATTACCGAAAAACCTGATATGAAAGAGCGTGGCCTTTCTATATACACCATGAATCGCGCCTATTGGGAAAGCCATTTTTATAATGATGCGTATTGGACACGTTACCTTGATATGATGGCAAAGAATAGGTTCAATATGCTTGAGATCATGTTCGGTTATGAAAATGGCGGTTTCCTGGCGCCTTGCTATCCTTACTTTTTTAATGTTGATGGCTTCCCTAATGTAAAGATGGCAGACATTACGCCCGAACAGCAGCAGCGCAACCTGACCACCATGAACCATATAATAGATATGGCGCATGAACGTGGCATAAGCGTGCGGTTAGGTATATGGGATCATATTTATAAAGGCGGTGTGCAGGCAGGCGGTAACCCGAATTTTGCTTACAAAGAGGGCCAGCCCCAGCCGTGGCAGGTTGGAGGGCTTGATGCAGGTAATTTGAAAGAATATACCAAAGCTGCCTTTGATAAATTTGTTAAGGTGATACCTAAACTTGACGCCATATTATTTAAGGATAATAACGAAGGGGGCCTAAAAGACAGTGAACTGCTGGAGTTTGGCTTAAACTTTTTGCGGACAGTTAAAGAGAGCGCACCAAATTTGCAGGTAGATATTCATGCCAAGGGGTTAACCGATACATTGATACATGCCGCTATAAACATGGGTATAAAATTCAGGATAGCACCTAAGTTTTGGATGGAGCAAATGGGGTTGCCTTATCACCCTACGCACATTAACCGCGAAGATCAAAAAAACCGCAGGCATGGCTATGCCGATATGCTAACCTATCCGCAGCAATATAAAATGTTATGGAAGTTATGGAACGGCGGTACCAACCGCGTGTTTTTATGGGGAGACCCGGAATACACGCGCCGTTTTATAGAAAGCGCGCATTTTTATAACAGCGATGCCTACGAAGTTTATGAGCCGCTGGCTACCAAAATGGAAGCACAGGCGCATGATGCCAAGCCGTTTGAATTGCTTAAACCACAGTACCAATACTATGATTATGAATTTGAACGCTACTGGAACTTTTTCCAGATGTTTGGCCTGATAGGCTATAACCCAAAAACGCCGACTGATACATGGGACAAAGAATTTGAGCATAGATTTGGCAGTAAAACCGCGCCGATTGTAGAATCGGCCTTGCACGAGGCAAGTTGGGTAATGCCACGCATTATTGCATCTTGTTATCCTTATAGCTTTTTCCCTACAACAAGCGCCTGGCCCGAAAAGCAACGGTTGGGCGATTTGCCATTATATGCCAAAGCAGAAGGGAGCGACATACAACAATTTGCCAGTTTTGATGAAGAGGCCCAGGTGCTGTTAGGCACTTTAGAAACTGCTAAAACACTGCCTTCAACAAGCGCTGCATGGCTGGCACACCTATCAGCAGATATTAATAAAAAAGTTGAGGAGGCTGAAAAAACAATCGGCACAAAAAATAATAAAGAGTTTAACTCAACTATGGTTGATCTTAAAATGCTATCAAACCTGGCGCTTTATCACTCACGCAGGGTAGGTGCGGCAGTTAGTTACTGCTTGTTTTTGCGTACGCAGGATGCGGCGGCTTTAGACGCGGCAATAGCTCACGAGCAAAATGCCATTAACGCATGGCAGCAAATTGTTAATGCAGCCGGCGATGTTTATGCCGATAATATATTAATTGGCAGCAAAAATCTTTCGGGGCATTGGAGTGACGAACTGGTTGCTTTAAATAAAGGGTTGATAAAGCTACAGAATCAGCGTAAAAACTTTATAGCTACCGGTCCGGTAAAGCAATCACCAAACTACAAAGTGGCTGCTGATGCCGATAATAATAAATATTTTACGGTTAACCACCGGCCGGTATTAAGCGCGCCGGTTGGCAAACCCATTACCATTACTGTAAAGGCTACCGCAACTGCCGGAATAAAATGGGTGCGTTTGCGCTACCGCGCAGTAAATCAAACCAAAGATTACCAAACCCTGCAAATGCTTCCAACAGAACAAAAGGATGTTTACCAGGCAACCATCCCCGCCGATCAGATCAACCCCAAATGGAATATAATGTACCTTATTGAATTGTTTGGCAACAATAACAAAGGGCTAATATATCCTGATCTGAATAAAGAAACCCCTTATTTAGTTATTGATTTATTAAGATAGATTTAATATTACAACACTTAAATATCGCTATTATAATAAAATAGCGATATTTATTAATGTGTCTTTATTAAAAATTGACCGAATTTTTAATAAAGACACATTTTTTTTGAAAATCACTTAATCTTTTTAGTCGTTTTTAACGTTTAACACAAAAGAGCATTTAAATAATTGGAGAAATTTGAATGTAATTTAGATTATTGGCGTCTTTATCAATTAAATTATGATTTATAGCGCATTAAAAATAAAGTAATTATAAAAATGTTATACTTTTTATAAGCTTAATCGCATTTGACATTAATTTTTTAATTAATATTGCATTAATTATTAACTGATGAAAAAGGGAAAAATAGAGTGCAATCCGGATAACTGCTTTTTAACCAAGAACTGTTTAAAAGAATGGTTGCCTTCTGTTTTGCAGCACAAAAAAACATTTAAGGTTAAAAAAGGCGAAACGATATTTAAAGAAGGCGATCAGGTAACGGGCGTGTTTTTTGTAAATGCTGGGAATGTAAAGATTCATAAACGTTGGGATGCCGATAAAGAACTAATCATTCGTTTTGCTAAAGAGGGTTCTATATTAGGTCATCGCGGATTGGGTGATGTAGCTGTTTACCCGGTATCGGCTACGGCATTAGAGAATGGAATTGTATGTTATATTGACATGGAGTTTTTTGAGGCCACACTAAAAGTAAATAGCGAATTTACCTACAAACTGCTAAAGTTTTTTGCCGAAGAGCTGCGCGAATCTGAAAAGAAAATGCGCAATCTTGCCCACATGCCGGTAAAGGGCCGCGTTGCAGAGGCGCTTATCACCCTAAAAAATCAATTTGGCTTAACAAACTCGGGGTTTTTAAATATTGACCTAAGCAGGCAGGACCTTGCCTCTTTTGCAGGTGCAACTTACGAAACCGTTTTCCGTGTAATTAATGAGTTGGTCCATGATAAATTAGTTGCCCTTTCAGGCAAAAGCATCTCTATTGCTAATTACGATAATCTTTTAAAGCTAACGGTACAGGGCGCTTAGAGCCTGTCTTCTTTCATTTTTTTCTATAACAAACAATAATCTTTATTTTTTGGCTCCATAGGAGCCTCCTGCATTCCTGACCGAATGAGCGTATCACCTGCAACTCTTAATGTATTGGTTATATTTGTACATACAAACCCAATGCGATGCCGGATACTATCATCCCCGAATTATTTATTGTAGGCGCAGGCCCCGGCGACCCGGACCTGATAACCGTAAAAGCCTATAAAATTTTGCAAAGCGCAAGCGTAGTGCTATATGATAACCTGGCAAACAAACAATTATTAGACATTACACCAAAAGATTGCACGCATATATATGTAGGTAAACAACCTTATGGTAAGTATACTCCGCAGGAAGAAATTCACGAATTGATAAAGCATTTTGCTTTTACTAAAGGCAAGGTGGTGCGTTTAAAAGGCGGCGATCCGTTTATATTCGGCAGGGGGTTTGAAGAAATACTGTATGCGCGCGAACAAGGCATTAAAACTCATTTTGTACCGGGCATTACCAGTATGCAGGCATCCGGATTTGAAGATATTCCGCTTACACACCGCGCAATTAGTGAAGGTATATGGATAATTACCGGCACCAAAAAAGATGGCACCCTATCTGCCGATCTGAAACTTGCTATGCAAAGCAACGCAACGGTTGTAATTTATATGGGAATGAAACAGCTGGCCACAATAGCAACAACCTATACCGAAGCCGGTAATGGCCATGTGCCGGCGGCAATTATTCAGCATGCGTCATTACCGCATCAAAAATCAGTTAAAGGGTTGGTTAAAGATCTGGTGGCTATGGCCGAAAGCAAGCAGCTTACTTTTCCATCTATAATTATTATTGGGCAGGTGGTTAACCTGCCTGGTTAATTATTTTTTAAACCTATACGGTGACTGGTATAATCTATCAGGTATTCATTATTTAAAAAGAAATCAATGCTAAATATGGTTCTTGTATCGTTCGAGTAGGATGGATTTTCAACCTCTGTAGCATTAGCCGTGCTGGTAACCGTGTATTGATAATTAAAGCCCTGGCTGGTTGTAAAGCTTACTACGGTGTTAGCAGGTAAGTTTGCCACATTAGCGGTAGCAGCGCTATTTTCAATAATACTTGTTGTGGGGGTTCCGGTATCAAATAATATACTGGCGGCAATGCTTGTTCCACCATAGGTTACCGTTGATTCGATATTTGGCAAATAACCACTTATTGCATTGTAAGTAAGCGGGTGCATAATAAAGTTTGATCCGCTCAAGTCTCTGGGGGTTAATCCTATATATAACAGATTGGGCACATAAGTAGCAGTAGCATTAAACCCTGATGAGGGTAAAACGGCCAACCTGAAGCCGCTGGTAATATTAGCACCAAGCTTAAAGTAACTTAACGGGCTTCCTATTAACCGGCTGGCATAGCTAACACCCGGCCCCACGCCAAAAACATCGGCAGAGTGGGCAGCTAATTGTTTACCTGTAGTTGTATTAACAATTTTATAGTATAGAAAAAAAGGTATGCGTGGGGTAGTTATACTGCCATGGCCATCACCAAGCTGCACAGTAGCATAAGCCAGGTTGCCGTATTCCTGTACAGAGCCATCAACACCACCGTAGGTAATTAGAGCTTGTTGCGATGTAACCGTAATACCGTTTACGTTTACAGAATCGCCGGCTACAATCAAACCATTTGCAGTAATCATTGATGCAGGTAATATCCCATTAGCGTCAATAGTCATTCCGGTAGATCCGGTATCAAAAACTAAACCATAAGGACTTGCGAATGGCTGGCTACCCATTTGTGAAACGGCAATAAATATTCGCCTTGTACTACCACCAATTTGCTCATATAAGCCAAGTTTAGCAAAATTAACCGGATCTGATATAGTATTTACAGGCGGTGCAGGGTTGTTATCCTTTTTACAGGAAACAGAAAGCGTTATAAAAAATAAGCCTAATAAAATTAGCGTATGGGTTGCGTAGCTTTTTTTCATTCTTTTTTTAACAGGCGCACTGTATCTTAAAATATTATATGCAATAACGTTAATTTATTGCCTAACTGTATAATACAAAATTAAAATTATTTAATAATATTTTTAACACATTATAATATATATTAAGTAATACTTAAAATCTATTATAATAATTCAATATATGCTAAATTTTGATGACTGTTTTTTACTTAAATGTTACATTTAGCAGGTAATTTTTTAATAAAATTTATTGGTAAATTTCCGTAATTAACTATACAAGCAATATGCTTTAAAATTGATCACCTTCCCAGTTTAATTTTAAAGGGTTTATAATGAAACATAGCTGATTATTTTATCGTTTTAAGGCTTACCTTTTTAATTTAATAGAAATACTATTGATATGCTTATATAGTAACAAATGGATGATAGTTTAAATAAAGAGATTCCAGAAGTTAGGCTCAGGGCATTTAGAGCCATTGATGAACCGGATACTTGCGCGCTGTTTGTTGAGGGTCATGCCTATGTTTTAACGAGCATTGGGGTAACTAAAGTAACCTCTTCAAAAATTGAATGGATATATAATCCCGCGGTATTTGTAATAGTTGTAGAATCATTAGACGGAAAAAAAATATATGGTGGCGCACGCGTACATGTAGCAGGTGGAACCGAGGCTCTACCTATAGAGCAGGCAACAGGAAAGCTTGACCCTGCTATTTATCCTATGGTTTGGGAATATGCACAACATGGTACGGGCGAAATATGCGGCTTGTGGAACTCAAGAGAAATAGCGGGCTATGGTATTGGAAGTATATTTTTAACTAGGGCCGCGGTTGCAATTTCGTCACAAATAGGGCTACGATCGCTCTTTGCCCTATGCGCCCCGTACACAGTAAAAATGGCACAAATGGTAGGCTATAATATTGAAACCAGTATTGGTAATGAGGGTACATTTTATTATCCCAAATTAGATTTACTGGCAACATCAATGATATTACAGGATGTTGATACCTTAAGCAGCGCTGATGATGAAGAGCGTGCCGCTATATTTAAGTTACGCAACGAGCTAAATATTATACGCACAGAGCAGTTGCGGAAAAAAACCATAGTAATACATTACGAAATAAAGATACCTAATCTTGAAAAATGGAACTTAAAGCAAACAATAACAGCATTTAATAAATCAGATATAAATAAGGAGGTAGACGATAGCCCGCTTAATATATTATGAATAAGGCAACTATTATATACCCAATAGTTTAAAATACGTAAAACGATATGTCAAGTAAACATTATAATATTAATTACCTGGAAGAAACAGGTAGGTTTTTAAAAACATTAAAAGAGTATTCATATAACCCTTTTACCAATATAAGTGAAGGTACGGTTATTGATCTGGGCTGCGGTACAGGCATGGATGTAAGTAATTTAGGTAAATTACTGGGCGATAAGGTTACCATTGTTGGTATTGACCATGATGAAACTATGCTAAATAAAGGAAGATCATCTTACAGCGACCAGGCAAACGTTCAGTTTTTGCAGTCAGAGGCAAGTACTATCCCTTTTGAAGCGGAAACTATAGCAGGCTTACGGGCCGAGCGGTTGATACAGCATTTAAAAGAGCCTGAAAATACTATGCTTGAAATGCGCCGGGTACTTAAGCCGGGGTACCCACTGGCTATAATTGAAACAGACTGGGCAAGCCTTACTTTTTACAATGAATATTTGCCCGTTGAAAAAAAGATCATCAGCTTTTTAACTGATAAAAAAATAAATAATGGCATAGCTGCCAAAAAACTAACCGCTTATATGAATAGTGCCGGTTTTAAGGATATTAAAATAGAAATATTCCCATTTATTATTCGCACACTTAAAGAAGCTAATGAATACCTTTGGATTGAACGAATGATTGATGAGGCAGAAACCGAAGGCTTTATCAATCAACAAGAAAAAGAAATCTTTATAAACGCAATGCATGAGGCTGATATCAAAAACTATTTTGCCTGTTCGATAAACGTTGTCATTGTATCATCTATAAAATAAGCGCATCAATAATGGTTAAATGGCTTTACATCCTGATTTTTATTTTTACAAGTCTTCAAAGTAAGGGCGAGCTTATAGTTAAAAATGACAACGGGAGAATATCATTAGGTAAAAACCTTGAAACACTGCAGCCTGGAAAAGAAATAAACTTTGCCGAAGCAGTTAAATCAACTCATTTTATCGCGGGTAATAAAGATGTACCCAACATGGGGTTCTCTACCAATAGTGTGTGGTTCCGCTTTACCGTTACCAATAAAAGCGATAATAAATTATTATTGGAAGTTGCCTACCCTATATTAGATGAGGTTGAGCTTTATACGTCAAATGGTAAGTCATTGTTATTAGGCGAAGTTGTTGATTTTAATAAACGACCGTATCAATACCCAAATTATATTTTTAACCTTGACCTTAGTAAGGGCCAAACTCAAACCTATTATTTAAGGGCAAAAAGCACCGAGCAGATCATCCTGCCAATCACCATAAATCAACCCGAAAGTCTTTGGCAAAACCTCAGTTTAGAAAATTTAATTATAGGTATTTATCTGGGCGTGGTTTTAATTATGGTATTATATAACTTGTTTATCTTCTTTTCTGTAAGGGATAGCAGTTACCTGTATTATGTTATATATGTATTATTTGTAGGTTTTACCCAAATAGGAATAAAGGGCTATACGTTTCAATACCTGTGGCCCGCCAACTCCGTTTTCGAACTTAAAAGTGTTGTGCTGTTTGCCTGTGTGAGCAGTATCGCGGCCTTAATGTTCACCAAAAAGTTTTTGGGCACAAAAAACGCAGCACCCAAGTCTGATATTGCACTTACACTGCTCATAGGTGTGTTTTCTGTTGCCATACTCCTGGTATATATAGGTAAAGGAATGGCAGGTTTCCAGTTAATGCAGGCCAGTACTACCTTGCTAACTATTGGTGTGTTGTCTGTATCATTCATGATAATGATAAAAGGATCGGCGCCGGCTAAATATTTTTTTATAGCCTGGTCCATACTTTTAACTGGGGCAATTGTTTTTTTATTGAAAGATTATGGCGTACTGCCATATAATACTTTCACCAGTTATTCTATGCAATTTGCATCGGCAATTGAAATGGGCTTGTTATCATTTGGTTTGGCTGATAGAATAAACATTCTAAAAAGAGAAAAAGATGCTTCGCAGGCAGAGGCGCTAAGCATCGCCAAAGAAAACGAACGCATCATCCGCGAACAAAACGTGATCCTGGAATTAAAGGTAAGTGAACGCACGTATGAACTAAATGAATCACTGGAGGACCTGAAGCAAACGCAATCGCAACTGGTCGAGTCAGAGAAAATGGCATCGCTGGGTCAGTTAACCGCAGGTATAGCACATGAGATCAATAACCCTATCAACTTTGTAACATCCAATATTAACCCATTAAAACGCGATGTGGAGATGATATTGGAAGCTGTGACAACTATAGAAAATATAAGCATGTCTGATGCATCGCCGGCTGATAAGAAAAAGCAGATAGAAGATTATAAAGAAGAGCTGGATTTTGATTACCTGGTAGAAGAGGTGAAGCATCTGATAAAAGGAATTTACGAAGGCGCGTCGCGCACCGCCGAAATTGTGAAGGGCCTTAAGATATTTTCGCGCCTGGATGAGGATGATCTAAAAAGGGCCGATATTAACGAAGGGTTGGAATCAACTATGGTTGTTGCTAATAACCTGCTAAATGATAAAATAAAAGTGATTAAAGAATATAGCGACCTGCCACTGGTTGAAAGCTATGCCGGCAAACTTAACCAGGTATTTTTAAATATTATATCAAATGCCATATACGCTATTAATAAAAAATTTGATGATAAAGAAGGTGGCGAAATAAAGATAAGTACGGATTGTGATGGTGAAAGCGTTATCATTAAAATAGCAGATAATGGTATAGGCATGAATGAGCAAACCATAAAGAAAATATTTGAACCATTTTTTACTACTAAAGAGGTTGGCGAAGGCACTGGCCTGGGGATGAGCATTGCCTATAATACCATTAAAAAACACAACGGGCAAATAACGGTCAAATCTGAATTAAATAAGGGAACTGAGTTTATTTTAAAAATACCGATTGTTTTTGACACAAAACTTGCGCAGTTATCGTAAACAGGCCCACCTGATTAAAACTAATTAGACCCCTTATGCAATACTGCACAAAATCTTCATAACAATGGCAGACAAAATTAAGATACTGTATATCGATGATGAGATGGATAATCTCACCGGTTTTAAAGCCTCATTCAGGCTTGATTACCAGGTATTCACTTCCATAAACATTCCGGGAGCTATTGAGCACCTGGTAAACCACCCGGATATTAAGGTGATATTCTGCGATCAACGAATGCCGCTTAAAACGGGCGTTGAGTTTTTTGAAGAGATACGCACCACCTTCCCGCTCCCGATGCGGATATTATTGACCGGTTATACCGATATAGAAGCTGTAATTGATTCAATAAACCGGGGTAATATTTTTAGGTTTGTTAAGAAGCCATGGGATGAAGCAGAGATAATTTCGGCCATTGAGGAGGCGAATAAATTTTACCTGGCAAATTCCATGCTTTCTATAAAAAACGATGAGCTGCAAAAAGCATATAGTGAGCTGGATAAATTTGCTTATAGTGTTAGCCATGATATAAGGGGGCCGCTATCCGGCATTTTAGGGGCAATAAATGTGGCCCGCGAAATGTATGATATTGCCGAAATGAAAGAGATGCTTTTCCTGATGGAAAAATCCCTTAAAAAACTGGATACCTATATTCTGAGTATGCATGACTATTATAGCCTGCAGCGTGGCGAATTACAGATAAGCGATGTTGATTTTAATAGCCTGACTGATGAATTTAAGCATATCTATACAGCTTTTGCCAATACTTCTAACATCAATTTTAAAATAAACATTAACCAGCATGAGCCTTTCCGCAATGATGTAGCACCATTAAAGCTTATATTAAATAACCTTTTATCAAACGCGTTTAAGTATCAAAACAAACATAATAGCGTTAAGGAGGTAGAGCTAATAATTGATGTACGTAAAGGCGTAGCAACCATACAGGTAAAGGATACAGGTATTGGTATTTTAGGTAATCATATTGGTGAGATATTTAACTTGTTTTATCGTGCAAGCTCGCAGGAGTCGGGCTCTGGTTTTGGATTATATAATGTAAAAAGTGCTTTGCTGAAATTGAACGGACAGATAGAGGTTAATTCTATTTTAAACAAAGGCACCACTTTTAAGGTAACTCTCCCTACTAAGTAAATAAACGCATGGAATTATCATTTATAATTATTGATGATACCGAGCTTGATCACTTTATAGCTAAAAGAGTGATTACTAACAGGCATAAAACGGCCCATGTAAAAAGCTTTATGGATGCTACCCTTGCGCTTGAACATATAATTGAAGAGCGGGGTGATGCAAGTACAAAAGTTACCCTGGTTTTCCTGGATATTTACATGCCTATCATGAATGGTTTCCAGTTTATTGAAGAGTTTGAGAAATTTCATCCGGATATACAGGATAAATATTACATAGTGGCGCTTACATCATCAAGAGAGGTCTCTGATATTAATCGCATCAAATCGTATAGATCATTCAAAACCTGGTTAACCAAACCAATAACTGCCGAAGCGCTATCTGTGCTATTAAATAAAATTTGTAAGGAATTTAACATACAATTACCCGAATAAGATTTAAGAAAGAAGCTTTTGCCTCAACAAAAATTCAAGCTGATCATTAGAGGTGCCCAGCTTTTCATTCTCTTCCTTTAATTTCATCTTCACCAAATAGGCATTGTAAGCGCGGCCTATGGTCATGTCCAGTTCCTCTTCGTTCCATGGTTTGGTAAGGTAATGGAATATTTTGCCTTTATTAACGGCATCAACCACTGCGCCCATATCTGCATAACCTGTAAGCAGTATCCGAATTGGATCCGGGAATTTTTCAATTACTTTTTCTAAAAATTCCACCCCGGTCATTACCGGCATGCGCTGGTCGGTAATAATAATTTCTACCGGCTTTTCCTCCATCAATTTAAGGGCCGCATCACCACTTATAGCAGTAAGAATATTATATTTTATACGAAAAGTGGCTTTAAAAGAAAACAGGTTGTTCTCTTCGTCATCCACATATAGTACTGTTATTTTTTTATCGGCCATGAGATAATATTTGATATCCGTTTAACCCGGGGTATCTTGCAATTAATTAGATCAACACCAGTTAAACTTTATTTGTTCAGACTGTCATTGATCTAATTAATTACAAATTACAGCAAAAATAATTATTATACAACTTATTCAGGTAAATGCCTTAAACAAGTAATGTAATTAGTTTATAATTGTGCCTGCCGAGGTTACTAATGATGCTATCCTGACAGCATCGAATATACGTTCTTCGGTAGCATCCATTTTAATTAACGAGTCTTCGTGAGCATTAACGCACATTTCGCAGCCATTCACTGCTGATATAGTTAGGCTCATTAATTCAAAAAACTCTTTGCCGGTTACCGGTTTCATCATTATCTGCATACGTATACGTGCAGGTATTTGGCTGTATTTTTCTTTCTGCGTAAAATGCCTGAAACGATAAAATATGTTATTTGATGCCAATAATGACGCGCAGGCAGCTGCCTCGGCTATCTCTGCATCATTAGCGCCTTGCTCTGTGGCATATTTTGTGTAAAAAGCTATTAACGGGTTGTTATTATTATTAACCGCTACACTAAGGCCCAATAAGGCACATTCTTTAGTGCTCAAATGCTCAGAAGTTAGTGTGCTTGTAAAATTTAATTTTAAATCGCGTAAATAGCGCGAATCGCCTTTTTCAAGTAAAGAAAGGCTGGCGGTACGGTAAGCTGTATCAATACCTATACTTTGCAATAATTCGGTTATGGTTTCTGTGCTTTCGCTCATGGTAATTATAATTAATAAAAAAATCCCCGTTTTATTGGGGATTCTTTAAGTTTAAACGGTTAGCGTTTCCTGGCCTTTTTCCCAGTTGCATGGGCAAAGCTCGTCGGTTTGTAAACCATCCAGTACGCGTAAAACTTCTTTTACGTTACGGCCAACACTTAGGTCATTAACACATACCCAACGCACAACGCCGGTAGGGTCAATAATAAAAGTGGCACGATAAGCAATTTTTTCGGTAGGCTCTAAAATACCCAATTCTTCGGCTAATGATTTTGAAGTATCAGCCAACATTGGAAATTTCAAGTCGCGCAGATCATCATGATGTGTTCTCCAGGCGGCGTGTACGAATTCCGAATCGGTAGAAGCGCCAATTAAACGGGTTTCGCGATCACGGAATTCACCATAGTTTTTATTGAATTCGGCAATCTCTGTAGGGCAAACAAAAGTAAAATCTTTTGGCCACCAAAACATTACTGTCCAAACGTTATCATCATTAACCAAAAAATCAGAAGTTAATGTTTCAAACTCTTTTCCTTTTTCTAAACTAACAACTGCGGTTTTGGAAAACCCGGGGAATTTTTCTCCTATAGTAATCATATATAATATGTGTTTTTTAAGTTTCGTGCAAATATAATGCATTTTATACTACAACAATATTTCAATTTTAAATAGGTTATAGTTTATGTCTATATATTTTAATTAATGTATAGTATTTTTGAATGAGAAGAATATTTTTCCTTTCGTCAAATAATAAATAAACTATCGGCTGTATATCCACCCTGTTACAAACCACCTCTTGCAGTTTCCAAAATCGCTACCTATCTTAACCTCACCAATATAACCTCAAATAAAGCAATTTATGAAAACCCAGATTCGCCTGTTTATCGCGCTCCTGTCAGGAGCAATTATACTTTTTGCTGCAGCATGGAAACCATTAGCTAAGGCAAGCTCAACAAGGGTCGCTGCGCCTTTAATGAACGGACGCTATTTATTTGTAGCAGTACCGGGCGTGCGCGATTATTTAGGCTACGGCGGGCATGGCCTGCTGATATTTGATATAGACCACGGGCACAAGTTTATAAAACGCATCCCATTTAACGGCTTGCATCCCAAAAATGGCCTGCCGTCAAATATTAAAGGTATTGGGGTAAGCATCCCGTTGCATAGCGTATATGTTACAACACTTGAGAGCCTGCAGCGGATAGACATTGTAACCGGTAAACTGGTATGGGAGAAACCAATTGAGTTTGGCTGTGATCGTTTATCTGTAGCGCCGGATGGTAAAACCATGTATCTGCCCTCGTTGGAAAACCATTATTGGAGTGTGATTGATTGCGAAACAGGCAATGTTATTAAACGGATTGATGGGTTTAACGCTACACATAATACCATATATGGCCTAAATGGCGATCGTGTTTACCTGGCCGATCTTAAAAATACAATGGTAAAAATTGCCGATCCGAAAACAAATACCGTTGTAGGCGAGGTTGGACCGTTTGCTAATTTTATACGCCCGCTTACGGTTAATGGCAAGGGTACACGCATTTTTGTAAACTGTAACGAGTTGCTGGGTTTTGAAGTTGGCGACCTGACAACCGGAAAAAAGATAGCCCATGTGGTAGTTGAGGGTTGGGATAAAGGCCCTGTTAGACGCCACGGCTGCCCAAGCCACGGCATAGGTTTAACGCCTGATGAAAAAGAGATATGGTTATGCGATGGCTTTAACATGCGCCTGCATATATTTAGCGGAGTTGAACCTTACCAGCAATTAACCACTATACCGGTACAGGATATGCCGGGTTGGATTACCTTTACTTTAGATGGCAAATATGCCTACCCATCAAGCGGCGAAGTAATAGATGTAAAAACCCGTAAAATACTTACCGTACTTAAAGACGAAAATTACAATACTGTAGCAAGCGAAAAACTGCTGGAGATTGATTTTAAAGATGGCAAACCGGTTAAAGCCGGCGACCAGTTTGGGTTAGGTAGGGTGATGAGGTAAGATGCTGATAACTAAGACTATAGTAATGAACGACAAAATTGCTATGTTAATCATATACCTGATTTTCATAGCAATATCATTGGTCGCAAGAAAAGTAATGTTGATGGCTAAAAGGATGTGGTTGTTTCTATTGATCCCATCCTACTTACTATTAATCGGAGCTTATTATAATGGAGTATTTTACTTTGTTCGAGATTTAGATAATAGAGAACTTATTAGCATTGACTTTGGTCATGCCGATTTAGGCTTATTTCTATTATTTATTTTGAGTTGTCTAACAGGATTAGTTTTCATGGGAAATATTATTTTAATAAAAAATAAAGGTTTATCAATGACTCAAAAATTAATTGATATTGAGTCTAATTATTCAGATAGTATATTAATAAAACCCTTGCCAACTGAAACAGCTATAATTGGCAGTTGGATATACAGTAAAGGGAAAATGACAGCCGATGATAACTGCCAACGTATAGCATGGCTAATTGATAGCTACTTAAAAAAAACAAGTACGACAGACGATGGATGGACTAAAATTTATCAAGATCCAAAAGACGGGAGATATTGGGAATGTACATATCCACAAGGTCATATGCAAGGTGGCGGGCCTCCAATGTTACAAATTGTTTCAGATGAAAAAATATCCACCGGTCAAACTTACAAAGTTTCAACTTCGTAAGTTTTTGCCCTCATACTTCTACGCTCAGTATGCCTCCGCACGCAGAGTTACCAAACATGTCACGGGTCAGTAGGCGTTTGTTTCAATAACTTGTTTCACCACTTTTAAAATAGGTGTTTTGTAATTGTTTGATTATCAATGAACAAACTCGCAATCACGCCTAAAAATACTGACGAATAAGTTGTTACATTTTGTTTCATCACTTTTCTGTAATTCACTCATAAACAATATTTTAAGTCAAAATCTTGTTTCACTTGTTACATTTTGTTTCACACTCGCGTGAAACAAGATCTGCTAATTTGTATAAGAATCTTTTTACAGTTAGCAGGCGCGCTAAGAAAAAGTTTCCGAAATACCTACATTTACCCCATGAACTTCAAAAAGAAAAAAGATGCTTCATTTGCAATAGGCTTAGTTATAGGTATTGCAGTTGGGATAGCTTTACATCACCTGGGTTTAGGCGTAGCCTTTGGCATAATAATGGGGTTAGCCCTACGCGAAGTTTATGAGCGTAAATACAGTAAGGGCCGTGATATGGACCGGATGTAATTAAACAGTAAAAGTTTGTACAAACCTTTTTCCCGACGCAAATTAAAACTCTTTTTTTAATAGGTTTGCCAATAATGTTCCATGTATTAGATAATCCTGCATATAACGCCCTTATATCCGGCAACAAGCATTTGGCTAACGGCAATAAGCAGGTAAAATATTTCGATAAAGAAGTATCGCCATTTGTTGGATTTAAAGAAAACACGACTAACAGTTTCCAATTGCTGTATGACCTGATCTCGCATAGTAGCCCCGTAGGTTTCATTTCACCGGTAGAGATAGACATACCAAAACAATGGAAGGTGGCAAATACGATAAAATGCTTACAAATGATATTTGATGGAGAAGCACCTCAGGAATATAACGAAGTGGAATTAATCCCCTTAACAAACCAGCATGTATCCCAAATGCTGGCTCTTACCAAATTAACTAACCCCGGCCCATTTGGGCCACAAACAATAGATTTTGGCCATTACAAAGGTGTTTTTGACGGCGATAAATTAGTGGCCATGGCCGGACAACGCATGCATCCTTTACCATATGCAGAGATCAGCGCGGTTTGTACACACCCGGATTATACAGGCAAAGGTTATGCAAAACAACTACTGCTGCATCATATAAACCGCATAAAAGCCGCGGGCGAGATCCCGATGCTACACGTGCGTTATGATAATGAACGAGCCATTAAAGTTTACGAAAGCACAGGCTTTGTTGCCCGGAAAGAGATTTATTTTACTATTATGCATAAGTAAAAAACAGGGTGTAGTGTAGCACTACACCTGCTACATCCTACAATTTTATTTAGTCCTTAAATGAGATTGTGAATTTTGCTCCCTCATTAACGCGGCTTTCTATATTAATTTGCCCTCCTAAACTTGTTATATGATTATGGACTAAGTAAAGACCAATTCCTTTACTGTCTTCATTGCTATTAAATTTTTGGTTAAACCCAAAAATTCTATCTTTTACTTTTTCCATATCAAATCCAATTCCTTCATCTTTTAAAACTAACAGGTTGGTCTCATTTACCCGCTTACTATAAACTGAAATTACAGGGAATGTATTTGGCTTAGTATATTTTATAGAATTTGTTATCAGGTTTAGAAAAATGCTTTCTAAATATGCTTTATTAAATTTTACCAGATCAATGGTAGAAAAGTCAGCATGTATTTCAGTGCCCGAATCTATTATTAAAGACCGTAAAGATTTAAGCACTGTGTTAAAACATTCGCTTAAACTTACCTGCTCAAGCTGGATATTGTTTTTTTGGATCAGGATATCTAAATAGTTATTTAAGCTATCATGAAGGCTCCCGGCAGATGATTTTAAAATATCTAAATATTCAACTACTTCACTATCAGATATTTTAGAAACATCAATCAGGCTAAAAATGGAAAGCAAATTATTTACCGGTGATCGAAAATCGTGCGCTGCTGTATAAGCTAATTGCTTTAACTCACTATTTATTTTTAAAAAATTGGTAAGCAGTAAATTCCTGCCTTCCTCCAGTTTCTTTTTATGTGTAATATTCTTAGCTATCGCAAATACCAGCCTTTGGCTCTCAATAGGCATTGATGTCCACGAAAGCCATACAATTTCACCGGATTTTGTTACATATCTATTTTCAAAATTTAATAATGGTATTGACTTTTTAAGATTTTCGCGGCTATATGATGTGATCTCTTTATCTTCATCATACACAAATTCATTTATTGGTTTAGAAAACAATTCATCATAAGTATATCCCAGTGTTTTTTGAACCGTTGGATTTATTTTTTTAAAATATCCATCATAACCTGCTATACATATCATATCTGGCGACAATTGAAAAAAAAGTTCCAGATCAAATATGTTATTTGAAAATGGATTAGACGAATCTTGATCTGTGGTCATTTTTTTTAATTGAATTTTGTATGCTGACTCCAACTGTTAATATTAAAACAATCATACTACCTGCGGCTTGTATGAAATGTTTTTTATAATTAAACACTATGCTCTTAAATTCCGGCGCTATAAAACATTTGCTATAAAAACATTTAACGTATATATGGGTTTAAAAGATACCTAAGCTATCCAACTAATTTAATTACTATAATTTGAAATTTCATACTTTAACAGCACAATTTAGCTTTGTGTACAGAAAGCGTTCTTTGTTGAGATTACTATTATTGTTATTGTTTATCAGCATTCACGGAGTTGTTTTCAGCCAAGTAATTGTTCCGGCTGATTCCTTAAAAGAGGATTCTTTGCGTACTAAAAGTTTAAACCGGCAAAAGCTGGCAGATAACCTAAACAGGCAATATGATTTTAGTGATTTAACCCGTAATATTCTCCATCCTAAAAAAGTGGCCGATACATTGCATAAAAGATCGGGTATTACTATTGTACCTAATATTGCGGCTAATCCTACCATTGGCGCTCAATTAGGCATTAAAGCTGTAGCGGGCAAAAAATTAGGTAATGATCCTAATACATTACTATCAGTTGCGGCAACCTCGGCTTCTATTACCAGCAAAGGCATCATTTATTTTTATGTAAATCATAATATATTTACGCCCGGTAACAGGTGGAACATTCAGGGTAACCTGGTAGCCGCAAAAACGGTAACGCCTGATTTTGGTTTAGGGATAGGCCGCGGGGTTAATAGTGGAAGCAATGCAGATAAGGTACTGGCAGATGCGGCGCACAAAGTTTATACAATTCATTCGCTATATTATAATTTCAGGGAAAAGATTTACAAGGAGGTGGAGAAAAATCTTTTTGTAGGGGCCGGATTGTCATTTGAGATCAGGCGGAGCATTCAAAACAAGGATACAACTAATAATGCAACGCCATCCAGTGTTTACAATAACCAGCATGGTTTTCCGCAGGATCATTACTCGGCAGATGGATTTCTTTTTAATGTAGAGTACATTACACGCGATAACCCAAACCGCGCTTATAAAGGTATTTACTTTGATGCCGGCATCAGGGTTAATCAAACGTGGATAGGCAGCACAAAAAATTCCCGGCAATTTACTACCGACTTTAGAAAATATTTTAGCTTATCAACCATCAACCCCGAAACGGTAGTAGCGTTTTGGAACTGGGGCTCCTACCTGCTCAGCGGTACAATACCTTATCTTGAATTGCCGGGTACCGCGCGCGATGGGTCTTTCAGGAGCGGCAGGGGCTATACTTCTCAATATTTTAAGGGCACACAATTCAATGATACAGAGGCGGAATTCCGCTTCCCTATATTAAAAAATAAATTTATTAGTGGTGTTACCTTTGTAAACTTGCAAACAGCTAACGATGAGCAGGGCACTAAACTGTTCCAGGTATTTCAACCCGGCTACGGTGCCGGTTTACGTGTGTTGTTTAACAAAGCTACCCGTACCAACCTGGCATTGGATTACGCTTTTGGCAAATATGGCAACAAAGGATTCTTCCTGAATTTAAATGAATCTTTTTAAGCCAAAAAAAACCGGACAATTCCCGAACTATTGGCAGGTCCATTTAATAATTAGTTAGAAAGGGCTATGCCAAATGCATTACCGCGTATAATGCAGCAGATGAAATTATGATCCAAAGTACCACTCCCTGTAATAATGGTTTTAGCCCTACGGATGCCAGTACTTTCCTGGAAAGCCCGGCACCGATCAAAAATAATGTAAGTGTTAATCCGGCTTTCGCAATAATGATCATGTAGGGACTGATCAGTTTTGTTGCCGGTATATAGGTATTAGCAATCATGGCCAGTATAAATAAACCGATAAAATAAGGTATGCTGATTTTTTTAGATTTGTTTTTGAAAATAAATGTCGACATAAAAGCCACGGGTATGATCCATAAGGCGCGGGCAAGTTTTACAGTTGCAGCAACCTCCAGGGCATGTGCGCCATATTTACTGGCAGCACCAACAACAGAGCTGGTGTCATGAATAGCAATGGCGCACCATAAGCCAAACTGCGTTTGCGACATATTAAGATGATGACCAATAATGGGGAACACAAACAAAGCAATGGCGTTTAAAATAAACACACAGCCCAGCGCGACAGATATTTGTTTCTCTTGGGCTTTTATAACAGGCGATATAGCTGCAATGGCGCTGCCGCCGCAAATAGCGGTACCGGCAGCAATAAGATATGATGTTTTCTGTTCAATATTTAACCATTTACCCATAAAGTAACCCAAAATAAGGGTTCCGGTTATAGACGCAATGGTGAACAATATCCCTTCTTTTCCAGCCTGCATAACATGGTGCATATTCATGCCAAAACCTAAACCCACTACTGATATTTGTAATAACAAGTTTGTGGCTTTATGGTTGAGGTGGAGATAGGGATGGCCCGTTAGTTGGGCAATAACAAGGCCCATTAACAAAGCAATTGCCGGGCTTATAAACGTGGTAACACAAAGGGCCATACAGCCTGTAAATAAAATTTTTCGAGTATTATCATTAACGTCAAAGATAAATCCGCTGGTGGGTGTTAATTGATTTTGAGTATGCATTTTTTTCTTTTTGCTACTCAAAGGTCCGTTATTAGACTACACCTTTTTTATTACAAAATCAAATTATCAATAACCAAAAGTTATTGATAGCGCTATTTTATTTAAAGCTTATAATTTTGGGCAAAACGCGTAAATAATTCTGCAAGTGAAGGGGGCTGGCCATGCGGCTGTATAAAATGGAAAGGGCGCTCTATAGAAAGTCCTTTAATATCAACAATGCGGCATTCGCCATTCTTCAATTCTTTTAAAATAGAATGTACCGATAAAAATGCCAGGCAATTACTATGCAACAGATAAGATTTAATACTTTCGGTTCCACCTAACTGCATCTCTATTTGCAAGTCTGCTAATTTAATGTGATGAGGTTTTAAAGCATGTGCTATCACATCCAAGGTTCCCGAACCCGGCTCGCGCATTAGCAAAGGATAGTTTTTAAGCTCTTCCGGCTTAATGGTTTCTTTTTTTATTGAAGCGTTGTTCGCGGCGCTTACCAGCACTAATTCATCCTTTAAATACTCCTCATACTTTATTTGCGGATTACGTGAAACGCCCTCAATAATACCCACATCAATTTCCTTACTTAATAAAGCTTGTTCTGTTTCTTCGGTATTGCCCGGAATAAGCTGCACCTTGATATCTCTAAATTTTTTATGGAACTGTGCCAATATGGGTGGTATTACATACTGCGCTACTGTAGTGCTTGCGCCAACACGTAATACGCCTTTATGCTGCTTAATCAGCAGATTCATATCATACTCCAATTCGCGATAAATATCTAATAGTTTATCTGTGTATTGCAAAAGCATTTCCCCGGCCGGGGTTAAACTAATCTTTTTATTGCCGCTCCGTTCAAACAGGGATGTTTTGTAGCTTGCTTCTAATTCTTTAATATGCTTTGTTACCGCAGGCTGGCTAATATATAATTCAGCCGAGGCTTTAGTGAAATTGAGTCTTTTGGCAACTTTGTAAAAAACCTGTAAGCGGAAATCAAGCATGTTAAAACCTATGATGAAACATAGCCAAATATAAGCAAAAAAGCCACCCTTTCGGGAGACTATTGTAGCCCTTACCGGTTACAATGATGCTTAATTATTTTCCTGAAGTTGCTTAAGTTTTGCCCTTGTATCACTGTTCTCCAGAATAGCAAGCGCTTTTGAATAATATTCAATCGCTTTCTGTTTATCCCCTTTACTTTTATAGTAATCGCCCAAACTATCATTTGCGTTAAAGCTGTCGGGATAACTACGGAGATATAAACTGAAGACCGAGTAGGCCTGCTCCGGCATATTTTTCACCAAAAGTGAACGACCGATCAGGCCAATCAATGGCTGCGGCGGAAGCACCTTGTACCCCATTTGTTTTGAAATCCGCTGATAATGATCACTAATCAATGTTGCCGCATCAACCTTAACAGTTAAATCAAAAAACTTAGCAAGTTCGTCCGCGGTAAAACCGAATCCGTTGAATAAAAAATGCAGAGCATCATATGCTGCGATAAGCGGAACAGACTCATGATTATCCTCATTGTAGTATTTATAAGCAAACGTCAGGCCGTTAGCGGCGTTGCTTCTTATCGCCTCATTAAGCGTCAATATAGATCTGATATGAATGGTAGCCGCGGATGTGTCCTTTCTTGCTTTCATCGTATCCATACCCCAAGGCATAGTGTTGGCTATAGCCAGGAATAAAGATCTGCCTTCGAATCTTTTTTGAGTCAGCACGGTCTTGGTTTCGTTTAATAATTTTCGGGAATCCCACCACATGCTTGGGTCGATAGCCACGTATGCATTAAACAAATTGGGATGATGCACCAGGATATTCATCACCTCCAAACCGCCAAGTGAATGGCCAATTATTACTTTATAAGGTGATGGAGCATACAGAGAGTCGATGTGGGGCATCAGTTCTTTTTCTATAAATGCTGCAAATTTTTCGCCGCTGCCTGAAGTTTTTAATTCTGGGTTTGTTTTACCATTAAAACCAATCAGCGAATTGGTTGGTGTAAGATCGCGTGTCCTGTCTGTATTGGTTATTCCTACAACTATCATTTCGGGAATCACCGTGTTACCATTTACTTCGCTTAATTGCTGAATCATTGCAGTAACCGACATAAAGTGATCTTCAGCATCTAATAAATACAAGACAGGATAATGTTGCCGGGCATAAATAACATTGTTGGCACTGGCAGGAAGAAATATCCATACTTGTCTGTTTTCGTTTAATATTTTAGAATGTATACTATCAACCTTGCCAATGATGAGGTTGGCATTCTTAATTGTTTGCGCGCCGGCTGTAAAAAGGAATGAAATAAATAGCGATATGAAGGATATTTTTTTCATATACAGAGCGGATTTTATCAAATGTAATTATTATCAATTACTATTAGTCGGCTTGTGATGGAATAACCACTTTAAGAGAATTTAACACCATCTGCAACTATCTCATGTTTTGCAAACAGAACAATGGCTATTATTTGGCTATTACAAATTTGATCCCATTAATCGGTTTTAGTAAATAGATAAGTAGCCCCTCCTTGGATTAAAGTAAAAGTTTTTTTAGTCGGCTCAAATTGAAAAGTAATGCCGGCATAAGAAAATTTATTACCTCCTTTAGCTTCCAGCGGAAATGCCCTCTGACCAGTGGCTTGCGCAAACAGAAAAGTATTATTTTTTGTGATATCAATCTTTAGTGGCGTTTGGGTACTGGTATACTTACCGATATAATTATCAAGGTCGGCCGTAGTTAGTGTAATCGTTTTAAACTCAGGGATTGCAAACGGTCGGTTAAAATATATACTTAATGCACCCATGACAACATCATTGGTTGAATACCTGATACCATTGGAAGTGTATGCGACAGCCAGCTTATCTTCCGGAAAGTAAATAAGCACACTGGAAAATCCGTCGATTCCTCCGGTATGTCCAAAACCTTTTTTGTCGTCAAACGGAATCGCGATCATGGCCATACCGAAGTTGTCCTTCATCGTTTTCATCAGCTCTAAACTAGCAATACTAATTAGTTTGCCTGCAAAGAGCGCATTTATAAATTTAATCAGGTCAGTCGGCGTGGATACAATAGCACCGGCCCCGCCTGGAATACTCATATCCGTTTCGGGCATTTGCGTCCATTGTCCTGAATAATTGTAGGAGTATGCTTCATTTTTGGCTGGGTTGGCTTTAGTGCCGTAATATGTGTCTGCCAAGCCAATTTTTGAGGTGACGCGTTTTTTTAATTCTTCGGCATAGGTTTTACCAGTCAATTTTTCAATGATATAACCCAGCAGCACGAAATTGGTATTGCTGTATTCGGCCTTTGCATTCGGTTCAAAATCAGGTTTCTGCCTGGCAAAGATGGCGGTCATTTCAGCTTCTGATTTAGGAATGCCCATATATGTCATATAAAGCGAGTCATTCGTAAAGTTATGAAGGCCGCTACGGTGGTCAAGCATTTCTCCTATGGTGATCTTTCCGGCATTAGGGAGTTGTGGGAAATAGATAGCCAAATGCGTTTCAAAGCCAAGCTAACCTTCATCGATCAGCTGAAATATCATAGTTGCGGTAAACATCTTACTGATAGAGCCTATCCGATATTTAGTATCAATGGTCGCCTGTGTTTTTAAACCTTTATTTACTTGACTATAACCGATGGCATTTTGATAGACCACCACGCCATTGGCAGCTATGGCGATGCTACCCATGTTTTCATCACGCGTGTTCAGCACAACAAAAAAACTGTCTAATTTGGCTTTGTTGAAAGTTTGAGCATGAGTGCAACTCTGTAAAATCAGGAACAACAATAAAAGATTGGGTCTTTTTTTAATCATTGCGTTAAGGTCTAGAAGATAAAGATAGAATTTAATTACGTAATAGATCCTATCAACGGGTAGATGCCTAATGTCTACAAAAGATTACCACTCCGCGACTTTTTCATTCCATTGAAACCTTTTTCTTATTCATACGGCAGTTCCATTCGAAACTCCTTGCCGCTTCCGGGTAGGGTACGAACACTTATAGATCCGCCCAAGAACTCGATCTTATTTTTTACACCGTATAACGTTATGCCATTACTTTTATCGGGCACACTTATCTTTTTGTAAGACCCATGTTCTGTTTTCTTACCTTTTTGATAATTTGCCTTCCCAAAGTTTTTGAAATAAATAATGAGTCTATCCTTTTCTTTCTCAGACGTGATTTCAATGACCGGTGGCTTCCTTTGCAGACCGAATATTATGCTATTGGAAATGAGGCTGTAAAAAATATTATACAGGTAACCCCGAACCGAATTAATATTATTTGCACGGTTGAAATCTGTGATTATTCGAATAGTATTCTGTTTAATAACTGGTTTAAACTGGGCGGACACCTCATTGACCAGTTCTGTCAGGTCGATGTTCTCTTTTTTTAGACTCGGGGTTCTATCCAGTTCTAAAATGCGGTTCAAATTATGAACGACATCATTCAGCTTTTCTATGCTTTGAAATAAAAAGCCTTCCAGTTCGGATTTTTCTGATTCAGGAACATTTGTGTCTTTAAGCATCTTGGCCAACCCGAGCATATTGGCCAACGGCGCCCGCAGGTCGTGCGATAGAATAAAAGCAAATTTATCCAGGTCTTTATTATGCTGCACTAACTGTCCGCTTAAACGTTCGTGCTCCGATTCAACCAGTTTATCCCGCGTAATGTTGCTTGCAGCACAACTTACCCCGACAGCCTTTCCATCGTCATCCATTACAGGATAAATGCTCACCTGGTACCATTCCAGGGAATCGCCCTGGCCCTGATAGCTGGTTTCATAGTTTAACGACTGCCCCGACAATACAGTGTCCATCATTTCGATGAAGCGACTCCTTCCCTTTTCATTCAACAAGTCTGGAAAATAGATGTCCTTCTTCAAAGGAACGCCGAAAGACAGGGTTGACCAATAACTTGCTATTTCATTAAATAAAAGTACATGTGAATCACTATTGAACAATACAAATGCAATGTCTGCCGTATCCACTATTGTTTTCAAATGTAATTGGGATTTGCGTAAGGAGATCATCGTCTTTTTTCTTTCAGAACGTTCCTTCTTTACCTGTTGGGTGATTCGGCTTAACTCTTTTGTGCTTTTAGCAACTCGTTTTTCGAGCAATTCTCTTTCCAGGTTAAGCTGTGCCTTAGTTTCTATGAGCTGCGGGGTTTCCAGTATTTCCCATCTGCCCTTCCGTTTTGAGACGGCAGATTCATGCAACAGGGCAATATCTAAAACGTCTGTTGCTGTGCATTTAGCTAACTGATAACTACATGATATGATAAGCCTTTTACCGGCTATTGCTGGATTAAGCGAACTTTCGTATTCTAAGAAATCATGCGATGTCTTATTGTCCATCCAGGCTTCGTCACCATTGAGGCGCAAGCCTTCGAAACCGCGATCAAGTGCAATTCGCAGACGATCTAATATCGATTGGATGGCGTTATCTAATTCAAATCGGCCATTGGTCAAGTACCAGTCACGGTGGGACAGGATTTCGATACTTTCACGTTCATAATATGTATCAAGATCAGGAACCTTCACTTTTAGTGCGTTAAGCGCGTTCTCAACAGTCGTTTGTTCTGAAGTTACCCATATGCAGTACTCATTGTTTTCCAAACCGGTTTGAAAAAAGGGCACCTGCATAGACAGCAAATCCTCTTCAGTTTGGTAAAAATGGCAAAAATGAGTGCCCCACGGAATATTTCCGATTACCTCGATACCGGTAGATCTAAGAGTTTGTTTCATAGACAATGCTCCTGTCCAGCATAAAAAGTTATATGTTTTTTTATAATTCCGGGAATATTACATAATAACTTTTCAAAGACTTTAAAGATTTAATATGAACAGTTGAAAAAGATAAAATGTTTTAGGGTGACGGGGAGTTAGTTTATCACCTTTTTATACACAGTTAGTTGGAAATAAATGTAGTGGATTTTAAATCGGTTAAGACAGAGTGCAATGTATTAGACGCAAAGCTTACAGACATACCTAATGAGGCTGAAAGCCTCAAAACGATAAAGGGATTGTTAGATATTGTGATATAGAAGTACACCGACCAGAAAAACAAAGGCTGTTACAAGAATTGTAACAGCCTTGTCTGCCAGTAGCGGGGAGCAGGATCGAACTGCCGACCTTAGGGTTATGAATCCTACGCTCTAACCATCTGAGCTACCCCGCCGTTTTTTTTAAGTCTTAAGATACGCTAATTAGCTTAGCCCCTTTATCTTAAAAATGGTTACACTTAAAAAAGGTTTGCAAATATAGCAGAAATTCGTTTCCTTTAGAAAAAATGTTAACATTGTGGCTTATGGGCCTTCAATTATAAACTCCCCCTATGTCTGAAAAAAAGAGATTTAATATTGAGTATGAAATAAAATCATCTCCAAGAATATTATACACCTTTCTGAACGAGCCTAATGGCCTTACCCAATGGTTTGCTGATGATGTTAGCGTGCGCGACCAGGTTTATACCTTCACCTGGGATGATGAACAGCAAAAAGCCAAGCTGATAACCATTAAAGAAAATAAGCTGGTTAGGTTTAAATGGATGGAAGACGATCCGCAATGTTTTTTTGAGATGGAAATAATACAGGATGAGCTAACCAACGATGTCGCGCTTAGCATAACTGATTTTGCCACCGAAGATACAATGGGCGAACGCAGATTAATCTGGGATAACCAAATACGATACCTTGTAAGTGTATTAGGCGCTTAACGGGGATTTTTCCCTAATTTTGTACCTGTGAAAAAGATACACCTTTTATTACTTAAATCATTTATAAGGCCCTTTTTGGTGACCTTTTTGATAGTAATGTTTGTGCTGCTGATGCTATTTCTATGGAAATACATTGACGACCTGATAGGAAAAGGGTTTGAGTGGTACATTATCGTTGAATTGATGGTGTATGCATCGGCGACCAATGTGCAGATGGCGCTGCCGCTTTCTGTACTGCTATCCTCCATCATGACTTATGGCAGCCTTGGCGAAAATTATGAGCTTGTTGCCATCAAATCTGCCGGGATATCATTAAACCGTGCCATGTACCCCATGTTTGTGGTAGTTCTTGTACTCAGTATAAGCGCGTTCATTTTTTCTGACTACATGTTACCTGTAGCCAATCTTAAATACTTCTCTTTACTGTATGATGCCCGCGAACAGAAATCGGCTAATTTTTTACCCGAGGGGGTATTTAGCAATAGCTTTCCGGGTTATACTATCCGCGTAATGCATAAAGATCCGGACGGCCAAACTCTTTATGATATAACCATTTATCATAAAGACATAAGCACCAATGAAAGCTATCTTTTATTTGCAAAAAAAGGCAAAATGTTTCGTTCATCTGATGACCAGTACCTGGTTATGCAACTGGAAGACGGTATAAAGTACCAGGAGGACCCTGGCGGGCCAACCTATAGCCCCAACCCCCGCCAGAAACTTACCCGGTTTCGTTTTAAGTCAACAGAAAACAAATTAGACATGTCTGGCTTTAAACTTCACCGCACTAACGAAAGCGAGTTTAAAACCGCTTTCCAAATGATGAATATAAAACAGCTTAGGGATACCATGGGGCACATAAACCATTTAATTGATAGCGGGCGGCGGGTTAATTATTCGTTAGTGACGCCCTATATTAAGTATTTTTTTATGCCGGCAAAACATGCTAAAAGCAATTATATAAAATACAAACAAGGGGTATTAAAAACAGGGAGCAATACAGATAGACTAAGCTATATTGTAAACGCGCAAAGCGAAGTGCGCTCTGTACAGGACCTTATAAAAACCCGAGACGAGCGGTATAAAGATGCTTCGGGCAGTGTACATAGCGCGGCGGTAGAATATCAAAAAAAATATACACTTTCGGCGGCATGCCTTGCTTTGTTTTTAATTGGCGCGCCGCTTGGCGCTATTATACGTAAAGGTGGTTTAGGTTTGCCTGTTGTAGTTTCGGTTATATTCTTTTTGATCTATTATATCATATCAACCATTGGCGAAAAGGCGGTTAAAGCCGGCGATGCCTCTCCGTTTATTGGTATGTGGATAGCTATTATTATTTTAACACCTATTGGTATATTCCTTTCTTATAAAGCTGCTACCGATTCTGTAATATTTGATGCCGAAATATATAAACGTTTCTTTAATAACTTATTTGGCAGTATTAAGAGATTGGTGATTAAAGATTAGTTAATAAAGATTGAAGATTAGCTATTAAAATTATAAAACTTGCTATTACTAATCTTCAACCTTTAATCTTTACAGTTAACCGACCCTTAATTTTTACATTATCAGTAACTTTGTTACCATAAGGTACGTATCTATAAAAAGTTACCAAATCCAATAAAATGCTAAATACCATACCAGAAGCTATTGAAGCTTTAAAAGCCGGTAAAATTATAATTGTTGTTGATGACGAGGATAGAGAAAACGAAGGCGATTTTTTAACCGCTGCACGTAATGCTACGCCCGAGGTTATAAATTTTATGATACGCCATGGCCGTGGCCTGGTTTGCGCGCCAATTACCCAGCAACGCGCTAACGAATTGGAACTGGAGCTAATGGTAAGCCATAACACCACATCATACGAAACTAATTTTACGGTTTCTGTTGATTTGCTGGAAGGCTGTACTACAGGCATTTCGGCTACGGACCGTTCAAAAACTGTAATGGCATTAATTGATCCCGAAACTACACCCGAAGCATTAGGCAGGCCGGGGCATATATTCCCGCTGATAGCTAAAAATGGCGGTGTATTACGCAGGGCCGGCCACACAGAGGCAACTATTGATTTGGCCGTATTAGCCGGGTTTGAACCTGCCGGTGTTATTTGTGAGATAATGACTGAAAATGGCGATATGGCCCGTTTGCCCGAACTGCAGCAAATGGCCAAAGAATTTGATCTGAAAATTATATCTATAAAAGACCTGATAGCTTACCGGTTAGATGTAGAAACCTTAATAAAAAAAGAAGTATCTGTAAAACTGCCTACCGAATGGGGCGATTTTGAAATGATAGCCTACACGCAGCTTAACACCGGCGAAAACCACATGGCTTTAGTAAAAGGAACCTGGGAGCCAGACGAGCCCGTATTGGTACGTGTACACAGCTCATGCATTACCGGCGATATCTTTGGCTCATGCCGGTGCGATTGTGGCCCCCAGTTGCATAAATCTATGGAGATGATAAACAAAGAGGGCAAGGGCGCCATTGTTTATATGAACCAGGAAGGCCGTGGAATAGGGTTGGTAAATAAATTAAAAGCCTATAATTTGCAGGAGAATGGTTTTGATACAGTTGAAGCTAATATACAATTAGGTTTTGCTATGGACCAGCGTGATTATGGTATTGGTGCGCAGATAATACGCAGCCTGGGTATATCAAAAATGCGTTTAATGACCAATAACCCTAAAAAGAGGGCCGGACTTATAGGATATGGATTAGAGGTAGTAGAAAATGTACCTATTGAAATTGCCTCAAACCCCCACAATGAGGTTTATCTTAAAACAAAAAGAGATAAGATGGATCACACAATAATGCGTGATCATTGAGTTTCTTCCTCCTCCTCATCATTTTTTATAGATGCAGGGGGCGTGGTTATTGTATTAGCAGGTATGCCTGGAGGTGGCACAATTGGCGTTGGGTTTACAACCGGTTTAGCTGTACGTTTCCCTCTCGAAAACATATTTCTTATAAACTCTCCCAGGCTATCAAAGTCGCGTTGATAAACCAACCCTAATCCGTTAACATATTGCACGGTCAATTGGTCAATTGTATTTAAAGTAGTGGTATTTAAAACGCGGTAAGAATAACGTGCAGTTAATGCGCCGTTTGTACCGCCTGCGCGTATAAGATATGATGTTTCAAAATCTTTGGTAAGGTTGCTAAAGTTTGAATTAAGCAGATTGGTACTGTTGTTAAATAAGCTATTGCCATTAGCGCTGGTATTAAACAAGCTTCCGTTTATTATCAGCCTGTCCTTTAAAAATTTTAACGATGCGCTGGCATCATTAAATGAGCGTATGTTCAGATCAAAATTAGGGATGTTTGATTGCGATATAAAGCTGTTCACCCTATTAAAAAACAGTTCGCTTACGGCGCTGCCTGCTGTACTAAATACCTGATTGGTTAAATTATTATTGCCGGTTCCTGATGCGAAGCTGCGTCTTACAATAATGCTTAATGCTTGTTGGTTACGGTTATTATTATCGGCCAGGTAAGTTCCCAGATCGTCTTTTATCGAAGGATCGGTAGGAAAATTAAAATCGAAGCCAATATCCGGATGTAACAGGGATTTGGTAATAAGCATTTCTGCCTGTACCAATACCTGCTCATTACCCTTTGGTGATTGCAGACCAGCTGCCGTATAAAGGGGAGAAATATCCGTACGGACCTCATAAATAGCATTCAGGTTAATTTCCGCATTGGTAGGGTTACCTGTCCAGCGTATAGTGCCTCCCTGGTTTACAGCAAAGTTTTTACTGATAAAGTTTTTTGCCGTAAATTCAAACTTCCCGGATGTAATTAAAAAACTGCCAACCATATCAAAATCGCCCAGGCTATTTATGTGCATATTTAGGTTTGTTGTTTGGCCCGTACCGGTTAATACGCCAAGGTCGGTAGTTATTTTTACGGTGGTTTTTTCATCAACCGTTAAATCAAAATTTAGTGTTACGCCATTAAATGCTTTTACCCTGGGCATATTAAGCCCGGTGGTATCCTTATGGCTCACAAATCTTATAAAATCATAATCACTAACAGTTGTAGATGTATTTAGCGGAATATTAAATACCGTACCAGCTTCTGTGCGGGCTCTAATATCTATGTTCATATTATCAACAGGCCCAACAAAGCTAAACCTGCCCGAGCTGTAAGCTGTACCAAAATAAAGGTGATTGTCTCTAAAAGTAGTATTTAAAGCAATCAAGTTTCTGGCTGTAAGCACAGCATTAATAGTAGGGTTAGATAAGTTGTTCAAATCAACACTTCCTTTAACGGTCCCCTCACCGCCATGCATATCTTTTAAGCTCAGGTTATCAATATTGATAACGCTGTTGGTTACACTTAATTTATCATTGGCTATATAAGCCGTTTTTAAATAATTTACGGTAATACCTGTATTAGCTAAAGTAACACTGCCATTTAGTTGCGGCTTTGCTAATGATCCTGTTAATTTCAGGTCGGTAGATACAGTTCCTTTTAAGTCAGACACGAGGTCCTTAACAAACGGTGCAAAAATTACGGCCTCTGTCTGGTTCATTTTAACTGTAAAGTCAAGCTTATCGGCATCCTCTTTTCCTAAAGAGTAAGTGCCGCCAATATTCAGCGTTTCTAAACCCCTGTTAAGAATGTTTAAATTTACATTGGCCTGCTTCCGTTCATTATCAAGATTGGATACCAGTTTAATATTGCCCACCAGCGTTTTATTCATTTTAAATGAATCAATATTCATATGGGCGTCAATTCCCGGCGATTTTAAAATAGACGAAAGCAGTACGTCACCATTAAGCTTGCCGCTCAATACAATATCAGATGCTTTGGTGAGCTGGTTAAGGGTGCTCATACTAAATTTATCAAAGGTTACCCTTAATTGATCTGCCGGGTTATCAGAAATAAAACCGTCTATTCTTACTTTTTGCTGCGCGTTTGAAAGCTCAAAACCCGATACCTGCGTTTTGCCGTCTAACAGCCTTACCCTTACCTGGTCTGTTAGCCTCCAATCCTGATGCTCCAGTATAATGTCTGATGGCAGTAATATTAGTTTTGCGGTAGTATCCTGCCCAAACTTAACCAGGCCGTACAAGTCAAGCTGGTTGGCAGCATCTTTATCGGCCAGCTTTACGTTGAATTTTAAACTATCATTACTTACAAAATTAGTAATGTCAATGTTTTTAATAAACAAGTCGTTTGTAAGGTCTATACGATCCAATGAAATATTGACCCCTAAATTAGCGTCGGATGTGCTTTCGTCTAAAATAAAGTTGTGAAAAACCATCTTCTTGTATTTTATGGTTTTTATAAAGCCGTTAATTGTGGCAGTTTTATTATTCGAATTAAACTTACCTATAAAAGTTCCCTGCTCTGGTATTTGCAGATCCGGAAAAAAGATGGCTGTAAGCGGATCAAGATTTTTGATTTTTAAATTAAAATCAAAATTTTGGGGTTTTGGGATAGTAACGTTTGTTGGTAATGATGGGATATATTTTTTAACAATAGTTTTAAAATATGAGGGTAAAGTAGCCAAATCATAGCTGCCTTTAATGCTGCCATCAAGGGCATCTGATTTAAGCGCTATCAGCCTTGAATTGCCTTTGCCACTGGCAGAAAAATAAACAGAATCCAGTAAATAATTATTACGCGGATCGATTACCCGGATAGGCGAAAGCATGATATGGCCCTCAAAATTTTTAAGGTCATTACCAGAAAATTTGGTTTTAAGCTGCGCACTTACTGTAATAGTATCTGTAATAAACTTTAATTTGTTTAAATGCGCATCGTGTATGGTAGCGGCAAAATCATAAACCGGCAGTTGCGGGTTAAGGTCCACAGTTCCGTTGCCATCAAACTGAACATTTTTATCTTTAATGGATAGTTTTCCACTAATTTTTTTATTTATAAAGGTCGCGTTTGCTATTACATTTTGGTATTGGTAACCATTCAAATCAATATAATTTATCTTAGCAATTATATTTTCGTTCAGGTTTTTAAGCGCGTCGCCACTGCCTTTAACATTGGCATTAAATGAAGTACGCCCTAAGGCGGTAGTACCAAGCAGGGTGCCAAGATCAAAGTTATAAGCATTTATTTTACCGGTATAGCTTGGCGTGCCGGCTTTATTTATTTCCAGGTTAATATCCGGATCAAACCGCCCCAGTTGGGTTTTAAATGTGCCCGACGCTGCAAAATTATTTGGTAATCCTTTAAACTTTCCCGAAAAATTAACGTTGCCAAATTTGCCAACCATATCGGGCATTTTAGCGTTGGGTGTTCCGGTAAAATGACTGTACAAAAAGTCAAGGTCCTTTTTATTGGTGGCTAACTGTTCAAATTTGAGGTCAAGAAAAGTTTTATCCCAATCCGGCAATCCCTTTAAATTAAAATCGCCTTTAATAAATGTGGCCTGCCCCGCGGTAACGGTAAGGTGCCTTGCTTTTAAATTATTTACCGCTCCCTGTATCCGCCCATCAACACCCAGCTCAAAATTCACTTTTTCGAGCGAGGTTGTAAAGTAGGCTATATCTGTTGATGATATATGCGATTGTTTAAAATCACCCTCCATGCGCACCTTGTTTACAAAATCGCTAAAATCATTAAGCGTTCTGTATTTCATACTTAAATAATCCCTGATAACAGATCTTGGGGTTTGTATCAGCATGTGCTGTACCAATATATGGTCGGTATCAACTGTTGTATTCCCTCTAAAGTTTTTTAAGTAGAAGCCACCCTTTTCTTTCAGTGTTAAATATTGCACTTCGCCCTTAAACAAATGGTGCATAATATCCATATGGTTAACTACAGTGCTAAAGTTATGTACATCTATATCATCAAAATTTATCCCCTTAACTACCTCATGCCTTAACTGATTTTTATAGCGGAAATGAAAGTTGTTTAGAACTGTTTTTTCAAATATGGTGGTCCACGGTTTGCCAGGTATTGTTTTGGTTGTATCCTTGGATTTTAAACTATCTAAAATAAATTTCAAGTTAGTAACGTTACCTTCCAGGTTTTTTAAATAGAAAGAGCCATTATCAAGCTGTATCTGCTTAAAATCAATAATTCTATCACTAATACTGCTAAAAATAGAAAAGCCATTAAGCTCTATAGTTAATTTGGGGGTACGTACCAAGGTGTCCCTCTGCTTATCAAGTACATAAAAATTTTCAAGCACAACCGATGAGAACGGTTTAATATACAAGCCCTGTACACTAACCTCCGTACCCAGCTTTGTTGATAAGTAAGCAGCAGCTTTTTTAGCGGCCCATGTTTGTACGGGTTTGTACTGAAAAACCAATAGCAATACACTCGCCATTAGTAACAAGAGCAATACTATACTTAGGGCTATTTTTAGTACTTTTTTAATAACTTTGTTTTTTAGATAATGAGTGATTGAGCAAATTAGTGAATGATTGAATGTTTAACATCATTTATTAAATATGGTTTAAACAGGTATAATGATAACTCACTCGTTTACTCAATTACTCATTCAAAATTAAAACGCTGTGCCCGTAATTTTAGCCATAGAATCTTCTTGTGATGATACCTCTGCAGCTATATGTGTTGATGGGGTTATCCTGAGCAATGTTATTGCTACACAGGCCATACACGAAGCTTATGGAGGCGTTGTCCCTGAGCTTGCCTCAAGGGTTCATCAGCAAAATATTGTTCCCGCTGTACAACAAGCCTTATTAAATGCAAAAGTAAGCAAAAATGCCATTGATGCGGTAGCTTTTACGCGCGGCCCGGGACTTTTAGGTTCCCTGCTTGTTGGTGTATCATTTGCCAAGGCATTTGCGTTGGCAAAAAACATCCCAATTATTGAGATTAATCATATGCAGGCGCACGTACTGGCGCATTTTATTGCCGAGCGCAAACCATCGTTCCCGTTTTTATGCCTTACGGTATCGGGCGGGCATACCCAAATAGTTTTGGTAAAAGATTATTTTGATATGGAGGTGGTGGGCCAAACATTGGATGATGCCGCCGGCGAAGCAATGGATAAAACCAGCAAGATTTTAGGTTTACCATATCCTGGTGGCCCATTAATTGATAAACATGCCCGTTTGGGTAACCCGGATGCCTACAAATTTCCGGAGCCGCAAATACCCGGATTTAATTTTAGTTTTAGCGGATTGAAAACATCGATACTGTATTTTATAAGAGATAACGTAGCGCTTAACCCTGATTTTATAACCCAAAATTTAAATGATATTTGCGCATCGGTTGAAAAACGGGTAGTTACCATATTATTGAATAAGCTAAACAAAGCCGCACAATTTTATGGTATAAAGGACATAGCTTTGGCAGGAGGCGTATCGGCAAATACAGGTTTAAGGCAGGGCCTGCAACAAATGGGCGATAAAAATGGCTGGAACTGTTTTATACCCGAAATGCAATACTGTACCGACAATGCCGGAATGATAGCTATAGCCGGATACCATAAATTTTTAAAAGGTGATTTTGCCGGGCAAGACATTGCGCCGCTGGCAAGAATGCCGATGTAATTTCAAGTCCATGGTCCATAGTTGATAGACCATAGATATTTAATAACCAACCATGGCTATGGACTATTGACCATCGACTATGGACTAACAAAAACACATGACAGCTCCCTCACTTATATTCTGGACAATTTTTGTACTGCCGCTTGTTGCATTTTTAATATGGCTGATACGCCAGGATAAACGCTCGGGCTGGATAGGGTTGATAGTTTTGGCTGTTACCGTTATCGGGGGTATTGTGTATATGTATTTGAAGACGGGCGGTAAGTAGGACCGTTGATTTAGGTGATTGCGCTGATTTCGTTGATAATTACATCAAAAATCAACAAAATTTTTAAATCAAAAAAAATCAGCGGTTCAGATATTTAAACTCATACCCCTCCTTGCTCCAATATGCCATCGCCTTTGGCAAAACATACTCCAGCCGGTCAAAAGCTTTTAAGCTATCATGAAAAAGCACTATGTCACCAAGGGCAGTATTCTTTAAAACATTATCAAGGCACTTTTCGGGTTTTAGGTTGATATCAAAATCGCCGCTTAATACGTTCCACATAATAATTTGCAGACCGGGTTTGGCATCTTTAAGCAGTTTTACCTGCGAACTTTTTATGCGCCCATACGGCGGACGGAACAGATTGGAGCCGATCAATTCATCAGCTAAGAAAAAATTATCCAGGTAAATTTTATCGTCGGTTTTCCAACCTTTAAGGTGGTTGTAGGTATGATTTCCTATGGCATGACCGTCTGCTTTTACCTGTTCAAATATATCAGGATGTTTACGCACATTATCGCCAATGCAAAAAAACGTAGCTTTTGCGTTATACTGTCTTAAAATATTTAATACAAAGGGTGTAACAATAGGTATAGGTCCATCGTCAAACGTCAGATAAATGCAACGGCCTGCCTTGTTCACATCCCATATTAATTGGGGATATAGCTTTTTAAGCAACCAGGGAGTTTTAACCAGGTACATTTACAATTATTATATTTGAGTAAATTGTGCAATTAATGCGGTTCTCAAATATAGTAGCTAATACTCATATCTAATAATTGTACGGAATAACCTTATGACACAATTTATATTTAAAAGGGTAAGCATTCTAAGTTTGTTGTTTACGGTCATGATAGGCTTTGCAGCAAAGGCTCAAGAAAAAATAACCCTGCAAATGGCAGTCGACCGCACTTTGGCTAACAATTTAACCATCAAACAAGCGCAGGTTACCGAGTCTATTGGTACCGCGGATCTGGATCAGGCTAAAAATAATTTGCTGCCAAGCCTTAACGCAAATACCCAGGGCGGCTATAATTTTGGCCGCAGCCAGGTTGCCGGGTCCTTTACTTATACTTCATCAACCTCTTTAAATATAAATGGCAATGCTCAGTTACAGTTAACGCTGTTCCAAGGCGGGCAGTTGCGTAATCAGATAGTGCAAAACAGATTATTACTTGATGTTGATAAAAGCACTACTGCCAAAATAAAAAACGACCTTACACTAAATGTAGTAACCGACTACCTGCAGATATTAACTAACCAGGATCTGGTAGCGGCCGCGAAACAACAAATTGATATCGCTAACCAAACGTTAAATAAATCACAGATAGGTTTTAAAGTAGGTAACCAAACCCTGGCTGACCTTTCGCAGGCAAAGGCACTGGTATCAACAGCTACGCTTAATTTAACTACTGCTCAGAATCAACTGGATCTGTCTGTGCTGATATTAAAGCAATATATGGAGATGAACCCGTATGCAGAGATTGTTGTTGAAAGACCGGACATAAGCACGCTTACCGATATAAAAACAATATATGATGCTAATGAGGTTATAAAAACTGCATTAACCGTTAACCCGGATATACACCTGGCCGAAACACAGCAAAAAACCTATGCCCAGGCAATTAAAATAGCAAAAGGTAATTTTTACCCAACTGTTAGTTTATTTGGCGGGTTAGCTTCCAGCTATTCAGACAGGTTAAATCAAAAGTTGATTGGGCAAACTGCGGTAACACAGCAAATAGGTATAGTACAGGCAACTAATCAATCAGTAGTGACTTCATTTCAGCAAGCCATTTACGGCCCATACCCGGCATTTAATCAAATAGGCGATAACTTTAACCAAAACATAGGTTTAAGCGTGCAGATACCCATATTTAATAGGTTTACCAACCGCACTACTGTGCGCAAAGCCGAATTGAATTATAAAAATGCCCAGCTAAGTACACAAATAGCTAAAAACAATTTAAGTAAGACTATTATACAGGCTGTGCTTGATTTGCTGGCTGCCGAAAAACAATATCAATCGGCATTACAATCTTTCCAGGCTAATAAAGATGCCTTGAACGTTACCAAGCAGCGGTATGATGTTGGTTTGGTAAACTCACTGGATTATAATACAGCGGTTACCAATTTTAGCAAATCGCAAAATGACATGATCGAGGCAAAATACAGCGTCGTTTTCAGAAGTAAAATAATTGATTATTACCTGGGTAACACCATAACACTTTAAATAAAAAATCCTGAACAATCATGGGAAAAACTACAAAATATATTTTGATAATACTTGGCGTACTGGTTATACTGCTGATAATTGGCAAAGCAACCGGTATGATAGGCAAATCTGATAAAATACAGGTTGCTACAGAAAAAGCTGCTGTGCGTGAAATTAATGAAACGGTTTCTGCAAGCGGAAAGATTAAACCGCATGTTGAAGTAAAAATTAGCCCCGAAGTATCTGGTGAGGTAGTTGAACTGCCTATTAAAGAAGGCGACGTTGTAAAAAAGGGCCAATTGCTTTGTAAAATACGCCCGGATATTTTAAAATCGGGTTATGAGCGTGCAGTTGCATCTTATAATTCGCAAAAAGCCAGTGTTGGCAATTCAAGCCAGATGCTAAAACAAGCCGAAGCTACCTATAATAACCAGGCAGCAATTTATAAACGCAGTAAAGAGCTTTATGATAATAAAGTATTAACCGCGGCAGAATTTGATGCAGCAAAAGCCAGTTATGAAGGTGCGAAAGCGGGCCTGGAAGCTGCAAAGCAAAATGTAATAGGCTCAACTTACGGCCTGGCACAATCATCAGCATCTGTTAAAGAGGCGCAGGATAACTTGTATAAAACAACCATTTATTCGCCTGTTGACGGGGTGGTTTCTAAACTATCTGTGCAAAAAGGCGAGCGCGTTTTGGGTACAGCACAATTTGCAGGCACAGAGATCATGACTATATCAGACCTAAGTCAAATGGATGTAAATGTTGATGTGAATGAAAATGATATTAACCGCATAGTAATTGGCGATTCCTCAAAAATTGAGGTGGATGCCTTTTTAGGTAAAAAATTCAATGGTGTGGTTACAGAGATAGGCAGCTCGGCAAACGTGGTAGGCACCAATGCAGACCAGGTTACCAACTTTACCGTTAAAGTTAGGATAGACGCAAAATCATATAATGATCTGTTAAATAAAAAAGGCGATAACCCATCCCCTTTTCGTCCGGGATTAACAGCTACGGTTGATATTAAAACAAACCATACCCAGGCGCTGGCAGTACCTATACAAGCGGTAACTACCCGCGAAGATAAAAAGATGGATATGAGTGGTGCTAAAAAAAGCACAACTACTACCCCGGTTAAAACAGCAAGCACAGCGCCGGCAAAAGAATATATTTTTGTGTATAACGCAGGTAAGGTTAAACAGGTAATGGTAACAACCGGTATACAGGATGATATGTATGTGCAAATATTTTCGGGCTTAAAAGCCGGCGACGAAGTAGTATCTGCTCCATACCCTGCCATATCTAAAACATTAAAAGATGGCACCCTGGTTGAAAAAGTAGATAAATCTAAATTATTTACTAACGATAATAAGTAGATGTGCGGATGTGCATATATGTAGATGTGCAGATGATGTAATTTAAGGCTGACCATGTGGTTGGCCTTTTTTATTTCTATAAAAAGAGAGTGCCGGTATGGCACTCAGAACATCTGCATATCTGCACATTTTCATTAACTTTGCCCCGTCAATTAAACCTGGTGCGGGACAAAGTTTTTAATGCAAAATAAAAATAACAAAATATTAGTAGTTGGTGGGGGTAGCTGGGCTACAGCCAATATTAAAATGTTAACTGATAACATTACCGAAAAAGAAATTTTTTGGTGGATGCGCAACCCGCAGGCGGTAAAGCATGTGCATAAATTCGGGCATAATCCAAACTATTTAAGCTCGGTTGAAATAAAGGTGCCTGCGCAAAATATTTCTTCCGACCTTAAGGCATTAATTAAGCCTGCAGATGTGGTGCTGCTTAATGTACCTGCCGCGTTTTTAAAAGAGGCTTTAGTTGATATTAGTGCCAAAGATTTGGCTGGCAAAAAGATAGTATCTGCTATAAAAGGTATTGTTCCGGATGAGAACCTTATTATTGGTGAGTTTCTGAATAAGAAATACGATATGTCATTCAACGATTTTGCAGTTATCAGCGGTCCATGCCATGCCGAAGAGGTAGCGTTAGAAAAATTATCCTATTTAACCATTGCCTCTGGCGACCCTGCTCTTGCTGCCGAATTTGCCGGCATGATCAATACCCGTTACATTAAAACAATTGTATCTGACGACATCTATGGCACCGAATACGCGGCCGTACTAAAGAATATATATGCTATTGCCAGCGGCATTTGTCATGGTGTAGGGTATGGCGATAATTTTCAATCTGTATTAATATCAAATGCCATACGTGAACTAATGCGTTTTGTTGATGTTGTGCATCCTATTACGCGCGACATAAAAGAATCTGCCTACCTGGGCGATCTGCTGGTTACCGCTTACTCGCAGTTTAGCCGTAACCGCACCTTTGGTAATATGATAGGTAAGGGATATACCGTAACATCGGCCCAACTGGAAATGAATATGATAGCCGAAGGCTATTATGCCGTAAATTGCCTGCACCAGATCAATAAACAATACAAAGTGAACATGCCTATATGCGAGGCTGTTTACGCTATTTTATATCAAAAGCGTTCACCTGCTATTGAAATGAAACAATTGGCAGAGAAATTGTGTTAACACCCTTAAATAACTTATTTAAGGACCCATGAAAAATCTATTTAAGATCGCTTTGCTTACGGCAGGAATTTTTTCTGTTAGCCAAGGCTATGCCCAGGAACACCACGAACCTATAACCAAAAAAATTGGCCATGCCGCCCAGGATGTTGGCCACAAAACATCAGAAGTTGCTGTAAAAGGCGCCGTTGCTGTCGCCGATAAAAGGTATGAAGGCCATTGGGCCCCAACCGGCGAAAACGTTTATATTGATAAACACTCGCGTTATTTTTATGTAGACAAAGGCGGCCATTATAAATATCTTAAAAAATGGCAGTTAAGGAATAAACCTTACAAACATTAATAAGTCATACAGGCATATCACAATTCTTATATCATGAAAACATATGCCTTAATAGCTGTACACATAGTATTTGCAATTCTATTATTTAGCATGTCATGCTCCAATCCTGTAAAAGATAAATTACAAGGTAACTGGACATCAAAAGATGGTAAAACAAAACTAAAAGTGACGGATAAGGGCTTTGCCTTGGACAATAATGCCGAAGTGCCCGAACAGTATTTTTTAAAAGGCGATACTATTTATACTTCATTTGAAGGTAACCAGCCCTATACCAAGTTTGTGATACAAAAACTGGAGACTAACAGGCTTACCATACAGGACCCTGATTCGCAAGTGATAGAGTTTACGCGGTGATAGTGATTGGAGATTAGGTAAATATTTTCAATTTGCTTTAAAAACAAAAGCCTCTCCGATTAATCGGAGAGGCTTTGTAAACTAAACTAACTAACTAAAAAACTATTCTTTTGGTGAGTAGTGAGTGGTTGAATACGTGAGTGGTTAACCATTCACCTAATCAACCCAATCAACCATTCAACTTAATATTAAAATCTGCGTTTGCGCTCAGGGCGATCTTCGCGGCGTTTGCCGGAAAAATCACGGAAACCACCTGCCGCAGGATTGCTGCCACCACGGTGTCCGCCTTCTCTGCGTTCGCCACCACCACTACGGTTATAGCCACCGCCACCTTCACGGCGTTCGCCGCCACGGTAACCGCCTTCTCTACGTTCGCCACCGCCACTACGGGTAGTGCTGGTGCCTTCGCCTGATACTTCTATCCTAACTTCACGGCCCTTAAATTCAACGCCTTTAAAGTTGTTTATTACAGCTTCCGACTCGGCATTTGGTACTTCAAAGAAAGAATAAACACCTTTAACATCTATTTTGCCAACGGTGCGGCCACTTATTTTGCCATTGGTGCATATATAACCTAACAGATCGCCACGGTTGAACTCATCAACAGAACCTAAGTTTATAAATAAACGGGTATATTCTGATTTACCACCAGATTCGCCTCCACGACTTGAGCGCTCACCACGTTCGCCGCGTTCGCCACGATCACGGTCGCGATCAAAGCGTCCTTCTTCAATCGGCGCGTTCAGATCAGGCGCGTTTTTATAGTAATCTAAAAAGCGGTTAAACTCTATAGATGCAAAACGTTTAATAAAATCTTCTTTAGTAAGGTCCTTAAATTCTTCCATAATACGCGGAAGATATTGTTCAATTTGCTGATCGTTAACCTCTACATCATGTATTTTATGAACGATAGAGAATAATTGTTTTTCGCAAACATCAAAACCCGTAGGTATTTCTACTTTAACAAATTTTTTGCCTAAGCCTCTTTCAATCTGGCGTATTTTACCTAATTCTTTAGCATTGATGATAGAGATAGATACCCCTGTTTTACCGGCACGGGCTGTACGGCCGCTACGGTGGGTATAATTCTCAACCTCATCAGGTAATGAATAGTTAATAACGTGTGTTACATCATTAACATCAATACCACGCGCGGCAACATCAGTAGCAATTAATAATTGCAGGTTACGCTCGCGGTAGCGTTTCATAACTTTATCGCGTTGTTGTTGTGACAGATCACCATGCAATGAATCGGCATTGTAGCCATCCTTCATTAAAGCTTCGGCAATGTCCTGTGTCTCGATCTTGGTACGGCAAAATACAATACCAAAAATATCGGGGTTAAAATCAACAATACGTTTAAAAGCGGCATACTTATCACGGGCACGTACTATATAGTACTCATGTTCAATGTTAGCGTTGCCTGTATTTTTAGTGCCCATGGTAAGCTCAAATGGCTCGTTCATGTACTTTTTAGCTATGCGGCGCACTTCAGCCGGCATAGTTGCAGAAAACAACCAGGTTTTCTTTTCTTCGGGTGTGGTAGATAGGATACTGTCAATATCTTCCTGAAAGCCCATATTGAGCATTTCATCAGCTTCATCCAATACTACAAATTTCACCTTTGTAAAATCAATAGCCTTACGGTTGATAATATCAAGCATACGGCCAGGTGTGGCTACAACAATTTGCACGCCGCGTCTTATCTGGCGTAACTGGTCAGAAATACTGGCTCCGCCATAAACGGCAACAACGTTAACGTTGCCCATTTTTTTGGAGTAGTTTTTAATGTCGTTAGTAATTTGCAAACAAAGTTCGCGTGTTGGGCATAAAATAAGCGCCTGCGGATGGTTTTCTTCAAAATCCAACAATTCCAACAGTGGTAGGCCAAAGGCAGCAGTCTTACCGGTCCCGGTTTGGGCTAATCCGACAAAATCGTTGCTGCCTGTTAACAATACCGGGATTGA
>NZ_JAQBOD010000021.1 GCF_028288205.1 Mucilaginibacter sp.
GCCTTTACCGCTGTTAACTTTATCCACAAAAATCGAGGTTATTAACAAAGAAAAAGAAGCAAAAAGAAAGCTTCAACAATAATAATAACCTGTTTATTTTGCTGAAGCTAATCTAAAGGAAATGACAAACGGAAAAGGTTAAATTTGCACCATGCCTTCAAAAAAAGCCGTAGTCATAGGTGCAGGGATAGCCGGAATTGCAGCTGCTATCCGGTTAGCTGTTAAGGGCTACGCGGTTGAGGTTTTTGAGGCTAATGCTACTCCCGGCGGTAAACTGGCCGAAATAGAAAAGGATGGTTTCCGCTTTGATGCCGGGCCCAGCCTGCTTACCATGCCCCAATATATTGATGAGTTGTTTGAACTGGCCGGAAAGGATCCCCAAGCTTATTTTCAATATCAAAAGCTGGATATTAACTGCAAATATTTTTACGAGGATGGCACCAAATTAACCGCTTACGCGGATAAGGCTCAATTTGAAAAGGAAGTAACCGCAGTTGTTGGTGAGCCTGCAGAGGCTATAGAAAAACAAATAGCCAACAGCGCTAAAATATATGAGCTGACTGCTCCCGTTTTTCTGCAACGGGCGTTCAGCGGATTAAAAAGCTTGTTTAACAAGGAAGGATTTAAGGCGTTATTCAACTTAGGTAAGTTGGATACCTCGCGCACCATGCACCAGGCTAATCAAAACTTATTTAAAGATGAGCGCATGGTGCAGTTTTATGACCGGTACGCTACCTACAACGGTTCTAACCCATACCAGGCGCCGGCAACGTTAAATGTAATTCCGCATTTAGAGCAGCATTACGGGGCTTATTTTCCTAAAGAAGGTATGTATGGCATAACCACAAGTTTGGTTAATCTGGCGAAAATATTGGGCGTTAAATTTTATAATAATTCCCCCGTTGAAGAGATTGTTTTAAAAAGTAAAAAGGCTGTAGGGATAAAAGTAAAAGGCGAGATTATTAATGCCGATGTTGTAGTAGCTAACATGGATATTTGGTTCACTTATAATAAATTGTTAAGTGCTTATCCAAAACTTCATCCTGAAAAAATATTAAAGCAGGAGCGCAGCAGTTCCGCATTAATATTTTACTGGGGGATAAATAAAAAGTTTGCCAAGCTTGATCTGCATAACATTTTTTTCAGTGCCGATTATAAAGCAGAATTTGATCATATCTGGAAAGAAAAATCTATTTATAACGATCCAACGGTTTACCTCAATATTACTTCAAAGCTAAAACCAAAGGACGCACCGCCGGGATGCGAGAATTGGTTCGTGATGATAAATGTTCCGGCAAATACCGGGCAGGATTGGGACAGCTTAATTAATAGCGCCCGGCAAAATGTCCTGGCCAAGCTATCCAGCAGGTTAAATGAAAATATAAGTAAACTAATCATCAGCGAAAGCGTGCTTGATCCGCGGGGCATTGAAAGCAAAACCTCATCCTACCAGGGATCAATTTACGGTACCAGCTCTAATAGTAAATATGCCGCGTTTATGCGCCACGCTAACCGGTCATCCAAAATAAAGAACCTGTATTTCTGCGGCGGTAGTGTGCACCCGGGTGGGGGGATTCCATTGTGTTTGTTGTCGGCTAAGATTGTTGCGAATTCACTTTGAAAATTTCCCCTCCATTGTCTGTATCCTCACAGACAATTATGTAAGCAGTCTGCGAGGACACAGACTGTAGAGTCTATTATTAAGCCAACTCTATCTTCGATGCCTTCACATTAACCGGCTGCGGCACTTTTACATAATACCCCGTACCATCATAAACCCGTTTACGTGGATGCTCCTTGCAGGCATCGCTGCAGCAGCCATCCGTGGCGGTACCGCAATCGTCGCACTGGGTAAAGTGTTCGTTGCACTCGGGGTTGGCGCAGTTTATCATTTTCTCGGTGGTTTTGCCGCAATTGTAGCAGGTTGATATTACCATCGGGTTAACCCTGTTTACCTCAACAGATAAACGGTTGTCAAACACATAGCATTTGCCTTCAAAATCCTCGCCGCCCGCTTCCTTGCCATATTTAATAATACCGCCATGCAGTTGGTAAACATCTGTAAAACCTTCATGCAGCAACAGGGCCGATGCTTTTTCGCATTTGATGCCGCCGGTGCAGTAGGTAACTATTTTTTTATCCTTGTATTGAGCAAGCTCGTTTATCTTATCCGGAAAATCGCGAAAGTTCTCAATATCCAGTGTTATAGCATTTTTAAATTTGCCCAGATTGTGTTCATAGTTGGAGCGAACGTCCAATATCACCACATCCTCACCATCTTTCATTTCCAAAAACTCTTTCGGCTCTAAATGTTTGCCGGTTTTTAATTGTGGATTGATGATGTGTGGATCGCGCAGGCCCGAGTGTACAATTTCTGATTTATAGCGCACATGCATTTTTACAAATGATGGTGTATCAACCTCGTCAATCTTAAAATCGATGTTTGCAAAGCGCGGGTCGGCATGCAGGGTATCCATATAGATATTACATGATTCCGCAGCACCCGAAACGGTACCGTTCAATCCTTCTTCGGCAACAATAATGCGCCCGGTAAGGTTAAGCTCTTTGCAAAATTTTAAATGATCGGCAGCAAATTGCTCCGCGTCTGCTATTGTTGAATAACAATAGTAAAGTAGTGTATTATATTTTCCCATAAATCATTGATGCCGCTGCAAACGGTGTTAAATGA
>NZ_JAQBOD010000022.1 GCF_028288205.1 Mucilaginibacter sp.
TGGTATAAGGCAGTTTACCCGCCTTGCGCACCGGTATAAATGGCACACGCAGCTTAGTTGCCAGCGTTAACCCAAATAAAAACCCGCGGCTCTCTACCCCTGCTATGGCATCAATACGAATGCCCTGTAGTTTCTCAACAAAGGCATCAACAATACCCTCGCACAATATGGGATCTTTTAATATGGTGGTAATATCTTTAAATATAATGCCCGGCTTAGGAAAATCCGGTATATCACGTACGGCTAATTTTATTTGCTGCTCTATCATTTAAAAACTAAATATGGTCCAATTTTACGCAAAATTCCGTCATCAAGTATCACTATATTCTTCATATCAGCAACAGCTTGATAATTACCATGCTGATTGCGGTATTGTATAACCGCGTTGGTTTGTTTATTGGTGAGATACGGGAACTTTCTTAATCCCTCAAAGTCAACCTCGTTAATTTTTATTTTGACGATGCGTGCAGGGTTAATACTTACCTGGTTTTTAATTTCGGCATACTTTATGGTATCAATACCGTAAACTTCTTTTAGCTGCTCTTTACTTAAAAACCCGCCCAGCCGTTGGCGATAGGCTACTATCCGCGCAGCGAAAGCAGGGCCGATGCCATGTATACGCGTTAGTTTGGCAGAGTCGGCACTGTTAATTTCGACAACCTCGCCGGGAGTTAATTTATCAGATGTGTATTCCGCACCGGGGATATTGATATAAGGCGCTAATCGTTTATAATCATCCGCAGTAATGCCGTATATCTTCTGTATATCTTCCTTTTTATTAAAACGGCCGCCTTTGGCTTCGTAATGTTTTATTATGCTGATCTGCCGCCCGCTCAGTCCCAGTTGCTTCCATTGTTCGGCGGGCAGGTTGTTTGGGTTAAAAACAAATAGCACAGGGTGGGCCACCTTCTCATCAGATAATGGCTCGCCGCTATCACTATAACCGGAGGCATCACTACCTTTGGCGCTGTTAAGCAAGGCTACATCCTTATCAAAATCTTTAAAATTTATAACAGTACCTTTGTTGAAGTATTTATACAGATAAGGCGCTGCCAATACTGCCGCAATTATAATAAGTAGTACTACCATTCCGTTCCATTCTTTTTTGGTTATGGATAAGTAATTTTTTATGCGCGACCTCATTATTACGTTTAAATCTGCCATTAAGGTAATAAATTTAGAGATATTTACCCCTACATTCCTACTGATATTTAAATGAAAATTATAACCACCGAAGAGTTTGCAAAGGCCACCAAACTGGATAAGTTGAAAATGCCCGGACTTGCCTCCTTTTTGATGGAGCTAATGAAAATAAACCAGGTGAACGACCTGTTTGAAGCGGCGCAACCAAAGCAAGGCATTGAGTTTATAGATGCAATTTTAAAAGGCTGCGGTGTCGAGATTGAGTTTGACGAAAAAGAGTTACGAAACATACCATCCACCTGTAGCTTTATTGCCATTGCCAACCACCCCTACGGCGGCATTGAGGGTCTGGTACTTTTAAAAATATTGTTAATGGCCCGGCCAGATGCCAAACTGATGGCCAACTTCCTGCTGAAAAAGATACCTAACCTGAGCGATTATTTTATCGCTGTAAATCCGTTTGAAAATATTGACCATTCATCAAGCATTAGCGGTTTAAAAAACACTTTGCAGCTACTGGCCGATGGCACACCGATAGGTATTTTTCCGGCTGGTGAGGTATCAACTTTTAAATTAGATAAGCAAGAAGTTACAGACCGCATGTGGCACCCGGTTGTAGGCAAGATTATTGCCAAGGCAAAGGTGCCGGTGGTGCCCATATATTTTCATGGTAACAATGGTTTGCTATTTAATTTATTAAGCATGATACATCCTGCTTTAAGAACAGCTAAGCTACCATCAGAGTTGTTTAACAAACAAGGGCAAACCATAAGGTTACGCATTGGCAAGCCTATTAAAGTTGAGGATATTCCTGATAATAATAACAGCGCCAAACTGCTCAATTATTTACGGGCACGGACCTATGCTTTGGGTACAGGACTGGAAGAGGAAAAGAAAATATTCAATCCGCGTAATCTTTTCAAAATAAAAAAAACAGAACAGGAAATAGTTAAGGCCATTGATCCTGCTATACTTGAAAAAGAAGTAGCATCCTTACGGGATGATTATACAGTTTGGGTTGAGAAAAATTACGAGGTGTTTATTGTACCAACATCTGCCATTCCTTGTACCATACGCGAGATTGGCCGCTTGCGCGAGGTAACCTTCAGAGAAATTGGTGAAGGCACCAACAAAGCTACAGACCTTGATGAGTATGATATTTACTATCATCATCTGTTTATTTGGGATACAGAAGCAAAAATGGTGGTGGGCGCATACCGCATAGGTATGGGCGATGAAATATTTTACAGCTTAGGCAAAGATGGTTTTTACATTACCGAGCTGTTTAAAATAATGGAACAGTTTACCCCCATCCTGAGAAAAAGCATGGAGCTGGGCCGCTCATGGATACGAAAGGAATACCAGTTAAAACCCCTGCCCCTGTTTTTACTTTGGAAAGGCATATTAAAGTATTTGATAGACAACCCGCGTTACCGGTATTTAATTGGGCCGGTAAGTATCAGCAATACGTTCTCTAAATTTTCCAAATCTTTAATTGTTGATTACATTAACCGTAATCACTTTGATCATGACCTGGCGCAATATGTTAAGCCCCGCAAAAAGTTTAAGGTTGATTTTTCAAGTATAGATACTGATATATTGATGGAGGGTGAGGATACTTTTAAAACGCTTGACAATTTAATATCGCAAATAGAAACGGACCACATGAAGGTGCCGGTATTGCTTCGGCAGTATATCGCGCTAAATGCAAAGATCATCAGCTTTAATATCGACCCCAAGTTTGCCGATTGTTTGGATGGCTTCCTGGTGCTTGACCTGGAGCAGGTTCCGCAAGATGTTTTGGAGAAACTGGGTAAGAATTTGTAGCCCCCTCTATTTAAGCGTCATTGCGAGGAACGAAGCAATCTCTACATAGGACAGTCAATAAGACAAGTTTCATTCGTGGTGTAATGCTACTAACAAACATCCTGCACATTGATTTGCATGTGCAGAGATTGCTTCGTTCCTCGCAATGACGCGTGGGAGTAGAGGGGCCTAATACTTCACTCCAAACCTTTTCAAAACCAAACTTAACAACCATATCGGTTCTATTCCTAAAAACTTAAAATTTTCTGCGGATGTTGGTTTTTTGCCTTCTATCCTATAACCTATAAACTGAATAATGTTGGCAGTTACAAATACTACTACACACATTTGAGGTAAGATGGGTCCGCCGGTTTTTTGCCAGCCTTCTAATTGTATAATACAAAAAGTAAAAACAAACAACACGATCAGCATAATATAGGATATGATTGGCGACAGCTTCATATAGAAATAAATAACCAGCGCTATTAAAAATGAGCCCCAGTTTAAATAACCATTATAACTGCCTAAAAAATTAAGATGCGGAAAAGGAATTGACCATACAAACCCCAATATGCTAAACGATATAAGCGGAACGCAGATATAATTAATATACCGGTTTGCCGGCTTTTTATGAAATTCGGCATAGCGGTCAATCAAAATATCGACCGGGCGCTTTTCTATCTTTTGATTTTTCATATTTAAGAAGCAACGGAAACTAAACCATGTCATTGCGAGGAACGAAGCAATCGCAAGAAGACTGAGCGGTTCTGCACAGTTCGCGATTGCTTCGTTCCTCGCAATGACAGTTAGTGTTTCTACTTAGCAAATGCTACCGACCGGGTTTCTCTGATAACGGTAACCTTGATCTGGCCAGGGTAGGTCATTTCTGTTTGTATACGGTTTGATATATCAGCCGCTAATATCTCTGATTCCGCATCGCTTATTTTTTCGCTTTCTACCACAACACGCAACTCACGGCCAGCCTGTATAGCGAATGTTTTCTCAACACCGGGATACGACATCGCCAGTTCTTCCAGCTCTTTTAAACGCTTTATATAGCTTTCAACCACCTCGCGGCGTGCGCCCGGACGTGCGCCCGATATGGCATCACAAACCTGTATTATTGGCGATAACATGGAAGTCATTTCAACCTCGTCATGGTGAGCGCCTATAGCGTTGCAAACTTCGGGATGCTCCTTATATTTCTCGGCTAACTGCATACCTAAAATAGCGTGAGGCAGTTCGGGGTTATCATCAGGCACTTTACCAATATCATGCAGTAAGCCGGCGCGTTTGGCAAGCTTAACGTTAAGCCCTAATTCGGCAGCCATAGTGGCGCAGAAGTTAGCAACCTCGCGCGAGTGCTGCAACAGGTTTTGTCCGTATGATGACCGGTAGCGCATACGGCCAACCATACGTATCAGTTCCGGATGCAGGCCGGTAATACCTAAGTCAATTACGGTACGCTCGCCTATTTCAACAATCTCTTCTTCTATTTGCTTTTTAGTTTTAGCTACTATCTCTTCAATACGTGCCGGATGTATACGTCCGTCTGTTACTAAACGGTGCATGGCCAAACGGGCAATTTCACGACGTACCGGGTCAAATCCGGAAAGGATTATGGCTTCCGGAGTATCATCCACAATAATTTCAATACCGGTAGCTGCTTCCAGCGCGCGGATATTACGTCCCTCGCGTCCAATGATGCGGCCCTTTATCTCGTCATTCTCAATATTGAAAATAGAAACCGTATTCTCTATAGCGCTTTCGGTAGCGGTACGTTGTATGGTTTGGATAACAATTTTCTTAGCCTCTTTAGTAGCGGTAAGCTTGGCTTCGTCAACAATGTCTTTTATCTGGATCATTGCTTTTGAGCGCGCGTCCTCCAACAAGTTTTCTATCAATTGGCCCTTAGCATCTTCGGCAGACAGGCCGGCAATGTTCTCCAATTGCTCAACATGCTGATTTTTTAACACTTCTACATCTTCTTGTTTTTTAACAACAATTTCTGTTTGGCGCTCCAGGTTTTTGCGGGTGTTATCCAGCTCTGTTTCTTTACGGGTAATATTTTCTAAACGAGAATTATAAGATTGCTCCTTTTGTTTAACCTCATTTACACGCTGATTAATGTCGTTATTCTTGCTGTTTATTTCCTGCTCGTGCTCGGCCTTCATTTGCAAAAAGCGCTCTTTTGCTTCAAGCAATTTATTTTTTCTTAATATCTCGGCATCGTTCTCTGCATCCTTAAGTATTTTCTTTACTTTATTTTGCGCCGATGCTTCCTGATCTTTAAATAGTTTTCTAAGCAGGAACCGCCCTACAACGATACCCGACGGAATACCTATCAGCAGCCCGATTATGATGTATAATATGTTATTCATTTTTAAAGGTTTATTGTTAGTATATAAATAAAAAAACCGCAACTAAACTTTACGTATCATGTATTTAAAAACTTCGTTACAGATATTTAGAATCATGGGTTACCGTTAAACTTGATGAGTAACGCACGCCTTCCTGATCCGTAGATATTGAAGTGTTAAGTTTTTAATAGTGAAACATAAAATTCAACCGCGGTTAAATCTTAATTGGCTCTGTTATATTTAAAGAACGTTATTGTTTAGAAAAAAAATCAGACAATAAATGATCTAACTGGTAAACCTTTTCTGCTACTTCCGAATCCTCGACCGTAACTTTTTTCTCTGCTTTTAATGATGATGTTGCGTAATGCAGCACACTCATTGCAAGCAAATCTTGTTTATCCCTAACCGCATAATTTTCCTGGTATTCTTTTATGCGGTCGTTTATCAACTTAGCTGCCCTACGTATTATTTCTTCCTCTTCCATGTTCACCTTTAAGGGGTAAACTCTGTCAGCAATATTTATTTTTATTGAGATTTCTCCCATCTGAGCTTGTTCACTTTATGTATTACTTTTTCAGTAATACAATGCACTTATCTATTTCTTGCACAAATTCGTTAATTTTTTGCTTTATGTCAAGACTTTTTTCATTTGTTTCTGAAAAAGATTTTGCAAACTTCACCGCACGCATCTTTTCATCCAGTTCTTTGATCTTATTTTTGCCGGCATTTAGTGCCGATGTTAAGCTGTCGTTCTCTAATTTCAACAGATCATTCTCTTCCTGCAAAGCAGCACAAAGCTCAATAAGACGTTGAGTTTTGTCGATTACCTGGTTGAGTTGATTTGCAGTGCTCATTAAAGATTAGTTATTGAAGATTAAAGATTAGTTGTCTTAGTATATTAATTAGTTTTTCACTGCTGGTTGATTTCTTAAATAGTTGATGTAGCCATTTAACATTCTTAGACACTCTTCGCAATCAGCCTTAAATTTATTAAAAATCTCGTCTGTTATATACTTTTCATCTAAAGCAATTATCAGATGATCCAATGTTTCGATTAATGACCCGCGAGCTGTTACTAAAAATCTTGAAGAATCGACATAATGAAATCTACCATGACCTTCTGCTATATTATTTCCTACTGATCTTGATGAACGAATGATCTGATCGCTCAATCTATACTTTTCTTCAGAAGGAAATGATTTAGTCAATTCAGAAATATTAATTCTTAGCGATCTTGACTTTTTCCAAACTTCCATATCAGTAAATGCCTTCATGCTAATAACTAATCTTCAATAACCAATCTTCAATAACCAATCTTTAATAACCAATCTTTAATCTTCATTAACTAATCTCTATTTCCTAATACTCGCTCCCGCTTCCTTTTCTAAGTTATAAATTAATTTTTGCATGGTGGCATCTATCGCTTTATCGGTTAGTGTTTTTTCGCTATCCTGTAAAATAAAGCTCAGCGCGTATGATTTTTTTCCTGCCGGAAGTTTGTCGCCTTCGTACACATCAAATACATTGATCTCTTTTAACAGCTTACGTTCGGTGCGTTGGGCTATTTGTTTTAACTGGCCAAACGAAACATCCTTATCAATCAGCATAGAAAGATCACGCCTTACCGCCGGGAACTTAGATGTATCCTGATAAACTATTTTGTTCTTTTTAACGATGTTTAATAACTGGTCGAAACTAAAATCAGCATAAAAAACATCTTTATCAACATCGGCTTTTTTCAGGGCAGCTGTTGCCACCTGGCCAAATTTAACCAGGGTTTTGTTATTGCGGTTATAGTTTAATCCGTAAGCCAATTTTTTGCAGGTGCTATCTTCAACCACCACATCGGTAATATTGAGTTTTTGCAGGATGCCATCTACAATCGCTTTTAAATTATAGAATGTCGCTGACGTTGCCTTTTGGTTCCATTGGGCAGATGCAGTTGCACCACTCATGAAAATAGCAAAACGCTGACTCTCGTTATACTTATCTTCCTTAACGCTGTAAACTTTACCAAACTCGTAAAATTTAATATCAGCATTTTGGCGATTCTGGTTATAAGCTATTGCCTCTAACCCCGAGTATAACATGGTTTGACGCATTACATCCAGATCAGAACTTAGCGGGTTCAATATTTTAACTGCCGCGTCTAAATTATCAGCATAAGCTGATTTTGTTAACGAATTCGACATGATCTCGTTAAAGCCATTAGCAGTTAACAGGTCTGATAAAAGATTTTGTACGGTATCCTTCTCCGGCCTTGGCGACGTGCTAAGCGACGCGCGCACCTGCGTTGGTATGTAGATATTATTGTAACCGTAAATGCGCAGTATCTCTTCTATCACATCCACATCGCGGGTTACATCAACGCGGTAAGGGGGCACTTTTAATATTAAGCCTTCGGCAGATTCGCTTACAATTTCAATATCTAAAGCTTTAATGATATTCTTTATCTCCTCATGCGGGATAACCTGGCCTATTAAACGGTGGACGTTGCTGTAACTCAGGTCCACATCAAATGGTGCAACCGGGTTAGGGTATAAGTCGATGATATTTGATGATATAGTACCACCTGCAACTTCTTTAATTAACAAAGCAGCACGCTTTAGCGCGAAGATCACCATGTCCGGATCTGTACCACGCTCAAACCTAAATGAGGCATCGGTTTTTAAACCATGCCTTTTAGCTGTTTTACGTATCGAAACCGCGTTAAAATAAGCGCTTTCTAAGAATATACTTGTTGTGGTTGCTTTAACACCCGATTCGGCCCCGCCAAAAACCCCGGCTATACACATAGGCGTTTCCGCGTTGCAGATCATCAGATCATCGGCAGATAGCTTGCGCTCTACATCGTCCAGTGTTTTAAATAGTGTGCCCTCGGGGCAATTTCTTACAATAACCTTATTGCCTTTAATTGCATCCGCATCAAAAGCATGCAACGGCTGCCCAAGGTCATGCAAAACATAATTGGTAGCATCAACCACGTTATTAATAGAACGCACGCCTATAACCGCCAAACGCTCTTTTAACCATTGCGGTGATTCTTTAACCTGGATACCCGAGATGGTTACACCCGCATACCGCGGACTTGCCTGCTCATTCTCTACCACTACATCAATAACACGATTAGTATTATCAACTTTAAATGCAGAAATATCCGGTTTGGTAATACCAATTTTTAAGAAAGCGGCTATATCACGTGCCGTACCTAAATGCGAAACCGCGTCGGCACGGTTAGGGGTTAAGCCAATCTCGTACATATAATCGTCATTCAGCTTAAAATAGTTTTTAGCCGGACTGCCAACAACGGCATCAGCAGCCAAAACCATTATACCGGCATGATCTGTACCCAGGCCTATCTCGTCCTCGGCGCATATCATCCCTTCGGACACTTCACCACGAATTTTTGATTTATTGATCGGGAACGGCTCACCGCTTGTTGGATGTACAGTTGTACCAACTGTTGCCACCACCACTTTTTGCCCGGCAGCAACGTTATTAGCGCCGCAAACAATTTGCAGGTCCTCGCCGGTACCAACATCAACTTTGGTAACTTTTAACCTGTCGGCATTGGGGTGTTGGATAGTTTCTTTAACGTAGCCAATTACCAGGCCCTCTAAACCGCCGGGTATGGCCTGTACCTTCTCCACGCTTTCAACCTCTAAACCGGTACCGGTTAATATGGTTGAAATTTCCTGGGGAGTTTTATCAATATGAATAAATTCTTTGAGCCAATTATAGGATATCTTCATTATAACGAAACGATAATCGGCAAAGATACAATTTAAGGTTAAAGGCGGAAAGGCAAAAGGTTAAAGGTAGATATGCAAACCTTTTGCCTTTCCGCCTTTTACCTTTTACCTCATAAACTATTCTTCATCATCCGGATTGTCATCGTCAAAATCCAGCGTGTATGATGGTTCTGAAGCATCGTAAGCCTGCTCAAGTGCATCAGATTCATCTTCGGTATTATCGCCGATCAGTTCGTCGTCGTCAAATCCGTTGCTGTGTATATCATTCTGACTTTGTTGATCTTCCGCATCCTGATCATCCGAATCATCAAGCGGTATTTTGTTGTCTGGAGTTATCATGACTGTAGTTTTAATTATAGAACGCTGTTTGGCACCCGTTATTTCAATTATTAAAAGGTAAATCTTATTAAACAAAAAGAGGCGATTAAAAAATTAACCGCCTCTTTTATTAATGTAATTCAACTATTAAAATCTGCTGAAACCTCCGTCAAGCACCAGGTCGCCGCCTACCATAAATTTTGAATCGTCAGAAGCTAAATACAAAAATCCTTCGGCAATTTCTTCTACATTACCCAAGCGTTTTATGGGAGTTATATCGGCCATATAGGCTTTCATGCCATCAATTTGCTCAACACTTGCGCCGCCCCTGCCAAATATTGGTGTTTCAATGGGGCCCGGAGAAAGTACGTTAACTCGTATGTTCCTATCCAATAGCTCAGCCGAAAATCCTCTTGCCAGCGAAGTTACCGCCGCTTTTGTGGCCGCGTAAGCTGATGCTGTTGCCATAGCTTTATTACTCACACCTGATGAGGTTAATATAACAGATGCACCATCATTTAAATAAGGCAATGCTTTTTGTACCGAAAAGAAAGCACCTTTAAAATTAATGTCGCTGGTTTGGTCAAACATTTCTTCGGTATAATCGGCCAGTGGGGCAGCTACAAATACGCCCGCGTTAACAACCAATACATCAATTTTGCCAAAGTTTTCGCTTACCTTTTCATATACCTGGTTAATATTGTTCAGGTCAGACACATCGCTTACCAGGCCTATCGAGCCACCGCCTATTTCTGCAACCGCGGCATCTAATGTGGTTTGGTTGCGGCCGGTTATAGTAACTTTAGCGCCCTGCGCGGCAAATAATTTTGCGGCCGCTAAGCCAATTCCGCTATTACCACCTGTAACTACGGCTACTTTATTTTCTAACTTTTTCATTTGTTGTTTTATTTATATATTTAAATTTTTCGATGTATTGTATTCTATTTATTTCTTTATTATCCCTTTTCTCATAAATAACAAATCGACATATTTAAAATAATCGATTAATTATTTAAATTTTTTTATCCTTTTAATTGATTTAAAAAATTAACGTATGCGGTAACCACTTCTTTATTAACCAGGTATTTTGCATTGCGCCCGTCTTTTTCGGCAATAAGCAAATCGGCATCAACCAATTGGTTTATATGATGCGAAATGGTAGACTGCGCCAGGTCAATATTATCAGCAATGCAGGCACATTGCATCCAATTATCATTTTGCTTTTTGATCATTTCCATTATTTTTAAACGGTATGGATCGCCAAGGGCCTTAGAGATTCTTTCAACTTTTTTTATATCCAAAATCATGATGCAAATATATCGACGTTTTTCGATTTAATTGTAATTGGTTTGTATTTTTTATTAATAACTAATTCTGAAATCAAATAATTCCCTCATCCGCAAAGCTATAAAAGCCTTCATTAGTAACAATCAAATGGTCAAGCACATTAATATCCAGCATCCGGCCGGCATTGGCTATTTTTTTGGTGAGGTCGATATCCAGCTGGCTCGGTTTTAAATTACCTGACGGATGATTATGGGCCATAACTATAGATATAGCGTTATGCTGTAAGGCTATATTAAATATAATTTTCGGGTCGGCTACCGTTCCGGTTAATCCACCTTTACTTATCAGTTCTTTAGCTATTACTTTTCCACCCTGGTTAAGCAGTAATATCCAAAATTCTTCGTGGTTAAGGTCCATAAAGATGCGCTTCATAATAGCAAAAGCATCCTTACTGCCTTTAATTTCGTCCAATACTTTTGCTTCGGTATCGTTCCGCCTGCGGCCAACTTCAAGCGCGGCTATAATGGAAATAGCTTTTGCTTCGCCGATGCCTTTAAAGCGGGAAAGCTCATTTATAGATGCTTTGCTTAAATTATTTAAATCATTACCGTAATGGTGCAGTATGCGTTTGCTCAGTTCCACTGCCGATTCTGTACGACTACCAGACCCGATCAGAATAGCTATAAGCTCGGCATCAGTTAAGGCACGCCTGCCCTGGCTGCTCAGCTTTTCGCGCGGTCGGTCCTCTTCGGCCCAGGACTTTATGCTGATCTTGTTCTCGTAGTGTTTTTCCACGGGATTAAATTAAGGAAAAGTTGGTAAACAAAAAAGGCGATGGCTTGGCGGCGATTACTCACCCCGACATTGCTACGCTTGTCGACCCTTTCTTTCGCAAGCGGGAAAGAGGGTTGGGATAGTTCAAAAAAAAATAAAAAACCCTCTTTACGCCAAAGGCGAAGAGAGGGAGGTGGAGCGAAGCAAAGACCGGGTGAGTAATCGGCGCGCGTTCTAAAGCGACCGCGTTAAGGATTGAAGCGGATACCGGCCACTTCGAGGGCCTCAGTGCAGGCCGTGATTAAGGCCTGAAGGCGTATAAGCGGAAAGCCTGACCCGCAGGGTAACGCCCAACAAATAAAACCATGCCCCAACAAAAAAGGCGATGAGTATTAAAACTCATCGCCTTTTTCGGGGATTTAAAAAAATATCTTGATTAGCTTAACGCGTTTACAAATTTTGTAAGCTTCGATTTATTGTTTGAAGCTTTGTTTTTATGAATAACGTTTTTCTTAGCTAAACGGTCAAGCATAGAGATCACTTTTGATAAAAGAGGAGCCGCGTCAGCTTTGACGGTTGTGCTTCTCAATCTCTTGATAGCGTTTCTGGTGGTTTTAGCCTGGTAACGGTTACGTAAGCGCTTCGCAGCGTTAGACCTGATCCTTTTTATTGATGATTTATGATTTGCCATTTTAGCTTATTATTCTATTCGTTATTTAAGGACTGCAAATATAGGAGTTCTTATTATAAAATCAAATGCCTTTTTTAATTATTTTTTTGACTCTTCAAAATGCCATCTCGACGAGGTACGAGGAGGGATCTATACACCTGCAAAATTGGAATGCAATTGTATAGATCTCTCCCGTTGGTCGAGATGACAAAGGGGAAAGAATCGTTATATCGTAAAAAGCAAAGCCACGGCTGCCCCTCCCATCACCACAAAGGTAAACCATAAAAGCGTTTTTGATAACCATCCGCTTTTAAATTCGCCCATGATCGCATCGCTGGTTGAAATTTTTATAATTAAAAACAATAACGGCACAGCAGCCACACCATTTAATACGGCAGTATAAATAAGTGCCTTTACCGGATCTATGCCCACAAAATTAATAATTAAACCTATTAAAGTAGCAATGGTGATAACGCCATAAAACCCATGTGCGCGCCTAAGTTTAAGATTAAGGCTTGCATTCCAGTTAAAAGCCTCGCATACGGCATAGGCTGCTGAACCTGATAAAACAGGAATTGCCAATAAACCCAAACCAATAATACCTATGGAGAAAATAAGCTTTGCCAAAAAACCCGCATTAGGGAAAGAATGTACCAATGGCTGTAAAGCCTTGGCGGCATCTGCTGCAGTTTTTATGTCCTTTACACCACTTTTATACAACACTGTTGCTCCTACTAACAGTATGCACCAGGTGGTAAATTCTGATATGATCATGCCCGCTGCATTGTCTTTGCGCATAGTATGGATACTTTGCCACCCAATCTTTCCATTTGGCATTAAGCGCTTTTCTTTTACTTCTTCTACTTCCTGCGATGCTTCCCAAAAAAACATATAAGGGGTTATAGTAGTACCAAACACACCGGTTATAATGAATAAAAAAGCAAAGCTAAATTCAATATGCGGCACTACAGTAGCTTTTAATACAACGGGCCAATCCTGGTGAATAATAAATACAGTAATAGGGTAAGCCAGTAGCGCCAGGGCAAGCCATTTTAATATTTTTGAATAAACATGGTAGCTGGTAAATATTTCTAAGAGTAGTATGCTAACTGTAAACAACAGTGTTAAAACTATAAATGGCATAGGTATCAACAAGTTTGCTGCTTCGGCCATAGCGCCAATATCTGCGCCAATATTAATGGTGTTTGCAACTACTACCAGGCCAACTACACAATACAGCACCGGCTTGCTGTAATGCGCTTTAACTACCGCGGCAATACCTTTGCCGGTAACCAGCCCTATACGTGCACAGGCCTCTTGTACGGCCGTCATAAAAGGCAACATATAAAGTGCTGTCCATAATTGCCCGTAGCCAAACTGCGCGCCGGTTTGCGTGTAGGTGGCTATGCCCGATGGATCATCGTCTGCCGCGCCGGTTGTGAGGCCGGGACCTAATACAGTTAACCATCTCCAGAAACTTTTTTTGCCGGGTTTAGATTTAGCTTTTTGAGGCATATAGGTTGTTTATGGTATATATTATTTAGCAATTGCAGTTATTGCCATCATGCAATAAAGTAAATGTACTAACAAATGACGCGACATTTAGTTCGGGCCGGGGGCTGGTTTAACAAGTTTATTTTTAAATTTACAGTTACCGTTATTTTATCACATTCTATGAAACCTGCCGTCAGAATCATTACCGGGTTATTATTGATCATACTATGCTCTTCCTGGGGGTTCTTCGCGCATTACCGTATTAACCGTTTAGCTGTTTTTATTTTGCCTAAAGCGATGGCAGGTTTTTACAAAGCCAACATCGGGTTCATTACAGCGCATGCTATTAGTGCGGATAAACGACGCTATGTTGATTCATTAGAAGCACCACGTCACTATTTAAATGCAGATCATTACGGCAAGAACCCGTTCAGGTTAATTCCAGAACGCCGGAGCGAGGCTGTTGTAAAATACTCAGAAGATACACTCAATAAATACGGCACTGTTCCCTGGGCCATTCAATACAACTATTATAAACTGGTTGATGCGTTTAAGGGGCATGATACTACCGGCATACTAACCGCGTCAGCCAACCTGGGGCATTATGTTGCTGATGCTCATGTGCCACTTCATCTTACCCAAAACTATAACGGGCAGCTTACCAATCAAACCGGTATACATGCCCTATGGGAAAGCCGCCTGCCAGAGCTTTTTGCCGCCAATTATAATTGCTATGCAGGTAAAGTAAGATATATTGAAAACCCATTAAAAGAAGCCTTTAAAATTTGCCGCACATCTTTTAAAGAAGCCGATTCGACATTACGATTGGAGCGGTTACTAAATAAAACCTATCCTGCCGATAAAAAATACACTATGGTAATGCATGGTAAACGAGCGGTTAAAGATTATTCTGTTGAATATAGCAGGGCCTACCAAAAAATGTTACGGGGCATGGTACAGCGGCGCATGCGGTCGGCGGTGTTATCTGTGGGTAGTTATTGGTACTCGGCCTGGATAGATGCAGGGCAGCCCGATCTGAACAAATTAATAAAGCAACCTTTAAATGCTTCCGACATGCATAAAATTCAAAAAGAAGAAGCTATTTTTAAAGCAGGAAAAATTGCAGCATTCACTAATTAACAACTATGAGAGCAAAAGCAGCAGCACACATAAATAAAAAATCAGTAATTAAATGGCGCAGCCATGAACCCTCGCGACTGGAAACCTTTAGTGATGCTGTGTTTGCATTTGCCTTAACACTAATTATTGTATCTATAGAGGTGCCACATTCATTTGATGACCTATTTGAAACCATGAAGGGCACGCTAAGTTTTGCGGCCTGCTTTGCCATGCTGTTCCTGATATGGAATAGCCAGAATGTTTTTTTTAGGCGATATGGGCTTAGTGATAACACAACTGTTGTATTAAATGCCATTTTATTATTTGTAGTGTTGGTTTACGTTTACCCGATGAAGTTTTTGGCGCTTCTACTATTTACAAATCATACTTATATGCATGATGGCCAAATTTTACAAATGGGTATAAAGGAGGGTCAAAGCACATCCCTTATGCTAATCTATGGGTTAGGATATAGTGTTATATATGCTTTATTTTATTTAATGTATTTAAATGCCCAACGGCAGGCAAAACATCTTGAACTTACACCCAGAGAGCAGTTTGAAACCAAAACTATATCATCTATTAATCTTATTAGTGCCTTAATAGGGGTTTTGGCCATGATAATAGCACTTCTATTGCCAACAAAAACTTCGGGACTATCCGGGTTTGTTTATTTTCTTATACCTATTTGCTATTCGTTTTGGTTTAGCTACCGCGGAAAAAAAGGACGGGAAAAATTTGCACAACCAGCTTAACTTTTCTTTTTATTGGTACCGCTTTTAACAGCTGCAATAATTGGCGGGATGATAGAAACCAAAATAATAACTATGCCTATTAAAGAAAAATGCGCTTTAAAAAACGGCACATTACCCAACATATAGCCGGCAAATAAGAAAAGTATTATCCACGCCGCGCCACCAATAATATTATATAAACTATAACGTAAAAACGGCATGCGCCCTACCCCAGCTACAAACGGCGCTATGGTTCTGACAATTGGCATAAAGCGGCTAAATATTACAGCCTTGCCACCATGTTTATCAAAAAACGCTTTGGTTTGCAGGTAGTAGTCCAGCTTTAATATTTTGTTTTTTTCTTTAAATACTCTGGGGCCAAAATAATTACCAAGCGTATAATTTAAGGTATTGCCTGTAAACGCCGAACATATTAGTATAAGAGCTAAAATATAAATATCCAGGCCCGAGTTACCACCGGCTATTAACGCGCCTGCGGCAAAAAGAAGTGAATCGCCGGGTAAAAACGGGGTTACAACAAAGCCCGTTTCGGCAAATATGATAACAAATAATATCAGGTAGGTCCATCCCTGGTACTGACTGGTAATTTGTACCAGGTGTTTATCAATATGTATTATAAAATCTATTAAGGCTTTTACTAGTTCCAATGGTTTAAATTTTTGGCAAAAATAGAAATATATATGGCAAAGTTTACCGGTTATTTAAAATGCCGCCCGCAAAGGCAACAGAATCTGCCCCTCCTACAATACCCCGGCAATACAGCGTATACACTTTACCGTCAAGAATAACTGTCCCTGGCATATCTGCCAATACTTTACCTGATCCGGTTGGCAATATCTTAAAATCATAATTACCGGGCGGCACTTCTATAAAGTTAGATACTTTTTTATAGCCTTGGTTGGTAAAAGCCATAGTACCGTTTACAGTTATATCAAACGCGCCTGATCGGGGCGAGGCATTTACAAATCTAATTTTACCCCGCCCAACAGCTGGTGTTGCTGCTGTATCAATAGTAAATATAGATGTTATACTGCTATCTGCCCTTAAACCGGTTACAAATAATGTATACTTATAGTTATTTTTTAAAGGCGTGTTTAACGAAATAAAATTTGTTGTAGAAACATTTGTATTGTACGACCTGATCTGTACGGGTGTATCAATATTCTTTAGCGTAAAATATCCTGATGGCGAAGGGTAAGAAAAAGGTACCGTGTTTTGCTTTATATAGCTAACGTATAAATTTACCGGTTGCAGATCTGGGCTTAAGTTAATAACCTGCATTTGTATGTTTGAGCCCGCAGGTGCAGTACCATTTTTTCCGCACGAAGCAATAAATGGTATAACCATTATGCCTACACAGCATAAAAACAGAAAAACCATTGCCTTATTTCTATCAGCCATTTTATATTTTTAATATTTACAAGGTTAAAATACGCGCGCCAAACGCATTATTACCTGTACCATTTAATACGCCTTTTGTATATAAAGTATATATGCCCCCGGCAACCAATGTTAAAGTACCGGATGGAATTAATTGGCTTGTACTACCCGACTGGTAAATTGATAACACATTTTTCCCGCTGTTTACTTGCATATATGCCGTTGCCGATTTAAATGCCCTGTTCTTATACACTAAATTACTTCCTATATAAATGTCAAGGTTACCCGGTATTGGCGATGCGTTTATAAATCTTATTACTGCGGTATTTTTAACTGTATCATTAACTATGGTATCACGTAGCAAAAATACTTTGTCTACCGCTTCACCTGCTACAAATAAGGTATGAGCCGTTTTAGAATCGATCGTTAAAGGCAGGTCAATTAATGTGTTTGAACTGCCAGCTTTTTTAAACTGGTAATTTTGCGTACCTGCAATTACATTAACATTAGTTAATGAACCAAAGGGGTATAAATTAGTAGTATTATTTAACCTTGTGCCATTTTGATAAAAATTTAAGGTATCGGCACTTGCATTAACTACATTAATATTGGTCGTAAGAGCTAAAGAGGTAGTATCGCTGGTTTTTTTACAAGACGATAAGCCTGTTACGGCAATGGCAAAAAGTAATATTAAAGCTTTAATATTCATATAAATACCCAGGTGTTATATAACTGCTTATCGCGGGTTTTGTTGTCGGTTTTAACAAAAAAGTCCGGTTTTTACGCCGGACTAATATTTGGATCTATAATTTAAGTTTACACTTAAGCATAACTATTAAGCATAACCGGCATTACCAGCATCAGCACATCTTCGTTCTCATCGCCTCCTTGTGGTAATAATAATCCGGCTCTGTTAGGCGTAGACATCTCTAAAGATACTTCCTCCCCGCTTAGATTTTTCAACATTTCAATTAAAAACCGTGCATTAAAGCCTATCTCCATATCCTCACCCTCATACTGGCAGCCTAAACGCTCATGCGCCTCGTTTGCAAAATCAATATCTTCTGATGAAATATGCAGCTCGCTGCCGGTAATTTTTAATCTAACCTGGTGAGTGGTTTTATTGGCGTAAATGGCAACACGGCTTAATGAACCTAAAAATGCCAAACGGTCAATACTTAATTTATTAGGGTTATTTAATGGTATAACCGCTTCGTAATCCGGGTAGCGCTCATCAATTAAGCGGCATACCAGGTTAATATTGTTAAACTTAAAGAACGCGCTGGTACTGTTATATTCAACAGATACATTTACATCATCAGTTGGTAAAGCAGATTTAAGCAGCGTTAGCGCCTTTTTAGGCAGGATGAACGAGGTGGTAGTTTCTGCCTTGGCATCTAACCTGCGGTAACGTACCAGCTTGTGTGCATCGGTAGCAACAAAGGTTAAATACTGACTGCTTAGCTGGCAGTAAACACCTGTCATGGCCGGGCGCAACTCGTCATTACTTACGGCAAATATGGTTTTGTTAATAGCCTCGGCCAAAACCGATGCCGGTAAATTTACTGATGAAGCATTTTCTACAACCGGAATTTTCGGAAAATCCTCACCATTCTCTCCGCTCAGTTTATATTTTCCATCACCCGCGTTAATTTCTATAGCAAACGTAGCATCGTCAACAGAAAAAGCAATGGGCTGCTCTGGTAATGATTTTAAAGTTTCTAACAGTATGCGAGATGGTATAGCAATACGCCCGTTCTCTTTAGCCTCAACAGTTAAAGAGGTGGTCATGCTGGTTTGCAGGTCGGTAGCAGAAATGGTTAAGTTTCCATCTTTTATCTCGAACAAAAAGTTTTCCAGTATAGGTAATACGGTACTATTGCTTAATGCACCGCTTACAGACTGTAATTGCTTTAGTAATGTTGATGTAGAAACTATAAATCTCATATATAAATTTAGTGTTAATTAGTCAAAAGTATAAAATTTAATGAGCATACCTTCTCTTGCGGATATAATGTTGAAAAATAGCAAATATTAACACTAATAACAAAGGAATAATTGTATTAATTACCTGCCAGTATAATTTCTCGCTGCGCACCCTTGCTCTATTAAGCAGGCGCAGTTTAATTTCTTTGTTTCGTAAGGATATCAGGCCCGAATCGTCGGTCATATAATCGGCAATATTGAGCAACAGATTTTTATTGCCGAAGTTTTGCTGCGTATAATGATCATACCCTAACGGATATGGCGAACCATCAGCGCCCACCTGGTTTTTAAATATATCGCCGTCACTTATTACTATCATTTTGGTGGGTTTACTTTCGTCCTGTATGGCAATTTTTTCTTTCAGGTCGGCGGGTACGGGGCGGTTCTTAAAGTCCGATGCAAACTTGCCTTCCAGCAATACCGCAGTAGTTTTGGGTATGCCTTGAAAATCTTTAGGCTCGGGCACTTGCTCTACCGCCTGTAATGACAGCATATGCGGAACAGACATTTTTTTATTATAGGGCGATGTAGCCAGCAGCACCGTTTTTTCAACGCCTTTGGTATCCAGTATATCGATAGTGCTGGGGAACTCACTGTATATGCCATCCAGATTTTTAACTACAGGATGTTTGGATAATGGAATAAATATCGGGTAAAACAACCAGGGCACCAATTGTATTTGTGCCTGCCCGCCAATATTGCCTGTGCTAAGGGGTATTTGCGCGCAGCTCATATCAGCTATCAGATCATAATTTATGCGGATGCCATAAACAAATAATTGATCGTCTAAATTTAACTGCTTGCCAAACGCCAGCTGATCGCCGCCGCGGCCACGCAGGCTATCCAGTTCGGCGCTAACCTGGTCTATCGTCCAAAGCACCCTGCCGCCACGCATCAGATATTGATCCAGCTTAAATTTCTCCAGCTCGGTAAATGGCTTTTCGGGCTTGGCTATTACTATTAGCTTTATTTTCAGCAGGCTATCAAAAGGAATATTTTTCAAATCAACCCTACCCACCTCAAACCCGTCCGACAAGCTTTTCATGGCATCATTTAATTGCAGGTCGGTCAACTCATAGTGCCCGGCTGTAAAACCAATTTGCGGCTTGCCGCCACGCGTTACTTTTTTTATAGCCGATGTAAACGCGTACTCCAGGTTTTGGATAGAATTGTTTAGCTGCTCATCTGCCGTCAGGCGCATTTGATTTTGGGCATACAGCAGCTTAACCGGTATATCCTTGCCATTTGCTGATACCATGGCCGCCGGGAAAATAGTTTTTTGCGATAACCCATCATCCGTTTTTACACTTAATGAAGTTGGTTCTATGCCCCTTGATTGCAGGTCCTGTATGGCCTGGTTTTGCTGTTCGGTTGATAGGCCCTTTAATGGGTCAACAAATTCAAACTGCAGCTTACGGTGACTGTAAGCCTGCAAATCGCTCAGCATATCATTGGTAGCACGTTTCAGGCGCTTCATGCCGCCGGTTAGGTCGCCCTGCAGGTAAACAGTAACTTTTACAGGTTTCGACAAGCTATCTAACACTTGCCTGCTAATGGGTGATATGGTATAACGTTTTTCGGCAGTAAAATCAATACGGGTAAATGCAAGGCTGGTGAAAATGGTTACGCACAACACAATACCAACACCGCCCAGCGTTATGTTTTTGTTTAACGCCTTTTGGTGTTGTTTTAAAAGCACAAACAGGGTGAGCCAAATAAATATGGCTATCAATACAATGAAATAGGCCAGATCGCGGGTATCTAACACACCGCGGCTTACTGATTGGTAATGCTCATTGATACCCAAACTTTGCACGTTTGTATTTTGCAATGAAAGCAGGCTGCTTAATGAATCAAATCCGCTATAAAAAAAGAAACATAAAAATACCGCTATAGTAAAAGCAATGATCTGATTTTTGGTGATGGATGATGCAAACAAACCAATTGCCGCGAATGCTGCCCCCAACAAAAACAAACCGATGTATGAGCCTATAACCGCGCCGGTATCAATATTACCTTGCGGTGTACCCAATACATAAACCGAATAATAATAGGTGAGTGTAGGTACCAAAGCAAACAGCACCAATAATACAGCGGCGAAATATTTACCCAATACAATTTGAAGATCAGTTAGCGGGCGGGTTAAAAGCAACTCAAACGTGCCCTCTTTACGCTCCTCGGCTAACGACCGCATGGTAATTGCCGGAATCAAAAACATAAACAGATACGGGGCCGTGCTAAACAAGCCATCCAATCCGGCGTAGCCGTAATCTAATAAGCTTGAATCGGGGAACACCCATAAAAACAAACCCAGCACCAGCAAGAACACGCCAATAGTTACATAGGCCACCAATGAACTTAGATAAGAGGTAATTTCTTTTTTGAGGATTGAGTACATTCCTTATATTATATTTTTTACGCTTAATTATTATTTGTTAAACTTATAAATACATTTTCTAAAGTATTCCCGTTATTCTTCGCCCTCAATCCTGCCAAAGTATCATTGGCCACAATTTTTCCTTTATTAATAATAATAACATGGTTACATACCGCTTCCACTTCCTGCATAATATGGGTAGATAGAATAATGGTTTTAGTTTTACCCAAGTCAAGTATTAACTGGCGGATGCCTATTAGTTGATTAGGGTCAAGGCCCGAGGTAGGCTCATCCAATATCAATACCTGCGGATCATGCAGAATAGCCTGTGCCAAACCTACACGCTGGCGATAGCCTTTAGATAGCTGGCCTATTTTTTTATGCTGCTCAGGTCCAAGCCCGGTCATTTCAATTATATCAGCTATGCGTTTTTCGGGCTCATGTATTTTATGGATGCCGGCTATAAAAGCAAGAGATTCTTTTACATACATATCCAGGTAAAGCGCATTACTTTCTGGCAGGTAGCCAATATTGCGTTTAACTTCGAGCGATTGGGTGCTTACATCAAAATCACATACCGTTGCCTTACCACTGGTTTGCGGAATAAAGCCTGTCAGAATTTTCATGGTGGTAGATTTCCCTGCACCATTCGGACCCAAAAAGCCCAACACCCCCGGCTCTGCATTAAAAGTTATGCCATCAACCGCTTTTTGCTTCCCATAAATTTTTTTTAAATTTTCAACCCGGATACTCATGGTTCAAATGTAGAAAAATTAACCTTATCGTCATTGCGAGGAACGAAGCAATCTCTACGTAGGACATTCAACTGTGGAAGTTGCTTTTTTTTATATGGCCCATTAAGCATTTTTCATAATTGATTAGCAAGTGCAGAGATTGCTTCGTTCCTCGCAATGACGTGATTGTAAGTTATTTATTATCAATACAATAAAATTACCATCTCGAACATAGTGAGAAATCTATACACGTGCTAAGCAGACGGATTGAAATGCATAGATTTCTCCTCGTTCCTCGTCGAAATGACACCGAGTTTTATATAGTTTCCTTTTTTTCACACGTCATAACGATTTTTTCCAGGGCCACTTGGTGGGTGCTCGCAATGACCCGTGGTGAAGAGCAAGGGTGAAGATTTACTCAGCCTTTTCTTTAACAATCACAAAAACATCCTCATTATCTTTCCGCATCAAGTATTTTTCGCGGGCGAATTTCTCGAGTTTTTCGGGGTTTGAGGTTAGCTCATCAAGGTCCTTGCTAACTTTGGCGGTTTGCAATTTGTAAAAATCGCGCTCCTGTTTTAGCTTACTTACTTCCTGGTGATACTGGTATTGAGATAACAGATCGTTCTTATCAAAAAACACCATCCATACCACAAAGGCAAGCGACAGCAAAAAATATTTGTTTTTAAAAAGATCTATCAATCGTTTCATAAACGTAAATGGTAATTTAAGTTAAAATTAAACTAAAAGATCAACCTATGCAAATATGTTTATTAACTTACTAATATTGAGGGTCATCTGCGAGAGCTTAATATGTTTCCATATTTTAAAGAACCTATCTGCATGGTAACCCGGAGCTCAACTTCCTGCTGGATGCTGAACCCGGTAAAGCCACTATCACTTTAATATAGCCACCTTAGCAAATCTTTATTGTACTTAAAATATGTGGCTGCAGGATGAGGAATATTATAGATAATTAACGGCACATCTTCTTCATAAACTGAGCCATGCGATCTGTAAGTTGCAGCCAGTGTTTCTGTTTCAGTTGTGGCTTCACCTAAAACAGTGTTTTTATCACCCAAAACAACCAGGTCGCCAATGCGCGATGCCATTTCATGAAATTTGACAACGGCCTCCCGGCGGGTATAAACCGTTTCAATACCAGGCAGGCTTAGCAGTATCTTTTTGGCTTTAGCAGTATCGGCAGCTTTATTAAGGTAAACATATACACAGCCCCCAAAACCCAGGTGATGTTTAGGATATAAGTCTTTTGAAGCGGAAATGCTCAACTTAATTGGTAAACCCCGGTTGGCTAATGCTTTGGTAATATCCCAAACCTTACTTTTATAGTTCATGCCATGGTCGGCAGTTATAAAAATAGCGGCGTTAGGCAAAGTTTTAACAATTACGCCTAACAGGCTGTCAATTGTGTGCAGGTGCAGTTTGGAGCGGGCATCGCCAGGCTCCCACATGTGCATAGGGTAATCGGTGGTATGAATGTAGTATAAACCAATATCCGGACGGGTTTTCATAAGATGAATAGCGGCGTTAAAGGTCCAGTAATTCACCTCGCTGGAGTATTTATCTGGCGGAAGGCCAATCGCATTTGTCCACTCTTCCGTTGCTATTTCGGGGCTTATGGCAATGGTGGTGCCTTTTGCTAATAAATGAATTGTTTTTAGCTTGCTTGAAATTAATGCTGATTTAACGCCATACTTAGCCGCCCGGGTAAATATAGTAGGCGCCATTACTAAAGAGGAGTCTTCCATCAACTCTTCCTCATTGGTTTTATAATTATAAAAACTGTTGCCAACAATGCCGTTAACTTCCGGAAAAGTACCTGTACAAATAGCAGCGTTATTACAGTTAGTAACCGAGGGCGTCATGTCTTTAGCTATTTTATAGAGGCCTTTAGCCAAAAGGCTTTTAAGCACAGGCATATCGCTCGCGTCAAGGTAAGGCTTGCCAAAGCCATCCATCATAATCATAACAACCGGTTGTTTGGGCACAACATGGTTCAATTTTAAATGTTGCTGCGAAAAAGAAGTGTTAACAGCGCCAATGATCAACAAAAAACTAAATGTGAGCTTATAATTCATATAGTAAATGTATAGCTTTTGAAACACGATGGTATTAAGCCAGTGTTAACATTTTATTTAAATTATTAACGAAAGTTATGATTAGAGGTTGGTGATTAGAGATTGGTTGATTAGCTAATCTCTAATCACTAATCATTAATCTCTGCGGCGATTGCCGCTTGGCCTGCCGCCACTTAGGTTACCATCCGGCTTGCCGGCAGGACGGCTACCACCGCCACCACCACGGTTACTTTTGCCAAACCCACGACCACGTTTAGGCGCGCCGGTACGTCCGCCGCCGCCTTTTGCTTGACTGTCGGCATGTTTGGCAACTATACTTTGCGGACTCATTACATACGGATGTCCATCGTTAACAGGTATTAGTTTACCTATCAGTTTATGTATATCCTTTAAAAAGTCAATCTCTTCCTGGTCGCAAAAAGTCATAGCTATACCGCTTGCCCCTGCCCTGCCTGTACGGCCAATACGGTGTACATACGTTTCGGGGATGTTTGGTATCTCGTAATTTATTACGTGGGTAAGCTCATCAATATCAATACCGCGCGCGGCAATGTCTGTGGCTATTAAAACACGTGTGGTACGGGCTTTAAAATTAGTCAACGCCCTTTGACGCGCGTTTTGCGATTTATTACCGTGGATAGCCTCGGCAGTAATGCCAATTTTAACCAGGTCCTTCACTACTTTGTCGGCACCGTGTTTGGTACGGGTAAATACCAGCGCGGTTTTAATATCTTTATCTTTTAATATATGCACCAATAATAACCGCTTATCATTTTTCTCTACATAGTAAAGTTCCTGCTGTATAGTATCGGCAGTTGATGACGGCGGGGTAACTTCCACCTTCTCCGGGTTAGTTAATATGGTATTAGCCAGTTGTTGAATCTCATTAGGCATAGTTGCCGAGAAGAACAGGGTCTGTCTTTTGGCAGGTACCTTTGCTATAATCTTTTTTACATCATGCACAAAACCCATATCCAGCATACGGTCGGCTTCATCAAGCACCAGCATTTTAATGTGGTCAAGGTGAACATATTTTTGGTTCATCAGGTCCAATAAACGGCCCGGTGTAGCAACCAAAATATCCACCCCGCGGCGCAAGGCCTCGGTTTGCGGGTTTTGTGATACACCTCCGTAAATTACCAAATGTTTTAAACCGGTATGCCTGCCATAAGCGGCAAGGCTCTCGTTAATTTGTATGGCCAGTTCGCGCGTTGGAGTTAATATCAGCGCCTTAATGGTTTTTTGTTCTTTATGCTGTAACCTGTCCTGGTATAATAACTGCAAAATGGGTATAGAGAAAGCAGCAGTTTTACCGGTACCGGTTTGCGCGCAGCCCAAAAGGTCGCGGCGTTGCAGTACAATAGGTATTGCTTGCTCTTGTATAGGTGTAGGTGTGGTATATCCCTCAGTTTTTAAAGCCCTGAGAATAGGCTCAATCAAGTTTAAATTTTCGAATGACATGTATTGTTTCTTATTATTTATGTGCTAACGCGATTGCATAGCGGATCTGAAGAGTTTGTCGGTGATCAAAACCGTAAAGCTAACGGGTATTAAATTATTTGCGCAAAGATACGGTTTTTATTTGGGATGTGTGTTGGGTAGAGATATTGATGATGGTGTTGGTGGGTTTTGTGTTAGGAGATTTGTTTGGTAAGAAGAAAAAGATGATAATAATATGGGCGTTCCCTTCGGGGCAGGCTTTTCGCTCATACGCCTGCAGGCATTAGGCGCAAGGCCGGTATCCGCTGCAATCCTTAACGCGAGGACTCATCCTGTTAGTCCGGATTTTCAATTAGGGGTGTTCGAAAGATTTAATATGCTAATAAGTTCCCCTCTTGAGAGGGGGCGCGGTTGGCGGTGTGGCTGCAGGGGTGTGTTTAGCCGCCTTGCGAAACACACCCCTACACCCCTCTCAAGAGGGGAATCGCACGGCCCGCCACTCTTTTTAGAATCTTTCGAACACTCCTAATTTTCAATCCCGACTAACTTTTTCAAATTAATGGTGACACCATTTTGCCAGTGTATATGGGTGTATATAGGTGTATATGGTGTATACACTTACCGTATACACCTACACTTTAAACAAAAGGCCCCGATAAATCGGAGCCTTTTCAATTCGTGAAATTCGCCTTAATTCGAAAAATTCGCGGCGGATATTATTTCTTCAAAAACTTAAAGTTCTTGCCGATGAACTTAGCGTTAGCGCCTAATTCTTCCTCAATACGTAATAACTGGTTGTATTTAGCTATCCTGTCAGACCGTGAAGCCGAACCTGTTTTTATTTGTCCGCAATTTAAAGCTACTGCTAAATCAGCAATAGTAGCATCTTCGGTTTCGCCGCTACGGTGACTCATTACTGATGTGTAACCATGCGTTTGTGCCAGGCTTACCGCGTTAATAGTTTCTGTTAATGAACCTATCTGGTTAACTTTTACCAAGATAGAGTTTGCAGTTTCTTCGTCAATACCTCTTTGCAGGCGGGTTACATTGGTAACGAACAGGTCATCACCTACTAATTGTACTTTATCGCCAATACGGTCGGTTAATAATTTCCAGCCTGCCCAGTCATCCTCGGCCATACCATCTTCAATAGATATGATCGGATATTTCTCTGCTAATTGAGCCAAATATTCTGCTTGTTCTGCACTGGTGCGGATGGCGCCTTTTTCGCCTTCAAATTTGGTGTAGTCGTATTTGCCGTCTTTGTAAAATTCAGACGCGGCGCAATCAAACGCTAAATATATATCTTCGCCTGGTTTGTAGCCTGCTTTTTCAATAGCTTGTAAAATAGTTTCAACACCATCTTCGGTACCTTCAAAAGTTGGGGCAAAACCACCTTCATCACCAACAGCGGTTGATAAACCACGATCATGTAATATCTTTTTCAAGTTATGGAAAACTTCAGTTCCCCAACGTAGTGCTTCAGAGAATGAAGACGCGCCAACCGGCATAATCATAAACTCCTGGAACGCTATAGGAGCGTCAGAGTGCGAACCGCCGTTAACGATGTTCATCATCGGAATTGGCAGGGTATTAGCATTTACACCACCAATGTAGCGGTATAAAGGCTGGCGGCTTTCCTGCGCGGCAGCTTTGGCAGCGGCAAGCGATACACCTAAAATGGCGTTAGCACCTAATTTACCTTTGTTAGGCGTACCATCTAATTCGATCATTATCTTGTCGATACTGTTTTGATCGAATACGTCAATACCTTGTAATTCTTTAGCTATAATATCGTTTACGTTGGCAACTGCTTTTAAAACGCCCTTGCCCATGTAAACAGCTTTATCATTATCACGCAACTCAACAGCCTCATGGATACCTGTTGATGCACCCGAAGGTACAGCGGCACGGCCCAAATAGCCATTTTCGGTTAATACATCTACTTCAATAGTAGGGTTTCCGCGCGAATCAAGTATCTGGCGGGCGTGAACATCAATTATTAAACTCATTTTTTTCTACGATTTATTCGGTTGTATAACTTAGTGTAAATAGTACACCAAAAACGTTTAGTTTTTCAAAGATACAATTTCAAATAAATAAGTGGGAAATTACTTTAAGATTAACAGTTTTATTACCTAATGTTAATCTTTAATGAGTTTGAAATAATCAACCGGGTTACCTTGTTTGTCAAATACTTTGTACGCAATGGTATTACCCTGGATGGTCATTTCAGAATAGGTGTATATTTTTTGCCGTGGTGTAAATAACATATCGGGCATATCCCAGCCACCTGCACCTTGCAATGAGCCGCCGCTTGAGCCATTGTTTACATAAACAGTGCCCTGTGGCTTGTTGTAAACGTGCACATCGGCCTGTTCAAATATTTGAGTGCCCTTTATAGCTTTATGCCTTTCGTATACATGCCGATGGCCCGCTATGTATAAGTCGACCTTATATTTATCAACTAATGGCTGTATATGATTTTGCCAGGTTTGGATATGGCTCACACCAAAAACAAACAATGGATAATGCGAGTACATAATTATCCATTTAACGTTTTTGTCTTGCCTTGCATTTTTCAGGTCGGCTTCCAACCACTTATATTCTTCAGAATTTTCTGCAAACAAAACCTTCCCAACTTTTTCTGCCCCCTGCGCGTAACCTGAATTGATAGCGATAAAATGCGCGTTACCATAATTGTATGAATAGTTCAACTGATCCCCGGGCAAATTCATCAGTTCAAAAAATACAGGAAAAGGGCGCTGAAAGATTTTTGAAGTAGTATCATTCACCACATCATGATTACCCGGTACAGACATTAACGGCATATTTGAATTAACAGGCTGCCCTGTATTAAAATAGCCGTTCCAGCTTTTGGCGACTGAGCCGTTCTCTACAATATCGCCGGTATGGATAGTAAAATCATAAGTGTTCTTGCTTAATTGTTTTACTATGGTGTCTGTTTGCTCGAAATTGAGATTGCCGCCGTTATTCTGGGTATCGCTCCAAAGGCCGATGAATATTTTTGATTTATCACCGTCGGCAGGGGCCGTTTTGAATTTATATACCGCGCTCCATCCGTTTCTATCCGACCCCACTTTATAAAAATAATAGGTGGCAGGTTTAAGACTTTGGATGGTGGCTTTGCTAACATAAGTTTTAACGCCCGATGAAAAAGCTTCAATAGCTGTTACAGTTTGATCTAAGTTTTCGGCCTTAGTTCCATATTTAACAACGCCGTTATCTGTATTATCATTTAACCAGGTAACAGCCATGGTAGTTGCTGTTTTGCCAGTGCCGTTCCAGCTAATATGTATACCGCGGGGTTGGGCATTTAATATAGCAATTTGAAATGACAGGGCAATTGCTAAATAGAAAAAAGAAAATTTCATATCACATTATTTATTTATCTGAACCATGATTTTAGGATTATTAGATATTGTAATCAAGACAATCCTCAAATCCTAAAAATCATGGTTCAGACAATTACTCCCACTTAAACGTTTTAACAGCCACAAAATAAATACCCACACCCCATAAACACATAATTAATATTTGATGCGATACATCCATCAGGCTTGCACCCTCGAATGCTACTTTACGCATGGCATCATTTAAATAAGTTAACGGCAATGCCCTGCTGATAGGTTGCAGCCATGCCGGGAACACGTTAATAGAAAAAAACGTACCCGACAACAAAAACTGAGGCAGTGTTATCATATTAGCAATAGGCGGCACAGAACTTTCATTTTTAGCTATGCCTGATACTGTAAACCCAAAACCCATAAAAACAACCACTCCAATAAAGGAGAGTATGAGCATATTTATTACCGTGACAAACCCGTGCACCAGCGTAAACCCAAAAGCAAAGCGACCAATGGTAATAATAAATAAAGCACCGATTAAAGCGAAGGATATGCGGGCTAATGCCTCGCCAATTACAATGCTGTATCGTTTTACCGGCGTGGCAAAAAAGCGTTTTATAACCAGCGTTATCCGCAGGCTTAAAAAAACGAAGGCTGTGCCGAATACGCCTGTGCTTAATAAGGCAAACCCAAGTTGCCCCGGTAAAATAAAATCTATGGTTTTATACTCGCGGCCCTGTATGGCGTCTTCTTTTATTACAGCAACCGGCGGCGGAGCATCGGGCACGTGCGAGTTGATCTGGAAAAAAATATTATTTAAAGCCGATTTCAGAATGCTGATCTTATCGCCCGATGCTTTGCTGGATTGAATATTTACAGTAAAGTAAGGCGGCTTAGTATTTTTTTGAATATTCATTATGGCATCAATGCTGCCTTTTTGAAGGTTGGCCCGCATTTGCTCAGGAGTTTGGTTGTGGATCAACCGCACCACGCTGACTTTTTTTAATGCCTGGTAAACCGGGTTAATGGTATCATTAGTTTTAGCCACACCAACATCAACAGAAATAACACTGCCCCCGCTGATAAAGCCAAACACCAATATAAATATCAACGGAAAAAGTAATGTAAACACCACCGACGATGGGCTGCGTACAATAGAACGGAAACTCGCTTTGGCAATAGCCAGGGTTGCATGAAGGTTACTGTATGGTTTATCTGTCATTGGGTTATTTGTCATTAATCATTGAGTCACTATTGGCTGCTAACTGCAAACCGAAAACTGCCAACTGGGCTACTCTTCCCGCCACTCTTTACCGGTCATGTTAATAAACACATCTTCCAGGTTAGCCAGTTTTACCTCCTTTTTGCGCTCGAAACCGGATTCAACCAGTTTATCAATAAAGTTATCTGGCGTATCTACACCTATTATATTACCGCCATCAACAAACGCAACGCGGTCGCAAAGCACTTCGGCCTCGTCCATGTAGTGAGTGGTGATAACAACGGTAGTTCCCTGGTCGCGTATATCGCGTATCAGGTCCCATAAGTTACGGCGCGCCTGTGGGTCGAGGCCCGTTGTAGGCTCATCTAAAAATACAATACGTGGGTTATTAATTAAAGTGGTGGCGATAGAGAACCGCTGTTTTTGTCCACCGGAAAGCTCTTTATACTTTGATTTGGCTTTATCAGTCAAGGCTACTTTTTCCAGCATTTCTATCGGGCTACGCTCAATCCCGTAAAGGCCGCAAAAAAGATTAATCAATTCGGTAAGATTTAGATTTGGATAATAGCCCGCGGCCTGTAGCTGTACGCCTATGCGCTTTTTGATATTGGCGGCATCGGTTTCAATATTAAAACCATCAACAGTTATCTCGCCGGATGTTTTGTCGCGCAGGGTTTCAATAATTTCGAGGGTGGTAGTTTTGCCGGCGCCATTGGGACCAAGTAAACCAAATATTTCGCCCTCATATACTTCAAAGCTAATGCCCTTTACGGCCTTAAAATCGCCATAGTTTTTCACCAGGTTTTTTACAGTGATAATGGGTTGTTTTACCATAGCGTAAAAATGCTGCAGAAAATTGGAATATCAATGAGTTTTTAGCGGATTACTGTTTTTATTACAGTAATCCGAATAAACACAGGTAGGTAGCTATTTATTTTACTAAATGACCTAATAAATGGATTGCTGCAACGGCATGAGCAATAAACTTGGTTATTATTATCATTGCAGGTACGGTTAATAACGTTGTCATAGTTAGTGATGATTTATAGGACAAATGTGGCCTCAAAATCAAAATCTACACATAGTTATTAGGTAAAACGGGGGATTTTATCGGTGAATGGGTGGAATTGATCTGCTATCCGTCGGTTAAAAAGGAGATTGTGGATTTGGTGTCGGTGAATTTCTTTTCAGCGCGTCATTGCGAGGAACGAAGCAATCTCTTCACTTGCTAATCAATGTACGACATGTTTGTGTCGGCTATCGCCTGATTCATTAATCAACAGCAATTAGATTTGACAACTTTTAAAAAGTTGTCAAATCTATACTATGCAGTTATTCGCCCACTCGCGTCTCTAAAGTGTTGGTCATTTATGATGTTACTTCATCAGCTTAATAAAATCATCAAACAAATACCTGCTATCATGCGGGCCGGGTGACGACTCAGGATGATATTGTACCGAGAACGCTTTTTTATCTTTCACCCTTATACCTTCTATCGATTGGTCGTTCAGGTTAACGTGGGTGATCTCTACTTTATCAGATGCGCGTACTGCCTCTGGCACCACACCAAAACCATGATTTTGCGAGGTTACTTCGCAATGGTTGATGATGATATTTTTTACCGGGTGGTTCAGTCCGCGGTGACCGTTAAACATTTTTTTGGTTGGGATATCATTAGCCAAAGCCAGTAGCTGATGGCCCAAACAGATACCAAACATTGGCTTATCAGCCGCTAATATCTCTTTCACGGTATCAATAGCGTAAGGCATGGCAGATGGATCGCCGGGGCCGTTTGATATGAAGTAGCCCGATGGCGCAAAATCTTTTTCCATTTCGGCAAATGTGGTTTTAGCCGGGTAAACTTTGGCATAAACATCCCTGTCGTCAAAATTACGCAGGATGTTTTTCTTTACACCCAAGTCAAGCACCGCTACGCGGTAAGGCGCGCTCTCATCGCCAAACGTATAGGTTTCTTTAGTTGATACTTTTGATGATAGTTCCAAACCATCCATTGATGGCACTTCTGCCAGTTTAATTTTTAGTTCTTCAATATCTAAAACTTCTGATGATATAATGGCATTCATAGCACCCTTATCGCGGATATGGCGCACCAGTTGGCGGGTATCAATATCTGATATACCAACTATGTTTTGCTCCTGGAAATAATCCTGTATAGACTCATCAGCCTGTTTGCGGCTGTAAGCTATGTTATAGTTTTTACATACCAGCCCGGCAATTTGTATGCTGCCAGATTCTACCTCTATATCTGCAATGCCATAGTTACCTATGTGCGCGTTGGTAGCAACCATTATCTGGCCGAAGTATGATGGGTCTGTAAAAATTTCCTGATAACCGGTCATACCGGTATTAAAACAAATTTCGCCGGCAGTAGTACCAATCTTTCCGGCAGCTTTGCCATAAAAAACAGTTCCATCAGCTAATAATAATACTGCCGGTAATTTGGTGAAATAAGTCATTTGTTTAAATAAATTGAATGGTTAAAATAACGGCTGGTTTGGTGCAACGCGCCGTAAAATTTGACTGGAAAGATGAAGTAAGAAACTTCCGGATTCACGGTGCAAATGTATGATTTTTAAATATTTGTTCAATGTAAAATTTCAATAATTTATAAACATAGAGTTTCTACCTTTGCATGGCTTATTATAAAGCATTAAATGATTTACCATGTCTGTACATAAAGAAGTAAAAAGAATTACCACCCACATATTACAGGAAATGAAAAATCGTGGCGAAAAGATATCTATGCTTACCGCCTATGATTACTCTATGGCTACCATAGTTGATAACGCCGGTGTAGATATTATATTGGTAGGCGATTCTGCATCAAATGTAATGGCCGGCCATGAAACTACCTTGCCTATCACACTTGACCAAATGATATATCATGCGTCATCAGTAGTGCGTGCCGTTAATCGCGCCCTTATCATTGTCGATCTGCCTTTTGGTACCTACCAGGGAAACTCTAAAGAAGCTTTAAGCTCTGCCATACGCATCATGAAAGAATCTGGTGCGCACGGTGTGAAAATTGAAGGGGGCGTTGAGATTGCCGAATCGGTGAGCCGCATATTAACCGCGGGCATACCGGTTATGGGCCACCTGGGTTTAACGCCGCAGTCTATTTATAAATTTGGCACCTATACTGTACGCGCAAAAGAAGAAGCCGAAGCGCAAAAATTACGCGAAGATGCATTAAAGCTACAAGACCTTGGTTGTTTTGGTATTGTACTTGAAAAAATACCTGCAAAACTGGCTAAAGAGGTTTCTGAAAGCCTGCAAATACCAACCATAGGCATTGGCGCCGGGCAGCATTGCGACGGGCAGGTTTTAGTTATACATGATATGCTGGGCATTAACAAAGGATTTAAACCACGCTTTTTGCGCCAGTATGCCAATTTATATGATGTAATGAACAGCGCTATCAAAAGCTATGTTAGCGATGTAAAGGGGCAGCGTTTCCCGAATGAGCAGGAGCAGTATTGATAGTCTGAAGTCGAACGTCTGAAGTCAGAAGTCAGAAGATTTCAATAACCACTAAAGACTTACGACTAAAGACTCACGACTAAAGACTTAATCACAATGGCCAGACCCGAATTTAATTATACCAGTTACGATATTACCGAGAAGGATATTCTTTATGAGGATAACCATTTGATTGCCGTGAATAAACGCGCGGGCGATATTGTGCAGGTAGATGATACCGGGGATGAATCGCTGGATGAAAAGGTAAAGAAATACATTGCCCAAAAATATAACAAACCTAACGGCGCTTTTTTAGGCGTAGTACACCGGCTGGACAGGCCCGTGAGCGGCGTTATTCTGTTTGCTAAAACCAGCAAGGCGCTTGAGCGGATAAACAAAATGTTCAAGGCTCGCGAAATGCATAAAACCTATTATGCCGTAGTGCGCAAAAGGCCTAATCCAATAGCCGGCACTTTGGTTCATTACCTGATAAAAAATCCGCAGAAAAACGTGACCAAAGCATATGATCGTGAAGTGCCGGGCAGCCAGCGATCTGAGTTAAATTATAAACTGGTTGGTGAACTGGAAGGATATTATTTAATTGAAGTTGATCCGATAACCGGTCGCCCGCACCAGATAAGGGTGCAGTTATCCACCTTAGGGTGCCCAATAGTTGGCGATAATAAATACGGTTACCCGCGCGGCAGCCTGCGTAAAAGCATTTGCCTGCATGCTCGCAGGCTGCAGTTTATCCATCCTATAAAAAAAGAACCCATATTAATTATAGCACCTGTACCTAAAGATGGATTTTGGGAAAAGTTTGAGGGGATGATGTAAGCCCTAATCCTTTTCATAATTAAGAAGTTCTATTGATAAGACTAAATATCTTCTCTTTCAACGAAGGCAGATCATCAATAATAACCTGCCAAACCAGGTCGAAATCCACACCAAAATATTCATGGACAAGAATATGGCGCATTCCTATTATCTATTTCCATTTCAAATCGGTAAAAATGGCTTTGGTTTCGGGAGTTATTGTATTTGCAGCTTCACCAATTATTTCAATTTGTTTAATGCAGGCAAATCGCATCATTGAATTTGCAAGGAAAGATTTTAAATCTGTTTTTGAGGTATAAAGCTGAATTTCATTGATCGCTTCCAAAATATGAAGTAATCGCTGGCGATCGCCAATTTTACCTTTCATAAATCAAAACTTTGTCTTTTTCAATAAAAGGTTTTATATATTTTGACACAGCTTTAGAGGAGATCAGGTCTATTTTTTTATGCAGTTTTTGTTGAAGTTCTGATTGCATGGTGACAAATCCAAGCCCTATATGCTTTGAATAATCAAGGTCAACCAAAATATCTACGTCACTGTCATGTTCAGCTTCATTTCGGGAAAACGAACCAAATACATAGGCCTTTATCACCGGTTGCCCGGAAAAATAATCCTTCACTATCTGTATGTCATTAGCTGATAACTGCATTTCAATACAAATATAATATTTCTAATGCCTGATTTGTGAAGTTTTAAAAACTTCGCAAGTCTTTATTTTATAGACAATAACCTGGGTCAGGGTAGATCAGGTTAGCTCAGGCAGTTCAGAGCGCATGCACCTCCGCCCAAATCTTCTCATCCACCAACACCCCTTCATTAATATTTTTCTTCCTTGTCTTTAAAGTATTTTCACCCGGATAAGAAACCGGTTTATTCGGATTTACGGGCGCGCTGCTTTTGGTATAGTTCAATATTTCTTCTATAAGGTCATCTGTTTGTTGGCCATCCTGTGGCTTTATTGCTATAAATACCTGCGATACGCCCGATTCCGTTTCACGCTCGCCGATCTGTTTTACAGATCGACCCTGGCTTAATACAGTAACCAGCAGGTCGAGCACCATGGCTAATCCTGAACCTTTCCAGAAACCGATGGGTAATAACCTTTTTGACGCGGCTATAACTGTGGCATCTGTACTTATATTACCCTCCTTATCATATCCACCGGGCACAGGCAATTGTTCGTTATAACTTTGATACTGTAACACTTTACCAAATGAAAATTGCGATATGGCCATATCCAACACCACATGCCCCTCTTTTCGCGGTACAGCAATAACCAACGGATTATTACCCAGTGTAGTTGTTGTGCCTCCCCACGGCACTATGGTTGCCGCGGCATTGGTAAAGCTTATGCTTATATATCCTGCTTCGGCAGCTTGCCAGCCATAAGTACCACCACGCATCCAGTGGTTGGTGTTTTTAATAGCTACACACCCTATGCCATTTTCTTTGGCAAGGCTAATTGCCCTGTCCATACAAAAACGGGCGTTAAGCATACCGGGGCCCAAATTACCATCCCATTGTTCCATTGCCCCCAGGCCATTAACTTTTGTCGGCGATGCCTCTGCAAGTATAACGCCTTCTTTTATATAACGTACAAATGTGGGGAAACGGTTCAGTCCGTGTGTATAAACACCATCCCTGCTGTTTTCGGCAAAGACTTGCGCGCATAGGTCGGCTTTTTCGGCAGGGAAATTAAGATTAGTAAGCACACGTTTAAATTCGGCTTTAAGTTGTTCAAAAGGTATTCGCATAAGGCAAATATAGTAGCTTAAAAATTGCCTGTAAAATAATAGTAATTTAAAACAGTTATAATTGCCGGTTGGTTACTTATTTTTGCAGCAATCTGTTTTTAATGAAAACTAAAATTCCATTTCTGTTTATACTGGGCTTACTGTTGATAAACATGCTTAGCAATTCTTGTAAAAAAGATAAGCAAAATTCTGTACAAACGCTTTTTGCCAATGGTAAGTGGCAGCTGGCATCAGTAAATGTAACATCGTTTGTTGGCGATACCATAAAAAGAATTGATACTTTAAATACCAAGTGCGATACAACCCAGCTTTTTACATTTAACACAGATAATACCTGTACCTATACCAATTTTGACTGCCTGCATCAACCTACAGCAAGCGGGCACTGGTTATTAGCTCCTGATCAGTTATCCATCAGTTCGGATATGGTATGTAAAGACACTACAGCCGCAGGCAGCTCTAAACCATTTGCTTCGGCTAAAATTGAGAATGTTGGCGATTACTCACTGGTATTATTAACCGGCGATATACCAAATCATACCTCAACTACAAAACGCAGAGTTGTACGTTATGGTTTTGTTCGTCAAAAAGCTTCAGTTCAATAGTGATTAAAATGTGTAAAGGTTTATATTTGGGTCATAAATAATATTCATTCGCCATTTTGAAAAAACGAATAGCCATTTTTGCTTCAGGATCAGGGTCAAATGCTCAAAAAATAATGGAGCATTTTAAACGCAATGCAGAGGCCGAAGTTGTATTGATACTTACTAATAATCCGCAAGCTTATGTATTACAGCGGGCCGATAATTTTGAGATACCATCGCATGTTTTTACCCGCCAGGAATTTTATGAAACAGATGATGTAATAAGGATGCTGAAAACCCTTCAGGTTGACCTTATTGTACTTGCCGGTTTTTTATGGCTGGTACCACCATCACTACTTAAAAGCTTCCCTAATAAAATTATTAACCTGCACCCTGCCCTTTTACCCAAATATGGGGGCAAAGGCATGTATGGCGATAATGTGCATAAGGCCATACTGGCTGCAAACGAAGAAGAATCAGGCATTACTATCCATTTTGTGAACGAAGAATTTGACGAGGGTGAGATCATCCATCAATCTAAATTTAAAATTGAACCGGGCGATAATTTGGAAATGGTAAAATTTAAGGGCCAGCAATTAGAGCATCAGCATTTCCCCAAAGTGATTGAGAGTTTATTGAAGAAAATGAAGGGTTGATTTTTTAAAGATTAAAGTTTGGAGATTGAAGATTAGGTGTATTTTTATCGCACCAATAATCACAATAACTAAAAACCATCTTTAACCTCTATTGGCTAATCTTTATCACTCCCATGACCCAAAAACCATCGACCAGCATCTTCCAGCTTGCCGTAATAGTTAGCGCACTTGGCTTTTTTGTTGATACTTATGACCTGCTGCTATTTGCCATCATCCGTAAACCCAGTTTAGCATCGCTTGGCTTAAACCCTGCCGAAGTACTATCTAAAGGCGAGTTGCTTATCAGCATTCAAATGATAGGTATGGTGATAGGCGGAATTATATTCGGCGTACTTGGCGATAAAAAAGGACGGCTTAAAGTTTTGTTCGGGTCTATATTGCTTTATTCCATCGCTAATATTTTAAATGGTATGGTGGGTACTTTAAATCAATATATTATTTTAAGATTTATTGCCGGAATAGGCCTTGCAGGCGAGCTTGGCGCGGGCATAACACTGGTAAGCGAATTATTACCAAAAGAAAAACGCAGCACCGCGGCGGGTTTTATTGCCGGCTTTGGATTATTTGGCGTGGTAGCCGCATCAGTAATTAGTAAAATGGTAGACTGGCGCACCTGCTATTATATAGGCGGCGCGCTTGGCCTGGTGCTTTTATTGATGCGTATGCAGGTGCAAGAGAGCAGTATGTTTAAACATATACAACAGGCCACCGTAAGCAAGGGCAATTTTTTAATGTTTTTTAATAACCGTAAACGGTTTGCAAAGTATATGCAATGTATACTAATAGGTTTACCTGTATGGTATATTATTGGCATACTGGTTACTTTCTCAGATCAGTTTGGTAAGGATATGGGTATAAACGGCATTGAACCGGGTACTGCCATTATGTATTTATACCTGGCTATTGCCGCCGGCGATTTTAGTGTTGGCTGGCTAAGTCAGCGGTTACAAAGCCGCAAAAAAACATTATTCATATTTTATGGCATTGCCATTGTGTTTACATTGCTGTACTTTTTTCAATCAGGCGGCAGCCCGGCATGGTTTTATTTCATTTGTGCAGGCCTGGGTTATGGTGCGGGCCTAAATGTGGTATACATTACCAGCAGTGTTGAGCAATTTGGCACTAACCTGCGGGCATCGGCAGGTATAAGCATACCAAACATGGTGCGTGGTACATTACCCTTAATGTTGTTATTGTTTAAATTTACACGGGGAATTTTTCATAATTACTTAACCGGTGGCTGGGTAACCGGGCTAATTGTGTTTGCAATTGGCATTACAGCAGCCTGGTTTCTTGATGAAACTTATGGCAAGGACTTGGATTTTATGGAGGAGTAATACTTTTAGCTTATCCTACTTCTGCTTAACAAACCGTACCGCACAGCCTTCATAACAACTTACAGAAGCGGGCGACACAATCAATGTATCATGTTTGATAGCGTATAGTAATCTTAATTCGGCATCTGCAGTGCTGTTTAGGGTAAGCAGGCTATCTTTTACTTTGTAACCATAATATTGCGAATACTCATTACCGCCCAGCGTTCCATCTGCGTTAAATTGCACGGTATGGTTATCATCTTTAGCTACGGGGTACCAGGTTGGAGCGCTGCCCGTACCATAAAAATTGGCATCAAGTTTCCATTTGCCTATTAAAGAACTTTGACTTATAACAGCAACACCATTTTTTTGACATGCGCTAACCAACATAATAATGGCAACACCTAATAAGCAGGTAGGAGTTTTCATGGTTTTCGGTTTGGTTGATGAACAATAATAAGGCTTTTTTATTCAATATTACAATTTTTACTCAATACTATAAACTTACAATTTTCATAAAAAACCAATCTCAATTACCAATCTTCAACCACTATTCACTACCTTTGCGGCTCAAAATTTTTCTTTAAATGAGTCAATCTGTTGCAATTAAAAATGCCCTTATTTCAGTTTATTATAAAGATAACCTGGAGCCTATTATTCGGGAGTTAAACCGCCTTGGAGTAAAAATATATTCAACCGGCGGAACGGAAACTTTTATACGCAGCCTTGGGGTTGATGTTATAGCTGTTGAGGATCTTACCTCTTATCCTTCTATTTTAGGCGGACGTGTTAAAACCCTGCATCCAAAAGTATTTGGTGGCATACTGGCCCGCCGAAACTTTGAAGGCGACCAGCAACAACTTACCCAATACGAGATACCCGAAATTGACCTGGTTATTGTTGACCTTTATCCGTTTGAAGAAACGGTAGAATCGGGCGCGGGACATGCCGATGTTATTGAGAAAATAGACATTGGCGGCATTTCCCTTATCCGCGCAGCGGCAAAGAATTTTAAAGATGTGGTTATTGTTGCATCAAAAGATGACTATACCGTGCTGGATGAAATATTAAAGGCCCAAAATGGCTCAACTACTATTGATCAGCGCAAAAAATTTGCACATAAGGCATTCAATATAACTTCAAACTACGATACCGCGATATTCCAGTACTTTAACCAGGAAGATCCGTTGCCGGTATTTAAGCAAAGCATCCAAGCCAGCCAGGTGTTACGCTATGGCGAGAACCCGCATCAAAAAGGTGTGTTCTATGGCAATTTAGATGCTATGTTTACCAAATTACATGGCAAAGAGCTTTCCTACAACAATCTGGTTGATGTTGATGCCGCTGTAGCATTGATAGATGAGTTTACCGAACCTACTGTAGCTATTTTAAAACATACCAATGCTTGTGGCATTGCAAGCAGATCATTTATTAAAGAGGCCTGGATTGATGCTTTGGCATGCGACCCGGTATCTGCTTTTGGGGGCGTTATTATTGCTAATGATGAGATAGATGCCGAAACAGCTACCGAAATAAGCAAAATATTTTATGAGGTGTTAATAGCGCCCGCATATACTGATGAGGCTGTACAAATTTTGCAGGAGAAGAAGAACAGAATTATTTTAATACGCCAACGTGTTGAATTACCTTCTAAACAATTTAAAACACTATTGAATGGTGTTATTGAACAAGATAAGGATGCTATTATTGAAGGCCCTGAGCAAATGACAACTGTTACCAACAGGCAGCCAACCGCACAGGAACTAAAGGATCTGCATTTTGCCAACAAGGTGGTTAAGCATACCAAATCAAACACGATAGTATTTGCAAAAAATCACCAGCTTATGGCAAGCGGTGTGGGGCAAACTTCAAGGGTTGATTCTTTAAGGCAAGCTGTTATTAAAGCTGAAAGTTTTGGATTTGACCTGAACGGAGCGGTAATGGCATCTGATGCTTTTTTTCCGTTCCCTGATTGTGTTGAGTTAGCTGCCGAGGCCGGCATACTGGCTGTATTACAGCCCGGGGGATCAATAAACGACAAACTTTCTGTTGAAATGTGCAATCAAAAAAACATTTCAATGGTTACTACCGGGGTACGCCACTTTAAACATTAATAAAAACGCACTAATTACACAAATTAATACGAATTGCACGAAATAGGAGTTATATTTATCAATTCGCATTAATTCGTGAAATTCGATTTTCATTAGATTAATTAGTGCTCTTAATCATACCTTTGCAATTATTTTTGAAGCAAACTAAAAATGGGTTTATTTAATTTTTTCACACAAGAGATCGCTATAGATTTAGGTACTGCAAATACCCTTATTATACATAATGATAAAGTTGTTGTTGACGAACCGTCGATAGTAGCTTTTGACCGTACAACCAACAAGGTTATTGCCATTGGGCGCCAGGCCATGCAAATGGAAGGCAAAACTCACGATAACATACGCACGGTAAGGCCACTAAAAGATGGTGTAATTGCCGACTTTAACGCAGCCGAGCATATGATACGGGGTATGATAAAAATGATAAACCAGGGTAAGGGATGGTTCTTTCCATCGTTGCGTATGGTTATCTGTATCCCATCAGGTATTACCGAGGTTGAAAAACGCGCGGTGCGCGACTCGGCCGAAATTGCAGGCGCTAAAGAGGTTTACCTGATACATGAGCCAATGGCTGCCGCGGTAGGTATTGGTATTGATGTAGAAGAGCCAATGGGTAACATGATCATTGATATAGGTGGTGGTACTACCGAAATAGCGGTTATTGCCTTATCCGGTATTGTTTGCGATCAATCCATACGCGTAGCAGGTGATAACTTTGACTCGGATATTGTACAATATATCCGTCGCCAGCACAACATTATGATTGGTGACCGTACTGCCGAGAAAATTAAAATTGAAGTTGGCGCAGCTTTACCTGAGCTAAGTGACCCACCTGCTGATTTTGCTGTACAGGGCCGCGACTTAATGACCGGGGTACCAAAACAGATCATGGTATCGTACACAGAAATTGCGCATTGTTTAGATAAATCCATATCAAAAATTGAAGAGGCGATATTAAAAGCTTTAGAAATTACTCCGCCAGAGCTATCAGCAGATATTTATCAAACAGGTATCTATTTAACCGGTGGTGGCGCGTTATTACGCGGTTTAGATAAACGCATAGCCGCTAAAACCAAATTACCGGTTCACGTTGCTGAAGACCCGCTGCGTGCCGTAGTTCGCGGCACCGGAACCGCCCTTAAAAATATTGGTAATTTTAAATTTTTAATGCAATAGTTCAGTGAGTAGTAAATGGTGAATTAAGTGAGTGGTTTAAGCTACCTTAATTCACCACTCATTACTCACTTAATCAACCACTCACTAACCATGCGTAACCTGTTAATCTTCATCAGCAAGTACAACGCATTTTTCCTGTTCGTTATATTTGAGGTCAGCGCGCTGGTTATTTATATTAAATATAACTCTTTTCAAAAAGCCACTTTCATTAACAGTACCAACCAGGTTACTGGTAATTTATATGCACAGCTTAATAAGCTGCAGAGTTACCTTTCTTTAAGAGAAGTTAATGATAACCTGGCCCGCGAAAATGCAATATTGAAAGATCAGCTCAAGTCATCCTTCTATGTAGATACTATTGCCAGGCATAAAGTAACCGATACTGTTTACAAACAGCAATATGAATACATAGATGCTGCAGTGATTAATAACTCAATTAACCGGCGCAATAATTACCTTACTATTAATAAGGGCAGCAGAGCTGGCATTGCCAAGGGGATGGGTGTAATTTGCTCGTCGGGCGTTGTGGGCAAGGTTGTAGTTGTTGGTGAGCATATGTCTGTCGTTCAATCATTATTACATAAAGAAACTATTATAAGCGCTTCACTTGCAGGCACAAAAGATCTGGGTTCGTTTATTTGGGGCGATGACCTTAACCCGCACATGGGTTTGCTATACAATGTATCAAACAATGCTACACCTAAACTGGGCGAGCTGGTAGTAACGTCAGATTTGTCGCTGTTCCCGGCAGGCATACCAGTCGGGAAAATAGCTAACCTGCATTCTAAAAGTGGTAAGGGCTCTTTTTTAAATATGGATGTAGCAATAGCTGTTGATTTTAGCAAACTGCAGTATGTATATGTAGTAAGCAATAAACTTGCTAAAGAACAATTGGGATTGGAGGCCCAGCAGAAGAAGGATGAGTAGATCTATAATTCTAAATATAATAAGGTTTATTTTACTGGTTTTTATACAGGTGTTTTTATTAAAAAATATAACACTATACAATCTCTCTACGCCTTACTTGTATATACTTTTCATTTTATTGCTCCCATTTGAAACGCCCAACCTTTTATTATTTGCGCTGGCCTTTATATTGGGTTTAACAATTGATGCTTTTTATGATACGCCCGGTCTGCATGCTACAGCATGTGTTTTACTTGCATTTGTGCGCATTTTATTTATCAGCATTACCGTACAAAAAGAGGGATTTGATAATGAGCCGGAACCAACCCTTAGCTTAATGGGTTTTAGGTGGTTTTTTACCTATGCGTTTGTCCTCACTTTATTCCATCATTTCTTTCTTTTCAATTTGGAGGTTTTTCGCTTTTCTGAAATACAATATACACTTATACGCGTTGTATTAAGTTCAATATTTACTGTATTTTTGATGTTGATCTCGGGCTTATTATTTTTAAAAAGCAGGGAACGTAAATGAATCAATTTTTTGAGCGGCGATATGTTATCGGGGGCATATTTATAGCCCTTACATTAATATTACTTGGCAGATTATTTTATATCCAAATAATTGACGACAGATACCTGCTTTATGCCAATAAAAACGTAATCCGCCAGTTTATTAAATACCCTGCACGCGGCCCGATATTAGACCGAAACGGAAGAACACTTGTAAAAAACGAATTGGTATATGATATCAGCGTTATCCCTAAACAAGTTAAACCATTTGATACTTTAGAGTTTTGCAAACTAATAGGCATAAATAAAACCGAGTTTGACAAACTGTTTTTAAAAGCCATAAAATATTCGCCAAACTTATCATCCTCGTTCGAAAAGCAATTATCACCACAACTTTACGCATCGCTACAAGAGAGGATGTCAGAGTTCCAGGGGTTTTCTGTGGAAGAACACCCCATACGCAGTTATCCGGATTCTGTTGCCGCCCAGTTCTTGGGGGGTATAGGTGAAGTAAACGATGCTACCATTGCCAAATACGGTGGGTATTACCGCCTAGGTGACTATATTGGTACCTCAGGTGTTGAAAAGGCCTATGAAACAGTTTTACGCGGGCAACGTGGTGTACAAAATAAGATGGTTGACTCACGTGGCATCCCTAAGGGATCTTATGCTAACGGGGCCTACGATACGGTAGCAATTTCGGGTGAGCGCTTAACCTCTTCATTAGATATTACCCTGCAAAAACTGGGCGAAAAACTAATGCAAAACAAGGTGGGCAGCATTGTAGCCATTGAACCATCAACCGGCGAGATATTGGCATTTGTGAGCAGCCCTGGTTATGACCCAAACTTGTTGGTTGGACATGATCGCGGTACTAATTATCATCTTTTAGCTACAAATCCATATAAACCATTTTTGGTGAGGCCAATACAGGCAAATTATCCCCCGGGTTCGTCATTTAAACCACTTAGCGCGCTTATTGCATTACAAGAAGGCATAATAACCCCCCAAACTACTTATAACTGTCCCGGTTATTACATGTCTGGCAACAGGCAGGTAAAATGTACGCACGTACATGGTATTGTAAATTTAAGTGGTGCTGTTGCAGGTTCATGTAACGGATATTTCTCTATGGTATTCCAAAAACTAATAGATAAAAATGGCCCTAAACTAACTGATACAACCTTTAATGATTGGAGAAACAATGTAGCTAAATTTGGGTTGGGCTCGCGCATTGGTGTGGATTTACCGGCTGAAAGGGCAGGATATTTGCCCAAGGCTGCTCTTTATGATAAAATGTATAAAGGCCCAAGATGGCGCGCAAGCACCGTACTATCATTAGCTATTGGGCAGGGTGAGCTGGGCGCTACACCTTTGCAATTAGCTAATATTGAATGTACCATTGCTAACCATGGTTTTTATTATACCCCCCATTTAATAAAGGGCATTGGCACAAAAAATATCATAAAGCCAGAGTACCTGATTAAACACGATGTTGGCATAGATTACCAGTACTTTGAACCCGTTATTGATGGTATGCAGGCAGTGGTTGAAAATGGCACAGCCATTCAATCTAAAATACCCGGCATTATTATGTGCGGTAAAACTGGTACTGCGCAAAACCCCCATGGCGAAAACCATTCTATTTTTGTAGCCTTTGCCCCGCGCGAAAACCCAAAGATAGCTATAGCTGTTATTGTAGAAAACTCGGGCGAGGGGGCGCACTGGGCAGCGCCTATTGCCAGTTTCATTGTAGAGAAATATCTAACGGGTAGTATATCTCCACGCGAATCCGGCATTACGCCCGAACACTTTATAGAAGCTAACCGCTTGCCAGAAATTACTACCTATAGCGGCAATAAAGCAAAAACTGCTAAAGCCGATAGTATAAAAAAACTAAAGCTTGATTCAATACGTAAAAAAGGGTTGATCAAGTCGGCTTCAAACAAAAATAAAAAAGATATACCTATTAAATATTTGGCTGCTATTAAACCTAAAGACGATGAGTAACCCGCAGCGCAGCTTCTTTTTTAATGTTGATTGGCTTACGGTATTTATTTACCTGGCACTATGTACCATTGGTGTGTTAAGCATCCATTCGGCAGTGTTTGATCCTAAAAATCCGTCTATTGTTGATATGGATACCAATTATGGAAAGCAGTTTATTTTTGTTATTATATCTGTAGTTCTTGGCATTTTTATCCTTTTATTAGAGAGCCGTTTTTTATCCGCGCTTGCACCTACAATTTATACGGTAACTACGCTGCTATTATTATTGGTATTAATTATCGGGCGCAATGTAGGTGGCAACCAGGCCTGGATCTCACTACCGGGCGGCATCAGGTTACAACCGGCAGAGTTTGCCAAATATGCTACCTGTTTATTGCTTGCGCGCTATTTAAGCGGCACCAATATAAAGGTGACCGAAATTAAATCCTTTGCTATTGCTGCCGCTATAATATTTTTTCCAATGCTGCTTATCCTGCTACAGCCCGATGCAGGCTCAACCCTGGTGTTTAGCTCATTACTTTTTGTTTTATATCGCGAAGGGTTATCACCATACTTTTTGATATTAGAAGGGTTATTTATTACACTGTTTGTTTTAACACTTAAGTTAAACAACATGCCGCTTATTATAGGGGTAATTATTGCCCTTACCCTGGTAATTGTATTACTTTTTAAGCGTAACCGGAAGATAATTACCACTGTACTTTTAGGTGCTGCAATACTAATATCTTTTGCTTTTAGTGTAAAGTTTCTTTATACCAGTGTTTTAAAACCACATCAAAAAACACGTATTGATATTGTGCTGGGCATAACAAATGACTTAAGAGGAAAAGGATATAATGTTAATCAATCAAAAATAGCTATTGGCTCTGGTAAGCTTTGGGGCAAAGGTTATATGCAGGGCACCCAAACTAAATATTCGTTTGTACCCGAGCAAAGTACCGATTTTATTTTCTGTACAGTAGGCGAAGAGTTTGGCTTTGCCGGGTCTGTAGTAGTATTGGGCCTATACCTGCTGTTAGTATTGCGCATTATATACATTGCCGAGCGGCAACGATCGCCTTTCTCGCGTATTTATGCTTATGGGGTTGGATCGGTAATCTTCTTCCACGTGGTAATTAATATCGGCATGACGATAGGTATTGTGCCCTCAATAGGTATCCCTTTGCCATTGATCAGCTATGGCGGGTCATCATTATTAAGTTTTACGCTAATGATATTTACCCTGATCAAGCTGGATTCTAACCGGATGGGAATGATATACGCTTAATGCTACATGTTCATTAGCGTGGCAATTGCAAGGAGAATATGGGTGAGGTTTTGTTTCACCCGAGTGTGAAACAAATGAAACAAGTGAAACAAGATTTTGGCTTAAGGTATTGTTTATGAGGTAATTGATAAAAAGTGGTGAAACAAAATGCAACAACTTATCCGTCAGTCTTTTTAGGTATGACTTTAAGTTTTTTTATTGATAATCAAATAATTACAAATTGCTAATTTAGGAGTGGTTAAACAAGTTATTTGAAATCTACGCTTAACTATACCTTCTCTTTAACAACGCATAAAATTTCCCGGTAGTTTCGGGCTTATCCTCCCAGTTGTGTTTAACCACGTAGTTTTTATTTAAAAAACGATCGGCTTCTTCGAACGTGTTAAATCGGTTTAATATTTCAATAGCTTCGCTGTAGGCCAGGCTATAACCATTAAAAAGATCTTTCACATACAGCAATTTATCGTTAAGGGTTATTGCTTGTTTAAGATCAGTAACAGGCTGTGTACCAGCCTGCTCTGTTATATTAGTTTTACTACTTAGCTGCGACGATATTTTTTGATTGATGGTAACAACCTCATCTTTAATGGTTGCCTCGTTTTTAGCAAGTGATTTATCCTCCTCTTCATTGGGGATAGCAGGTTCTTCAATAGCAACAGGCTGTTCGGTTTTTTCTTCGGCTACTGGTAGTTCGCCCTCGTCATCACTAAAACTTTCCGTTTCATCAACAACCAATTCATGGCGTATAACATCGGGCTCCTCCCTTATAAAGGAATAAGAATCTTCCGGCGTACCTGACGAAATATCTACAGGTGATGCCGGTTCATTAGCAGGTTCAGAAAGCGTGCGCCTGCCTTTTAGCTCGGGCTTAGGCTGCACAACAGGTTCAAAATATTTCTCATTGCTGCCGGTTTCCCTTTCAATTAATTTCTCGGTTTTATTTTTCTGGTTAAGCTTTATTAATATCTCTGCATGGTCTGCCAAAAACTTAGCATTGGCAACAAATAGCTCAAGTTCCAGCTCATTTAAATTGGCGGGGTTAGCTTCTATATAATTATACTGGTCATTTAGCTCTTTTATGATGATGCCTATCTTATTAAATACTTCCAGCTGCTTCATTATAATTCTTTTATAAAATTGCTTACCAAAATTAAGCATTAAATTCTGATATTAGACCTTTACTAAAAGTTTAGCATGCAGCTCACCGAGGAAATTTTTAAGCGAAAAAATGAAAGTGGTGGCGGCATAGAGGTTATTTGCGGCTCCATGTTTTCTGGCAAAACAGAGGAGCTGATAAGACGGATAAACCGTGCACGGTATGCCAAGCTAAGCGTAAAAATATTTAAGCCTATACTTGATGTACGGTATGATGAGAGTGATGTGGTATCGCATAATTCAACGGCGGCGGCATCTACTCCTGTTAGTAAATCTGCAGATATATTATTGCTGGCCGGCCACGCCCAGGTAATTGGTATTGATGAGGCCCAGTTTTTTGATAATAAGCTCCCTGACGTTTGCACCACCCTGGCCAATAAAGGTGTGCGTGTAATTATTGCCGGTTTAGATATGGATTTTAAGGGCCGCCCCTTTGGCCCTATGCCAACGCTAATGGCCATTGCCGAGTCTGTAACCAAAGTACACGCCGTATGCGTTAGATGTGGCAACCCGGCACTTTACTCTTACCGCCTGGTGCCCAGTAAAGAAAAGGTATTGCTGGGCGAAAAGGAAAGCTACGAGCCGCGCTGCCGTATTTGTTTTAATAGCAAAACTTTTTAAAAAATTACTTTTGAGTATTTTTTCTGTCACAATCAACATAATTCTCCTAAAAAATCTGTGCAAAGTAAAACAAAAGGCATAGGCTGAGTTGTTATTGGTTATATTTACGAATAATGGCAATGGCTAAAAAAATATTGGTAATTGAGGATGACAAAGACATTAGAGATTCTATTGTTTATGTTTTAGAGGAAGAAAATTATGAGGTAGTCTCTTCCGGAGATTCTAAAATTCTTAAATCTATAGATGAAATTGCACCCGATATGGTATTGTTAGATAACTGGCTTACCGAATGGAAAAGCGATGCAAATGGCGAACAATTAAGCCGGCAATTAAAAAGCAATCCGGCTACATGCCATATCCCGGTTATCATTATTTCGGCAGTGAGTAATATTAAAGAAATTGCAGAAGCGGGCCTGGCTGATGCTTATTTAAGAAAACCCTTTGATTTAACCGAGCTGACCGATATTATAAAAAAACATCTTAAATAAGAGCCTGGAAACTATTTTCTAACTTCCTTTGCGCATAACCGCCTTTTCATCAGGTGTTGGGGTTACTTTCAAACTATCAAGAGGTACTAAATGCGCTGCTTTTATATGTTGTAATCCTATACTTGTTTTCTTCCAATCAGCCGGATTATATTTAGCAAGAGCAATTGTATCGGCCTTATTGTAAAAATTAATGATATTCTGCTTTAATGGTAATGTAAGATTAACAAACTTGTTTTGTACTAATTTATCAACCAACTCATCATAAGTTTTATCGGTAAGTTCATATTCGCCGTATTCTGTTTTGCCACCGGTATCAAAATCAACATTGGGTAAATTAAGTTGTCTATAATTTATTTGTATTAAAGCAGAGGCATATTTATTCATAACCGTGTCAAAGCTTTTTATAAATTGCTTTTCGCCTTTTTTACTTACTTCCTTAAATCTAAAAACTCTAAACGCGCCAACTTTAGGCGCTATTGTTAATAAAAAAGCTATTATTTGTTCTTTAAACTTAGGTTTATCCAGATCATGCCCAAACTCTTCATAATATTTTTTGCGACGCATACGATAATGAAATTTTTGGCTCGTTATACCTGGCATACTTTTCTTTATTTCGTCCTTTTTTAGTACCCATGCACTACGGGTAACGGTTGGCATAAGGCTATGTATGGCCCACCTGAAATTATTTATAGAGCGATCAAGGTTACCAAATATTTCATTAATATTCTGTCCGTATGTTTTAAGAAAGGCTTTCTCTAATACCGGTTTGGCTACATTAAAACCAATAAAATCATGGTAGGCTTGCGATGCATAATTACCCCGGGCAATTTGCAATACATCAAACGCAATTTCTACCCTGCTATGCGCTATATGATTCTCTTCGTAAGTTACAACATTGCCAAATTTCTCTTTTAATTTAGGGTAAACCATAGGTACTACTAAATTAGTGCCAACAGAATGACCATATCTGTCGGCCATATAATGGCATAATGCTCCTAAAGCATACGAGAATTCATTTAAGTTTTGCGATTCAGAGATCAGGTTATTTACAAAGTCGCCGCTCCGAACATAGTGTATCAGATTAGTAAAATAAATGCTGCCAAATGGAGAGTAGCCTATATCAGTCATTAGACTACCGCCATAAGCATAAGAGTGCGCAATTAACAAATCGGCGTCAGTTGCTTCAGGAAATCTTTTTTTAAGTAATGGCTTGATTGATTTTTCCCAGCTTGCATCAATAATTGCCTCGTGCGTTAAAACAGAATAAGCCTTAACATGTAGTGGGACGATACAAATTATCAATAAAAACAGGAAAAGGTATTTTTTTACGCTAAAAAGTTTCATGCTAATTGTGAAGTCTATGCAAAGACTTATACACAATAACAAAATCATATATTTTGTTTTAATTTACCTCATTAATTCCTGGCCAGTGCTATAATATCTTTTACCTCCAGTATAGGTTTTGCATATCCCCTGGTTACAGAATGGACCATAGCCAGGCCAACTTCTTGCAAGGTACAGGCTGTTGATGGAAAAAATATTCTTAACACCGGGTAAAGCCAGCCAATGTATTTGTAATACTTATGCGTATGTTTTAGTCCTTTAATAGCTTTAATAAAACCGGGCCTAAAGGCAAATACTTGTTTAAACGGCAGTTTCATCAGGTCATTCTCTGTTTTTCCCTTAACCCTTGCCCACATTGACCGGCCCGTTTCTGTGCTGTCTGTTCCTTTGCCTGATACATAGCAGAAGGTCATATCCTTATTCAGCCTGCTCAATGTTTCGCCAACGTTTAATGTTAAGGTATAGGTGAGCCTATAATAATCTTCTGCGTTCATTCCTACTGACGAAACGCCCAGGCAAAAAAAACAGGCATTATAACCTGTTAGCTCATCTTCAATAGCGGTTAGATCTGAAAAATCCTGATGGATGATCTCTTTTAGTTTGGGGTGCTTTACATCACCCTGCTTGCGGTTTATAACCAGTACGGCCTCAACTTGCGGATGCAGCAGGCATTGGTGCATAACGCCTTCGCCAACCATACCGGTTGCACCGGTAATAATGACCCGTACTTTTACATCTGGTTTTACTTCCATTTTATCGAATTATAAAACAAACAGAACAATAAGTATATCCTCTTATTTTATACTACGAAATATGCAATTAACTTGTTTCAAAAAACCAAAACTATGTGCGCGGACGCTTAGGATTAAAGGCGACTATATAATTCAATTCGTTAGTTACAACATTACGGTTATCCATGCTTTCTTCATTTTTATTTAATGATAAATTTAGCCGCAATTTAGCCAGGTGAAACACCTGCAATAAAAACTCAGGAATTACTTTTGTCGCAATAGTAGGGTAATAGTCTTTTTGGATCTTTATCCTTTCAGTGTCGGTCACCATGCTCAATTCCCATTTATCATCTGTTTTAAAACCATGTTCCTTGGCTGTATTCATTAAATCATACAGGTACATTTTTGTCTGATTTTCTATTGATTGCTCTTTCATATATTATTTTGCCTTTTTGCCAATCGCATTATCAGCTTTTGATACCGAACCTTTATCAGATTGATAACTTGACTGTTTTTTATTTACGTTAGCGCTTGGCTCTTTCTTTTTTTCTTTAATGGTTTTTCTGTCTTTACTCATGGTATTTAATATTATGCCGACAGAGAATAATTCCTGTGACAGCGGGTATAACCTATTATTAGCGCAAAGCTTAAATATCACCGATAAAAGAAAAGGGGCAATGCCTAAGGGTTGTGTGGGAAGTTTTTAAAGGTATGCATTGTAAATTGAATATCGGCAGATAATTGGAATATAAAAAGGCGGCATAGAATTAATATCGACCAAAAAGGTATATATTCCAGTATAAATGCCTACCTTGCGGGCTTATTCAATAAAATATAATGCAAAAAGAAGGAACAGTAAAGTTTTTCAACTCCGAAAAAGGATTTGGATTCATTTCACAGAGTAATGACAGAAGCGATGTTTTTGTACACTCAACCGGCTTAATCGATGAAATTCGTGAAAACGATAAAGTATCTTTTGATGTTGAAGAAGGCAAAAAAGGCCTTAATGCGGTAAATGTAAAAGTTATCTAAAAAATCACTATAAACTTAATCGTGAAGCATCCCGATTAATCGGGATGCTTTTTCTTTATAACTATTATTTATTATTCACTTAACTCAATATAATCTATGGCTAAATCTCAAGCAACCTTTATGAAAAAACAACTGGAAAAAAATCGCCAGAAAAAGAAAGAAGATAAGGCTCAACGCAAACAAGATCGCAAAGAAAACCCAACCAGCGGCGACCTGGACAGCATGATGGCCTATGTGAATGAATTTGGCGAAATAACCTCTACCCCGCCGGACACCTCCCCAAAACCACCGAGTAAAGCTTAACCCGTATTAGTTATTTCCCGTTGTTATTGTGGCCATGTTTTATCATGCCTTTAACGGCCTGTGCCAAAAAATATATAATCGTTACTATTTAATTGTATTTGATCGCCGCTGCCACAGGGCAATCGCTTTTAAAATTGCAGGCAGACACAGCTCCAAAATATAATTACCGATTTTGGCTAAAGCCCGTCTATAATTATAGTTAGCCCGTTGGCTGAAGCCAACAGCCATGAAAAAACTATTTTGCTATCATTACCGTCACATTTATGTGACGGACCCGTAAAAGAATTAGCACCGGCTTTAGCCAAAAAAATCGCCATTATAGGTACATGGCCTGTTTGGTACAGTCAATTTTAAAAGCGATTTCCTGGTCGCTGCCATTTATAGGATCAAAGTTTCTTTTTATCCTTTTCCCATAATTTATTAGATGCCGCAACCGCCACAGGCTCGCCTTTTTGGGCGCTTTTGGCGATATTAACATCCTGCTTTACCAGGTCGGTTAACGCGTTCCAATCTAAATTTTGGGTACGGGCAAAAAGCTGCGGCTTATATTGTGCTGATGCTGCGTTTGCATAGTTGATCCATGCAGCCACTTCGGCCCCTGTTTCGGCAACTGCCTGTGCTTTGTTTTTTTCATCGCCCGCGAAACGATATAACGCTGTATAGGTAGCACCTTTTACTTTATGCGCATAATAATCGGCTAAATAACCCATTGCTTTAAAATCGCCAATGGTTTGTTTTAATTCGGGATTATTATTGTCTTTTAGTTTGGCTGCGCCGGCCAGTAAAATTTTAGATGTTTCTGTTAATTTATCTGCAACCTCTATAGGAGTTAATTCACCTGCAACTTTTCCTTTCTGGGCAAAATCACCTATGGCTGTTACGCCCTGATCGGGCATGCAGTCGTTGCGGGCAAAGGCGTTAAGGTCCTTGAATTTGGTAATATCAAAGCTGCCTTCGGCTAAAAATTCCGCATCATTTTGGCGGTAATGTATTTTATCTACCCATTCAATTACGTCCGCGGTAGCGTTCCAGGTAGTGTACATTAACTTGGCATTTGTTCCGGGGAAATGTTCTGCTATTTTATCAATATAATAAGACTCAGGCAAATCGGGATTATAGCCCGCCATTCCCCATATCATAAATAAATACCATTGCTTATCTATCTCATATTTAGGTACGCCCTCATCCTTGCTATGAAAATCACGGCCGTAGATATAGCCATCCGGTCCCCAGAAATAGCCGGCCATTAAGCTTTTGGGCATATTCTTGATAAAATCGTTGGCATATTCTGGCTTTCCCCAGCGGAAGGTAAAAATATCATCATTGCGCACATTCATCCATACTTTAATTTTATGGTCTACCACCTCATCTTTATATATCTTATCAAACCAGGTAGGTTTTTCGCTGCTAAACATGCGCGCACGTGCATATTTAAACTCGGTATCAAACGGACCAACATAATCTTTAAAAGCAGTGCTTATCAGGTTCATATCACTCTCGTGCTGCCTGAAAATAAACGTGCAATTTATTTTAGGATTGATAGCTTTAGCCTCCATAACGCCCTTACCATAGGTTTGCCAGATAAAGTTCTCGACAGAATATTCGCCTTTAATACTATTTTTTGTGTTTTCGCCTGCAGTTACACCAATACCTTTTACTGTTGGATAGGTCAGCATAAATTGCTTTACGCTTTTACGCAAATATTCAATAGCTTCCGGCGAGTCCTGGCGGGCCTCTATACCGTGCTTACCTTCGGCACCATTAACAAAAACGTTCCAGTGATACATGTGTATATCAATGCCCCGGTCATCAGCATATTTAAATACCTTTTTCCAAAAGGCTATTTTTTCATCGATGGTGATCTTTTTAACTACCCTTAAATGCTGCGGGTCCTGTATAGGTTCTTTCTTCCAGCGCATGTCAGTTTTTGAGTTAATAGCGCCGGTATATACGCAAACATCGTTTAGCGCTACATCCTCATAACCGGGCACTTTTACCATAGATGGGTATGGATGCAAATTCCATAAGGTAAGCAGGTTATAACGGTCGCGCGCCATATTATCCAGATAGTTCTTCCAATAGTCAAAATCCCACATGGTTTCAATATTCATCTGGGCGGCATCGCCGGTATCATCATAGCTGGGGCTACGTGCATCCAGCGGAATATTAAATTTTATACCCCTGTAAGGCATATAAGGTTTGCCTTCAACTGTTCCGGTTTTAAGCAAATCCTTACCGGCTTGCAGCTTATCAGCCAAATCAAGCCCGGCATACATTAAGCCACGGGAATCACCTCCCCTAACCTTTATGGTTTTGTTTATCTGCGTAATTTTATAAGCCTCGGCCCCTAATGATTTATCCAGCACAAAGGTTACCACAATAGCACCTGCCGGGCTTGCCGAATATTGCAGGTTAGCCATTTTAAACGCACTCTCAAACTCCTGCACACCAAATTGCAGCTGCGGAATGGTTTTATCATATACCACCGCAACTTTTTGCAGAGTGCCGGCGCTCATTAAGGTACTGGCAATAAACAGTACAAGGCAAATTTTTATCAATCTGTTCATATCTGGTTGGGTTAGGTTATTTCTTTTTTGCTGGTGTTGGTGCAGGGTTTACGGCCAGTTGCTGGTCAAGATCAACCTGCGTTTGCATGGCCTTTAGCGAGAACTCACCGCTGGTTATAATAAACGGGAACGACTCTTTATTATACTTACCTACCGCGTTGGCATAATTGGCCCAGTGCGATGAGCATTGTTTCAGGTAATCAACCGCTTGTTTACGCTCATCCACATTTTTATAGCGGAAACGTGCCACTGCCACACCGGCCCTGATCTTATCGGCAAAATACCTGCCGAACCAGTACCAGGCCAGCATATCATTTACCTCGACAGCTGCGCCGGGCGACAATCCTTTAGCTTTTAATTGGGCGATCAGTGTAAATAGTTTGGCATTATCCTGATCCAGTTCGGCCGCTAATTGCAGGGGCGACATTTTGCCAGGCTTCACTTTTTCGCCTGCGGTCTCCCAGTCCCTTATATTAACATATAATGTTGAATCTAATACCGGGTGGGTGATAATATTATTGATATCAAACAGATGGGCGGACTTATCCGGCGCCCAATCGCAAAATCCTTCTGAATATAGTTGCGCATCCGCAGTACCCGAATGGAAGGACGCGAATTTTAGCTGGTTGTTGGTAGCTATTTTCCATGCTTGCAATGCTGCAGGGCCTGTACCCTTGCCGTATTTGGCAGCCAGTAATTGCTCAAAAGTAGCATCGGGGGTTTTATCATCGTACATTAAGCGGCCCCACATGGCATACCATAACCACTGGCGCTGAAAATGGTAATCCCAAGTTTTTTGCGGACCAGACAGGCTGGTATAATCCAGCGCCGGTGTAAATATTTCGCTGCCGATAAAACAGCCAGCTACATAGGCCTGACCATTGTTTTTAATAAATTCGCGTATAAAATCGCTGTTGCCCCAGCGCAGGCGGTAAAAGTCTTCATTGCGCATGGTCCACACATATTTGTATTTGGTGGGGAACGGATTATAATACTTATCAGTAAGCTTACCGCCATGCACCATAAACAATTTTGGCGACGAGTGCCCGTGGCTCCAGTTAAACTTAAATTCCACAAACATGTCCTGCACATCCTGCTGCTCAATATGCTTGCGCGATGCCAGGTCGTTCTCCTCGCTGGTACTGCCGCCCGAGCCTGTGTTGGCCGATAACGGCGCCCGGTACACAAACTTTATTTTACGGTTAGCGGCTTTCATTCCCGCAAAGATAGTACGGTCAAGCCAGTCGCGGCGTTGCTGTGGGGTTTGTCCGCCCATGGCCTCGCCAATAGTTATGCCCAGGCCGTCAAGCTCCGGGTATTCATTAATTACCTGGGTAATGGTTTCGCGGGTGTATTGTTCAACCAGCTTGGTAGTATCCTGGGTGCCGCCAAATAATGGCTTTACCGAGTATAGGGCCACTTTGTGCGCCAGCGCAAAGCTTGGCGATACAAAAGTGTTCCAGTTGATGATATAGGTTTGTATACCCCTGTCATGTGCCATTTTGAAAAGGTTGGTCCAGAACTCTTTTTGCGCCTGCATTTCCGCATCATCAAACGGGCAGGCCTCGGGGAAGTTTTTGGCGCGTATCATATAATGGTACGGGTGCAGGCTCCACAACGACAATACGTTATAACGGTTGGCCGCCATCATATCCAGGAAAGTTTCCCAGAATTTAGGGTCACGCACAACATAGTCCTGCTGGGTAAGTGATATGCTTGACCGGTAGGCCATAAACGGCAAATTAAATTTTATGCCCCTGAAGCTTAAGCGGGGTTCTTCCTTCTTCTCTTTTATTAGTTGCAAATTGCCACCGGTGGCGCGCAGCTGTTCGGCCACATCAAGGGTGCCATACATGGCTCCTTTTTCATCGGCACCAATAATTATTACCTTTTCGCCATCGCGGATAATGCGGAAGCCCTCAGCCGCTAATGGTTTTTCGCTAACAGATAAATACCTGCGTACTGATATATCCGTTTGTGCCAGCACCACCACATTAGCCATATTTTTAAAGCCGAGCGTTTTTTGCACCAGGCTATTGCCGGTAACTGCCGAGGCCTGCTCCATCTTGCTCATGGCATAATTTACCATGCGCGAATTGTTAAAGCCGGTAGCCGAAACAATTGTTGCACCCTGTGCAGTCAGGCACAACAGTAAAACTGCAAATGACAGTGCAATTTTTAACTTCATAATTTTAAGGTATTAGCGGTTATTATTGGTGTTACACAAATCTATTATTATTTAACACTTTGTGTGTGGGTGAGTGTGTAAAATTTGTGGGATAATAAGCAGGGAGATGCAACACCGGCAAAATGGCGTCACCAAAAGTTTGATGGAAATGTTATTAAACTTTACTATACAAGTCAAATGGCTACTTAGCGCGTGTATAGATCTCTCACTATCGTTCGAGACGACATACTACATAATTCGCTTATTATCAATTATTTATATTGCTAAATTTTTAATACGGTTATTACAAACGCAAATATGGTTACTCGAGATGACAAAGTGGAAAAACGGATATGAGAATGCACATTACCCACATGGGGCAACTAATAATAGTTCCGTTTTGTTAATATTTGTTGGTGATGGTAAATTATTAATGCAATATTTTATTGCCTTTTATATTGTTAATTAATACCGCTCAAAATAAAACACACCCTTTTTATTGGCTACCACTATATCTTTCTTTTTATCTTTATTCATATCCTGTACAACCAAATGCAGGCCAACGCCAGAATCATCATCTATTTGATGTGCTATCCAGTAAGGTTGTTTGCCCGGTGTAAATTCAAACCAATACAGTACGGCCAGTTCATGCGAACCAGGATCAACATTGGTATCGTTATGTGCAAAATAACGCTTTCCGGTAATTAAGTCGGGATAGCCATCGCCGTTCATGTCTGTAAATGCTACGCCATGCGTTTCAGAAAACGCTTTATTTATTTCATGCTGCGCCCAGGAAATATTTCCCTGCGCATCTTTTATCTGCTCATGCCACCAAATACCGTATTTATGCGCCGAAGCACTGATCACATCATTCAGTCCGTCGCCGTTTACATCCATTACATATATTTCAGAGCAATCATCACCAAAATCTGCGGGATGGAAGGTCCAATCAGGCTGTTTCCGGTCTGCGGGTGCTTCCCACCACCCACTTTTTACAATCACATCGTTGCGCCCATCTTTATTAATATCATCAAAACCAAGTCCGTGCGAAAACCTGTCAGTCCCGGGAATATTTGCGGCGCTAATAGGATATCTCGTCCAGGTAGTATCGCCTTTCTTAACCGGCGGACTAAGCCAAACCATTTGCTTTGCGTTTACATCGGCACATAAAATATCTATCCGTCCATCGCCATTAACATCAACATAATTGGGCGATTCATTGCCAATACCCATCCCTTTCATAACCGCATGTTTTTTCCAATATCCGTCTTTACCTTTTGGGTTTTCATACCATAAAGCTTCTGTACCGGGGAAACCTATTACTACCAAATCCGTCCAGCCATCCTGGTTTACATCCATACTATAATCTAAAAAAGAGGTGCTATATTCTTTACCCGGATTTAAGATTTTAGCAGGAATTATCTCATGGCGCTTCCAATCGGGCGCTTCAAACCAGCAGGTACCGGCCAATATATCTAATTTACCGTCGCGGTTAACATCGCCAACAGCCACATCTTCCGAAACAAAATCAGCAGTAAGAATATGTTTTTTAAACCGAACAGACGATGCAGCAGTTTGCGCATAACCAGTATTAAACACAAACACAGCTACTATTATAAAAGTAAAGCCTATAGCCCTTTTAGTTATACAATATTTAATCATACCCGGTAAAACTTATTTTGGTTAATTGGTGCCGGCATATTAAGCCTGTGTTTAAACAAAAATAGTCTTTTCTGTGGATTCTTGTTATCGTTAAAAATTGTTAAACAGAGCCAACTTCATCTCAACTACAGAATTACAGTGTACTATTGTATATAATGATTGTTGTATGGCATATCAATACCAAACATTATTCGTCCATACATTTTTAATGTAAAATTCCGTTATATATTATTCTTGTTTAAACACATATATATGGATAGAAAAGATTTCCTTTCGGCAATTGGCTTAAGTGCAGCTTCGTTTGCAGTTATTAGCTGTATTGGTTGCTCAAAAAACGGGAACGCGGGTTCGTCCGGAGTTTCGGGCCCGACAAATATTGATTTTACGCTTGATCTTAATGCTTCATCAAACGCCGCTTTACTAACTAATGGCGGCTATTTAACATCAAATGGCATAATTGTTGCCCGTACCACAGCCGGAACTTATATAGCGGTGCAGCAATCATGCACACATGAAAGCTATCCGTTAACTTACCAGGCAGCAAACAAACGTTTTACTGCAATAACCATGGTTCAACGTTTACCGAGGCCGGTATAGTTACAGCAAGCCCCGCAACCAGGTCATTAACAACCTATACTACTGTGCTTACGGGTACATCGTTAAGAGTACATTCTTAAACATTAATAAAATAATATGAAACTCCTGTTCGTTTTTTTAACAGCCTTATTAATTGGCCCATCCATACCCTGGCTTGGTGATTTTAAAGCAGCTACTGATGAAGCCGTAAAATCACATAAATTAATTGTGATCAATTTTTCCGGCTCTGATTGGTGCGGCCCGTGTATCCGCCTGCGAAAAGAGATATTAGAGTCTTCCACATTTGAAAATTACGCGCCAAACCATTTGGTACTTGTGCGTGCCGATTTCCCCCGTCAAAAAAAGGACCAGTTAAGCAAAGAACAGGTTAAACTAAACGAGGCATTGGCTGATAAATATAATCCCGATGGCAAATTCCCCTATACTTTGTTAGTTGATGCACATGGTAAAGTATTAAAAGCGTGGGACGGCTACCCGGATGAATCACCCGAAAAATTTGTAGAGGAAATAAATCAGTTTACCAATGTGCGCCTCTGAAACAATTAGTAATTTACTAACTGTACATAAGCGTATATTAAAGCTAATGGGTAACCGCTTTGAGATAAGCGTAGTTGCCGATGATGCCAATTGGGCCAACGACCGTATTGATATAGCCATTGCCGAGATAAGCCGGATAGAAAAGCTGCTCACCACTTTTAATGATGATAGCCAAACCAATCAAATAAATGCCAATGCAGGCATACAGCCGGTAAAGGTTGATGAAGAAGTTTTCAAGCTAATAGACCGCTCATTAAAAATATCAGCGCTTACCCAGGGTGCCTTTGATATTACCTATGGCTCTATTGATAAAAGCCTTTGGAACTTTGATGTAAATATGAAGGCATTGCCTGATGCTGAAACGGCACGACGATCTGTAAGTCTTATTAATTATAAAAATGTAATACTTGATGCTGTTAATACTACCGTTTTTTTAAAAGAAAAAGGTATGCGCATTGGGTTTGGCGGTATTGGCAAGGGTTATGCTGCCGATATGGCCAAACTTATTTTACAAAAAAACGGCGTAACCAGCGGAATAGTTAATGCCGCCGGCGATTTGGTAACCTGGGGAACACAACCCAATGGCAAGCCCTGGACAATAGCTATTGCAGACCCGGACCAGAAAACCACACCATTTTCTACTCTCAACATAAGCAATATGGCTATTGCCACATCCGGCAATTATGAAAAATTTGCCATCATAAACGGTAAAAAATACTCGCATACTATTGATCCTAAAACAGGGTTGCCGGTTGGCGGTGTAAAAAGCGTAAGCATTATTTGCCCCAGCGCAGAATTTGCCGACGCGATGGCCACACCCGTAACTGTAATGGGCATACATGTTGGCTTAGATATGATCAATCAATTACAGCAAATTGCCTGTATAATTATTGATGATGATAATAAACTGTACACATCAAAAAATATTAATGTTAAAAAATAACAAGATGAAGGGAACATTGCTATTAAAACTGTTGATGATTGGCCTTTGCCTGGCAGGAGGCTTATCCTCTTGTTCAACAGTGAAGGCTTATCAAAAAAACAGGCTCAATGATTCTGAGATGGAACTGTCGGCGCGCAAATCGCAAAAATTTGAACAAAGTTTTCAATTATACCGCGAAGGTGGTTCGGGAGCAAATGGTGGTAAAAGCGGCGGTGGCTGCGGATGTAATTAATTAAGCAGGCACAACATGAGAAAAATATATTTATGCATAGCCGCATTATACTTGGGTATAGTAGCATCGCACGCGCAAACAACTCCCCAGCCTGTTAAGGATAGCAGCAATTACGCGGCGCGAAAATTAAAGATTGATGAAGTAAATTTTGTATCAGCCTATTATCATCAAAATGGCAATAACTCGGCAGTTACCGGGGGCATAGGCACAGAAAACCTGACAGATTTTGCCAACACGCTTGATCTGCAGCTTTCTAAATACAGCGCTAATGGCCGCAAGCATACTTTTTTATTTGAGTTAGGGGTTGACCATTATACCTCTGCATCGTCTGATAAAATTGATCCGTACAGTATATCATCAGCTTCTATGCAGGATACACGCATTTATCCTTCTTTAAACTGGACCGTATCAAACGATAAAACCGGCAATGCGTTTGGCGTAACAGGCTCATACTCGCACGAATTTGATTACCAATCGTTTGGCGGTGGTATAAATTTAACCCGGTTATCAAAGGATAAAAATACGCAGTTTGATTTTAAGGCGATGGTTTTCCTTGATACCTGGAAAGTTATTTTGCCGGTTGAGTTACGACCGCCGGGATATGGATCAGGATCGAACAAGGATAACAAGGACAACGCCGGGACTGTTGATTATAAGCCGCGAAATTCATTTAGTACATCATTCTCCCTATCGCAAGTACTTACAACACGGTTGCAGGCTTTATTAATTATTGAGCCATCTTACCAAAAAGGTTTACTGGCTACAAAATACCAGCGCGATTACTTTACCGATGGTTCTGAAAGGGTAGAAAACCTGCCTGAAAGCCGCTATAAATTACCAATCGGCCTTCGGTTTAATTATTTTTTGGATGATCACTTTGTTATCCGCATGTTCTATCGTTATTATATGGACAACTGGGGTATACGGGCAAACACTGCCGAGATAGAGATACCGGTAAAATTGAGTTCGTTTTTTTCTGTAAGCCCGTATTACAGATATAATAATCAAATTGGCACACGATATTTTACACCATATGGCCAGCATAACCCAACTGATAAATATTATACCAGTGATTATGACCTATCAACACTAACCAGCAATTTTGTAGGCGCAAACATAAGGTTCTCGCCGCCTAATGGTGTTTTAGGTTGGCAACACTTTAACTCGCTCGAAATCAGGGCCGGGCACTATATGCGTTCAACCGGTTTAAACTCTAATATTGTAACATTGGCTATGAAGTTTAAATAAACCCGTTAATTCTTTATACAACAAATAGGCTTTGACTATTATAGTTAAAGCTGTTCTGTTTTACTCCAAACCATTTATTACCTTAGATTTAGATAAAGGAATTTATGGCAGAAAATATAAAATCCGGTAAGTGGATATATACCTTATTGAGGGTATTACTTTTTTGCCTTAGCTGCGCTATTGTCTTAGCTGCCACCTCGCGCTTAACACAAGGGTGGCCGGGTAGTAAATGGGTGTCCATTGTATCTATTGCTATTGCCGCGGCAGGTTCATTAGTACTTACTATATTATTTGTACGTTGGGAACGGTTAAAATTAAAAGATGTTGGTGTTGTACCGGTCAACAAAAGCATATTACGATTATTTACCGGCTTTGTCATCGGGCTATTTTTAGCTGGTATGCAACCCATGCTGGTATTACTTTCGGGCCATATAAGCCTTATCTCCAACCAAATAAATATTGCTTCTGTTAGTATTAACCTGCTGTTGTACTTATTTATAGCAGGCAGGGAAGAAGTTGCATTTCGCGGGTATCCTTTGCGCAGCCTTAATTATGTTATTGGCCCATGGGGCGCCCAACTAATAGTGGCATTAATATTTGCTGCCGAACATAGGATTGGCGGCATGACCTGGTTACAAGCTATTTTTGGGCCGGGTGTTGGTGCATTGCTTTTTGGCCTTGCAGCGCTTAAAACAAAAGGTATTGCATTACCTATTGGCCTGCATACAGCATGGAACTTTGGGCAATGGGTACTTGGTTTTAAAGATGGAACCGGCCTATATAAAGTAGTGATTGAAAAAGGTTACGAAGCAAGAGCCGACCATGCAGGCTGGATAAGTTACTTATTAGTAATGTGCCTTGCTATACTGACATTTTATTTTTGGAAACCACGGGAAAGGCCTTTAATGGCGTATTAGCCGGTGGTTAATTATTCAATTTATCTGAAATATTTTTTATAGCTGTATCCAGGTTTTCGGCAGCACATAAAAGGTGATCCTCTACCAATAAATACTCTTCATTTTTATCTTTACTATGTTTCATGGTTTCTATTATTCCAAGTATATTAGAAAGGTGCCTGCGAACCTGATGTGAATTAATAAATGCCAACTCTTCTTTTTGTGTGGTAAACAAAAGTTTTTCATAATGCCGCTTTTGCTTTGTGTTTATATATAACATAGTTCCTATTATAATAATTAAAAGCGCTACAACCATACTAAATATTAACCACAAACGCTCTCTTTTATAGGCGTCTTCCTTTTGCGTGTAAGCGCCCATCATTTCGTCAATTTTTATTTGGGATGTAACGGTATCAACCTGTGTGAGCCTGCCGATATAATCTTCTGATTGTTGTAAAGCCATTTTTAAATTATATACAGCTTGCTGCAAATTATTTTCATTTTCGGCAATTCCCCCTAACATCCTAAATAAATGCAATTTGATTTCGGGGTGGTTTTTTTGTTCTTGTTTTACCAATAACCGCTCAATGCTTTTTTTTGCAGAATCAGATTTCCCTGCATAATAATAAGCGTTTGCAAGATTAAGTTCATCCGTATTATCAAATTGATATAAATATAAAGGATCATTTTTTAGTTCTATAATACGATTAATTGCATTTTTATAATCATGCCGCAACAGGGATAAATAATAATTTGTCCGGTTTTTATACATGTATAATCTAAATGTGCCAATTTTTGTATTATTAAGTATTTGATTATATTTTTTCAAGGAATCAATATTGCCCATTCTAAAATAATTTTCGGATTTATTATAGTATATAGCGTTGTTAAGCCTTTGTTCCCTTATGTGATGTTTTTTAATTATTGACAGGGCCTGGTTCAGATAAAATAATGATTGGTTATAAAAATTATTTCTATAATATATATCAGAAATATTAATATCAATCACTACTTGTAAATTAGGATCCTTTAATATAATGGCTTCTTTATTGGCTATCCTGAAGCTTGATATAGCATCAATGGTATTTCCCATATAGCTTTGCAAAAATGCCAGTTGGCTAAAAAAAGCATACAGTAAATAATGATCACTATTTTTACTTGCCAGCTCAATTGCACGGGCTAAAGCACTTTCGGCTTTTTCTAAATGTAATAACCGGCCTTGGCATACGCTTTCAATAAAGTATTTAATTGCAGTACTATTTTTTATGTTATATTTCGAAAGCAACTTATCCGTTTCAATTTGAGATGAATGCAAAGAATCTACAGGGCAACGCTCAAAAACAGATTTAAGATAAACCAACAATTTTTTTTCTTGTAAATCCCGATCATGTAGTTTCACAATAGTTAAAATGCTATCCTGGCTAACAGACGTTGGAACGGCTCTTAAATTAAATGAAAAACCAAAGAGCAAAAGAGAAAGGTAGCTGAATTTTAACATATTAGTAAAATTTTTATTAAATCTACGGTTCATTCGTCAAAAAAAAAACTCTAAATATTATAATAATAATTACCTTATAGTTAATGGTCTTATTTACAATAGTCTATATCTTCTATATATTATGTTAATTCAGGTGCTAACCGTTTATATAAAGGAATTACTACCAATATGGTTTATTTGACGTATTTTTTTACTTTGATAAAACTTTTTAGCTCTCTGTAAGTTGCCTGTTGTAAAGATGGTTATGAATATTGAAACTACAGTTGATAGCAAAATGCGACATTGGTGGATATTTTTAATACGAGGCTTATTATTTATTGCCGCCGGGATTTATATCCTTTGCTCGCCCGCTACCGGTTTTATAGCGCTGGGCTTTATGTTCGGACTGATAATTTTTGTAGCTGGTATTGCCGAGCTATTGCGCGTTTATCATGCTAATAGCAGCCGAAACAGGGGTTGGCATTTAATACTGGGTATAATTGATGTTGTTTTGGGTATAATATTAATGGGCCACATTATGGCAAGCTTAGCCATTTTGCGTATCGCAATAGGTATATGGTTTTTGTTACGTGGGATTTCCTTATTCAGTTTTTCGGGCCTGGCGCATAGATCATGGGTGCTGGCAGTGGGCGGCTTTATTACTATAGTGTTTGCTATGGCAATATTGTTTAACCCCACGTTTGGTTCAATAACCCTTGTTTTTTGGACAGCGTTAGCTTTTATTATTTCAGGATTGTTTAATGTAGTGCAAGCTTTTTGGTTAAAAAAGGCTTCCTTATAGCATAAAAAAAGCGGCTAATCTAAATTAACCGCCTTTTTAATACCATATAGCATTTACAGCGTAGCCATATCAATTACAAAACGATAATGCACGTCGCCTGCTAAAGTACGTTCGTAAGCTTCATTTATCTGGTTGATATTTATTACCTCTACGTCTGATGTGATGTTATGCTCGGCACAATAATCCAGCATTTCCTGGGTTTCTTTAATACCACCAACCAATGACCCTACCAAACTGCGCCTGCCCAAAATAAATGGGAAGGCCGAAACCGGGGTAGGTTCTGATGGGGCACCAACTATTATCATTATACCATCGCTTTTTAACAGGCCCAGGTATTCGTTATAATCATGTGCCGCAGAAACTGTATCTAAAATAAAGTTGAAACTGTTGGCCAATTCGGCCATGGTATCTTTATCTGTAGTTAATTTAAAATGCTGGGCGCCTAACCTTGCAGCATCTTTTTCTTTGCTTTTTGAGCGGCTTAGCATGGTAACTTCTGCCCCCATTGATGCTGCTAACTTAACAGCCATGTGGCCCAGTCCGCCTAAACCCACAACACCTATTTTATCGCCTGCTTTTATACCCCAATGGCGCAATGGCGAATAAGTTGTGATACCCGCACATAACAAAGGCGCAACTTTCTCTAACGGCAATTTATCAGATATAGATAGTACAAAATGCTGGGTTACTACAATATGGCTTGAATAACCGCCAAGTGTTATACTTTGCTTATCCTGGCTTAGTGAGTTATAGGTTTGGGTATGTCCGGTCTCGCAATATTGCTCCAGGTTGTTATTGCAATTAGAGCAATGCATGCATGAATCTACAAAGCAGCCAACGCCTACTGTATCGCCAACCTTAAATTTGCTAACATTAGCACCAACCCGGGTTACTTTACCAACAATTTCGTGGCCGGGTACAGCAGGGTAAACCGTACCACCCCACTCATTGCGGGCCGTGTGAATATCGGAGTGACATACACCACAATACAAGATCTTTACTTCTACATCATCCGCGCCAGGCTCGCGGCGATCAAAGGAATATGGGGCAAGTGGTTTGTCTGCAGCTTGCGCGGCATAGGCTTTTACTATTGTCATAAATTTTCATTTTTTACAAAAGTGAAAACTCAATTTTAAAGTTTTGTTTTTTAAAAGCAATATTTAAAATACCGGCCATTTAATAGCCGCAACTCATCAATCCAAAAAACTAAAAAAAGAAAAATACCTATAAATAAGATTGCAGCAATCTTGATTTTGAATTCTGCCTAAGGCGCATAAGCGCTTTATCTTTTATCTGGCGTACACGTTCGCGGGTAAGGCTAAACTTCTCGCCAATTTCTTCTAACGAATGGGCCGCAACACTATTTAAACCAAAAAACAGAACTATCACCTGTCTTTCCCGTTCAGCCAAAATACCTAATGATCGTTTTATTTCCTGGGTTAATGAATCATTCATCAACTCGCTGTCTGTGCCTGCATCTGTACTCATCAAAACATCAAGTAATGTATTTTCCTCGCCGGTAACAAATGGCGCGTCAACAGACACATGGCGACCTGAGTTAGATAAAGCATCAGAAATTTTTTCGGAAGTAGTTTCCAAATCTTCCGCCAACTCTTCGGGGGTAGGTGGCCGCTCAAATTGCTGTTCTAATTTTGAGGATGATTTGCGGATCTTACTTAATGAGCCAACCTGGTTAAGTGGCAACCGCACAATACGGGATTGCTCGGCAACGGCTGACAGAATAGACTGGCGTATCCACCAAACAGCATATGATATAAATTTAAATCCTTTAGTTTCGTCAAACCTTTTAGCAGCTTTGATTAAACCTAAGTTTCCTTCGTTTATAAGGTCACCCAAAGTAAGTCCCTGATTTTGGTATTGCTTAGCAACTGATACAACGAAACGTAAATTTGTTTTTGTTAAACGTTCTAAAGCGGCCTGGTCACCTTCGCGGATCTTTTGCGCAAGAATCACTTCTTCCTGTGCGGTTATCAGGTCTACCTTTGCAATTTCACTTAAATATTTGTCAAGTGATTGTGATTCACGATTGGTAATGGATTGGGTTATTTTGAGTTGTCTCATAAGCTGGGTGCAAAGGTACTCAAAGTTTTGTGGATTGAACGTAAAGATTAATTATACCTTTTGTTATCTCATATAATTATCTTAAGAAGCTTTTTAATGGTGATATAGGCCCCTTTATGCATATTATTTATTTAAAATGAAAAATAACTTCCGGTTCGAGTTTGCTGACCATGAATCTGTAAAATCTTCTTCAACTATAATTGGTAATCTGCATGTCTAACATGTACTAATATCTCAATAATATAATTCAATATTGGTACAGAATCGGGATATATATTTGGCCGGATACAATTTTTTAATCATTACATTTCAAACACTTATATGGCAATATAAATACGCTACGGTCTTTTGCTTCTGATAATTCATTTTATAGTTAATGAATTTTTAGCAGGGTGGAATAGAACTAAATTATCAATGACCTGATATGCTTTTGAGTTTGAAATTTGTATGCCATAATAAGTTGAAAAAAATATGTGTTTTTGTGTTGGTTATCGCTCCTTTATGGTGTACAGCCCAGCAAAAAGATACGCTAATAAAAAAAGAGGATAGTTTAAAAAAGGTTACCGGTGTAAGCGGCCAGATTATTGATGCTGTTTCGGGTAAATCGCTTCCTTTTATCACTATAGGCTTTACCGGCAGCAGTTATGGAACCATGTCTGACGGGCAGGGCAAATTTGATTTAAGTGCGCCCGGTTCATTCAGCAGCATTACCTTTTCCTATATGGGGTATCAGACCATAACAAAAACAATAAGACCGGGCCAGCTTAATGAACTGCATATTCGGCTCCAAAGCAGCCAAACCCAGCTAAAAGAGGTGATGATTACTTCGGGCAAAAGTAAACGATACCGGAACAAGGGAAACCCGGCCGTTGATCTCATTCAACAGGTAATTAATCATAAAGACCAAAACCGGATGGAAAGCGCAGATTATTTGCAATATGATCAATATGAACGATTGGCTTTATCACTTTTCCATCTTTCGCCCAAATTTCTTAACGGTCATTTTTTCAGTAAATACAAATTCATGCTGGATACAGCACAAGTTATCAACGGAGAAGCACAAACATCGCTGCCGGTTTACTTCAGTGAAAAACGCTACCAATATTATTACAAAAAAAATCCGCCTAAATCTATACAGGTACTGAACGCGCAAAAGGAACTCAATATCATTACATTTATTGATACAGTTGGCTTAGACACCTATCTTAACCGGCTATATGGCAATAATATAGATATTTATGCCAATAATATTTTTATTATCACCAATCAGTTCCTGAGCCCGATTGCTGACCATGCCCCTGATTTTTACAAGTTCTTTATTACAGACACCGTACAATCAGGCAAAGAAAAATTGGTCGAAATAAGTTTCACGCCCCGCAACAAAGGGGACCTGTTATTTGAAGGGAAAATAATGGTCACCCTGGACGGGCATTATGCTGTGGAATCGTGTGAACTAAACGTAAATAAACAAATCAATATCAATTTCATGCGGAGCCTGAAGGTTCGCCAGGATTTTGGAAAGTATCCTGATGGGCACTATTATCTGACTAAAAGTGATGTAATAACTGATTTTGGTATTTTGAAAGATAAGGGTTTAGGGTTATTTGGTGAACGGACGGTATTTTATGAGCATTATAAATTAAACACACCGCTTCCTGCCCCGTTTTATGAAGGTAAAAGTTCTCAAACTGCTTTAAATTCAAGCCAGACTGATACCGGGTATTGGCAAAAACACCGTCCGGATACTCTTACATCCCGGCAAGCCAAAGTATATGCCAATTTTAACAGATTGGAAAGTATGCCTTCCTTTAAAAGGACGAGTTGGATAGCATCAACGATTACCGGCGGCTATGCCGATTTAGGGGCGATACAGGCGGGGCCTTTCGATGCCTCTTATTCCTTTAATTCCGTAGAAGGATCCAGGTTTCGGCTGGGTGGCAGAACAACACCTTTGTTTAATAAATCCATCTATTTAGAAGGTTATTCCGCTTATGGCACTAAGGATCATATATTCAAATATTACCTTGGCAGCACCTTTTCTTTTAACCAGAAACCTTATTACCAGTTCCCAAATGATTATTTGAAAGTTAGCTACCAGTATGATACTGATATACCGGGCCAAAACTTTTTAATTGAAAAGTCGCAAAGTATACTGTTATCAATTCGGCGGGGAACGAGTGATTTTTGGTTGTATAATAAAATTTTTAGAATCGATTATATAAAAGATTTTGAAAATCACTTTTCCTATAATGTTGAATTTAAGAACTGGAACCAGCAACCTGCAGGTGCCCTGAATTACCAGATCAATAATCAGGCTAACAGCCCGGTACAAAATTTAACCACTACCGAACTTGACCTGGGCCTAAGATATGCACCTAATGAACATATTATGCAGGGCACCATGTACCGGCATACCATCTATAGTAAATACCCCATTTTCAACACGCAGATTAACCACGGATTCAGCGGAATACTTAATGGATCTTATAGTTATACGAATGTAAGCGCAAGTATCTTTAAGCGCTTTTACTTATCGCAATTGGGGTATACTGATATTACCCTCCAGGGGGGGATCTTATTGGGCCAGGTTCCGTTCCCTTTGCTAAATATAATTCCGGCCAATCAAACCTACTTGTATGACCCTAACGCTTACAATATGATGTACTTTTTAGAGTTTGTGAGCGATCATTATGCCGGTTTAAACCTGACGCATAGTTTTGGAGGGTTCTTTTTAAATAAAGTGCCGTTGATTGATCATCTTAAATGGAGGGAATATCTTTCACTTAAAATTTTATACGGGGGTTTGCGTAATGAAAACAACCCGCGATATACCACTAATTTATATCAATTCCCTATCAGTTCAAGTGGGTCACCGGCAACCTATTCGCTCGGTAATATACCATATATAGAAGCAGGGGTTGGTATAGGAAATATATTTAAATTGATACGGATCGATGTGATCCGCAGGTTTAATTATCTTGATCATCCCGGTATAACGCCTTATGGCCTCCGTTTCAGTTTTAGTCCTGATTTTTAATTAATAAATATGCCACCCCAAATCGTTCAGCTGATTAGCTCTTATAGCTATCTGGCTTTATTTCTACTAATTTATTTACAGGAAATAGGTGTTCCTATCCCCCTGCCCAACGAGCTGCTGATGTTATTCGCGGGCTATTTGTCTTTTAAAGGGATACTTTTTTTTCCGGCAGTGCTGCTATGCGTTATTATTGCGGATTTTACGGGAACAATTACTTTATACCTGCTGTTTTACTTTTGCGGCAATTACCTGATGACACACAAACCCAGATGGATTCCTTTATCCAATGCAACCCTTGATATGTTACAGCTAAAAGTTACCCAGGGTGGTTGGTGGGCAGTATTCTTGTGCAGGATCACACCTTTTATACGGGGTTATACTTCCGTAGTTTCCGGGCTTTTACGCTTAAAGCCAAAATGGTTTTTGCCTATAGCGGGTATATCATCCATCCTTGTGTGCGGAACCTATGTAACACTTGGGGAAATATCAGGCTCTTATTGGAATGAGATTGCAACTAAACTTAATTATTTCAGGTATGAAGCCCTTGGCTTAGTATTGTTGGTCATATCCATTTTCAGCATTACTAAACTAAGCACTGTTTTGAAAGAAAAAAAGAAGGCAAAGGAAAAACTGCAATATGAAAAGGATCAGTTCATCAGACTGCATATGGTATCAGAAACCGCCTGGGTTACACAGGGACAAGGCGTACATACTGCCTATATAGAATTAATGGAACTGCTGGCCGATGACCCGGATATTATCCTCACTGTCAACGGGAAAGGAAAAGGAAATGTTTTCCATTCCCATACCTATGGGCCCTATTATTTCTGGAAGGGATGGGCCTATAAAGGCAGGCGTATCCTTACCGCGCATGTAATACCTGATTCCAGTAAAGGCACTATTCCTTTTTGGAAACAACTATTGCCGCTAACCAGCTTATACTTAAAACTGGTTTATTCTTTTGCCGATGTCGTGATCGCTATTTCACCTACGGTTGAAAAGGCCATCAAAGATTTGGGTGTAAAATCTGATATTGTACGAATATATAACCCGGTATTGACAGAAAACTGGGCAAGAACACCCGAAAACAGGGAAACAGGCAGGAAGCTTCTGGGGATTAAACCAAATGAAAAATTGATACTTGGGGTTGGGCAATTGCAGGAAAGAAAAGGAGTAGAAGATTTTATTGATATGGCAGTAGCCATGCCTGATCAAAAATTTGTATGGGTTGGCGGCCGCCCTTGGGGAATGTTCACTGAAGGTATCCAGCGGATAAACAACCGAATAGAAAACGCCCCCGCCAATATTTTCTTTACCGGTTTAAAAGCAATTGAAGATATGCCGCCCCTGTATGCCGCAGCTGATATATTTTTATTCCCGTCCTATCAGGAAAATTGCCCGCTGGCACCCTTAGAGGCGGCGGCAGCAGGTTTACCAGTGGTATACAGGGATATTAAGGAATATACTACTTTATACCGGGCACCTTATTTGAGGGCTACTGACACGGCCGAATTTATAAAAATCGCGCAGCGACTGATTGCCGATCCGGATTATTACCGGGAATCTGTTAAAATCTCCTGTCAGCTTATAGCAGAATTTGATAAAGAAAAAATAAAAAATGAACTGATAGGTCTTTACAGACATACGCTTGATAAATATTTTGAAGAAAATAAGTGGGATAGCGTATCAAACATATGGGCAAAACATTAACCCATTGCAACATCGCTTTATAAATTCTATATTTTAAAACACTAATTACTTCGATAATATAAGGACCTACTTTGGTGATTGGTATCCTTTATATCCCTTTAGTCTGAAAATATAATACTCTTTACAAACCATTCCGCTTCTGTATTCAGGAAATATTAAGGCCATATCATAAGTTTTAAAACTGTTCAATACCTTATCAGAGGCTTTATAGCTAAATGAATTTGAAGGACAAATATAATAAGCATCATCTCCGTACTTTAATGGTTTCTTGTAATTATTCATCAAATAATACTGATGCAGATCCAAAATATTACCAAAACCATAAGTTTGTTGTCCCGTAGGACGGGCCATATAGAAGTCGATATGGGCTGCTGGGATCCAATTGGTGATAATTATGGGAGCGCCGGCAGGCATTATTTTTTTTGCTACATCACTTTTATATAAAGAATCGTATTTTATTCCGGCTGCTTTCCAGCCATACATATCTAAAGTCAAATCCTCCGCGCCAACTTTCATTCCTTGCTTTTCTGCCGATAATGTGCCTGGAAAATAGTTGATGAGCATCACTTGGGAAACGGCTATAAAGATGGAATAGCCTATGGCTAATTTTAAAATAGTGGGTAGTTTACCGGCTATATTTTTTTCCCGGGAAGCTAATTTAATGGCTGGTAAAATAAATAATATGCTAAATGCCGGACCGGGCCAATGTGGTAATGTCTCCCGAAAAAGAGATAAAAACACCAAAATCACAATCAATGGTAAACCGCAAAACAACAATATTTGAATATTTTTTTTATCAACTGTTGAATTACCTTTGATGACCCAGTAAATACCGCTAAAGACCAGAAAATAATGAATTGGGCCGGTAGAAAAAATAACTTCTAACAAGGTTTTCAAAAACATTCCCGCATGCCATCCTGCCCCTGCCAGGCTTATCCGGCTGCTATGAAATTTATAAGTAATAAAATCATGCTGAATGTTCCAGATAATAATAGGAGAAATAATAATCAAGGTAATGCCAAGTGATAAGTAAAAGTATAAATTTTTGAACCGGCTACGATCAAACACCAAAAGGTATGAACTTATTCCAAACCATAAAAAAACACCATGAACCTTGCTCATGATACATAATCCTGATATTATACCAAATAAACACCAAAGCAAAGGGTATTTTGGGTGATCCGGAGGCATCTGAATAATCTTTACCAGCAGCAATACGCCAGAGAGCCAAAATATCATTTGAGGACTGTCTGGTAAAATAAAAACACCAATTTCAATACTTGAATAAATGGAAGATGCATAAAGCAAAGCGGCAAACCAGCCGGTTCGTTCATCATTAATCAGCGTGCCTAATTTAAAGATGAGCCAGGTACAAACGGCACACGACATAATAGCGCCTAAACGGACGAAAAGCTCAGTATGTACTAAATTCATGGTTGTTAGCCGAATGAGCCAGGCAACCATAGGAGGGTGGTCAAAATAGTTCCATTGAAGCTTTGTTGATAAGGCCCAATAATAAACCTCTACATTGCTCAATTCCAAAGAAGATGCAATAATAAGCCTTGCCAGAGTAGAAATGGCGATTAACCAAAAAAGCTTTTTTTGATAATTCAAAATAACTTAATTTATCATCAACTATAATAAAACAATTTGGATGCTTTTTGAAGTTATGGATTTCATGATTGCAATAATTCTAAGACTCATCAAACCATTATCTTCTAACCAATTGAATTATAAAATGTTAACACTTTTAAATATCTCTAAAACAAAATCAAAATAGGTTACAAAGTAGCATATCATAAATGACGGTATACAATGGTTTGTTTTTCAGTTCAGAATTTCTTCTTCTTCTTCTTCTTGTAAACGGTTAGCTTTTATCAATAAGATCAAGATAATAATTAAGCTTTTGTAAAATAATATCAACCGGCAGATCTGCATTGGGATCAATCTGTATAGATTCATATTTATCTTTTGGCTTTGTAACCGGTGTCTGTTCCTGCAAGCTTTTATCAAGGCAAAAACCCAGCATGAGCTTTTTACGATTAAGCCATAAGTAGCCTAATTTTTTTTCTTTATAAGTAAAGAAAGGTATCTGAAACTTGCGCTCATGGCAAATATTAGGCTTGGCTCGTAAAATAACATCCTTCAGCGCCAGCAGGCAACTTTGATACGGCTCGGGTTTAGATAGGTAGTATGACTCGAGTGTAGTGTGCATTATAATAAATTATTTCTAAACACTTATTAATTACAGGTTAACAGCAAAATTAAGAAACCCCGAACCATTTCCGCTCTAATTTGCGTTAATAGCGGATTACTTATAAATTTTTTGATTCTGCTAATAATTTGCAATACTTTATTATTATTATTTATCGGACTTATGCTCAAATAATGAACCAACGATCTCATAAGGTCCTTTAACTTCTCCCCAACCCCAGGCGGGAATATGGTGATTTTCGTTTACCGGATTTTCGGCTAATTGTGAATTAATTACTGCAACCCTGCTGCCCCATTCAATATGCGCAACAAAAGTTGACCGAAACTCCGGGTCGGCCGGCATTCCGATTTCATCAGCGCTGGCCAGTAACAGATCTGCCCAGCGTTTGCGCTGCGCCTCTGTTAAATGCTTGCCTATATGCTTACCTACCATATGGCTTAAGGCATGTTCTCCATATTCCTCACTATACAACTTCGGCCCTTTCAATACTTCAGCTAAAAAATGTGCCACATGGCGGGAATGTTCGGGCGACATATGCCTGA
>NZ_JAQBOD010000008.1 GCF_028288205.1 Mucilaginibacter sp.
TGCAAAATACCATTATCGAATTAAACGAAGCAAATACAATAAAAGAAGAATATATTGGCTATTACTTTAATCTTATTTCTGAATACATTGATAAACTGGATAAGTTTAAACGTTCTGTTGATAATAAATTAATCACTAAACGATTTGATGATATCCGCATATTGGTTAACAATATTAACCTCACTAAAGAAAGAGAAGAGTTGTTTATAAATTTTGATAAAGCCTTCCTTAAAATATTCCCAAACTTTGTCCAGGCATATAATGCCCTGTTTTGTGAAGAAAACCGGGTGAAACTACTCCCTAACCAGTTATTAAATACCGATCTGAGGATTTTTGCTTTAATAAGGCTGGGAATTAATGATACCGAAAAGATTGCCCACATCCTTGAATATTCGGTTAATACAATTTACAACTACAAAGCCCGTATTAAAAGTAAATCTATTGTTCATAATGATGAATTTGAGCATGCTATAATGGCGATAAAGGCAATATGATGGCATATATTACCAGGTATTATTTATACCACGTTTATATTTTAATGAAATTATAATTAAAATAATAACCTGATAATCAGATGATTGTATTGAATGTAAATTTATATTTCTTTATATTTTAATTTTGAGACTTGTTGCTGTCCAATATATCTGCTCTCTTTGATGTGTAATTCTTCGCAATCGTTATAGTGATTCGGCAATTACCAATTATAACCAGTTTTAACATTTATTAGTATTTATTTTAAAATGTATCAACATAACATGGTATGGAAACATGCCTGCGTGTTTGAATGCACTATACATACAAGTAAAACAATTATGCTTAACCTATTACTCACATCTAAATAAATCATTATGAATAAAAAACAATTACTATTAAAGTTACTTTTTTGTCCCTTGTTTTTATTGCTGTCCGTAGCGGCGTTTGCACAACAAACATTAGTTGCAGGTAAGATTACTGACGAAAAAGGAGAACCAATTCCCGGTGCAACCATAATTGTAAAGGGAAGTCCGAACGGAACAAATACCGATTTAAACGGAAATTATGCCATTAAAGCAACCGGCAAAAGCGTGCTTGTTTTCTCAAGCGTAGGTTTTGTTAAACAAGAGGTGGCCGTTAATGACAGGACTATTATTAACATAACGCTGGCAAATGATGAAAAGCTGCTAAATGAAATAGTAGTTATAGGTTACGGCACACAGCGCAGAAGGGATATTACCGGGTCTGTGGCATCGGTTAGGGGATCTGATTTTAAGGACCAGCCAATAACCAACCCTATATTAGCCTTACAGGGCCGTGTTGCCGGGGTTAATGTTATTCAAAGCTCGGGTGCGCCGGATGCTACCCCAAGTATTGTTATAAGGGGGCTTGCATCCTTCCATCAACCTAATCCTTTATACATTGTTGATGGGGTGAGAGTGCCTGATGTAAATAGCGTCAACGTACAGGATATTGCTACCATTGATGTTTTAAAAGATGCCGCCTCGGCTGCCATATATGGCTCTGCGGCGGCGGGTGGTGTTTTGGTTATTACCACTAAAAAAGGTACAGGAACACAGCCAACTATCAACCTTAGCGCACGCTATGGCATTACCAAACCTAAATTGGTTAGCCTGCTTGATAAAAACGGCTTTATACAACTGCAAAACATTGTTAATCCTAAATTTTTTGCTGGCGCTACAAAGTTAGATACTTTGGCTAATACAGATTGGGTACATACCATGTACCGCGATGCGGTTGAGCAGAACTATAATTTATCAATTTCTGGTTCAACGCCGGTTGTTAATTATCTTTTCTCCGGGTTTTACAATGGCCAAAAGGGTGTTTATCTTAAAAATTATTCCAACATTGGCGGGGCGCGTATCAACACCGATTATAAATTAGGCAAATTCATAACAATAGGTGAGCAACTGGGTATATCGCAGCGCCAAACCTCACCATTGATAGGCAACGAGGCCAATCTGCATAATGCACCTTTCAGAACGCAGCCTATCATCCCGATATATAATAAAGACGGGAGTTACGGCACTGTACCGGCCGGATATAATGGGTTAGCATTTCAAGGACCAAACCCTTATGGTGCAGTACAATCAGCAACCGCGTCAAACGCTAAAAATAATTTGCAGGCAAATGTATATGCTGATATCAAATTGCCGCTGCATTTGGATTTCCGCACCACTATCGGTTATTCATATTATTATGAAGCGCAGGATTATTTCCAGGATGCTTATAAATTTGGCTCGGTTTCATTACCAAATAATACACTTTTTAAATATGATGTACAAAGCAGCCAGTTATTAACTAACTATGTACTGAGCTATAACCAAAGTTTCGGCAAACATAATATCAGTGCTTTAGCCGGTTATGAGCAAATTGTGAACAAAAACAATAGCCTGTATGGCAGTGAAAGCTCCATCGGAATAAACGGTTATTCTTTTGTTCAAACATCATCATCTAGTTTGGCGCTTTCAGGTACGAATGATCCTAACGGCCTTATCAAATCGCAGTTTGGCCGTATCAACTATAATTATGCTAACAAGTATTATCTGTCAGGCTCTATCAGGCAGGATGCCAATTACAACGTATTTGGCCCTAATAAGCAAAAAGGTGTGTTTCCTGCTGCATCAGCCGGCTGGAACCTGGGCGAGGAAGAGTTTTTTAAAAGAGCGGTACCTGCGCTCAATGTGTTAAAATTCCGCGGCAGCTATGGCTCGTTGGGTAATAGCAATATTCCTGCCTATAGCTATGCTTCTACCTACACGCAGAATAATACCAGTACCGGCATTTCTGGCGGAGCACAAGGCTTTGCGCCCGGCCAGCCTTTTCAAATTGCCAATTCCACCACCAAGCTGCCTAACGCGAATGTGCATTGGGAAACAGTTACCGAAACTAATATCGGTTTAGATGGCGAAGCATTAAGCGGCAATCTGTATTTTTCTGCTGAGTGGTATAATAAAAATACTAAAGACATGCTTTATGCGCTGCAATTACCCACCAGTACAGGTTTTACAACGCCGTATATAACAAATATTGGCAAGGTTAATAACACAGGGTTTGATTTTATGGTTGGCTACCGTAATAAAGCGGGCGATTTAGGTTATGATATCAGCGTTACTGCCGGATTCAATAAAAATAAAGTGGTTAGTTTAGCAGGTGCAGCTACCGATGCTGTTTATGATGGTTATAACTATTACAGCAATGGCGATGCGGCTTTTCAAAAGATGGCCAACCAAACGCTCACTATTAGCAAAGCCGGGCTGCCGCTGGGTTCTTTTTATGGATATAAAGTGTTGGGCATATTTACAACTGATGCCGAAGCAGCCGGGCAAAAAGTTAATGGTAATGTAGCACACGCCGGCGATTTGCACTATGAAGACATAGATGGCAATGGCACTATTAATTCTAACGACAGGCAGGTAATCGGCAATCCAAACCCTAAACTGGTATATGGTATCAATATGCATTTTAACTATAAAGGATTTGATTTGGCCCTGTTATTTAACGGTGTGGCCGGTGCGCAATTGTTTAACGGTGTAAAAGCTTATGAGCAGTCATTATTCCAGGACGGTAATACTACCAGCCAGGTATTTAATGATTCATTTTTAGGCAACAATGGTCTTACCAAACAGCCGCGTTTGGGTATAGCGCAAAGCGGCGGATTTACGATGGACCCCAACCAGAATTATAGCTCGGTAAACAGCTATTTTGTAGAAAGCGGAAACTATTTAAAATTAAAAAATGTGCAATTAGGCTATACATTTAAAAATAGCCTGCTGCAAAAAGTCGCTATTAAATCGGCAAGGATATTTGTGATGACTAACAATGTGTTCACCATCACTAAATACTCCGGCCTTGATCCCGAACTGGGTAGTGCCTTTACGCCATCAGGCTATGGCACGGTAACTACACAAGGTATCGATGCGGTAACTAATTATCCACAAACAAAAATTTACACAGCAGGTCTGGATCTTACTTTTTAATATTCACTTTAAAAAACCATGAAAATGTTAAAATATATATATACAGCAGCACTGGCGGTCATCCTAATTACCGGCTGTAAAAAATCACCTTTAAACGTTGGGCCAACCAACGCGTATAGCACAACCAGTTACCCATCAACGTTGGCTGACCTGCAAAGTGTATTAGTTTCTTGCTACGCTAATCTGCGCGACCAGGGCATATACGGTTTTCATTTTTTACCCAAGGCATTGTCAAATTCCATGCATACAATCAACTCGCAATATAATGGCGACCCGGGATGGAACGAAATGGCCAATACCAACCTAACCGCGAGTAATCAATATTCGGGTGAAGCATGGCAGGCATTATACACTGGTGTAAAAAACTGTAATGTTACCATTTATGCAGCAAATCAATACACAACCCAACATACCGGCTTAAGTGCGGCCGATAAACAAACCATTAATTTAATACTTGGTCAGGCTTATTGTTTACGCGGCTGGTATTACATGGAGCTGGAATGCCTTTTTGGCGAAAGTTACATGACCGCCGGCGGCGCCAATGGCGATAAAATGGGCGTACCCATTTATACCGGTTTGCCAACAAGCCTGACTGAAACCCAGGTAGCACGCTCATCAGTTAAAGATGTATGGACGTTGGTTCAAAGCGACCTGCAGCAAGCGGCAACCTTACTAAAAGGAAAAGTATGGGGCTCGACCGAATTGGCGCGCGTAACCGAATGGTCTGCAAAGGGTTTATTAGGTAAAGCATATGTTTACACACAGGACTGGACCAACGCTAAAACAACTTTACTGGATGTAATTACCAATAGCGAAAAAGTATTAATGCCGTTTGCTACCTATCAAAATTCATTTAACGGCTCCAATAAATTTAACAGTGAATCATTATTTGAATTATATATTGATCAGGATTCAAAAGGTGGTTATGGTATTTACAGCGGCGCTGCAAACTCATCAACTATTAATGGCCTGATATGGGCGCCAAGAACATTTGGCGGGTATAATGGCAGTACGCCTTTTAGCGGAACTGAAACCCAAACTCAAGCACTGGGTTATCCAAACGAGTTCTTTCATGATAAAAACGTAACCCGTTTTGGTTTTACTTTAGGCAGCAACTACAGTCTTGTGGCTAACCCTAATTATAATGCCACTGTAGGGCCAACTTTTTACAACCAGCAATTAACCATAGACCCGGTATATAAGCAAAACGCTTTACAGATACGCACCAATAAAACTGCCGACCCGCGTTTGTTTGTAAATGCTTTACAACCGTGGATCGATTCGGTTAAGTTTGACGGCAACACTTGGGCTAAAGTTTCTAAAGTGGATGTTTATGTTGGCGATCCTACTAAATACGGCTGGAGCGTTAAAAAATATTCACCAATAGATTATAATGAGAACACTATTAATTCAGATAAATGGGATTATTACATTCTGCGTCTGGCAGATGTATACTTGCTATATGCCGAAGCTTCTATAAAAGGCGGCGACGCGATAACCGGGCTTGAATATATCAACAAAGTTAAGCGCCGTGCTTATAGCTATCCTATTAACGCACCATCACCTGTTGATTATCTGACGCTTACCAGCCCAACCAGTGCTACAGACCCGGTTTTAGGTACCAATCCGCTTTATTATGAGCGTTGGGCCGAACTATTTAATGAGGGTTCATGGTGGTTCGATGTTTGCAGGTGGCGCATAGGGCAATCAGAAGCAACCTATTATGCAAGCGCTTTAAATGTTAACGGTGCACTGCAATGGAGCGATGCTAAATCATATACATGGCCCATTCCGTTAAATGAAATAAATTCAAACAGCAAGATCAAACAAAATCCAGGGTATTAATAAATGGTTGGTTTAGTGTAAAGCCTGTAAAAAGGCTTTGCACTTTTTTAATCTTCATGCCTAAAGAGCGTGGGTAAAGGGAACTGTCATGTTCTGACCGCTTGTTAAAATTAAATCGTACATGAAACACATATATATACTCCTGCTTGGCTATATAATGCCGTTAGGTTTGGCCGCGCAGGAAAAACCGGCAGTTAGTGCAGGCATGAATAAGGTGAAGCTTGATTTTAGGCTTGATGCCCAGGGACATCCTGAATATGCGGTGTATTATGATCAAAAGCCAATTATAAAACCATCCCGTTTGGGTGTTAAACTATTAGATAATACCGGGCTTGATCATGATTTTGTAATAACCGGTACCGAAAAAAAATCAATCGACGAACAATGGAATCCGGTTTGGGGCGAGGTTAAAACTATTCGTAACCATTATGAACAGGTAATTGTTCATTTAAAACAAAATGGCCCTGGCAGATTGATGGACATTGTTTTCAGGGTATTTGAGGATGGCGTAGGGTTTAGATATGTGTTTCCGAAACAACCTGATCTGAAACATTTTATCGTATCAGACGAGGTAACCGAATTTGCTCTTGCAGGCAATCATAAAACCTTTTGGATACCAGGCGATTATGATTCTAATGAGTATCCGTACACCACATCAGCTATAAGCGAAATAAATAACCAGCCTATAGTTGCTTCATCCGATGATATTGCGGTAAAAACAGTACCAGATAAATATGCTGTGCAAACCCCGCTGATGATGAAAACCGCCGACGGTTTGTATATTAATATCCATGAGGCTGCTTTGGTAAATTATACATCCATGCAACTGCATGTTGATATTGCCACCTATAAACTTACGGCCAGCCTGGTGCCGGATGCACTGGGTAATAAAGCTTATATGAGCGCTCCCTGCCATACACCATGGCGCACTATAATTGTAAGCGATAAAGCCACTGATATCCTGGAATCAAAAATGATTTTGAATTTAAATGACCCTTCAAAAATTACTAACACCTCCTGGATAAAGCCAATGAAATTTGTAGGTGTTTGGTGGGAAATGCAAACCGGCAAAGCCACCTGGAACTATGCAAACCGGGCAGATACTGTTGGTACCGACGGCCAGCTGATACCTAACAAAACCCATGGCGCAAACACGGCCAATGTAAAACGGTACATTGATTTTGCCGCCAAAAACGGCATACAAGCGGTGTTGGTTGAAGGTTGGAATTATGGCTGGGAAGAATGGTTTGGCACCTGGAAAGAATACGTTTTTGATTTTGTAAAGCCTTATCCCGATTTTGATGTGGCAGCCATAACAAGCTATGCCTCGTCCAAAGGCGTAAAAATGATCATGCATAACGAAACATCAGGCTCGGCCAGTGACTATGAACGACAAATGGATACGGCTTTCCGGTTTATGAATAAATACGGCTATACTTCGGTGAAAACCGGCTATGTTGGTAAAATTATACCAAGGGGAGAGCATCACGACGGCGAATGGATGGTTAACCATTATGTTAGAGCCGCGCAAAAGGCTGCCGACTATCATATCATGATTGATGCGCATGAACCGGTAAGGCCGACCGGCTTGCAGCGTACATACCCTAACTGGATGGCCAGTGAGGCCGGGCGTGGTAACGAGTATAATGCATTTGGGCATGGCAACAAACCCGAACACGAAACCATAATGCCGTTTACACGCTTTATGGGCGGCCCGATGGATTATACGCCCGGAATACTTAAAATTACTAATTACACGTCATTGCCTGATAAACAAATCCATACCACCGTGGTGAAGCAACTGGCACTGTATGTAGTGTTGTATAGCCCGCTTCAAATGGCTGCTGATCTGCCTGAAAATTATGAAAAGTATTTGGATGCATTTCAGTTTATTAAAGATGTGCCTGTTGATTGGGATGATACCAAAGTTATTGAAGCTGAACCTGGTAATTATATTACAACTGCAAGAAAAGAAAAGGGGAGCGAGAATTGGTTTATAGGTGCTATAACCAATGAAAATAGCCGAAGCGCCTTAGTGCCGTTAAACTTCCTGGATAAAAAAGCAAAATATATAGCTACTATTTATGCAGATGCAGTTAATGCAGATTGGAAAACTAACCCGGAAGCCTACAGGATCAACAGCTACCTGGTTGATGCAAACACTACGCTTAATTTGAAATTAGCTAAAGGTGGCGGGGCCGCTGTTAGCATTAAGCAAGTAACTTCAGGTACTAAAGGAATTCCCAGTTATAAATAGATTGTTTAAAATCCCCGGCATCAATATTTCGTTATTTAAGCGTTTTATATTTGTTTCAATATTTAGTTCTTACTCTTTAAATGTGCTTAGCTGATATCATAAGTTCTTAAAATTGAATTTATATTATTGTTTAAAAGACTTTTATAAGTTTATTTGTAATTACAATATAGACCTGTATTATTTGATATGTTAAAAGAGGAGCGCCTAAATTATATTATAAATCAGATAAATATCCATAACAAAGTATTGTCTGCTGATTTAAGTGTTCAGCTTAATGTTTCAGAAGATACGGTTAGGCGAGATTTAAATGAGCTTACTGATGGCGGGCAAATCATAAAAGTACATGGCGGTGCCATTTCTAAATCTTTCCATTATCCTTTTTCTGAAAAAGAGGTTTATAAAAAAGATGCTAAAAAAGAGATAGCGCGTAAAGCTATTGAATTGATAGAAGACGGTATGGTTATTCTTGTTGGCGGTGGTACCACCATGATAGAGTTAGCCAGGATGATCCCCGAATCATTACATTGCACATTCTTTACCATAAGCCCGTTAGTAGCACTGGAGCTTGCCGAAAACCCCAGTTTGGATGTTAATCTTATTGCGGGTAAGCTATCATCCAATTCACAAATATTAGTAGGTGCCCAGGTTATTAGCCAGCTATCAGAAATTGAGCCGGATATTTGTTTTTTAGGTACTAATGGCGTTTCGCTTAAAAACGGGATAACAGACTCAGACTGGGAAGTTGTTCAGGTCAAAAAGGCAATGATTAAGTCGGCGGCCGAAACAGTTATATTAAGTATAAGCGAAAAGTTAGATTCTTCACAAAAAATGAAAGTGTGCCCACTTGACGCTATCACCTATCTCATTACCGATATTGATCCTGAAGATGAAAGTCTGGAAAAATATAGAAAAAAGGTAAAGCTACTTTAATCCCATATAAGGATAGTCGTATATTATTGTAAATTTCATACTAACTAATTAGTATTATATCTGTTGTTAAATTACAATAATAAATAATTAGTGGAATTTTGAAAGCTTAATGGCAGATCAACCTGCGGTTATTTGCGGGTTTTTTTAAAAAAAGTGCATAATAATGTTTTATTTTAAAAAATTAACATTATAATTACATATTGATAATACATGTAGACAAGTAGTTGCGGTTGCGTTTTTTTGCGTTATGATAGATAATTTATATTAAAATCTTAGTTTTCTAATTGAATTATATGAATTCGAACATAGAAACACTTTACAAAATAGCAAACAAGCCCGAAAAAACTATTATTGGCTTAATGTCCGGTACTTCTTTTGACGGATTAGATATAGCTGTTTGTAAGTTTACAGGATCTGGACTTGGAACGAATGTAAAAGTTAGTCACTTTACTACAATGGATTATGCGCCCGACTTTAAAGAAGCGCTAAAAGAAGTATTCGCGAAAAAACAGGCAAACCTTGAGCAAATTACCATACTTAATGAAATTATAGGTACTTATTATGGCGATTTAATTTTAGAGTGTCTTAATAAATGGGAGATATGTGCGACAGAAATAGACTTAATAGCCAGCCATGGTCAAACTATTTTTCATGCACCAAAACATCAACACCATATAGCTAATTACCCTAATGCAACTTTGCAGATAGGAGATGGCGACCACCTGGCGGTAAAAACAGGAATTATTACACTTAGTGATTTTCGTCAAAAACATATAGCTGCCGGAGGCGAAGGTGCACCATTAGCTGTTTACGGCGATTACCTGATATTTTCAAGTCCGGGCGAAAACCGGATCATGTTAAATATTGGCGGTATTGCAAACTTTACTTTTTTACCGTCAGGTCATTCAACAGGATTTTTTTCTACAGATGTTGGCCCGGGCAATACCCTTATGGATCAGTTTATACAATTGAAATCACCGGGGAAATATTATGATAAAAATGCAGAAATGGCTTCTGCGGGCAAGATAAATGAACTATTGCTCAATGCATTGTATGAGCATCCATTCTTTAAAACTGATTTTCCAAAAACTACCGGCCCCGAGCTTTTTAGTTTAAGGTATTTACAAAATGCAATTATAGTTTCAGGGCAAGAGGATATTTCAGATTTTGATATAATGGCAACGCTCGCTGCTTTTTCTGCTAAAGGAATAATTGAAGCGATAGAAAAAAGTATTCCGACAGATAAATCTTTCGAAATTTATTTAAGCGGTGGGGGCATGTACAATCCACTGCTTGTTAAATACCTGGAAAATCACTTTGGCCGTAAACTTAAATCAACAACGGCATTAGGGATACATCCTGATGCTAAGGAAGCGGTATTGTTTGCCTTATTAGCCAACGAGGCTGTGGCTGGCGGTAAAACCAGTTTTGGAGATCATCCGGGATTACCTACCGTATCAATGGGAAAGATTAGTTTCCCCAAATAAAAACTATATATAATACATAAGAGAGCAATTAATTTAAATCCAAACAATATGAAAAAAGTGTTACAAACGTTTAAACATGGTCGGTACCTGTTGGCATTACTGGTTGTAATGTGTTACGGAGAGCTGGCCCTTGCACAAAGTGCTAAGGTTACTATTAAGGGTATAGTAACCGATGTTCGTGATAAAGAACCAATTCCCGGAGCCGCTGTAAGGATATCCGGCACCCAGTTTGGTGCTACCACAGATATTAATGGCGGTTATTCATTTACTGCAACGGTTAGCGGGCCAACAATTACAGTTGCCATTAGCTTTACCGGCTATCGAACCTATACTAAAACTATCGCATTGGCAGGCCAAAACGATATTACAGTAAGTACAGAACTTTCAGAAGATGCGCTAAATCTTAATGAAGTTGTTGTAACCGGTAATACTATTGAAACTACTAAAAAACAATTAGGTAATGCTATATCAACCCTATCTGCAAAAGATTTACAAGGTGGTGCGGCAACATCAATTGATCAGGCTATGGCCGGTAAAGTTGCCGGAGCTCAAATCTCTCAAAACTCGGGTAATCCTGCGGGTGGTATAAGTGTGCATTTGCGCGGAAACTCTACCATAGCAGGTTCAAGCGATCCGCTTTATATTGTTGACGGTGTTATTATTAATAATAGTTCAGATCAATTGGTTGATTTGGGTGGTTATAGTCAAAACAGGTTGGTGGATATCAATCCTGCTGATATTGATCACATCGAAATTATAAAAGGTGCCGCGGGTGCTGCCATTTACGGATCGAGAGCAAGTAATGGTGTTGTACAAATATTTACCAAAAAAGGTAAATCCGGCGCGCCTGTTGTTACGGTTTCAACACAATTTCGCAGCAATTCAATTCGTAAAAAACTGGCGTATAATACTGAGCCATTCCGTTTTACCAATACAACCGCGTCTGATCTATCAACCGTGCCGGTACAGCGTTATGATTTACAGAGCATGATTTTTAGAACCGCATCAGGTACAGAAAGTAACGTTGCCGTAAGCGGGGGTACAGATAATACACAATATTACATAAGCGGTGGTTATTTAGGTAACCAGGGTATTGTAAAAGGTACAGATTTTCAAAGAGGTACCGGCCGTGTAAGGGTTGACCAAAGATTTAATGATTGGTTAAAAGTTAGTGCAGGCTTTAACTACAGTTTGAGTGGTAGCAGCGAAATACCTAATGGTGGTATAAACGAAGCTTATGGCGCGTTAACAGGTTTTATTTTTGCTAATAACTTTATTAATCCTAATCCAAATTCTATCTCTGGCGTTTACCCAGCACTTGCCCCAACAGGTTTATTAAGGACTAATCCGCTTGAGGCTATTAACAGGTTTAACTTTCATCAGCAAACAAGCCGTTTTATAGGGGATATTCAAGTAAATATTACACCTTTAAAAAACTTATCTATTAATTACACATTGGGTTATGATAACTCAACCCAATTGGCCACCGGCTTTATACCTGTAGGTAATACTACACCAACATATAATACAGGTTATTCAAGGCGGGCAGACAGGCTTGACCTGTTGCTTAACAATGATCTAAATGTTTCTTATAAAGCTGCTTTTAGAGAATTCACATCATCAACAGCAATTGGTGCCACTGCACAAACCGAGCGTATAAGCTCTTCGGGTATAACAGGTACGCAATTAAGCCCTGTTAGCCAGTCGGCTGCGAGCGGAACTACAATTGTTGCCAGTGATGCGAGATCAACCTTAAATATTTTAGGGTTTTTTGCACAGGAAACTATCGGCTACAAAGAAAAAATGTATTTAACAGGCGCTATCCGTAATGATGTATCATCATCTTTTGGTGCAAGCAACAGGTGGCAGTATTATCCTAAATTAAGCGGAACGTATCTTTTATCTGAAGAAGATTTTTGGAAAAAGTCTTCTTTAGCATCGGTTATTCCAAACTTTAAGTTAAGGGCTTCTTACGGGCAATCAGGTAATTTAACAGCCATCGGGCCTTATGATCAATTTAGTAGTTATATACCGGTTTCTTTAGCCGGTTTGCCGGGAGTAATAGCTCCGTCTCAATTAGGTAACCCTAACGTTAAGCCAGAACGTCAAACCGAAAAGGAAATTGGTTTGGATGCAGGTTTCCTGAATGATCGTTTAGGTTTTGAATTTACTTATTACAATAAAGCTGTAAAAGATCTTTTATTGCTGGTAACCTTACGCCCATCAGAAGGTTATGGAACACAATATCAAAACGTTGGTAACATGAGTAATAAAGGTATTGAGCTATTATTAAGAGGTATACCTGTTCAAAACAAAAATTTTAAATGGAACACAACGATTATATTTTCAATAAATAAAAATATTGTAAGTGATGTACCGGGTGGTGTAGTTACTTTCCCTGGTGGATTTGGCCAGGTTGCGGCAGTTAACGGTTATGCATTAGGCGCATTTTATTCTACCTATTTTGCCCGCAAAGCTGACGGATCGATTTTGCTGAATGCAGCAGGTTTTCCCCAAACAGAAAAATCCGGTCATGACCCTGTAACCGGTCAGCCAACCGGATCAACCCTGAGCAAAGTAATTGGTGACCCAAATCCAAAATGGACCGGATCATTTACCAATGAGTTTGCAGTTGGAAAAAACTTCACTTTCAGAATGCAATGGGATGCCTCATACGGCAACAAAGTATTTAACTTTACTAAACGTGTAGGTGACAGGGACATTTATGGTGGCCTTGCAGGTTATATGCCCGAGTTAGAAGGTAAAGTGCCAAAAGGAACTTCGGCAGCACTTTATGGTATTTTTGAAAACTGGATAGAAGATGGCTCATACCTTAAACTACGTGAACTTTCTGCCTCTTATGATTTAAGGTTAAAAATGTTAAAAAGTAAACCATTGCGTATCTCGTTATCAGGCAGGAACCTGCTTTCTATTGATCATTATAGTGGTTGGGACCCTGAAACTAACGCGGCAGGCCAAAGTAATGCTGTACGTGGTTTTGACTTCACCGAGGTACCAATACCAAGAACTATTGCAGTTGGTTTAAGTTACACGCTTTAATATTAAAAAATTAACATCATGAAAAGGAAAATCAATTATAAATATATCATCGTCGCTTTAACTTTTATAGTTTCATCATGTAAACTTAACCAGGTTAATCCCAATGCTGCAACAGATCAGCAGATATTAACCACCAGGGCAGGCATCATTGCTTTAAGTGTTGGTTTAAGGCAATATTATTCAACAACAGGCTTAGCTAATATTATGCTTACTCCTGACGTTACTGCCCGCGAGGTTAAAGGTATTGCAACTTTTACTAACACATTAGAAGTAGAAGCTGGCGGAACAGCTTTGCCTACTGTTAACGGTAATATTTTGGCTTACTGGACCTCAATGCAAACAGAAATGGGTATGTGTGAGAGCATTATAACTAATGCCCCTAAAGTTGCCACCGTAGAGCCTGCTTTATTAAGTGGCATTATGGCGCAGGCTTATTTGTTTAAAGCTATGTCTTTAGCAGAATTAGCGATGGCTTTCGAGCAGGCAAATATAGCTACCAGTATAACAGACCCTGTAAAATTTGTACCACGTGCGCAGGTTTTTGCTGAAGCAATAAGGTTGCTTGATCTGGGTATTACTACAATTACAGCTACACCACCTTCTGCAACATTTACAACCGCTGTTACCGGCCCTGAATTTGACTTAAAAAATACGCTTTACGCAATGGAGGCACGGATAAACTTAATGGCAGGTAATAATCAAAAAGCGTTGGATAATGCTAACCTGATAGATCTGACCAAAACATCTAAGTTTACTTATACCACGCTTAGCCCAAACCCGTTGTACACGCTCTATAATGTAACTATATCTTATCGCCCAAGAGACAATTTTGGCCTTCCGGCAGGTTTATATGATACCGGCGATTTAAGGTACAACTTTTACTTTACTACACCAAAAGCGGTTATTAATACAGATCCGGTAGTTTCAATGGCCGGTTTTGCCACATCTCAAACTACAAGCATCCCTGTTTATTTAACAGACGAAATTAAATTAATACAAGCCGAAGCTACTGTACGTTTAGGCGGCGATCTAAATGCTGCAGTAACTTTAATAAACGCGGTTAGAACACAAACTACCGGAGACCCATTTGGTGTTAACGCGGGTTTACCTGCTTATTCAGGTGCTATAGCAACTGATGCATTGTTAGCAGAGATTTACAAACAACGTTGTGAAGAATTGTATTTAAGTGGTTTAAAATGGGAAGATACCAGGAGGTTCAATCGCCCTGCGCCACCGGCTAACACTACAGAAAGGAACCGTATATTCTATCCATACCCAACACAGGAAAGAATTGTCAATCCGAATACACCGGTCGATCCGGCAATTTAAATTATTATAATAGTGGGGGACATTAGTCCCCTGCTATTAATTTTTTGACCATGAAAAATTTATTAGTTATACTATTTGTATGTGGCTTTACAGCTGGGTTTGCACAAGATCATGCCATAAATCAACAGAAATTGAGCAAAATCAGGGAGGCTGAGCAAAGCGCGGTGGTGTTGAATAATAACACGGGTTTTATCCCTTTAAAAGAAGTTCAGGGCTTAAAAGTAGCAAGCATTCATGCCGGTTATAGCTTTGCTTCAGTATTTGATAGTATAGCAAATAAATACAGCCATGTTACAGGTTTTAATGCTAATGATGTTCAAACTACCGAAGCTTACAACGCACTGCATGATAAGCTGAAATTGTATAACTTAATCTTGTTTACCATATCCAACAACACCAAATTTACACCTGCCTGCTTAGCGTTTGTAAAAGATATAGAAAGCTTAAACCGAGTAGTATTTGTAATAACCGGCGATGGAAAGAATTTAAACTATTTAAATGATACAAAATCTCCTGTAATTTATTGCAAAAACAATACAAGTGAAGGTGCTTCTGTAGCTGCACAGCTAATATTTGGCGGCGTTGCTGCCAGTGGTAAACTTACAGCTACTTATACATCTAACTTTAAGGTTGGTGCAGGTTATCAAACTCAAAAAATACGTTTAGGTTATTCAATTCCTGAAGCGGTAGCCGTAAATAGTGATATGTTGGCCGGGATAGACTCGTTAGTTGCTGCAGGCATAGCGGCCCATGCAGCTCCTTCGGTAGTGGTGTTATTGGCTAAAGATGGAGAGGTGATATTTCATAAAGCTTACGGCAAGCATACCTATGATGGTTCTGAAATAACTAAGCCTGATGATCTTTTTGATATGGCTTCGGTTACCAAGGTTACAGCAACTACGCCATCCATCATGCGTTTGTATGATAGAAAAGTTATTAGTCTTGACAGCCCGATAAGTAAGTACGTTGCCTTAGTTAGAGATGCACCAGATAAACGGGATGTTAAAATTAAAGAAGCTTTACTTCATGAAGCCGGATTTACGCCCTATATAAAATTTTATGAGCAGCTTAAGCCGACAGATATGAGCCGTGATTCATCAGCAGCATATCCAACTAAGGTGGCCGATAATTATTATTTACGCGCCAATTATTTTGATGAGGTTATGTGGCCCGTTACATTAAAATCAGAAGGGCATACCAGGGGTAAATTTGTGTACAGCGATTTAAGTATGTATATGATGAAAGAGGTTGTAGAAGAGGTTAGCCATACAAAACTGAATGATTTTGCAGCGAATGAGCTTTATTTGCCATTAGGTTTACAGGTTACCGGGTTTATGCCGCGCAATCGTTTTGCTAAATCAAGAATTGTGCCTACTACCGAAAATGATAATTGGTTTAGGAATATGCTGGTGCAGGGCTATGTGAATGATCCCGGATCAGCTATGGCAGGTGGGGTAGAAGGGCATGCAGGGTTATTTGCCAATGCTAACGATCTGGCAATTTTTTACCAAATGCTTTTGAACGAGGGAGCATATGGCAGTAAAAACTATTATAAGCCGGGTACCGTAAAAATGTTTACTTCCCGTCAGTCTAAAGTTAGCCAGCGTGGGTACGGCTATGATCGCGTCAGCACCGATAAGCAACCCGGCGATTATCGCTCTGAACAAGCTTTCGGGCATAGTGGTTATACAGGAACTTATGTATGGGTTGATCCTAAATACAATTTGGTATTTATATTCCTATCTAACCGTACTTATCCTGATGACGGTAAAACATTTGGCGTATCAAAAATAAATTTACGGCCGCGCATTCTGGATATGTATTATAACGCAATAGTGAACAGCAAACCAGCTGTAAAAAATTAATAAAAAAAGAATTAAGTTAAAAGACTAAACGAATTTAAGGTTTTGCATGTTTATTTAAATAACGTACAAATCGAAGATCTACCTGATCGAAAATATTATTTAATCAAATGGAACTAACAACAGAAAAAGATTCTAATTATAACAATCTTCATGAATTGTCACTTAGTGATATACTACAAAATATAAATGATGAAGACCAAACTGTGCCTTTAGCGGTTAAGAAAAGTATAAAGCAAATAGAAAAACTTTCGGCCGCCGTCACTAAGCAAATGAAAGCCGGCGGCAGATTGTTTTATATCGGTGCCGGAACCAGCGGCAGGTTAGGGGTATTGGATGCTTCAGAATGCCCGCCGACATTTGGTGTGCCGGCTGAGATGGTTATTGGCATTATTGCCGGTGGCGACAGTGCGATAAGAAAAGCAGTAGAAAATGCCGAAGATGATGAAAAACAGGCCTGGAAAGATATGGCAGCTTACGGTATAAATAATAAAGACGTAGTTGTTGGCATAGCAGCATCCGGCACCACGCCATATGTTTTAGGAGGGTTAGAAGCAGCAAATGCGCAGGGTATTGTTACTGGTTGCGTAGTTTGTAATGCTGATTGCCCTATTTCGCGCGAAGCACGTTTTCCGGTTGAAGTGGTTGTCGGCCCCGAGTTTTTAACCGGATCAACCCGGATGAAAGCCGGAACAGCCCAAAAACTGGTACTAAATATGCTTACTACCTCGGTAATGATAGGCCTTGGCAAAGTAAGAGGTAATAAAATGATCGACATGCAATTAAATAACTCAAAATTATACAAACGGGGAGTGAATATAATAATGAAAGAAACCGGGATAGATGAGGAAACTGCCGAAGGTTTGTTAAAAAAATATGGAAGCATACGCGAAGCCATAGCAGCGGCAGGTCATCGTTAAACCAAATTTTTAAATTAAAACAGATTACTCATATCAAGAATATATGCCCAGACTAAATTTGCTTGAAGAAACAAGGTTTGAAAAACTGCCGGTAACCATTTATGATAATGCAGCTGACGCCAGCATAGCTGTTGCCCGGCGCATAGCAAAGCTAATAAAGAGTAAGCAACGTAATAATGAAAAAACTGTATTAGGGCTTGCAACCGGCGTAACGCCAATAAAAGTATATGCCGAACTGGTGCGTATGCACAAAGAGGACAGTCTTAGTTTTAAAGACGTTATTACCTTTAATTTGGATGAATACTATCCTATGAGACCAACATCAGCGCAAAGCTATGTTACTTTCATGAAGGATAACCTGTTTAACCATATTGATATCGACCTTAACAATGTGCATATTCCTGACGGTACTTTAGCAAAAGATGAGGTAGCTGATTTTTGCCTGGAATATGAACGTAAAATAACGGCCCTTGGGGGCTTGGATATGCAAATTTTGGGTATAGGGCGTACCGGGCATATCGGGTTTAATGAGCCGGGTTCGGCACCAAACTCAGGTACCAGATTAGTTACTTTGGATGACCTTACCCGTAGTGATGCTTCGCGCGATTTTGGCGGCAAGGAAAATGTACCTACCAAGGCTATAACTATGGGTATTGGTACCATATTTAAAGCCCGCGAAATCATTTTAATGGCCTGGAGCAAAAAGAAGGCTTCCATTTTAAAAAAGGCTGTTGAGGGCGAAATTTCTGCAGATGTACCTGCAACTTACCTGCAGCTTTCTGATCATGTAGAGTTTATAGTTGACAAGGATGCTGCTTCAGAATTAACGCGTTTAGATACACCGTGGCTGGTAAAAGATTGTATATGGGATGAGCAGATTATAAAAAAGGCGGTAACCTGGCTCGCTCTAACTTTGAACAAGCCAATTTTAAAGCTTACCGAAGAGGATTACAATAACCATGGCATGGCACAACTGGCTACAGAAAAAGGGCCCGTTTACAATATAAATATTAACATATTTAATAAGTTGCAGCATACCATAACCGGGTGGCCGGGTGGTAAACCTAATGCCGATGATAGCCAGCGGCCAGAGCGGGCTGAACCGGCCAAAAAAAGAACAGTTATATTTTCTCCGCACCCTGATGATGATGTTATATCTATGGGGGGGACATTTATCCGCCTGGCAGATCAGGGCCATGAAGTGCATGTAGCTTACCAGACTTCGGGTAATACCGCTGTTTGGGATGATGATGCATTGCGATACGTTGAGTTTAGTATTGACTTTAACAAATATCAAAAAATTGATACTACACAGTTAGAAGACTTGTATATGCGGATGCGCAGCTTTTTAAAAGAAAAGCAGCCTAACCAAACAGATTCTGAAGAAATACTTACCGTAAAGGGCCAGATAAGAAAAGGCGAGGCTATTGCAGGTGCCAGGTATGCAGGTTTACCTGATGAGCGTATTCACTTTATGAATTTGCCATTTTATGATCGTTTTAAATCGCAAAAAAGTGTAAGCTATGAGGATGATATAAAACAAACGATGGATCTGCTTAATATGATTAAACCCCATCAAATATTTGCTGCCGGTGATTTTGCCGACCCGCATGGTACCCATAAGGTTTGTTTTGACATTATTATAAACGCGTTAAAGCGTTTGCGTGAAACAGAAGAATGGATAAAAGACTGCTGGTTATGGTTATACCGCGGTGCATGGCATGAATTTCCTATCCATGAAATTGAAATGGCCGTTCCATTATCACCCGAAGAGGTTACGCGTAAGCGGTTAGCTATATTTAAACATCAATCTCAAAAAGATATGCCTGTTTTCCCCGGGGAAGATTCAAGGGAGTTTTGGGTGCGTGCAGAGGACAGGACAAAAGAGACTGCATTTTGTTATAACCAGCTTGGCTTAGCCGAGTATGAGGCTATTGAGGCTTTTGTGCGCTGGGACTATTAAAATAGCGTTTCAGGATTTATTAAAGCGTTATACAGTATCTCTGCGGGGTGAAAGGCTCGTCGTTGTACCCCATCTTTTATCTGATGCCTGCAACTGGTACCTGCGGCTGCAATAAGAGTTGTATGCGGCTCTTTTTTAATAGCAGGAAAAAGCACAAGTGCGCCTATTTTCATAGAAACATCATAATGCTCTTTTTCATAACCAAATGAGCCCGCCATACCACAGCAACCTGATGGTATTAAATCAACTTCGTAATTTGTGGGAAGCCCTAATATTTTACCGGCAAAATCCATATTAGATAATGCTTTTTGATGGCAGTGGCCATGTAATGCTATTTTCTGGGGTAGGGTGGTAAAGCTTTTCTTGATAATTGCTCCGGCTTGAATTTCCCGGTAAAACCATTCTTCAAAAAGATAGGTGTGTTTGCCTATTTCCCTTGCTTTTTCTTTTAAGTCATCACTCACCAAAGAAAGATACTCATCACGAAAGGAAAGTATAGCCGATGGTTCAATACCGATAAGTGGTATTTGATCATTTACCTTGCCATATAGCTTATTTATATTTTGCTCTGCACATTTTTTAGCTTCTTCAAGCATTCCTTTTGATAGAAAAGACCTTCCGCTTTCGGCATGGTCCGGTATAATAACCTGGTAACCCAGTTTCTCTAATAACAGAATTGTTTTTTTGCCAATCTCCACATCAGTGTAATTGGTAAACTCATCGCAAAAAAGGTAAACCATCTTGCCGGTAATTTTAGATGTTTTTTGCCTTGCGTTATACCACGCAAGTAATGTCTGTCCCGCTGCTGCAGGTAATGACCTGTCAGGATGGAAGCCCGAAAAGTGATTCATAGCTTTGCGTATCAGGTTATTTCTGATAGCCATATTATAAATTCCGGACAGGCGCGATGCCAGCTTCATATTACTGCCAAAGTTGCCAATCAGTTTGGTGCGGAAGGGTATACCGTTTGCTTTTTGGTAATGATAAAGAAATTCGGCGCGCAGCTTGGTCATATCTACTGCCGACGGGCATTCAATTTTGCAGCCTTTGCAGGCCAGGCAAAGGTCAAGCACCTCTTTAACCATATCGGCTGATTTACCTGTACCTAAAGTTTCGGGTGTTTCATTCAGATATTGCCTGAGGATATTGGCCCGTGCACGCGTAGTATCTTTTTCATTGCGTGTGGCCATATAACTTGGGCACATGGTGCCGCCTGTAATTTCTGTTTTGCGGCAATCGCCGGATCCGCTGCATTTTTCGGTAAGACGCAGCATTCCTTCATCGCCGGTAAAGTCAAATAAAGTGTGATGATCCCTTTTTATCGCGTCAGCGTCATAACGCAGGTTAGACAGCATTGGTGGCGTATTAGTAATCTTCCCCAAATTAAATACCCCCGAAGGATCAAAGATGGCTTTTACCTGTTTAAACAGATCATAAACCCGCTCGCCCATTACATAGCTTATATATTCGCCACGTAAACGGCCATCACCATGCTCGCCTGATAGGGAGCCATTGTGTTTTTTAACTAAAATAGCTGTTTCTGCCAATACTTGTTGAAATAATGCCTGCCCTTCCCTGGTTTTTAGGTTGATCATAGGCTCTATATGCAATTCGCCTGCACCGGCATGTGCATAGGCTGAGAAGGGAATACGATGCTTAGTTAAAAGTATTTCAAGATCATGAATATAAGCCGGTAAATCTTCAACCGCTACCGCGCAATCTTCAATAAGGTTTACGGGTTGTACATCTCCTTTTAAGTTTCGCAGCAAGCCTAACCCGGCCTTACGCAGCTCCCAAGCTTTTTTGGTATCATTGCCGGTTAATATTGGGTAAGCATAACCTAATTGTGCCGCCTTTAAAGCATCAATAAGTTTATTGCATTGATTAATTAAGCCCTCTTCGCTACTGTCAAAAAACTCTACCATTAACAGTGCATTTGGTGCACCCTGTAAAAAGAAACGGTTTTCAGCTTGCCCGGCATTGTTAATAGCTTGTTCCAATATAACATGGTCAACCAGTTCAGACGCGCTGCAGCCGCAATTAACGGCTATTAAATTAACATGTAAAGCTTCCTGTAAGCTGGTACAGTGCACTGCCACTATGCCAACATTGTTGGGTGGCAGGTCTATAAGTTTTAGTTTAGCTTCGGTTATAAAACATAAGGTTCCTTCAGAGCCGGCAATGATGGTACTTAAATTTATACCTTGCCGTTGCTGCACCATGTTAACCAAGCTATCTAACGCATAACCGCTGTTTCTGCGTTTAACTTCTTTTTTTGGGAAGTTCTTTAATATCTCGTTTTGGTTTTGTTCAGATTCAGTAAGGGTAAGCAGTTTGTTGTATAGCCGGCCCTCTAAACCAGTACCGTTTCTTTTTTCGCTAAGCTTCTCATAAGCTATCTCACCAAAGACCAATTCGCCGGCGTCATGCATCAAAGCGGTTACTTCAAGCAAATTATCACGGGTAGCTCCCCATATCATAGAATGCAACCCGCATGAATTGTTACCTATCATACCACCTATCATGGCCCGGCTTGAGGTTGATGTTTCCGGCCCAAACATTAAACCAAATGGCTTTAAATAAGCATTGAGGTCGTCTCTTATTACGCCTGGCTGTACCCTTACCCATTTTTCCTGCGCGTTAACTTCTAAAACAGCGGTCATGTATTTAGAAATATCAACCACTAAACCATTGCCAACCACCTGCCCGGCAAGTGATGTGCCGGCTGCGCGCGGTATCAGGGTTAGTTTGTGTTTATTGGCAAATATAATGAGCTGCTTAATATCTTCGGCATGGCGTGGCATAGCTACCGCCAGAGGTTGTTCCTGGTATACCGAGGCATCAGTAGCATATACAGTTTTTACCGCCTGGTGGCTGGTTGAACTATCATAAAATAGTTCACCTGTTAAGTTTTTATCAAGTTCCAGGAAATTCAAATTTGACCAGCTCATGTTATATTAAATAGTTGGTTTTAAAACAGCTTTTTGTTGGCGGGTGAAACTACTGGCGGTAATTAATAAAAGTAAAAAGGTTATTGCGCCGTTAAGTAAAATAAGTTCATTATCAAACACATAACCATTAAATAAACGTGCAGAATTTAAACTTATAAAATAGCATATGGCCGGTGATAGCACACAGATGAAAGGTACCAAATGATCACTCACTTTTCTCTGTTTAACAAACAGCCCAAATGAATATAAACCCAGTAATGGGCCGTAAGTGTAGGTAGCTACTTTAAAAATAGCACTAACCACCGCCTCATTATTAATTGCATTAAAAATGATAATAGTTATAAATATTAATCCGGAAAACAGAACATGCACGTAGTTTCTTTTCCTGATCATTTTTTGGCTGTTAATATCTTCGCTTTTGCTAAAGTTTAAAAAATCAACACAAAAAGATGTAGTTAATGCGGTCAATGCAGAATCTGTAGTGGCAAAAGTGGCAGCTGTTAAACCTAACATAAACACTACTGCCGGCACCAGCCCTAAGTAATTTAGGGCGATGGTTGGGTATAAATAGTCTGTTTTAGTTACAGTAATTCCATTACGGATAGCATAGATATAAAGGAGGGCGCCCACGCTTAAAAAAAATATATTAATGACTACAAAAATTGCCGTAAAGCTGAACATGTTTTTTTGCGCCTCACGGATATTTTTACAACTCAGGTTCTTTTGCATCAGGTCCTGGTCCAGGCCCACCATTGCCAGGGTAATAAATATGCCGCCAATAAACTGTTTGCTAAAATGAAGCCTGTTAGGCAAAAAATCATTAAAGAAAAAAACCTGCGAGTAGCTGCTGTTTTTTATAGCCGTTACTGCCCCAAACAAGCTAAGGTGCAAGCTGCGGCAAATAAAGAAAAGTGATAAAAAAACAGAGGTGACAAGGAACAAGGTTTGCAGGCTATCGGTTATGATAATAGTTTTTAAACCGCCCTTATGTGTATAGGCCCATATTAAAAATAAGCATATAAATACGGTTACAGCCAACGGGACATGATAAAAATCGAAGATAAATTTTTGTAATACAATAACCACCAGATATAGCCGGAAGGCAGAGCCAATTACACGGCTTATTAAAAATATGGCTGCGGCGGTTTTATAACTGCGGTAGCCTAATGTTCCTTCAATATAACTATAAATTGAAGTGAGTTTTAAACGGTAGTAAAGTGGCAGTAATACCATCGTTATGATAATAAACCCCACCGCGTTGCCCAGCACAAATTGAAAGTAAGCAAAAGCATCGCCTGAAGGCGCCCCCACTTTGCCGGGAACAGAAATAAAGGTTACACCGCTAAGGGCCGTGCCTATCATGCCAAATGCAACCAGGTACCACTTTGATTTTCGGTTGGCTGTGAAAAAGGTAGCATTATCAGCAGTGCCCTTAGCTGTAAGCTGTGCAATGCCTATTAACACCACAAAATAACCAATTATGAAGGATAAGAGTATAATAGGAGACATAAAAATATAAAGTTTAATATGGCAAAACGCATTTGCGTAAATTTGCATTAATTTATTTAAATATGCAATAAAATGCATGTTCGATAAGTAAATTACTTGCGTTATTTTGCATATTTAATTTTAATGTTATATTTTTATTGTCGGCTGGTTTAAAAATATTAGCTTTTAACTAAACAATTAATTCTATGAGGAAGCACTTTTTTACAATTCTGGTTATTCTGGTAACGGGTTTTAAAATTCAGGCGCAGGGACGATCCGAAAATTTGTTTTATATGACTGATAGTCCGGATTCTTTTGAAAGTTTCCGAAAAAATGTAAGCCAGATATCCATTGTATGCCCGCAGGTATTTTTCATCAGTAAAGAAGGCGTATTGTCGGGCTCTGTTGATCCCAGGCTATTAGAAATTTCAAAAGCAAATAATATAAAGGTTATGCCTTTAATAGTAAATACAGGTTTTAATGCCCTGTTATTGCATAATATAGTTACTAATCCGGTAGCGCGTAAACGTGCAATTGACATGATGTTGCTATATGCAAAACAATATGGGCTTGATGGCTGGCAATTTGATATGGAGGGTCTTAACATTGCTGATCGTGATAATTTTACCTCTTTTTTTAAAGAAACAGCCGAAGCCTTGCATCATGAAAAATTACAGTTATCTGCAGCGCTGGTACATACTATAGAGAATGTTGGCGGGCCAACTGCTTACCATAGTTTTTTGTTTGAGAACTGGCGCGCGGGTTATAACTTTAAAGAACTTGCAGCGGCCGGCGATTTCTTGTCTATAATGACTTATGATCAGCATACCAGGCGCACACCACCCGGGCCTGTGGCAGGTGCAGATTGGATGGAGCGTATTGTTAAATATTTATTGGATGAGGGTGTGCCACCACAAAAGCTTTCATTAGGCATACCTAACTATTCTGTGCATTGGTTCCCGGATTATACCGAAGAAAGAGGAGGATTTTCTAATGGGCAGCAAATAGGATATAACACCGTGCAGTATTTGCTCGGAAAATATAATGTAAAACCCATCTGGAATGAAAAAGCAGGTTGCAATTATGCAGTTTGGGATAACGATGGCGTGTATGAATATATTTATATTGAAGATGCACAGTCGCTAAAACCCAAACTATCTATCCTGGCAAAATACAAATTGAGAGGCATATCTGTATGGGCGCTGGGCAGGGAAGACATTGCTTTTTGGAATGTGTTAAGTAAAGAGGCAAAAAAAAGATAATCTATTCGGACTCAAAAAAGTAAAGCCCGATGTAAGAGTGTTTACATTACAATAGGTTGCCGCGGGAATATGATTTATTATCGTGTGTTATTTAAAATCCTGCATAGGACAGGATGGGCAATACAGTAAAGCCATCTTTTTTTAATAAAAAATTAACAGCTGCAGGAAAAAATAATATTGTTGGTTTGCGGGGAGCCCTTTGTGGGCAGGTTAGCTGCGGCTGTTGGGTCTCTTTAATAATGGCATGAAGCCAGTTTATGCTTTAGTTTTTATATACTATTGTATTCGCAACGGGAAAGGTAATAAACCTATACCCGTTAAATTTATTACTGTACTGTACCATGTACACGTTGATACACCTTGGTACACCTTGGTACACCCAAAAATGCAATTAATTGAAAATGACCATGTTAGTTATTGTCAAATAAACTAACTATTAAATACGTGGTTAGCGATTGAAAATTAAGCAGCAAGCGCATGTTTAATAGGGTTAAGGGGCTTGCCGTTTAAATGATAATATTATTGCAGGAGGGTTACAGCGGCCACTTTAGCCATAATTGCGAGTAGCTAATGCTTTGTTACAAACGGATCATCTATTTTAAAAATTCCGAAACTTTTTAAAAGTGTAATTACCAATTAATACTATCTTAATACTTGCTCTTTATTTTCGCTGCAGATTTAAACTAAAGTGAAAAATATTTCTGCGGATCAGGTGAATGAATTACGGCAGGGGAACGAAAAGGCATTCGAGGCAATTTTTCACCGTTATTGGGAGCAGCTCTTTGCCGCCGCTCATAAACGACTACAGGATGAACAACAAGCGCAGGATATTGTACAGGACGTTTTAATACAGTTGTGGAATAGCCGGGCTTCACTTAATCTACAGCCTGAATATTTAGAATACTATCTGCTTAAAGCAGTAAAAAATCGGGTTATTAATTATTATCATTCCGAAAAAGTAAAGGAACGTATACTGCAAGAACAACGTGACCGTTTTGAAGCGATTAGCCAAAATGATATAAGCCTGCCCGCATACCAACAATTGGAAGAATTTTTACATACCCAAATAGAGGCGTTGCCGGTTACCATGCGCTCAGTTTACAAGCTGAAAGATAAAGAATATACGGTTCAGGAAATAGCCTGTAATTTAAACCTGGCAGAACAAACTGTACGGAATAACATAACCGAAGCTCAGCACCGGTTGCGAAAAGCAATCAAAGCCAAATTCAGAACGGAATATTCATTACTGATATTCTTGTTTGTGTTGTTAACAAAACTTTAACATAAGCTTTATTATTAGGTAAAGTATAAACAAGGGTTTCGCCTGTATAGTGGATGAATAACATTCACAACGTGCTAAAAAACTATTTCAAAGACCTGCTTGGCAGGTATCAGCAAGATCAGTTAAATGAAACAGAAAAAAAACTGCTTGATAGCTGGTATGATTCTTTTAATGATCCGGAAGCATCGCCATTAAATAATCCCCTTTCACGTAAGCGAATTCAACGGCAACTTGCCAACCGGCTCAAGGCGCATATGCAGCCGGCAAGGATAGTTAAGCTGCGGTTATGGCATTATGCAGCGGCGAGTGTTGTGCTGATCTCTTTGGTATCCGTGTTATTAATTACCCGTAAAACAGCAGCGCCAAAGCCTCAGGGGTTTGTAGTTCGTACAGAACCGGGACGGTTGCGGGAGCTCAAGCTACCAGATGGATCGAAAATATGGTTAAATGCAGGTTCTGTATTGAAGTTTGACCCCAATACTTTTCTTACGCAGCGCGTTGTCTACCTGGAAGACGGCGAAGCTTTTTTTGAAGTAACTAAAGATAAAAAGCACCCGTTTAGAGTGATCAGCCCTCAAATCACTACGTTGGTTTACGGTACCTCTTTTAATGTGAAAACTTATAAGAAACTTTCTTACAGTACAGTTAACGTACGCACAGGCAAAGTAATGGTAAGCTCAGCCACCCAAAATTTTCCTGATACGTTGCGGGCAAATGATGTATTGATTTATAATCATAGCCGGCATGTATTCAAAAAAGAAAATAGTTCGGCATTTGATGCCAATAGCTGGATCAAGGGTGTAACCAACATCAGAGATGCTTCTTTTGATGAGCTCACCCTCTTGTTTTATAATCAATTTAATGTGCGGCTTATTTCCAGAGACAAAAAAACGCTGAATCATCATTATTCTATTATAATTTTTCATGACCAGCCGCTGGACATGACCTTAAAACTTATTTGTAGTATTCACCATAACCATTACAGGAGAGAACAAAATGCAGTAACCATAACCCCATAAAAAAACCGGAGAGCTGCATCTACAGCTATCCGGTAATAGCTTGCCTTCAACAACTTGCAAATGTCAAGGCAGAACCAGAGTAATTAGTAACAATTAAACAGGTAATCAAATTTATGAAAAAAAATGACTTACTAATAAGAGTAATCATGCGCGCGTCTTTTTTAGCCCTTAGTTCCATTCTTATATGCAGTAATCTTTTGTTAGCCGGCAGCTCGTCGGCCCAAATTACAAACAAAATCAGCATCAGCTTTACCCGGCAGAAACTTAATGATGCTTTAAATCAGTTAAGCAACACCACCCATGTGCAAATTGGCTATGACAGCCACGAGCTCGGCATTGGTTCTTATCAAATTGGTCCGGAAATCTTTCGCTCCAGCAGTATCGAAACAGTGTTGAAGGAATTATTAAAGTTCACGGATATTTCCTATAAAATTGTTGGTCAGGGCATTGTGCTGGTCAAAAGAAGTGACCCGGTGAAAATACATGGTTTGGTGACTGATGATAAAGATGAGCCGTTACCCGGCGTAACCATCACTGTAAAAGGGGTCTCAACGAGTACTGCAACTGATAATAACGGTGTATTTAATATCATTGTAGCTGATACGACCGCACGGTTAACATTTACTTATGTTGGTTTCACTTCTCAGGAAGTTAAAGCCGGAAATCAGGCAAGCTTACATGTTCGCTTAACCCCCAATCAAAGTGTGTTACAGGAGGTGGTGGTTACCGCGCTTAACATAAAGCGCGAAACCAAGTCGCTGACCTTTAGCAGGCAACAGGTAAATGCCGATAATTTAGCCGAGGTTAAAAGCCCTAACCTGGTCAATGCCTTATCCGGTAAAATTGCGGGGGTGCAGGTTATACCGTCGGGTTTTAACACCGGTTCGGCCAGAGTGATCATCAGAGGAAATAATTCGCTTACGGGTAATAACCAACCTTTATTTGTAGTTGATGGCATGCCTATAGACAACTCACCGGGTGATTCGGGTAGCCTTGATTATGGTAACAACGCTGCCGATATCAACCCGAACGATATTGAAAGCCTGGAAGTACTAAAGGGCCCGAACGCGGCGGCGCTTTACGGATCAAGAGCAGCCAACGGGGTGATCCTGATCACGACAAAGAAAGGTTCAGGGCAATTTAAGGTTACTTTTAATTCTAATTGGCAGTTCCAGAAACTTACCGAATTTCCTGAATACCAGAACGCTTACGGGGTAGGTACCTCTTTTTATATTGATAACACACACACATTACCGGTGGCTAACGTTAATTATCGCAGTTGGGGGTCGCCAATGTTGGGCCAACCCTATGTAGCGCTTGACGGAAAGGTAAAGCCTTATTTACCGCATCCAAATAATGTTAAGGATTTTTATAATACCGCGCACCTGATCACCAACTCCATTGCGGTGGAAGGCGGAAACAAGCTGAGCAATTATCGTATGTCTTACACCAATTATACTGGTAACAGTGTGGTAAACGGTTTAAATGATAACAATTCGCATACCATTGATCTGCGTTTGCTCAATACGCTGGGTAAAGCAGTCACACTGGATACCAAGATCACTTATTTACGTAACAAAGTTAATAACCGCCAGTATGGCAACTCTAATGGCCGTAATCCCACCAACCTTTATACCCAGATGGCCCGTACAACAGATCTGGCCGAACTGATACCTTACCAGGACCCGGTTACCGGTCTGGAAATTGGTACACACCGTAACTTCAGTAACCCGTACTGGGTGATTAACAAGAACCCTAACGAAGACATCAAGGATCGTATACTGACAACTTTTAGCCCCGAAGTTAAAATCGCGCCGGGCATTAAGTTTACCGGGCGTTTGGGCGCAGATATTTACTGGCGAAAGGGTTATGAGTTTAACGATATCGGCTCCATCATTGCAGGTAACCCTGATGGCTATTTGCGTACGTTCAATACCGATCAGGCCAACCTGAATTTGGAAGGGTTTTTCAGTATCAATAAAAAATGGAGGAATTTTTCTTTTATCGGCATTTTAGGTGCCAGCAGCTTTAGCTCTAATTATGAGAACCGTGGCGCTGCTGTTAACTCTTTATTGCAGCCCGGGCTGATCAATCTGTCGAACGCTAAGGAATTTCCTACGGTTACCCAGAACATCCTGAAGAAAAAGATCAATTCTACATACGGATCTTTATCAGTTGGCTTTCATAACTATGCATTTATTGATGTTACGGGCAGAAACGACTGGTCGTCCACTTTACCCAGACAGAACAATTCTTACTTCTACCCGTCATTTGGCGGCTCGCTTATTCTGAATGAGCTGTTCAACTTTAAGGATAACATAATCAGCTTGGCAAAATTAAGAAGTTCTATTGCTGCCGTAGGTAACGATTCAGACCCTTATCAATTAAGTCAAACTTACTCGTTTAATGGTTTTTTTAATGGTGCAACCCTGGCATCTTTATCAACTAAAATGAATAATCCTGACCTTAAGCCAGAACGTACCTCATCTTTTGAGTATGGTTTTGACCTGGGTTTATTTAAAAATCGGGTAATGATTAATGCCACTCATTATTCGTCGTCTACTACTAATCAGATCATTACTGCCCAGCTACCTACTTCCAGCGGTTACCAGCAGCGTATTTATAATGCCGGCGAAATTAGTAATTGGGGTAATGAGTTAAGTATTAATGCAACCGTATTCCGAAACAAAAGATTCAATTGGAACACACAGCTTAATTTTTCAAACAACAAGTCGCTGGTTAAAAGCCTGATACCGGGGGTTGACCGCTTTGTACTGAACAACAACTCCAGTTATATCTATGTGTATGCCGAAGTAGGAAAGCCTTATGCTTACCTGCGGGGGCTTGGTGTAGCACGCGATGCGCAGGGACACATGCTGATTGATGATGGTGGCGGATTATTAACTAAGAACAATGATATGCCTTTTGGCACCGCGTCGCCTGATTGGCTGGGCGGTTTCGGAAATACTTTCTCTTATGGCCCATTTACATTATATGCCCTAATTGATATTAAAAAAGGCGGCGTAATGTATTCCGGAAGCTATTCCAAAATGCTGGTAAACGGTGTTTCGGCAGAAACGCTGTATGGCCGCGACGGCTATTACAAGCATAGTATCATTCTGGGGGAAACCGGTTCTGAACTGACTGGAGGAGCTATGTGGGATGCTTACTATGCAAATGGAAAGAAAAACACAACTTATATCTCGCCGCAATCTTACGAGTATGCCAGACCGAACTATGCGGAGTTTGTTATGTTCGATGCTTCCTATGTAAAATTACGCGAAGTTTCTGCCGGGTACAACCTGCCTGCAAAACTTCTAACCCATACGCCTATCAAAACGGCCAGAGTATCAGCAGTAGGGCGTAACCTGGCTATACTTTACCGTAAAACACCGAAAGGTATTGACCCGGAATCTTCATCAACCTCGGGCAACGGCCAGGGTATTGAAAACGGCTCATTGCCACCTAATGCTACTTATGGGTTTAATATTAATCTAACTTTTTAATTGCATCATGAAGTACACTTATATAATTATCATATCAGGATTTATCTTATTGGGCCTGGGGGCTTGTAAAAAAAACCTGGAAAGTATCAATATCGACCCTAATCATCCCACTAAAGTGGAGCCTGATTTTCTGCTCACTTCCTCTATCTATAATTCGCTTAACCTGCTTGGCGGGGATATGAACCGTGTAGTGTTTTTTAATTATACGCAGTTTTTCTCCGGTTTTCAGGGCGAATTTGAACGCTATACGTATAATGACGCCAGCAATAACACCTATTGGTCTAACCTATATATTAAATGTTTGCAGCCGGTTAACCAGATCGATTTGAATTACCGTACTGATCCGGCCTACCGCAACAGGGTATTGATTGCCCGTATCTGGAAAGATTATCTTTTTTCTGACGCTGTTGCCATATGGGGTGGTTTGCCTACAGATAAAGCGCTGAATGGGGCTCCGAGTGTGTCTTATACCAAAGAGCAGGACGTTTATACCAATTTACTATCTGATTTGAAAAACCTGGCAGATTCCATTAATACCAGCGGGGATAAATATAGCGCGAATGCTGATAAGATCTACGGCGGCGATCTGCTCAAATGGAAAAAATTTGCCAATACGCTTCGTTTAAGACTGGCGATACGCATCTCTAATGATGCGCCGAACGGCGATCCGGTATTAGCCAAAAAGGTTATACAGGAAATTGCGTTGGATGAGCAAAATACCATCACCAGCCAGGCAGAAACCGCGGCTGCTACCTGGGGAACAACCAGCGACAGCTGGAGTTATTTATATAATTACATTGTTTATGGTTATACAGCCAATAAAGCTACCATCCCGGTTCTTTGCGAATCGCTGGTCTATTATACCGTTCCTTATGGCGACCCAAGGATCACCATTTATGGGCAACCTGCCAAACAAGGCCCGCAGATAGGCAAATATTTTGGTCAGAATATTGCTTATGGCGGCGGTTCGGCTTATGCACAGGGTGTAGTTAGCCCACACATCGGGTTAAAGCAAGATGATTATTCATATGTAGGTGCAAGATTCCTGAAACCCGACGCGGAATACGTGTTTATATCCTACGCGGAATCCTGCATGCTGAAGGCTGAAGCAGCGTTAAAGGGCTGGTGGAGTACTGCGAGCACTGCGCAAACCTATTATTACCAGGGTATAGGCGCTTCATTTGATCGTTATGGCCTTACCCCGGCGCAAGCCAGTGCCTATGAAAATACACCGGGCATTAAATGGGGTACCGCCTCGGATACTACCGGCCGAAAAGTGCAGTTTCAGGACTGGATGGGCATTTGTAGTAGCTATGTATCTGCCGGCGATACTTATCGTCAAATTATTATGCAGCATTGGCTGGCTATACCTAATCAGGGTATTGATGCCTGGACCTTGATCCGCCGCACCCGTCAACTGGATTTTGAGCCGCAGTTTGCAACCTACGATGGCAATTATGCTTATGTACCACAACGCCTACTGTATCCTGCCAGCGAATACTCCACCAATGGTGCCGAAGTTACCAAAGCGGCTACCTGGTTAGGGGGCCCTGATAATTTATTTACCAAACTGTGGTTTGCCTTACCTAATAAGAAAAATGCCAGTTTACCCTATTAACTCTAAATAAAATGAAAAAACTAATTTATATACTAAGCGTATTACTGCTTGTAATTGTAGCGTGTAAAAAGCAAAATGAATATTTACCGCCGGCATTTAATTATCCGATACCAGCGGTGCCGATAACAGAAAATGTTAATGTGGGGGCTTACTATTACAATTACGCTGCTGCCGATTGGGCAAAAAAGTACACCAATACCCCTGTTCAGGGCGAATATAGTTCGTTAACCCCTGCGATTATGGCTCAAGAGCGCCAATGGGCCGATGCAGCAGGTGTTGACTTTTTTGTTTTTAACTGGAATGGCACTACTACAGGCGACCCCATCTTAAACAGCTTTATACAAGGCAGAAGTAACAATGTAAAAATGGTTATTAATTATAACATAGCACATTTAGGGGTAACCAATGCTTCGCCATTAACAGCCGCTAAGTTAACTACCCTCATCAACGAGTTTACCAGTTTAGCTAACACTCATTTTAATAAAGACTATTACTATAAAATTAATGGGCAGCCGGTAGTTTTAATTACACCTTTAAATCTTTCAGCCAGTTTAACCACCAGCGTTAACTATACCACGGTGATACCGGCACTAAGGCAGGCAATGACAGCGTTAGGAATTAACGTGTATATAATTGGCGAAATTACTACCGGCTGGTTACCGCCTGTGAGGTACGCCACTGCTACCAAAGTGATGGATGGTGTAGTAGCCAGTGATTGGTCAACAGATAATTATGACCGCTCTGTATTTATGCCAGCTTTTACCGATACCAATTGGAAAAACTGGACAGATTCAACAACTACCTGGAAAGTTAACTTTGTTCCTGCTATATTTCCAGGCTTTAATGATAAAACAACAACACCGTTAAGTAAATTATATAATCAAAACAGAAGCTCGACTTTTTATACCGATATGTGCAATGTGGCAAAACGCAATATGGGCAATAAACGGATTGTTTTAATTAACTCCTGGAACAATTTTCAGGCAGGCACTACAATAGAACCTGCCAAAGAATACGGAACAACTTATTTAGATATAACAAAAGCTCAGTTTAAAATTAAGTAACGATTAATGATCTATTAAAAAAAATAACATGACAACTTTAAAAAGAAGAACATTCATCCAATATCTTTCAGTTATGGGCGCAGCATTGCCTTTAAATAGCTGGGCAAAAAGATTTAAGCCTGTTGCTGATAAAGCTTTTAATTTTATGTTTTTAGGCGATTTGCACTTTGATAAGCTGATGCATCATGACATGGATTATCTGAAAGAAAAATATCCTAATGATATTAGGCAAATAGAGAATTATTCGCGTATAACACGTGATAATTTATCAAGTTTAATGCAGGTATCTAAAGAATGCGCCAATGAAACAGATGCCAAATTTTACCTTCAGATTGGAGACTTTGTAGAGGGCTTATGCGGTTCGAAGGAACGGGCTGCAATTCAAACCACCGAGTTAATAAACTATGTGGAGCAACAAAAATTCGACCGCCCCTTTATTGCGATAAAAGGTAATCATGATATTACCGGTACTGGTGCGAAAGAGGTTTATGAGGAAATAGTTTTGCCTTGGCAAAGTAAACAATTAAGGCAGCCGGTTACTTCGGCAAATAATGTTTATGTGCACAATAAGGCCCGGTTTATTTTATTTGATTGCTTTAACGAAAAAGATGGTTTGGTTTGGTTAAGAGAGGTAATAAAAGATCATAAGCCTGATGAACAACTGTTTTTTTGCACGCACATCCCGGTAGTGCCTTATGATGCGCGTGCCAATTGGGCGATATATATTAAGCCCCAGCAACAGCAGGACCGCGAAGAGCTATTAAATATGCTTGCAGAACATAAGGCAATAGTTTTAAGTGGCCACCTGCACAAAACAAGCATAGTGGTTAGGAACACATCCAAAGGTAACTTTGTACAAGTTGCAATTGGCAGCGTTATACCATCATTAAATGCACCTATAAAAAATCATTTGAAAGGGTTAGATGCCTATACCACTGATTTGACTGACCTGGAACCAAATTTTACACCGGCAAGCTTACAGCTTCGCAAGGATATTCTGGCAAAAGAAAAATCCTTCATCCGTCATTATGAATATGCTGATTTTTGCGGATATGCTGCTATAAGCCTCGATCAGCAAAATGAAGTAAACCTATCCATATTTGCTAATGCTGATAAACAGCCCTGGATTAAAGTTGATCTCACCAAACTTTTTACTGCTTAAACATAAAATCCATATGAAACATTACAGGGTTTTGTTAGCGGCATTACTGGTTTTTTTAAAGCTGCCGGTTATTGCGCAGGATATAAGTTTTATAGCATTAGGCGATATGCATTATGACCGTTTGCAGGATCATGATTTAAAATATGTAACCAGCAGGCCCCAGGATCTAAGACAGATTATGGACGAGTACCCACAATATACCGCTTTCTACCTGCCTGAATTTTTGCAACTGATAAAAAAACAGAGTGCTGCTATCCCTAATGTCAAAGCAGTGGTACAACTGGGCGACCTAGTGGAAGGCGTTGCGGGAAATGCTGCTTTAGCCAGGCAAATGGATCGCGGTGTAGTTGATTTGTTGCATGATGTTAATTTGCCGGTTCCATGGGTGCTTACTAAAGGCAACCACGATGTAAGTAACAGCCCGGGGCAGCCGGAAGCATGGGAGGAAGTTATTCGGCCTTTTATTGAAGGACAGGTTGGGAAACCTATCGGGCATGGGATGTATACTTATTCATTAAGTGCAAACACCGAGTTGTTTGTATTGGATCAGTTTTTTAGCATAGACCGAAAGGTACCTGAGACGGAAATGATCGCATTTTTGGAAAAGGAACTTTCCGCATCCAAAGCGACCTATAAGTTTGTACTGACCCACCAGCCGGTTATACCGGTAACGCAACGTTGCTGGCACCTGCTGAGTGGCATTCGCCGACCGATGCAGGACACCACTTTAAGAGAGCGTTTTTTGAACATGCTGGCCAAAAATAAAGTTATGGTGTTATGCGCGCATTTACATGAGTATGCCGTGGTATCACGCAAAACGGCCTCGGGTAATGTGGTACAGGTAATGATCAATAGCGTAAACCGCGGTCCGGGTGCTGCTGTTCCCCGAAAGGAGAGCAAGGAATACAGAGGAGAGCAATGGATCGATGATGATCCCAAGTGGGAACCTTCAACGGCTGAACGTCGGAGAAAGATACTGGCTCATGAAAAAAAATATATTACTGATTTTCAGATCGCCGACCTGCCCGGTTATGCGGCTATATCTGTTTTAGACAATCAACACAAAGTGATACTGAACTATTATAACGGGTTTGCCGAGCAACCCTATCAAAGTATTGATTTGAGTGAATTGCAGCAGACGGGCAGGTTAAATAATTAGCATAAATATAAAGATTCCCGACAGTTTTGCCAGGGGACTGTATGTTTGCTTTTTATTTCTTCATTCTAAAAACCACCGTCTTAGGCGGTGGTTTTTTAGTATAATGGAGCAATAGCCGTGGCTGAGCTGTTGTACCATTCAGATAATTATTTAAAACTAATATAATGAAGTACCTGTTATATTTTTTTCTACAATACCAGGATGAAAAAAAAGGAAGAAAGGAAGTATTTTGATCAAGAATGGGCCGATATGAAATCCCATTTGAAGTCTTTTTTTAAGAAAGCGCAACAAGAAGATCTGCACGGTTTTAGGGTGCAGGTTAAAAAATTACGTGCCTTTTTAATCTTATCAGATAGTATGGGCGATCACCCCAAATTGGCCGGGTATTTCAAACCCATCAATAAAATATTTAAACAGGCAGGCGAGATACGGAACGCGTATATGAACCAGGAATTAGGCAAGGCGCAGCAAATTCATAACAATGCGTTTATGGACAGTCAACACCAATTGGAGATTAAGGCAGGCAGGAAATTTAAATCAAACAAAGTGAGATTTTTGGAAAGATTAAACGTTACACGCCGGGTATTAAAAGGGAAAATAAAGCCGGTAAGTGATCTGTATATTAGCCTGTTTTATCAAACCCGACTGGAGCAAATCGGGGATTCTCTGGCAATACTTAAATTTGATGACTCCTTACATCAATGCCGTAAACAGGTCAAGATCCTGATCTATAATTATAAATTGGCCCATGCCGTTCCGGCCATTGGTTTTAACAAGGATTACCTGGAGCGGGTACAAGCCGTTATCGGGGATTGGCACGATCATGTGCTGGCTATCAAATTATTTTCTAATGAGATGATAGATCAAGCGGCGGTTACCAAGCTGAAAGAGCAGGATAGCCGGTTAAAAAAGCAGATCACTGCACTGACTAAAGATTTTTATAACCAGGCAACCACGGTAACAGAGCTACCTGTTGAACAAATAAGCTAAAAAGCGATGGGCGCAGAGTCTTCTGCACAGTGTAAGCCGGTTATGTTAATTGTCGATATCCGTTACCAGTATGAAAAGCAGCAGATAGCCAGTCCGTGGGAAACATATGAATCGTGCGGGATAAACTCACTAAGGTCAGCAAGGGTTTTGGCATAGCCGGCGATCTTTTCTGTAGCCCGGGCGTTATAGTTGTTATTGAGCCTTTTCTACCAGGGGCGTAATTTTAAATTTAAACTGATAATGTTGATAAGGTAAAAGATATTGATTTAACGGCAACCGCCCCCAACTGTTCACACTGCCGACACCCATTTGTTTAAAGTCAATATCTAATTGAGTTTGGACGCGCGGTTTTAGTTCGCCTGAATGCCGCTGATGCTTTTCGTCACCATCATCAAGATCACTATCAAAAAAATGAAGGGCACTCATACTAAGCGGAACATCGGATTGTATCATAATCCCTTTATTTGTGATGGTATTTGTTAATTTATACCAGCGAATATCTGTTTTTGTTCCGGTCTCCTGCGGGCGCACATAGGGGTGGAACTGTTGGCTAACTGTTTGTTTATAAATCCCTAAATCAGCTGCGGTATTTCTGTCCTGATAGTTTTCCTGTGGACCCCGACCATAATATGCAATAGATTCAAAGTTTTCGGGCAAAATCCATTGCATACCAAACTTTAACAGCATGCTTACTTTTCTTGTAGCATCCGGTATTAATTCCTGACTTACCAACATTTCTCCTGAACCATTAATTGTATAGGTAATATTTAGCTTGGCGTATACTTCGGATAAGTCATAGCTTGTGGTTACTAAAACCAGGTCCTTGTCTTGCTTGGTTGAAAAACCTGATAGCTTTAAATTTGCTGCTGCTTCTTTCCATGGTTTTAAAATAAGTTGCAGTTTGGCACCCATGTCATTATCTGTAGGGGCCCGCCAAAAGTTAGGGCGAAGGCTAAAGCCATTAGCCAATAAATTTTGATCGTTAACAACATATCGGGCTAATAATCCTGTTTTTTTATCGAAGCTAATCGTCATATTAGATGAGCTTATATTGTAAAACAAATCATCAGTTGACGTCACCACTTTTGTAGTGGAAGTAATATCTGGCTTATTAGTATAAGTGCCTACTATTGGTAATTGCTCTTCCGCTATACGATGGCTTGCCGGAATAAGCAGAGCTTCTTGCTTTTGCAGATAGGATAGGTTAAGTAATATTTCTCCCTCTTGCGGAATATTGAGAGGCAGAATAACCCGGCCTGTTTGCTGAGGCTGTATATCAATAGCCGCAACCTCGCCTGATTGTATAACAGTTCCGTTCTGCACGAGTTGCCAAAGCAATTTTACATTTGAAAGATCTTTGAAAAAATTCTCATTAAAAATTTCAACTGTATTGTTTCCCTTCCACTTGCTATGGATATTCTGATAAACTTTTTTCACTTCCCATGCTTCCGGATCAGGGTCCCGATTTGATTGGAATACCCCATCACTCATGGAATTATTATCACTTGGCACATCAGGCGGGCCAAAGTCGCCTCCATAGGCATAAATGGTATCACCTTTCGCTGTGATCTTTCGTATTCCCTGATCAACAAAATCCCAGATAAAGCCTCCTTGAAAAGCATGCTTGTTGTTTCTGATAATGTCCCAGTAATCTTTAAAATTACCCAGAGAATTACCCATTGAATGAGCATATTCACACATAATGAAGGGCTTATCCGGTTTAGTATTGTTCTTTGCGTAATCCACCATATTCTCAGGCGTTGGATACATTGGATTGATAATATCAGTGTTCCACTGGGTTGTAAAAGTTGTATTATTGGCAACCCCTTGTTCATATTGTATCGGCCTGGTTGTATCTCTGGCCTTAAGCCATAAATAACATTCATAAAAATTATAACCGTTGCCTGCTTCGTTACCCAAACTCCAGGTAATAATGCTGGGATGATTCTTATCCCGCTCTACCATGCGCTGTAGCCGTAACATATGAGCCTGTTTCCATGATGGTTTATTGGCAAGAGTTTTAGTAATATCATATCCTATACCATGCGATTCTATATTAGCCTCATCAACAACATATATCCCATATTGATCGCACAACTCATACCAATATTCATCATTAGGATAATGACAGGTTCTGACAGCGTTAATGTTAAACTTTTTCATAAGTTTAATATCAACCAACATAGCTTCTTTTGATATGGTTTGCCCTGTTATCGGATCTGTTTCATGCCGGTTAACTCCTTTAATCAGCACAGGCTGGCCGTTTACCAGCAAATGGCCGTCTTTTATTTCCACCCTTCTGAACCCTGCTTTTTGTGGGATCACTTCCAATAGTTTGCCGTCTTTATCGGTAAGCTTTATCAGCACATGGTATAGATTGGGCGTCTCAGCCGTCCAAAGGTTTGGATTCACCACGGGAATATTAATCGTTTTTGATGTTTGATTTGAAAATAACGCGTTGCCTTTTGCAATAAACCGCCCATTATTGTCAGTTATCTCAACGGTTGCATTGGCTGCGCCTGTTTTATTTAATTTAAGCGTTACCTCAAGCCCAGCATTTTTATAATGCTCATCTAAATGCGCATTTAGCTGTATATCGTTAATATGCAGGGGGCGGCGAGCAACCAGGTAGCAATCGCGCATAATACCGCCCAAACGCCAAAAGTCCTGACCTTCAAGATAAGTGCCATCACTCCAGCGCATCACTTTCAATACAATCAGATTTTTACCAGATTTTATATACGGGGTAATATTAAATTCTGATGCCAGTTTGCTGTCTTCACCATAGCCGGTGTATTTACCGTTTACCCATATCTGTATATTTGATTTGGCTGAGCCGATATGTAAAATGATTTGCCTGCCTTTCCAACCTTCGCCAACAGTTATTTCTCTGCGGTAAACACCGGTGGGGTCAAAGCTTAGGGGGACAAGCGGTGGATTAGGTTTCATTTTATTTTGAAACTCATAGCCAATGTTAACAAAAATGGGGTAACCATATCCGTTTACCTCCCAGGTTGCCGGAATTTTGAAGCTATCCCACTTATGATCGTCAAATACCACACTTTGATAATCCTCAGGCAGATCGGCAGGCTTCTCTACCCACTTAAATTTCCATGCGCCATTCAGGCTCAAATAGTTTGACGATTTTTGCCAGTCATTTTCCGCCGCCTGTTTTGCCGATTCATATACATTATACGATGCGTGCATAGGCAGCCGATTTTCTTCGCTCCTGGTCTCATCTAACCACATGGGTTTTTGGGCCATAGTGGAATAAAAAAACAGTGCATAAATCAGTGTAACAACCAGTCGTTTCATTTTATCAGTTGTAAATAAAGTTTAATTATTAATGATTGCTTAACATAATTACGGTTAACTGCCGCAGGATAGATGCGCTAAAATAATAAAACTTAGCTATTACATATCCGTCCAATTATATCCCATTACCAATATTTAGCAAAAGTGCCTGATTATATTAAACCCGTAAAAACACCTGTTTTAATATTTGCTCAACTATTTCAGCTTATATTATTACCAGCTATCCGTTCTGAAGGGCGCCACCGGTAGCCCTTCGGTATTATAAACATCTCCGGTTACCCAATCTTTAAAAGCGTATCTGACTGCTACGGGGACCTTTATCTTATCACTTTCAACCATAATTCCATTACCCGAAATTCTTGCTTTGGCAGGATAGAATACTTTATCGTCTCCGGCTATTTCAAAAGCTAACAATTCTTTGCCAAAAGAGGTAAGCCCATTAGGGGTATAATTAAAACTGATATAAGCACTGC
>NZ_JAQBOD010000016.1 GCF_028288205.1 Mucilaginibacter sp.
AAAAAAAGTGTTTCACATCAGGTGTTTCACCCTATTTTTGCAAAAAACCATAAAACAGCATAAAATTCTTATTATGAGATATTTATACTATTTAACCTAAAGCTTTTGTACTGTTTCAAAGTGTTTCACTCATTTTGTCAAATTGCTATATATCAATAGGTTAACCTAAAAGAGTGTTTCATGTGTTTCACTAATTTATGAAACACTTTGCCGCCCTTTTTTAACGTAATAACCGTTACTATCCCGGCCAGATAATGGCACCATCTGCACATTTGCACACCTGCATATTTGCACATTAAAAAATACCCTTACCTTTGACCGTAATGAGCAGAGGAGCAAAGAACCAGGTTTTTGAAAACGTTACCATTATTGATATTGCCGAAGAGGGCAAGGGGATAGGCAAGGCAGATGATTTTGTGTTGTTTGTTGAAAAAGCCGTACCCGGCGATGTGGTGGATGTGCAGGTGTACCGTAGTAAAAAGAACTTCGGCGAGGCTAAGATCATAGGCCTTAAACAACCCAGCGAACATCGTGTAGAACCTTTCTGCGAACATTTTGGCACCTGCGGCGGCTGCAAATGGCAGCACATGACGTATAATGCCCAACTGCAATTCAAACAAAAATCAGTAAGCGACGCGCTGAGTCGCCTGGCTAAAATAGAGGTGGGCGATATGCTGCCCATAGTGCCCTCGCCCGCCGACAGGTACTACCGTAATAAGCTGGAGTTTACGTTCAGCAACAAACGCTGGCTGTACGATGGCGAGAGCCGCGAGGATGAAACGCTGAACATGAACGCGCTGGGCTTTCACATCCCCGGCCGTTTTGATAAGATACTTGATGTGCACCACTGCTACCTGCAAGCCGACCCAAGTAACGATATCCGCAACCGTATTGATGAATTCGCCAAGCAAAAAGGATATACTTATTATGACCTGCGTAACCATACCGGCGCGCTGCGTAACCTAATTATCCGCACCAGCACCACCGGCGAACTGATGGTGATCGTAGTGTTCGCCTACCCAACCGAGGAGGAGGTGAACAAGCTAATGAATTTTGTTGAGGTAGAGTTCCCGGAGATAACCTCACTGCTATACATACTTAACGAAAAAAAGAACGATACCATTTTTGATCAGGATGTGGTAGCCTGGAATGGTCCGGAGTATATACATGAGGAGATGCTGGGCATTAAGTTCCGCATTGGACCGAAATCATTCTACCAAACCAACAGCATACAGGCCCTGCGCCTCTACGAAATAACCCGCGATTTCGCCGAATTTAAAGGCGACGAACTGGTGTATGATCTGTACACCGGCGCGGGCACCATTGCCAACTTTATAGCTAGCCATGTGCGCGAGGTGGTGGGGGTAGAGTATGTTCCCAGCGCTATTGAAGACGCCAAAATTAACAGCGCCATCAACAACATCACCAACACCAAATTTTATGCGGGTGATATGAAGGATGTGCTCTCTGCCGAGTTTGTGGCAGCGCACGGCAAGCCGGATGTTATTATAACCGATCCGCCGCGGGCGGGCATGCACCCGGATGTGGTGGCGCGGCTAATGGAAATTGAAGCCGAAAAGATAGTTTACGTAAGCTGCAATGCCGCCACCCAGGCCCGTGACCTGCTGGTGCTGAAAGAGAAATACGATACGGTGAAGATACAGCCGGTAGATATGTTTCCGCATACCCAGCATGTGGAGAATGTGTTGTTGTTGGTGTTGAGGGGTTAGAGATTGAAGATTAGAGATTAGTTAATTAGATAGCCAAATCAAGAAATCCATGAATCTTATAGATCATGGTTCAGATTATATATGGAACCGGAAGAATTGCTTAATGAGGGGCGCGGGGAAGCGCAAAAGCCGGCGGCTGATAGTCCGCTGGTTAGTTTACAGCGCGATTTGAAAATGTTTAGTGAATCCATCCACGAAGTGGCTGTGGAGATCATGGTGGAAGGGTTATCTAAGTACCCCATCTTCGTAGCGCATCAGCATGAAATTAAACTGGGTGAATTGATATTAGACAGGTTCGAGCTAAACTCGGAGTGGAGCATACACGCCTCAACCCTTGAAGAGTTTTTGGAGCGGGGCATAGTTAAACCCGAATTGAAGCAACGCTTTATAGATACTTACAAAAGCCCCAAAGATTTTATGTGTGTATTTGTGGTAGTACCCGAAGGGGCAAACTTTGTGTTTGTGCCGTATGAATAGGGATAGTATATTTACATGAATTAAAGCGCCATGCCAGATCAACCCATACTTATATTAAATAAGCAGCAGATACAGCAAAAAATAGATCGTATTGCTTACCAGATACTGGAAGATAATTTCGACGAGAAAGAAATCATCATAGCCGGTATGCTGCCGCGCGGAGGCTTCCTGGCCACACGCCTTAAAAACGTGTTGGATAAGATAGCGCCGTTTAAAAGCATGGTGCTAACTATCGACCTCGACCGCTTCAGCAGCAGCCTTAACGCTAAGATAGATTTTGATATACAGCAGTGTAATAATAAGGTAGTTATTTTGGTAGATGATGTGCTTAACAGCGGTAAGTCGCTGGCTTATGGGTTCGGGGTTTTCCTGGATGTGCCGCTTAAAAAATTACGCACCGTTGTACTGGTAGATCGTAACCATAAAAATTTCCCCATTACTACCGATTATTCGGGCATAGCACTATCTACCATTATTAAACAACACATTGATGTGGTGCTTAGCGAGAATGGGGAAGAGGATGCGGTTTATCTGAGGTAGAGCCCTATTTGATTGCTTGCGAATAGCTTATGCCGTAGCGCTCAATTGCCGTAGGCTGTACTTTTGTCTTTGACACAAAAGTAACCAAAAAGTCAAGTCAGGACGATCGCTTCCACTACACAGGCCAGACTCCCGGCCGCGCGCCCTGACAGCCCCACGCTTTTTTTGATTCTCATTAATTAGCAATTTTTTGGTTCTGTCCGAAACCGTCAGCCAAACAGCGCCTCCCGCGGCGAATGAGCGGGCGATGTTATCGTGTACCCGAAGTATCATTCAAAACAAAAAGGCCAACCCTATGGTCAGCCTTTCTAAATTACACCGTCAATTTCTTATACTTTATCCTTTTTGGCGCAATATCACCTAAACGTTTTTTGCGGTTCTCTTCATAATCAGAGTAATTACCCTCAAAGAAATACACCTGCGAGTTACCCTCAAAAGCCAGTATGTGCGTGCATATACGGTCCAAAAACCAACGGTCGTGGCTGATTACTACCGCGCAGCCGCCAAAGTTTTCTAAAGCTTCTTCTAAAGCACGCAGCGTATTTACGTCGATATCATTGGTAGGCTCATCCAGCAGCAAAACGTTGCTTCCTTTTTTTAGAGTGATAGATAAATGCACCCGGTTACGCTCGCCGCCCGATAGCACACCCACTTTTTTCTGCTGATCTGCTCCGTTAAAGTTAAAGCGCGATACATAGGCCCGGGAGTTTAGCGGACGGTTGCCTACCATAATGGTTTCCAGTCCGCCGGTTACGTTTTCCCATACAGATTTGTTGGGGTCAAGGTCGTCATGCAGTTGGTCCACATAGCCCAAGTGCACGGTTTCGCCAACGCGGAAGGTGCCCGCATCGGGCTGGTCCTGCCCGGTAATTAAGCGGAACAGTGTGGTTTTACCTGCGCCATTTGGCCCTATGATACCTACAATTCCTGCAGGGGGTAGGGAGAAGTTCAGGTTATCAAACAATAATTTATCGCCATAACTTTTGCTTACGCCGTTGGCTTCTATAACGATGTTACCCAAACGCGGGCCGGGCGGAATAAACAGCTCCAGTTTTTCTTCGCGCTCTTTGGTTTCTTCGGAGGCTAATTTATCATAGTTGGATAGGCGGGCTTTCGATTTGGTGTGCCTGCCTTTCGGACCCATGCGCACCCATTCCAGTTCGCGCTCTAATGCTTTTTGGCGCTTGCCTTCGGTTTTATCTTCCTGTGCCAGGCGTTTTGCTTTTTGGTCAAGCCATGAAGAATAATTGCCTTTCCATGGAATGCCCTCGCCGCGGTCAAGCTCCAGTATCCAGCCGGCAACATTGTCAAGGAAGTAACGATCGTGCGTTACAGCTATAACGGTGCCTTTATATTGTTTTAGATGCTGTTCCAGCCAATCAATAGATTCGGCATCAAGGTGGTTGGTAGGCTCATCCAGCAATAAAACATCAGGTTCTTTTAACAGTAACCTACACAAAGCCACCCGGCGGCGCTCGCCTCCGGATAGTACCGATATTTTAGTATCAGGCTCAGGACAGCGCAAGGCATCCATGGCTCGTTCAAGTTTAACGTCCAGTTCCCAGGCGTTTACGGCATCTATCTGATCCTGCAGCTCGCCCTGGCGGGCCATCAGCTTATCCATTTTATCGGCATCGCTATAGTACTCTTCCAGGCCAAATTTTTCGTTTATCTCTTCGTATTCTTTTAGCAGTGCGGTGGTTTCGCTCACACCTTCTTCAACTACTTCGCGTACAGTTTTGTTGGGATCGAGCTCAGGCTCCTGGCTAAGGTAGCCAACAGTATAGCCCGGCGAAAACACAACCTCGCCAATATTTGTCTTATCTATGCCCGCGATAATTTTTAGCAGGGACGATTTCCCCGACCCATTTAACCCTATAACGCCAATTTTAGCGCCATAAAAAAAGCTCAGGTAAATGTTTTTTAATACTGTTTTTTGCGGGGGATATACTTTGCTTACCCCGGCCATTGAAAATATGATCTTCTCGTCTGCCACCGTGTTTAATTATTGAATATGTGAATTAGTGATTGAGTGAATAGGCTTTTTTTGATAGGTAAATATCGATGCAAATATGGGCAATAGTATAGCTAAGTGCAAACCGAAAACTATAAACTAACCCATGCGAGAAATGTTCTGTTTTTTTGGCGTTACATTTTTTATAAGTAGAATCACCTGACCTACCCCGACCCCCATTTAACCCCAACTAGGCTAAGGCAATCTGCTCATCCTCTAATCCTACGCATCATGGTTCAGACACCCTGCGCAACCGATATACTCAAACTGCCAACTGCAAACGCCCACTGCAAACTAAACACCCCATGCCGTAATGTCATCTCACCTGACTAAACTGCTTATTTTTCCACAATTGTGCAATTTCATTCCTTTTTTGGTTAAACTATTACTGTTTGTTCATATCAAACAGGTAGTTAACTACGTTATTAATGTAAAATTTACACGCTGTTAACTAATTTTTAAAAGATAAATGTTGCATAAAGTTTAACTTTTAATAGATTGCACATCATAATAGTGTCTGTTTAATTGTTAAGTGAAAAAGTTGGCAACAATATTGTTGATAATTATGGAAAACAACGCGTTCTAACTGTAGAAACAAATTAATATATTAGAACGTATAATAAGAATATATATGGAAGCAAAATTTTCGCCACGGGTTAAGGATGTGATACAATACAGCAGGGAAGAGGCATTGCGCCTTGGGCATGACTATATTGGTACAGAGCACCTGCTACTTGGGCTTATCCGTGATGGTGACGGTGTAGCTATAAAGCTGCTTAGAGAACTGGCTGTTGATACGGCCAGATTGCGCCGTTCTGTCGAAGACGCTGTAAAAGGAACTATAGGAACTAATGTACATATTGGCAGCATACCACTAACCAAACAAGCCGAAAAAGTATTAAAGATAACTTACCTGGAAGCTAAAATTTTTAAAAGCGATGTAATAGGTACCGAGCATTTATTGTTATCTATTTTGCGCGATGAAGATAATATCGCATCGCAAATACTGATGCAGTTTAATGTTAATTACGAAGTGTTTAAAGGCGAGGTAGAATCGCATAAAAACAATGTGACCGATGAGATGCCCGGTTCATCAACCGGCGGTGAGGATGATTTTAAAGAAGAAGAAGCATTTAATCAGCCTAAAAAAGTATCAGACATTAAATCAAAAACCCCTGTATTGGACAACTTTGGCCGCGATTTAACTCGTGCTGCCGAAGATGGTAAACTTGATCCGATTGTAGGCCGTGAGAAAGAAATTGAGCGTGTATCGCAAATTCTTTCTCGTCGTAAAAAGAACAACCCGATATTAATTGGTGAGCCGGGCGTTGGTAAATCTGCTATTGCCGAAGGTTTAGCTTTAAGAATTGTTCAGCGTAAGGTATCGCGTGTATTGTTTAACAAACGCGTGGTTACTTTAGACCTGGCTTCGTTAGTGGCAGGTACCAAATACCGCGGACAGTTTGAAGAGCGTATGAAAGCCGTTATGAACGAGCTGGAAAAATCGCCGGATGTTATTTTGTTTATTGACGAAATACATACCATTGTTGGTGCAGGTGGTGCCTCAGGTTCGCTGGATGCATCGAATATGTTTAAACCGGCTTTGGCCCGTGGAGAGATACAATGTATTGGTGCCACAACTTTAGATGAGTATCGCCAGTATATTGAGAAAGATGGAGCTTTAGACCGTCGTTTCCAGAAAGTAATGGTTGAGCCGGCTACGCCTGATGAAACTGTTGAAATACTAAACAGGATCAAAGAAAAATACGAAGAGCATCATGGTGTAACTTATACCGATGAAGCTATTGAGGCTTGTGTAGCTTTAACTACAAGATATATTACAGACAGGTTCTTGCCGGACAAGGCTATTGATGCTTTGGATGAATCAGGATCGCGCGTTCACTTAACCAATATCCACGTTCCGCCGGAAATTTTGGATATTGAAAATAAGATTGAGCTGATTAAAGTTGAGAAAAATAAAGTAGTACGCAGCCAGAAATATGAAGAGGCCGCAAAACTGCGCGATACCGAAAAGCATTTGCTGGAAGAATTGGAGCAGGCTAAAGCGATATGGGAAGCCGAAACAAAATCAAAACGTTATACTGTAACTGAAGATAATGTTGCCGAGGTTGTATCTATGATGACAGGTATACCTGTTCAAAAAGTAGGACAAACTGATAGTCAGAAATTGTTAAACATGAGCGGCACTATTGGCAACAAGATTATAGGCCAGGAAGACGCGATAAAGAAACTGACCCGTGCCATACAACGCACACGTGCCGGATTAAAAGATCCTAAAAAGCCAATTGGCTCGTTTATTTTCTTAGGCCCTACAGGTGTTGGTAAAACAGAGCTGGCTAAAGAGCTTGCCCGTTTTATGTTTGATACCGAGGACGCGCTGATACAAATTGATATGAGCGAGTACATGGAAAAATTCGCTGTGTCTCGTTTAGTTGGAGCGCCTCCGGGCTATGTGGGTTATGAAGAAGGCGGACAATTGACAGAGAAAGTACGCCGCAAACCATACGCGGTTGTATTGCTTGATGAAATTGAAAAAGCTCACCCGGATGTATTTAACATACTATTGCAGGTGTTAGACGAAGGACAGTTAACTGATTCTTTGGGCCGTAAGGTTGATTTCAGAAACGCGATCATCATCATGACCTCGAACATTGGCGCGCGCCAGTTGAAAGATTTTGGACAAGGTGTAGGTTTTAACACTAATGCTAAAACAACACAGGCCGATTCGCACTCAAGAGGTGTGATAGAGAACGCTTTAAAACGTGCTTTCGCTCCGGAATTTTTAAACCGTATTGATGACGTTATTGTATTTAACTCGCTTGGCGAAGATGAAATATTTAAGATCATTGATATTGAGTTAGCTTCATTATTTGGCCGTGTTAACAGCTTAGGTTATAAAATTGAGCTGACCGAAGCAGCCAAAAAGTTTATTGCCGAAAAAGGATATGATTCGCAATTTGGCGCCCGCCCGTTAAAGCGCGCCATCCAAAAACATTTGGAGGACCCAATTGCCGAAGAAATACTAAAGGGCGAGATGCACGAAGGCGATACCATGATGGTTGACTACGATAAAGAAGCCGACGAGATAAAAATATCTCCTAAGAAGGCTTCTAATAAAAAGCCGAAACAGGAAGAGCAGAATTAAGCTTTCAATAATATGAAGAGCCCCCGAAGTCGGGGGCTCTTTTTGTTTATATAATGGTGGATGTCGGAACTCCGTTAAAGAGTGGGCGTAAAGCCTTAACATGATGCCTCCGTTATTTTTTTTAAATTAATCAAACTAAATATTAAACCTTTTCGTTTTAAAATAATCTTAGATACGGATAAATAACTTACTATGAAAAAAATATTATCAATCGCATGCGTTGTCCTGATTGTGGCAGCATTAACATCCTGTAAAAAAACGTACGTAACTAATGTTACACCTAATTCAACCTACCTGGTTACTATTCCGGCAAGCAGTTGGATGCAGACTACAGACGGTAAATCAGATTCGGTTTCTATTAAAGCGCCGGCAATAGATAACTTTTTTAATAACAATGGCGCTACACTGGTTTATTTCTCTTTCTTTAAAGGAGTATACGAGCAAATACCGGAAGTTTATAATAATGTATCATACAGCTACTTCCATTACACCGGTAACTTGGTATTATACTCGCAGCCAGTTGGCGGTGGCGTACCGGTTAAACCAACCAGTGATATTACGGTGAAGTTGGTATTGATACCGTCTGAATAAGAAATTTGCGTTAAAACAGGAAAGGCTAACCGTTTGGTTAGCCTTTTTTTATCGACAAGTATTTTTTATTTCTCCATCTGCTCAATAACAGCCTGTGTTACTCCCGTAAAAGAGAACCCGCCATCATGAAAAAGATTTTGCATGGTAACCATTTTGGTTAGATCAGAGAATAAGGTAACAACGTAATCGGCACATTGGTCCGCATCTGCATTACCAAGCGGACTCATTTTCTCTGCATAATTAATAAAGCCGTCAAATCCTTTAACGCCTGAGCCGGCAGTAGTGCGGGTTGGCGATTGCGATACGGTGTTAACACGCACATGTTTCTTGGTGCCATAATAGTAGCCAAAATTACGGGCAATGCTTTCCAGCACCGCTTTGTTATCGCTCATGTCATTGTAGTCAGGGAATACGCGTTGCGCGGCAATGTAGGTTAACGCTACAACAGATCCCCATTCGTTAATGGCATCCATTTTCATGGCAGTTTGCAACACGCGGTGCAAGCTTAATGCCGATATATCAAAACCCTTGTGGGTAAACTCGTAATTGTTTTCATAATAAGGAATGCCCTTGCGCACGTTGACGCTCATTCCTATAGAGTGCAGGATAAAATCTACCGGGCCGCCAAAGTGCTCCATTGCTTGGGTAAACAGGGCTTCAATATCTGCAGCAACTGTAACGTCGGCAGGGATAACCGGGGCCTTGATCTCTTCGGCCAACTTATTTATGGTGCCCATGCGCAAAGCGATAGGAGCATTGGTTAATACAATTTCGGCGCCTTCGGCATAACAATGCTGGGCGGTTTTCCAGGCGATAGAGTTTTCATCCAGTGCGCCAAAAATGATTCCTTTTTTGCCTTTTAGTAAATTATAAGCCATGTTTTATTTTTTGTTTATAATGGTGGCAAAGGTAGGTATTTCCACAATTACAATTAAATATAAAAAGCTGTCATATCGAACATAGTGAGAGATCTTATACATCAAGCTATGATTGCTCCTATAAGATTTCTCCTCGTACCTCGTCGAAATAACAATCTGTTTTAGTTTTGATAGGTAATTAACACGGAAAGATCCTCATTGCCTGCCGGTTTTAAGCCGTGACTGCTGCCGGGCAATGTGAGTATGGCATCGCCGGTAATAACAGGGATAGTTTTGCCGTTCATTTGCAGGTCGCCTTTGCCGCTTAGTATATAGTAAATTTCCTGCTGTTCCTGTAAGTGATATCCAATGGATGAACCCGGGTGCAATATCCGTTTACGAAAAGCCATCTTACCACCCTTAAATTTACTAAAGAATGGGAATGCCGTTGTTTTACCCCCGCCATCATGCGGCCCCGCATCATCAATGGCAATGTCTTTTTCATGATTAAGTATGTAGCCGGTATCCTGCTGTTTAAAAGCAAATCCCGCCAGGAAAAATAAGGAAAACGCTAAAACGGTGATGATAAAGGTGGGGAGATGAAATTTAATTTTCATAGTGTTATATTTAATTGTCATTTCTGAAATGACATAGGTTTTATATTAGTTATACTTTACACTATCGTTCCCCCTTTTTAGGGGGTTAGGGGGCCAACAATTCCCTCGCATTCTGCAACGCGCTTTCGCCCGGTTTATCGCCGCTTAGCATTTTGGCTATTTCTAAAATACGCTCGTTTTTGTCTAATTGTTTAATACGGGTATAGGTGGTTGCTGCTTCGTCATCTTTGTAAACAAAATAATGGCTATTACCCTTGCTGGCAATTTGCGGTAGGTGTGTAATGGTTATAACCTGTAAATTATTGGATAACTGCTCCATGATCTGCCCCACTTTATTAGCCACTTCGCCGGATACTCCTGTATCTATCTCATCAAAAATTATAGTAGGCAATGCTGTGTTTTTAGCGATAAGGGATTTAATGCTCAGCATCAATCGCGAAAGTTCTCCGCCTGATGCTACTTTACTCATTTCTGCCAGGGCATGACCCTTATTGGCCGAGAACAAGAAACGTACTATATCAATCCCGTTCTTTGTTAACTCTGATACTGTTGTACACTCAATTTTAAGCGCCGAATTACTCATCCCCATTTCAGCCAAAGTTTGCAACACCTGATCCTCAATAACCGGGATGGCTTTTGATCTGTTTGCCGATAATTGAGCCGCCAATTCTTCCAATTCTTTTTTATCGGCATTAAGTTTCTGTTGTAATTTCTCAATTACCTCGTCACCAAAAACGGCCTGTTGTATCTTGCCCGATAATTCATCCTGCAGCTCCAATAATTCGGCATTGGTGTTTACACGGTGTTTCTTCTGCAGGTTGTAGATCAGGCTAAGGCGGATATTGATATCTACAGCGCGGGCCTCATTGGTATGGGTGTGTTGCTCTATGTTTTCTATCTCGGCTGAAATATCTTTTAGTTCAATAATGGTACTATTTAACCGTTCCTGCAATTCTTCAATTTGCGGGTTAAATTTTATTAGCGCGGCTAATTGTTGCCCGGCCTCACGCAATTGCACCAGCGCGGCTGCATCACTATCCTGCATCAGGTAATTGGCGCCTAACAGGTTGCGTTTTATTTCTTCGGCATTGTTTAAGGCATATAGTTCCTGCTCTAATTGTTCCTGCTCGTGGGTTGACAGGCCGGCCTTTTCTAATTCATCATATTGAAACTGGTAATAATCCAGGTCGGCTTTAGCTTTATCGCTTTCGTCTATCAGTTGCTGTAGTTTAGCTGTGGATTTTTTATAAGCACGGAATTTGGTTTGATACTCACCCAGCAAATCCGGATGCTTAGCCACCGAATCAACCACCAGTAATTGAAATTCAGGGTCGTTAATCTCGAGTGTAGCATGCTGCGAGTGTATGTCTATTAGCTTTTCGCCCAATAGTTTGAGCGAGTTTAAATTTACCGGTGTGTCATTAACAAAAGCACGTGATTTACCATCGGCAGATATTTCTCGCCTTAAAACGGTTTCGGCTTCGTAATCAAGGTCATTATCTTCAAAAAATGTTTTAAGATGAAAATCGGCAATTTTAAATGTGCCTTCAATAACGCATTTCTTTTGCTGGTTAAAAAAGTACCGGCTCTCTGCCCGTTGCCCTAAAATAAGCGACAGCGCACCTAATATAATTGATTTACCCGCGCCGGTTTCGCCGGTGAGTATATTTAAACCACCATCAAAACTAATTTCAAGGTTATCAATAAGGGCATAATTACTTATACTGAGTTTTTGAAGCATAAAAAAAGTATCCTTGTTTGGAGGATACTAAATTACAATTTAGGTTAAATAGTTAGGTAGTAAGTTTAATAAATAAAGAGGGCTCGCCCCTCTTTATTTATTAACTATAAACTGATCTTATTAAAAATAAGCATGGATTACAGCACAATATTAATTACCTCGTCAATTCTCGACATTAATTGTGCCTTTTGTTTTGTAGAAAAGTCTTTGGTCAATATATCTACGGCTTCAATAATTTTGATGCCGGTAAATTCATTTATGGCTTCAATAGCTTTTTCGTTATCTAATTTTGATATGGCTGATAAAATAATTTCCTAAGTTATTTTATATTCTTCCATTAGCTTACTTAGCCATATCTTTTATAAAAAATTAATTACAATGGTGATCTTTCTGGTTTTTCAGGAGCCTCCGGCTTTTCCGGAACTTCTGGTACCGGCGCTGGCGGTACAGGGGCCTCAATTACTTCTTTGCCATCAATTTTTTTGATTTTTTTAAACTGTTTTATTTTTAGGTATTTCTTTGGTATTGGCGCATACTTGATCTTTGGATTATATACCGGCTCTTTTATTTTAATTTCTGCCATCTTTTTTTTCCATTCAGGGCTGTCAAAGTATTTGCCCATATCTTCGCCGCTTTTCTGTATATCCTCTATTTGCTTTTTCCACTCGGGGCTATCATAGTATTTGCCCATGTCTTCGCCACTTTTCTGTATATCCTCAATTTGTTTTTTCCACTCAGGGCTGTCATAAAATTTGGCCATATCCTCGCCGCTTTTCTGCATTTCTTCTATATGCTTTTTCCATTCAGGGCTGTTAAACTGTTTAGCCATTTTTTCGCCTTGCAGTGCAACCAACTCTTGTTGCTTTTTAAACTGCTTGCTGTTAACCATTTTAGCCATCGCCATTGATTTCTCTACCAATACCTTTTGTTTCTGTTTCCATTCAGGGCTGTTAAATTTTTTGGCCATTAGCAACCCTTGTTTTTTCATTAGTTCGGCTTGTTTTTTCCATTGGTCGCTTGTATATAATTTTTTCAAAGCGAACCGTGCAGAGTCATCCATTGCCATTTTTAAATCAACAGTATTACCTAAAAAATCGTTACGGTCTTCTACAGGTAGTTCATTTACAGAGTTGTATTCTTTCTTATTGCCTTTTTCGTCTTCAATTACAATTTTATATTTTTTGTTTTTGATGGTGGTGTCATTTAGGCGGTTAAACCTGGTAGAGTCGTTATAATATTTAATACTCAAGCTTCTTTTATGCTTAAGTGGGGCAGCAGGCAAAGCAGGCGCCGCTACTGCAGGGGGAGCGCTGATAGCTGCTTTAATCATCTTTATGGCAGGGGCATTTTTAATAATTACCTTGCCATTTTTAATTTCGGGGTTCAGCCAGGCTATGCTGCTAATACTACAGGTAAGGGCCAGTACGGTTATTAGTACGGGGCGTATATTTACGGTTTGTGTTTTAGTTTTCATGATGCGTTCAATTCTGTTTAACAATTCATACTTTTTTCTGGTAGCGGCAAGGGCCAGTTGCCACTGATGGTGTTTATTCTCCTCGAGTTTTAAAAGCGCTTGTGCATATATAAACGGACTACCGGTAACGTGCACAACTACGTCATCGCAGCAATTTTCTCTTTCTTCGTTAATAATTTTATTTACTAACCTGGCGAAAGGGTTAAAGAATAAAAGGATGCTCATAACCTGTTGTATAAAATTTAACAGGTAATCGTTCCTTTTAATATGGGCCAGTTCATGAAGCAATATGGCCTCAATTTCGTCGGTCGACAGGTAGCAGGTAATAGATAGCGGCAATAGGATAATTGGTTTAATAAAACCTGTAATACAGGGCACATCAACCCATTCGCTAAAAGCGGCTTGTACATTGTTTTTCACATCAAGCTTTGCGGATAGGCGTTTAATGGTGTTTTCAAAACCTGCATCACTAATATTTTGCCTTATACGGTAAATGCTGTTCCAGGCAAGTGTTAATCTAAGTGTGTTAAATACTAAGCCAACAACATATAGCATTGTTAAGTAAGGCATATAATTAGATATGGTAAAGTAAAACCGGTTAGCCGGCGCGCTTACCTCATGCATAATTGCAGGCAATGTTAATGGTGATATTTGCAGCGCCGTTGTTGATAGCCAGTTATAATTACCCAATTCTTTAAATAAGGTAACAATAAACCAGCCCAGCGTAATAGCAAGCGCGCTGTAGGCAACACGATATTTAACTGCCGATGACGTTGCCGGAAATGCCAGCACAAACAAGCGTAATGCTATATAAATAACTAACCCCTGCCACACCGAGTGGATAATGGTTATACCTAAAACCTGGCTGATGTTATAAAACAGATTTTCCATAATTTTAATTTTTACTTATTGCTATGCCTAATCTCTAATTAGCTAATTTCTACTCTCAAATTGCTGCAAATATTTTTTGATCGCATCAATCTCGTCAGACGATGCACGATGCTGACCAAGCGCCTGGATAACCAGGTCTGCGGTCGAGCCTTTAAATACAGTATCCAGAATTTTATCCAGCGCGGTATTCTGTGCCTGTTCGCGGCTTATCACTGCTGTATATACGTGGGTTTTAGAATTGGTGTCGCGTACAACCAAACCCTTATCAGCCATTATCTGCATTAGCTTAAGGGTGGTGGTATACCCGGCATCTTTGTTTTTTGCCAGCTCTTCATGCACGTCACGCACGGTGCATTGGCCTTTCTTCCAAATTACCTGTAATATTTCAAGCTCGCTTTCTGTTGGTTTCATTTCCATATTTTCCTGTTCTACGAATATCTTCGTACAAAGATGTACGATATATTTCGTATATGCAAATAATATTTAAATTATTTTATAAAAAAATAGTTAAGTAATTATCGCTTATATATATAAGTCGTTTAAAAAGAAGAAATGTTACAGAAAAAAATATTTTTTGGAAAAAATATTCCCTTTGGTTGGTTGGCTTTGGTCCTTGCAGCAATGCAGGGCAATCGCTTTTAAAATTGCAGGCAGGCATAGCTCCAAAATACAAGTATTGGTTTGGCTAAAGCCCGCCTGTAATTATAAACTTAACCAGGTTGGCTGAAGCCAACGGCAATGAAAAAACTATTTTTGCTATCATTGCAAAAGAATTAGCACCGGCTTTAGCCAAAAAATCGCCATTTATGGGTAAATGACCTGTTTGGCACAGCCAATTTTAAAGGCGATTTCCTTGTGCAGCAATCCGGTTAGGGAAGGGTAGATTATAAACCTGTAGTAAGTCTTCCTATAATCTGTTTAGCTGTAAGCTTCTCCTGCACGCCCGAAGTCATATCTTTAAAGGTAAGCATGCTGCTTTGCATTTCGTCACTGCCAATTACAACCGTGTAAGGTATATTCTTATTATTGGCATAATCTAATTGTTTTTTGATTTTGGCGCCGGCAGGATAAAGTTCTGTGTTGATGTTATTATCGCGCAGCTGTTGTAATAACGGTAGGGCATACAGTTCACCATCCTTATCAAAACAACATATTAAAACCTGTGTACTTTGGTTGGCATCCGCCGGAAAAATATTAAGCTCTTCCATCACATCATAAATACGGTCGGCACCAAATGATATACCAACACCTGTTAGCCCCTTTAAGCCAAACATGCCGGTCAGATCATCATACCTTCCGCCGCCGCCAATACTGCCCATGGCAACCTCGTTGGTTTTAACTTCGAATATGGCGCCTGTGTAATAGTTCAGGCCACGGGCAAGGGTGATGTCTAATTCGATGGTGCCGTTTTGCAGTTTGAAGTTATCTATATAATTAAATACCTCTTCTATTTCATCGCATCCGGTTAGCCCAATTACAGAATCGGCAAGCGCGACGCGTAAACTTTGCAGTTTTGTAGAGTTAGTACCTTCTAATAAAATAACCGGTTTTAATTTTTCAATGTCATCCGTTGTAAAGCCTTTTTCAAGTAGCTCTTTTATAACATCATCCAGTCCAATTTTATCCAGTTTATCAATGGCTACAGTCAGGTCAATGATGTTATCAATTTTTCCTATAACTTCTGCTATTCCTGATAGGATTTTTCTATTATTAATTTTTATGCTAAAATCCTTTAATCCTAAACTACTTAAAGCCTCATCATAAATCAAAATAAACTCGGCCTCATTTAACAAAGAATCAGATCCTACCACATCAGCATCGCATTGAAAAAACTCGCGGTAGCGCCCCTTCTGCGGCCTGTCTGCGCGCCAAACCGGCTGCACCTGGAAACGCTTGAAAGGGAAGGTGATCTCGTTTTGATGCTGTACTACGTAACGTGCGAAGGGAACAGTTAAGTCGTAACGCAGAGCTTTTTCAGAAATATCCTGAGTTATAAGTTGTGAGTTATGAGTTGTAAGTTTTTGTGGCTCGACCTTAGAAAGATAATCGCCACTATTCAATATCTTAAATATCAGCTTATCCCCTTCATCGCCATATTTTCCCATCAAGGTAGACAGGTTCTCCATCGACGGTGTTTCTATTTGCTGATAGCCATATTTGCGAAAAACGCCTTTAATGGTATCAAAAATAAAATTGCGTTTTACCATTTCGGCAGGCGAAAAGTCGCGGGTTCCTTTAGGTACGGATGGTTTTATAGCGGCCATGCGGCAAATGTACAAAAAAATCAGCCCCAGCCCCCTCTAAATCTCCCCCGGTAGGGGAGACTTTTGATTACTTTTTTTAAGCCCTCCCTACCGGGGAGGGTTTGGGTGGGGCCTATACTCCAACAACTCCATCCTATTACCAAACGGATCAATAAAAGTAAAGCGTATGCGGTTAGGTATTGCGGGCTCTTCGAATATCTGCACGCCATAATCCTCTAAATGCTTACGGGCGGCAGCCAGATCGCTTACCTCAAAAGCCGTATGGCGAAAGGTGCGCGCTATTGGTTTTTCTATGCCTACATGCAGTTCTATATCGGCAACTTTAAACCAATATCCGGGTACTTTAAAAACATGGTCGGGGCGTTGAATGGGGTCCAGACCCAAAACATCTTTATAAAACGCCCGTGCCTCTTCCAGCCTTTCGGGTGCTACGCAAATGTTAATATGGTCGGTGCGTTTAAAGTTTATCATTGTTCTTCGTGTTCGGCAAAAGTAAGTACATAGCCGTTATTGTCTTTTATGGAAAACTCTGTAGCGCCATAAAAAGTTGTTTCCAATCCTTTTAATACGGTTACTTTATCTTTTATCTTTTCATAAAACCCACGTATGTCTTTCAGGTTGATATATAGCAATAATGAACCACCATTTTGTCTTGATATTTCTGGCAGCTCATCAGCCAGGCTTTCATAAGTTTGAAACATCATAGTAACGCTGCCATTTGCCATCATGACCCATACAAGGTTGTCGCCTTCTTCGGGCACAGACATGGTTGTTTTGAAACCAAGCAGCTCATAAAAAGCAACGGTTGCTTTCATATCACTAACGAAAATATTGGGCGATAAGCTTTCCATAATTTTGTGTTGTTTGTTACCCGGTTATGACCAGATAAAGATAACGGATTTCCTAACTTTATCCCATTATAAAAAAAACACTCATTCAATAATTCACTCAATCACTCATTATAAACCATGGGAAAACTTATAGAAGATTTTGAGGCCTACCGCACCAAAATGAATGACAGGATAATGGAATCGTCAAACACCAACATTAAACGATTCTTCGCTTTAGATACCACCACTTATGCCGATGGCGCGCTGGATGTAAAAACCAAGGAAATGCTGGGCCTGGTAGCATCAATGGTGCTGCGTTGCGATGATTGTATTAAATACCACTTAGGCAAATGCCATGAAGCTGGCGTAAAGCATGATGAAATGAACGAGGTGTTTATGATAGCTAATTTGGTTGGTGGGTCGATTGTTATTCCACATTATAGAAGAGCGGTAGAGTATTGGGATGAGTTGTGTTTGGAGTCTTAAGTCTGGAGTCTAAAGTCCTAAGTCTTTTACCTATTGGTTATTCAATATAAAATTGCGACTTTGTATTGTCAACCTAAGTCATTAAAAAATGAGCTCGTTTAGAGATTTGATCGCCTATAAAAAGTCATTTGCATTATCGATGGAAATTTTTTTCCTTACAAAAGGCTTTCCCAAAGAAGAAACTTACAGTCTTATTGACCAAATAAGGCGTTCGTCGAGGGCGGTTTTTGCTTGTATTGCAGAAGCTTACAAAAAGCGAAGATATCCTAATCATTTTGTTAGTAAACTTACAGACGCAGATATGGAAAATGGCGAAACCCAATCCTGGCTTGATGCTTCATTGGCTTGTAGTTATATTACAAATGAAAAGTTTGTCGAATTAAATCAACAGGCCGAAGAAGTATCGCGTTTACTTACGTATATGATAAACAATCCTGATAAATTTAAATAAAAATGACTCAAGACTTCAGACTCAAGACTTCAGACTTAAAAAGATGCTCATGGCCCGGTACAGACCCGCTCTACCTAAAATATCACGACGAAGAATGGGGAAAAGTAACCCATGATGATAAAGTATTATTTGAGTTTTTAATACTCGAAGCAGCACAGGCCGGCTTAAGCTGGATAACCATTTTGCGAAGGCGCGAAGGCTATCGTAAGGCCTTCGCAAATTTTGATGTGCATAAAGTAGCCGCGTTTACTAATGAGGATGTGAAGCGTTTGATGCAGGATGCAGGCATTATCCGTAACCGGTTAAAAATCATCGCCGCTATTAAAAATGCCCAGCTGTTTTTAGAAGTGCAAAAGGAGTTTGGGTCGTTTGATAAATACCTGTACAGTTTTATGCCTGATAGTAAACCGATTATCAATAATTCCGGGATCACACCAGTTACCACCCCCATATCTGATGCCATAAGCAAGGATATGAAAAAGCGGGGCTTTAAATTTTTTGGCAGTACCATTTGCTATGCGCACATGCAGGCAACGGGTATGGTTAATGACCACGTGCCGGGCTGTAGTTTTAAATAACACTAATTGCACGAATTTTTTCGAATTACACGAATTAATGAGCTAATAAATGCCTTTCTTTAGTGGACATAAATGCTATTTTTGCGTAGATCATTGTATGAATACGAAGCGAATTAGTAATTCGTGTAATTCGAAAAAATTCGTGCAATTAGTGAAGAAATTCAATGAAGAAGTTATTTCTATTAGATGGTATGGCCCTGATATACCGGGCGCATTTTGCTTTAAGTAAAACTCCGCGGTTTACTTCGGGAGGTTTAAATACTTCGGCAGTTATGGGTTTTACCAATACTTTGCTGGAGGTATTGAAAAAAGAAAAACCAACCCACATGGCCGTGGTATTTGATACGGATGCACCTACCGAGCGCCATACCGATTTTGCCGCTTACAAAGCACATCGCGAGTCGATGCCCGAAGATCTTTCGGCAGCCATTCCTTATATATTTAAATTGATACTGGGTTTTAACATCCCGGTTATTACATCTGATGGCTACGAAGCTGATGATATTATAGGCACCCTTGCCAAAAAGGCCGAGCAAAAGGGTTACCAGGTTTATTGCATGACACCTGATAAGGATTTTGCACAATTGGTGTCCGACAATATCTTCATTTACAAGCCTGCCCGCATGGGTAATGATATGGAGATATTGGGTGTTAAAGAGGTATTGGCTAAATGGGAAATTGAACGCCCTGAACAGGTTATTGATATTTTGGGTTTATGGGGAGACGCGGTAGACGGTATTCCGGGTATTCCGGGTATCGGCGAAAAGACCGCTAAATTATTGATCAAACAATATGGTTCAGTCGAAGAGATAATTAATCATAGTCACGAATTAAAAGGCAAACTGCGCGAAAATGTGGAGACATTTGCCGAGCAAGGTTTAATGTCGAAAAAGCTGGCTACCATCAACCTAAATTCGCCTGTTGAGTTGGATGAGGCCGGACTGGAAATGTGCGACCCAAGCAGGGAACTATTAGAACCCTTGTTTGCGGAGTTGGAGTTTAGAACTTTAGGCCGACGTGTTTTTGGTGATGATTTCAGCATTACCGAAATTAAAGCAGCAGGCACACAAATTGATCTGTTTGGCTCCCCTGTAGCCGAAGGTCGTACTACTATGACGGTTGATGTGCAGGATATAAAAGAACCTGAATTTGCAGCGGTATCAAAAAATATAAACAACGTTCCGCATCAATATTACCTGGCGGATACTAAAGAAAAGCGGGCCGATCTCATCGCCTTGCTTAAAAAACAAAAAAGCTTCTGCTTTGATACCGAAACTACCGGCACCGATGCCAATAACTGTGAGTTGGTAGGATTGTCATTTGCTATTAAAGCTGCCGAAGGTTGGTATGTACCTGTTCCTGTCGATCAGCAGGAGGTACAGGCCATTGTGAACGAATTTAAGGAGGTGATGGAAGATGCCACTATTGGTAAGATTGGGCAAAACCTGAAGTTTGATATCCTGATGCTTAAATGGTATGACGTACAAATAAAAGGCGACTTGTTTGATACCATGATGGCGCATTATATCATTGACCCCGACACGCGCCACGGCATGGATGTGCTGAGTGAAAACTATTTAGGCTACAAGCCCGTTTCCATTACCGAATTGATTGGCCCCAAAGGCAAGAACCAGGGCAGCATGCGAGACGTGGAGATAGAGAAGATAAAAGAATATGCTGCGGAAGATGCCGATATTACCCTGCAACTAAAAGAGATATTTGAACCAAAGATAAAAGCAGTTGGCGCTGATGACCTGTTACATAAAATTGAGAACCCACTGATATATGTATTGGCTGATATAGAGCACGAGGGTGTAAAAATTGACCATGACACCCTCCGCGAGTTTTCAAAGGACCTGGAAACAGATATAGCGGTTCTGGAAAAAACAGTTTATGAAAAAGCAGGGGTGCGTTTCAATATCGCATCACCGAAACAACTGGGCGAAGTGCTGTTTGAAAAGCTAATGCTTGATCCTAAAGCCAAGAAAACCAAAACCGGCCAATACCAAACCGGCGAGGACGTGCTGCTGGCATTAGCTAACAAAAGCGATATTGTACGCGATATATTAGATTATCGCCAGTTACAAAAACTAAAGTCGACGTATGTTGATGCTTTACCGCAAATGGTAAATCAAAAAACCGGACGGGTGCATACCAGCTACAACCAGGCAGTAGCGGCAACCGGGCGTTTAAGCTCAACCAATCCCAACCTGCAAAATATTCCTATCCGTACCGAGCGTGGGCGCGAAGTGCGTAAGGCATTTATTCCGCGCGATAGCGGGCACAGTATTGTATCTGCGGATTATTCGCAAATAGAGCTGCGCATTATTGCCGAAATAAGCAAGGACGAAAATATGATGGATGCCTTTGTGCGTAACATCGATATCCATACGGCCACTGCCGCCAATGTTTATGGTATAGCGGTTGAAGATGTGGACAGTACCCAGCGCCGCAATGCCAAAGCGGTAAACTTTGGTATCATATATGGGCAGTCGGCATTTGGCTTATCACAAAATTTAGGTATCCCGCGTAAGGAGGCTGCCGAAATTATAGAAAACTACTTTGCCCAGTTTCCCGGCATTAAACGGTATATGAACGATACCATGAACTTTGCCCGCGAAAATGGCTTTGTAACCACCCTGATGGGCCGCAGGCGTTACCTGCGCGATATAAATTCGGCCAACCAAACCGTGCGCGGCTTTGCCGAACGAAATGCCATTAACGCGCCTATACAGGGCTCGGCGGCTGATATGATAAAGATAGCCATGATCAATATCCACCGTGAGTTTAAAGAGCAAAAGTTGGATAGTCGAATGACCATGCAGGTGCATGATGAGTTGGTGTTTGATGTGCCGCATCATGAAATTGAGATTGTTAAGCCTATTATTATGCATAATATGAAAAATGCTATAAAAACTATAGTGCCTATTATTGTTGAGATTGGTACGGGATTGAATTGGTTGGAGGCGCATTGATAATTATACCCTTTTGTCATCCTGCATAGTTCTTCACTACGTTACCTATAATGTGTTTGTTTAAACCTTGTCAGACTTGCGAAATTTTTAAAACTTCGCAAGTCCTCAAAACGTCATTTCACCTTCAGAATTTTGTGGAATTTTACAATACAGAATGGCAATTTCCTAGCACTATCGCACAGTCAATTACAATAATAAAAATTTCTAATCCATAAAAAAGACTTATAATTCATAAATAGCAATTAAACTGCCATTTAGGTTAAATATTTATATCGTTAAAAACACATTTTTCAAATTATGTGTTTGTTTATTTGCGGGAATGTTTAGTATCTTAATCCCTGTATAAAACCCCGATGAGAATATTTCACCTAAGTGCCGAATGTTACCCCGTTGCCAAAGTTGGCGGCCTTGCCGATGTTGTTGGCGCGTTACCTAAATACCAAAATTTAGCAGGGTTAAACGCGGCGGTTGTTATGCCTTATTACGACCGTAAATTTGTTCGCGAAAATGTATTTGATACGGTTTTCCAGGGAGCGACATTATTGGGTACCCGCAGGTTATATTTTGAAATACTGAAAGAAAAAACAGATAAGCTGGGATTTGAGCTTTACCTGGTAAAGATCCCCGGTTTATTAGACCGCGAAAATATTTATAGCTACCCGGACGAAACAGAGCAATTTATCGCTTTTCAGATAGCCTTTTTAGATTGGATAAGCTACTCGCAGCAATCGCCGGATATTATTCATTGCCATGACCATCATTCAGGATTAGTGCCGTTTTTACTGCAGCACTCTAAATTGTATACAAGGCTGGCCAAAACGGCTACCGTGTTTACTATACATAATGGCCAGTATCACGGCGCTTTTGGCTGGGATAGGTTGTCATATCTGCCGGAAATTGACCTTACCAAAACCGGCTTGCTTGATTGGAGCGGTGGTATTAATCCGTTAGCATCGGCAGTAAGGTGTGCCTCAAGGTATACTACCGTATCGCCAAGCTATTTAGAAGAACTGACTGTGAGTTCTAATGGATTAGAATTTTTATTCTTTTTAGAACGGGCCAGGGGCATCGGCATCATTAACGGTATTGATACCGAAGTATGGAACCCGGCAACTGACCCAATGATTGTAGAGAAATACACGTCGGCTAAGATCGCCGCAGGCAAACAAAAAAACAAAGAGGCGCTATGCACACGTTTTAACCTTGACCCCGCTAAACCTTTAATATCATTTATTGGCCGGTTAGTTGTTGAAAAAGGGGCCGACCTATTGGCCGAAGCCATTGAAACAAGCCTGGCCGAATTTGAAGGAAAAGTTACCTTCCTGGTGTTAGGCACAGGTGAGCCCGAAATGGAAAAAGATCTGCAGGAGGTAAAAGAAAAATTCCCTGCAGACTGTAATGTTTACATTGGCTATAATGAAGAGCTGGCACACCTGGTATATGCCGGATCAGACTTTTTGCTGATGCCGTCGCGGGTTGAACCCTGTGGGCTTAATCAATTATACGCTATGCGTTATGGCACCATGCCTATGGTAAGAAGCACCGGCGGATTAAAAGATACCGTTATTGATTTTGGCGATGCAGGAGGATATGGCATACGCTACAACAATGCCAGCGTAACAGATATTTGCTATGCAATTAGCCGCGCGGTAGTACTTTACAAGGATGAAAAAAAACTACAACTATTACATAAGCGGATGATGGCCCTTGATTTTTCGTGGGATGTATCTGCCAAACAATATATGGAACTGTACAAAAGTTTAAAACCCACAACAATATGACATCAAAAGTAATTTGCATTGTACTTGGCGGGGGCCAGGGCAGCCGCTTGTATCCGCTTACGGCAACACGTTCAAAACCGGCTGTGCCTATAGCGGGTAAATATCGCCTGGTAGATATTCCAATATCAAATTGCTTGCATTCGGGTATTACACGTATTTATGTATTAACGCAGTTTAATTCCGCGTCATTAAATAAACATATAAAAAACACTTATCATTTTAGCAGTTTCAGCGAGGCCTTTGTTGATATTTTAGCCGCCGAGCAAACCCCTACAAGCGGCGGGTGGTTCCAGGGTACAGCCGATGCGGTAAGACAAAGCCTGCACCATTTGGCAGTGCATGAATTTGATTATGTGCTTATACTATCAGGCGACCAGTTATACCAAATGGATTTTGATGAAATGATAGGTCAGCACGTTGCAAAAGGTGCTGATATATCAATAGCAACCATACCGGTGCACATTAATGATGTACCCGGATTTGGCATATTGCAAACTAACGAAGAGAGTTTTGTAACCGCGTTTGTTGAGAAACCTAAAACAGGTTTTGATAAGCTGGTATCAGAAGTAAGCCCCGAAATGGAAGCACAGGGAAGGATCTACCTGGCATCAATGGGTATATATATATTTAATGGCAAGCTTTTATATGAATTGTTGCAAGGCAATGAAAGTACAGATTTTGGTAAAGAGATAATCCCGCAGGCTATAAATGAGCATAAGGTATTAAGCTATCAGTATGAAGGCTATTGGACGGATATTGGTACCATCTCATCATTCTTTGATGCCAACCTGGGCCTTACAGATGATATACCGCAGTTTAACTTGTTTGATAAAAATTACATTTTCACAAGGGCTCGCATGCTACCACCGTCGAAGATATCTGGCACACATATGGAGAAGGCAATTATTGCCGATGGCTGTATTATTAACGCCAGCCATGTTATTCGCTCTATAATTGGTATACGTACACGCATTGGTTTTGATACCACTATTGAGAATTGCTATGTAATGGGTAGTGATAATTATCAAACATTAGAGCAGATAGAAGAATCAAAAGAGAAAGACATCCCTATTATGGGTATTGGCGACAGGTGCCGGATAAAAAATGCTATCATAGATAAAAACACTTATATAGGTAATGATGTTTGCATAAACTGCGGCGACCTGTTACCCAACGGCGACTATGCTACGCATACCATACAAGATGGAATAGCTATTATTAAAAAGCGGGCAATTATACCTAACGGGACAATTATTTAATTTAAAAAACATTTTTCAACCACTCATAGTTGTTAACATTAGGAACTGTAAAAAACTAAAATTAAAAACTATGAAAAAGGCACTTTGCATGATCGCTTTAGCAGCGATCTCTTACGGCACTGTTTATGCGGCAATACCGGTACAAGTCAGAGATACCACCAAGGTAAAAATTAAAAGTAAAGCCGGTAAAACTAAGATCAAGAAAAAAGCAGTGAAGAAAGATACTACAATGAGGAAGGATACTGCAATGAAAATGTAGTATCAATTACTAAACAAAAAAGCTTTACGTAATAGTAAAGGCTTTTTTGTTTAGTAATTGGGTGTATACTAATTTAAAGGAAAGTCGCGAAGCAGTATCGCCCTTAATTTTACAAGTCTATCTCTTCGCCTATAGCAGGCAATTTAATATTGATACCTGCTTTTATAAATTTTTCTAATGCTTCGTCTTTATCAATAGCAATAACCGGGAAAGTATCATAATGCACACCGATAACATTTTTACAATTAATAAAGCCGGTTGCTTTTATGGCATCATCAATGCCCATGGTATAGTTATCGCCAATGGGTAAAAAGGCCCAGTCAAGGTTCTCATCTTCCAGCAGCTTCATGTCATAAGTAAGCGCGGTATCACCTGCATAATATATTTTTTTACCTTCAGCATAAATAACAAATCCCGCCGGGTTACCACCGGCCGCGCCATCCGGCATAGTGCTGGAGTGCACTGCATTAACCATCTTAACCCGCCCAAAATCAAAGTTAAAACCGCCACCAATGTTCATGCCGTGCGCCTCTATACCTTGCGCACCCAGCCAGCCGGCTATTTCGGCAATACAGATCACTTTGGCGCCACTGCTTTTTTGGATGGCCACCAAATCTGCAATATGGTCGCCGTGGCCGTGCGATATCAGTATGTAATCGGGCTTCAAGCTGTGTATATCAATATGGCTGGCTGCCGGGTTAGGGGTGATAAAAGGATCGAACAATAGCTTTTTTCCTTCTGTTTCAATCATTATTGTTGATTGTCCGTAATAGGTAGTTTTCATAACAGGTAATATTTATTTTAATAATATCGAATAATAAATATTTAAACGCCTAATATCAAAGTAACATTTCATCATTCAAAATTTGATATTAAAATATTACTTTCCAAACATCCCGCCCATACCACCAAGCATATCTTTGGTTATGGCGGCCATTTCACTTTGGCTTACATTATCAGCCTGTTCCATCGCTTTGTTAATGGCAGTTATCAGTAATTCTTCAATTTCTTCCTTATCGGCATCTTTATAAAAATCAGGATCAATAGTTATTGATTGTATAACTTTGTTGCCCGTAGCGCTAACGCTAATCTTCCCGCCTTCAACAGAACCGGTTACGGTGATAACATCTAACCGTTTTTTTACTTCGCCAGCCTTTTGCTGAACTTCAAATAGTTTATCGAACATATTGCTTTTAAATGTGCAGATATGCAAATGTGCGTATGTGCAAATGATTTGTATGCATCACATTTACTATCTGGTTGTTAATTATTTACTTCATTAAGTATTTGCACATCTGCATATCTACGCATCTGCACATCGGCCTAATCCTCACTCGTATCGCCATTGCCTTTATAGGCGCTTTTTCTAACAATTGGCATGCCTGTGGCTTTAAACAGGTCGTCTAACTTTAACAAACTGCCGTTGGATAAGTTTGTTAGCAGCACAATAGTAATATCGTCTTTAATATCACGCAGATATATATGCCTGAACCCGTGCCACCAACCGGTATGGTAAATTACCTGCTGCCCGGGCGCCTGGAATATGCGCCAGCCATAGCCATAGTTAAAGTGACCATGTACCCAGGGATTACGCGGTGTATAGGCCGAATCCATAGTTGATTGTTTTAACAATTTGCCCGCACGTAGGGCACGGTCATAAATATACAAGTCGCCAACGGTGCTGTATATGCCTTTGTCGCCAACCGGTCCATCCAAAAAATTTTGCGCTACCGAATAGCGCCATTGCCCCCTGTCATGCCCTACCACATCAACCGGTATTTTATCATAAGTAGCTTTAGAATATACATCTGTATGTCCCATACCGGCCGGTTTAAAAATATTCTCTTTCATAAACTGGGCATAAGGCATACCGCTTACTTTTTCAATAATAGAGCCCAGCACCATAAAGTTAGAGTTGTTGTATAAAAACGTTTTATTAGGCGTGTTAAAACGGGCCGGTTTGTATTTGGCAATCATGGCCATCGCGTCTTTATTAGACAAGCCTATTTTTTGTATGCGGTGCTCTTTCCTGTAAATATCATCCACAAAATAAACATAGTTCATCATGCCCGACCGGTGTGTAAGCAACAGGCGAATAGTTACTCCGTCATATGGGAAATCAGGAAAAAAATCTTTTACATTTTGATCGAGCTTTAATTTGCCGCGTTCCATCAGCATTAATATGGCGGTACTGGTCATGGTTTTGGTAACCGACGCCAGCTCGAACCTCGAATTTATTTTTAAGCTATCGCGATGCAGGTAATCGGCCCAGCCTATGGCTTTCTCATATATTATTTTGCCATGCCTGGCAACTAACACATTGCCATTAAAGCCCCGGGTTTTATGCAGGATTTGCATAACTTCATCTATCTTTTTATTCTCATTTTTAGGATCATACGCTAACAAAGCTTTTACATCTAACGGTTTGCTTTTTTCTGCGGGGGCAGCAGCGGAGGTGCCATTTTCGCCCGGTTTAGACGAGCAGGACGCTAATAAAAATATGGATGCGGTAAAAGTTAGAAGGCTTTGATTAACTAATCTCATAAATAAAATACTATCACTATAAACGAATGCGAAAGTTGGAAATTATATACCGGGCTGAAACTAAAGTTTTAAACATTTTTCTTGTTTTAGTTAATAACCTTATAATTTTAAAACATGCAACTATGGTTAAGAACATTTTTAGGCTTTTTGTTTTTAAGCAACGCTTTTTTTGCATTTGCGCAGGATAAGCCCGATGCCGATGACCCGGCAGCAAACTATAAAACCGCGCTTTCGTTAATTAACGCTAATAAAGGGAAAGAGGGTATCCCATATCTGGAAAAAGTAATTAAAACTTCATCGGCCTATACCGCCGCCGCCTATAGTTTATTAGGTGGCGTTTATGATAACGACCATCAGCCCGAAAAAGCGATAGCGGCTTATAAAGATGGATTAAAAGCCTATCCGCAAGACCAAAGCCTGCATTATAATTTAGGCCTGGCCTATTTCCGCGGCAAACAATATGGCAATGCCGAAACCGAAGCTATCGAAGCCATAAAACTCGACCCGAAACATGCCAATAGTCAGCGTATGTATGCTTTGGTAACTTTTCATCAAAATAAACGGGTAAATGCATTGTTAGGCTTTTGCAGTTTCTTATTGCTGGAGCCTAATACACAGCGATCTGCGGAGGCATTTACCAATATGCAAAGCATTTTAAAAGGCGGCACATTAAAAGAAGACGGTACAGGTATTTTAGCTGCCGATGATATAAAAGAAAGGGCCATATTAAACGCGGGCCTAACCGCAATAACCACATCGGCGCAAGCCAAAAAACTAATCGGCACAGCTTTGTTGGAGTATGAGTTAAAAGCCATATTCACCTTAGCCGGGCAAAACGCCGATAAGAAAATCGACAAGACTTTTTTTGATAAGTTTTACGCCGCTTATTTTTATAAGCTGGCGCAGAGCGGCAACATGCCTGCATTTACAAAGTTAGTAGCTAACAAGGAAATGGGTGCGGGTTTGATGGAATGGGTGAAAGTGACGGAGAGAGGATTTTAATTGCTTTGCTCGAAGTACAGGATTGCTGTGTCATAAATTTTTTCATTATCTCCCTTAATGTATTGTAATCCAATACGTATACTATCACCATGATCTGTTTCATATTTAAACTTTATATAAAGGGATGATGAATACCTTCCCGATACTGTTGTTACTTCCTTGACATCACTCCATTTTATGGACACGTCTTTTATGTAAGAAATAATTTCTTCTGAATTTATTTCTAAAGCGATTTTATTTTGGAATGCAGGAATAAAATATTTGACAAACAGATAAACAAACATTGCGATAAGCAAAAGGTCAACAAATAAAATCAACCCCCAATTAACAAAATCACCTATAACTATAAATTTAATTAAATGGGGTATAGACATTCCAACAATTGTTGCTAAAAGGACGACAAAAAATATGCAATTTGCTTTGCTGTAAGGATATCGAATAGGTTCCATATTAGTTATGAATCTAAGGTACGAATAATAGAAGTTAAACCAACCCTCTTTCCCGCTTGCGGAAGAGAGGGTCGCGCTCGAAGAGCCGCGGGGTGAGTCCTCGCCGACGGCATTAGCGATAATAAACGCGCACCGTTTACTCACCCGGTCTTTGCTACGCTCGACCACCCTCTCTTCGCCTTTGGCGGAAAGAGGGTTAAACTATTTCTTATCCACCCCTTTCAACTCAACCGTAAACACATACATTCCCTTCTCCAATATCCTGTATTCTTTATGCACCGGCAGGCCCCAGCTAATGTCGCCACCTATACCCATTTGCTGGCCGTCTATGTTTACGGTTGTAAAATCGCGGTGCGGTAATTGGTTATCGTGTGTGGTGGTTTCCAGGTCTTGTTGCGTGTAGGGCCATGCGGTAACGCCAAAAACATTACCAATCTCCGACACTTGCATACCACTGCCTTTAGCATTGGTAAAGCTGATGTGCCGCACATCGGTGCGGTTGGCGTTGTCCTGCGGACGGACATAATTGGTTATCCAGTTGTTTACTGTCGATTGGTATAAGCCAACAGCATACCCGGTTTTCCTGTCGCGGTAATTTTCCTGCGGACCGCGGCCATACCAATTAATTCCGTTCCAATCGGCATTAATACCAAAGGTCATGCCTATTCGTGGAATTTCGGGGGCCCTTTTACCTATGTTTAACTGCATGTTTACTTCTACCTTCCCATCTTCATGCAAAGTGTAAAGCATGGATACAAACGTCGAATCCATTGGCAGTTTTATAGTCGCCATCAGGTAGCCGCCATCGCCAATTGGCATTTGTTTGATGTATTGCAGCTCACCTTTTTCAACCGCGTCTTTCCACGGCCCCATATTTTTAGGCACGTTCCATCCTATATCGTTATCCGTAGGTACGCGCCAGAAATTAGGCTTAAGCGGCGTGGCTAAATTTTCATGCCCGTTAATTATATAGGATGATAGCCAGCCGGTTTTACCATCAATTTTAATGGATGCACCTTTAACTGATGCGGTCCAGCCTGACGCGTCTTTTGTAAAAGTTACTTTTTCAGTTATGGGATTATTTTTCGTGATCAAAGGCATCTTGACTGGCAGCTGATCCCCTGCAACTACATGCCCTGCATTGGCCCATAACGTATTATTGCGCAGTCGGAATTTTACGGTCACAAAATATTCGGCGCCCGTTTTCCATGTTTGTTTTCCCCATGGGATGGTTATTCCTTTTTCCTCGCCGGGTTTTAAGTTTGGTATGATTAATGGTCCTTTAGCAATGGCGGTTCCGTTCTCTTCTAACACCCAATCGGCAGTAAAGCCTGTTAATGGAATATAAAAATATTTATTGCGGATACGTACCTGTCCTTTGACTATATCATCAGCCGTAACTTTTATGTATTGAAAAACCTTCTTTCCTTCCCAATAATGCGGACGCGGGATACGATCGCCGGAAACTAATCCTTTTATACAACGATAGCTATCATTGGGCCGGTCGCCAAAATCTCCGCCGTAGGCGAAAAATGTTTTACCCGAAGCATCCGTTTTATAAAGCGATTGGTCTGCCCATTCCCATATAAACCCACCCAAAAGCATAGGATATTTTTCAAATACATCCCAATAGTCCTGCAAATTACCCAGGCTGTTGGCCTCGGCATGCGCATATTCATTAGCGATAAAAGGTTTGCCTGATGGGTAAGGGCCATGCTGATCTATTGTGCCTATTTCGCCATGCTCGCCTTTGCGCACCGCTTTGCCATTTACATGCTGCAGCAGCCACTCTGTTGTTGGATAGGTTTGGCTGTCAAAGTCAGCAGCTAAATTCATATCCGCATAATGTATAGGACGCAGTTGCGGGTCGGCAGCATGGGTAGCCTCACGCATCGCCATAAAATCATTGCCATATCCCGCCTCGTTACCTAACGACCAGCTCACAACGCTCGGGTTATTACGGTCGCGTACCACCATGCGGCGCATACGGTCTACAACGGCGGGCCGCCAAACGGTATCATCGCCGGGTAGTATGCGTTTATGGTAGCTGATGCCATGGGTCTCTAAATTATTCTCATCCATTAAAAATAAGCCGTAACGGTTGCATAGCTCATACCAGCGCGGATCATTTGGATAATGTGATGTGCGTACAAAATTCAGGTTATCCTGTTTAATGAGCTTAATGTCTTTTATCATCTTTTCACGCGTAATGGTATAGCCGCCCGCGGGGTCAGACTCATGGCGGTTTGTGCCTTTTATTTTGATAGATACGCCATTTATAAACAATTGCTTATCGCGCAGCTCAACTTTATGGAACCCGACATCTATCCGCCGCGTTTCTATCACCTTGCCGTTTTGCACCAGCTCTACCAACGCATCATAAACATTGGGTGTTTCTGATGTCCATAATAATGGATGCTTGATGAAAATAGAACCTGTCCTCCCCGGTGTAAACTCGCCGGTAAATGTGCCGATAGGCTCGTCTATCAATGCATGCAAACCGGTTTGCCCGCCAGGCCCGCGCAGGTATAGCCGTATACGCACATTATCTGTATTTTTTGTGATGCCGCGCAAAGTATAATGCAGGTTCAGGTTGGCGCTGTGCAGGTCATCACTTAAAGGGGCGTTCACATAAAAATCCCAGATGCTTACTGGCGCAGCATGATACAGGAAAACATCACGGAAGATACCGCTTAAGCGCCACATGTCCTGATCCTCCAAATAAGAACCATCCGAATAGCGGTAAACCTCTACCGCCAGTAAATTATTCCCGGCTTTTAAATAATCGGTGATATCAAATTCGGCAGGTACGCGCGAGTTTTCGCTATAACCAACCTTGTGCCCGTTAACCCATACATACATGGCCGAGCTAACCCCCGCAAAATGAAGGAGCGTACGCCCGTGTCCCCAGTTTGCAGGCACTTTAAAATACCGGCGATAAGAGCCTACCGGGTTACGCTGCGTATAAGTATTAAAGTTTTTATTGGGCTCATCCATTACCCGCCCGAAGCGTTTTACGTTGAACGGATAATTGGAATTGGTATAGACAGGAACACCATAATTATTCTGACCAACCGGAGCTATCTTTAACCCCTCCAGTTCCCAGCAGGAAGGCACAGTTATTTTTTTCCATTTGGACGCGTCAAAATCTGTCGCGAAAAAATTTGCGGGCCTCGCATCAGGATTAGGCACCCAGCTAAAATCCCACGAGCCGTTTAAGGATTGCACCCAGGGAGAATGATCGTAATCGCTTTTCCATCCGCTAACCGTATCAGGGCATGGCCAGGCCACATTACGGGCGGGCAGTTTATTAATGCCAAATACGGCCGGGTTTTGCCAGTCGGCATTATCATAGTTTTGTGCCTGGGCAAAAAGATGGGTTACAGGCAGGATAAATGCTATTATAAACAGAGGCAGTAATGCTAATTTTTTCATTGGTATAATTGGTTACGCGAGAAAATAAAGTAACCTATTTTTACTTAAATTTTGATGAAAATAATGCGCAAACGATGTAGGAGAGATCAACAAGCCTCTTTCCGCGCAGCGGATACCTGCGATAGCATAACATATTCCACCAACTTTTTGGTGACACCATTTTGCCAGTGTATACGGGTGTATATACTTGTAGGTGCCTACATCCTTAAGTAACTTAAGTATGCACGCACAAATAGCAATTGTATAGATTTCCTCGTTCCTCGTCGAAATGACATTAGCTTAGATAACTAAGTTGCAACAACTCCCCCTTTAGGGGGCCGGGGGGCGAAACAGCCTGTTCCATCTTATCTTATGCCAAAAATCAGCCTCGGTGTCTATGCTCATCCAGATAAATATGGCCTTGCCTACAATATGATCTTCGGGGACAAACCCCCAGTAGCGCGAATCTTCAGAGTTATGGCGGTTATCGCCCATCATCCAGTAATAGTTTAATTTAAAGGTATAAGTTTCTGCTTTTTTACCATTGATGAGAATGTCTCTACCTATCACCTCAACCTTATTGTTTTCATAAACGGTAATAGCACGCCGGTATATAGGGAAAGTAAGATCGTTTAGTTTTATGGTCCAGCCTTTTTTAGGAATAATAATGGGGCCCATATTATCAGAGTTCCATCTAAAAGAAGGATCCTTAGGGAAAACATCCGGTTCATAAACACCCCTAAATTGAGTACTTTCTTTTACTGACCTGATGTTTTTCAACTCCTTTAGTGCAGCGGCAGATTGCCTGGTCATAAACAGCTCGTAGTCTTGGTCTGTATATTTATACCGTAATTCAATGCTCAGATCTTTCATAACCTGTTCACTAATTGGCGTGCCGTTAGTTTGCACCATATAACCGGGTTTGCTGTTTACAGGATTTGATGCAGCTTTGCCATTTATATAAACTTGTGCATCAATTATGTTTAAGGTATCGCCCGGTGTAGCCTGGCAGCGTTTAATGTAGTTTTCCCTTTTATCAACCGGCCTATAGTAAGGCGAATCGGCATCCATAGGATAATTAAAAACTACAATGTCGCCTTTTTTTACGTTGCTAAAACCGGGCAGGCGGTAGTAAGGTAATTGTATCCCATCCCAATAAGCTTTGGTATTTATTATTGGCATGGTATGGTGCGCAAACGGAAATGCAACCGGTGTTATAGGCGTGCGCGGGCCATAGCTTATCTTGCTAACAAAAAGGTAATCGCCTATTAAAAGGGTATTCTCCATTGATCCGCTTGGGATCACGTAAGCCTCAATAAAAAACATACGGATAAGCACTGCTGCTAAAATAGCAAAGGCAAAAGCGTCAACCCACTCGCGGGTAGAACTCCTTTGCCTTTTTTTTATGCTGCGTTTTTTCCGGAATGCCAGGTTCATGAAAGCAATATGCAGCTTTTAGGGTAATTTTTAATTATCTGCATACCTATAATCTGCACATCTTAATGTATTCCCCTAAATAACCTGCTCCATCTTATTTTACTAAAGAAAGGTGCTTCATCATCCCAGCTCATCCATATAAACAGTGCCTTACCAACAATATGATCCTCGGGTACAAAACCCCAGTAACGTGAATCTAACGAATCATGACGGTTATCGCCCATCATCCAATAGTAATTCATTTTAAAGGTGTAGCTATCAGCCTTTTTACCATTTATTAAGATATCATTGCCCACTTGTTGCAGCGTATTATGTTCGTACACCGTTATAGCGCGACGATAAATAGGAAGGGTAAGGCTATCCAGTTTTACGGTCCAGCCTTTTTTAGGTATAATAATCGGTCCGTAATTATCTACGTTCCATTTAAATTTATGATCTGTTGGATAACGCGGATCGTATGGGAACACACCAAACTCGCCTCCGCCTTTTGGTTGGATATTGGCGGTAACAGACTTAACATTCGAATATTTTCTTAAGGCATCGGCCGCTTCTGTCGTCATGGTAGGTGAAGTAGCACCTTCATAATTAGAAACATGAAGCTCCTGCAATATTTGCGGGTTAAGATCCATACCTGTTGAAGAAATGGTGTAATCTGTTTGCTCGCCCGGTGGGTTTGGCGCGGCTTTGCCATTTACATACACCTGCGCGTTAACCAAACTTAGTGTATCGCCGGGTGTGCCCTGGCAGCGTTTAATATAATTTTCGCGTTTATCAACCGGGCGATAATAAGGCGAGTCGGCTTCCATCGGGTAGTTAAATACTACTACATCGCCTTTTTTTATGTCGCTAAAACCCGGTAAACGGTGGTAATTCAATTCAAGGCCATCCCAATAAGCTTTGGTATTAATAAGCGGCATGGTATGGTGCGCAAACGGAAACGCAATTGGCGTCATAGGTGTACGCGGGCCATAATTTAGCTTGCTTACAAATAAAAAATCACCAACAAGCAGTGATCTTTCCATTGATGGGGTAGGTATAGTATAGGCTTCAATAAAAAAGGTTCTGATAAGCGTAGCGGCTATAACAGCAAATAAAATAGCATCAACCCACTCGCGTGTTTTGGTTTTCTTTTTTGCGGGTGTGTTTGTTTTGTTTTTATTCCAGAATTTCCAGTTCATTATCTTCTAATATTGTGGTAAAGTAAATATAGTTAGGCTAAATCAAACATATCTTCTACAGAAAAAAAGCCTTTTTTATCCTGTACCCACTCGGCAGCCAACACGGCCCCAAGAGCAAAGCCGTTACGATTATGTGCGGTATGCTTAAGTTCTATGGTATCAACTTCCGAATCATAAATAACGGTGTGAGTACCCGGTACGCTATCTATACGGTATGATTCAATAAGTACATCATCAACCTTAGCATTATCATCAGCAGGGTTATTTGTATCGGTCAAAATATTTACCCACTGCTTTTTTGCATCCAGATTTTCTATTATGCCTTCGGCAATAGTTATAGCGGTGCCGCTTGGTGCATCCAGCTTTTGTATGTGGTGTATCTCTTCAACCTGTACTTCGTAATAAGGATGCTTGTTCATTAATTTTGCCAGTATACGGTTAATATGAAAAAATATATTAACGCCTACGCTAAAATTGGTGGCATATATAAATGAGTTATCACCCTCCTGGCATTGTTGTTTTATTTTTGGCATCTGATCATACCAACCAGTAGTGCCCACAACAATAGGTACACCCGCGTTAAAGCAATGCTCAATATTACCTAATACAGTTGCAGGGGTGCTAAATTCAATCGCCACATCGGCTTTTTGAAGATTTTCAGCGGTGAGGTCGTGCTGATTATCGTGGTCAATTTTTAATACTATTTCATGTTTACGGTCAATGGCTATTTTTTCAATGATTTTACCCATTTTGCCATAACCTAATAATGCAATCTTCATTTGTTATTGTACTTTTATTTAGGCGGAGGAGCTAATGCCTCCTTTTATTTGAGCGTAAAGGTAAGTTTTATACCCGGAATAAATGAACCATTAAAATTTTGAGCATACATAGGCGGATCCATGGTAATTGGCGTTACTTTAAAGGTAAAATCCTTATCCATAGAGTAGGAGTGTATAAACTTAGCATCAATATAAGCATCAATAGCCTGTATGCCCCATCCGGCAACAAAGCCCAATACACTTATATCCCGGTAACGCGCGTAACCCCTTACCGCATCATTAATAGCCGTTACAGAAGCATTCGTATATTGAGGGTATACATTATAATACTTATCGCCGGGTACCGGTTCTGTTCCCTTTTGCCGGTATTTGGCTATAGCAAGTGTTTCCTGGTAGTATTTTTCATTAAATACGTAGGCCCATGCAATAAGCCCAAGTCCGGCATAAATTACCGGTACCTTCCACCATTGGTGATTGTATAATTGACCCCATCCTGGTATCATTAACGAATGTATTACTGCTTTATGCGGGCTATGGTTAGTATCGGGATGATAAACTTTGTCGGATGTTATTTTAGGGATAAAGGGTTTTGATTTTAATGAATCTTTTTTAGCCTGTATGCTATCAGCTTTAGTTTTTTTAATAGGTATTGCAGGCTCTTGTGCTAATGCGGCAAAAGCAAACCCGGTAATTAATCCAATAATTAATAAATACTTTTGCATTTTACCAATCCAACATTTCAAGAATGCGGCCCAGATCATCTTCGGATAAAAAAGGAATTTCAATAATGCCGTTGCCTTTGTTGTTCATTTTTAGCTTAACCCTGGTGCTAAATTTAGATGCAAGATCATCTTGTATCTTTTGTATTTGAAACGATATCGGCTCGGGCTGCTTGCCTTCCTTTTTTATCCGTGAGCTTTGCAACTCGCGAACCATCTCTTCCACTTTACGAACGGATAAACCTTGCTGAATGATATGTTTGTGAATATATATTTGTTTAGCCGGATCCTCAACAGTTATTAAAGCACGTGCATGACCCATGCTAATGGCGCCATCCCTGATAGAAGCTTGTATAGAAGGGGGCAGTTTTAATAACCTCAAATAGTTGGTTACAGTCGAGCGGTTTTTACTTACACGCTCGCCTAGCTCTTCTTGTTTTAAGTTACACTCGTCCAGCATGCGCTGAAAACTCAGGGCAACTTCAATAGCATTAAGGTTTTCACGCTGGATGTTTTCTATCAGCGCCATTTCCAGCATTTGCTGGTCGTTGGCGGTACGCACATATGCGGGGATATGTGTTAAGCCGGCCATTTTTGATGCCCTTAAACGGCGCTCGCCCGATATTAGCTGGAATTTATGCGCGTTAACACGCCGTACGGTTATTGGCTGTATAAGCCCTTGCAATTTTATAGAGTCGGCCAGGTCAGACAGGGCCTGTTCGTCAAAATCAGTACGGGGCTGGAACGGGTTAACTTCTATTTCTGATAACTTAATATCATTTACAGACCCCAGGCTATTAACCTCTGAATTTGAACTAACGTTATTATTGTTTGATTTTTTGTAGGGGAGTACATTATCAGAATCATTTAACAGCGCGCTTAATCCCTTTCCTAAAGCATTTCTTTTTTCTGCACTCATGTTATACGGTTTCTGTTGTTGCTTTTAGTTCGTCTTTAACCAAACCGTTTTTGCGGATAATTTCGCGGGCCAGATTAAGGTAATTGATAGCACCTTTACAGGTAGCATCATGCATAATAACAGATACACCAAAACTTGGCGCTTCGCTTAAGCGTGTGTTACGCTGTATAATGGTATCAAATACCATATCTTCAAAATGGGTCCTGACTTCTTCGACCACCTGGTTTGACAGGCGCAGCCTAACATCATACATAGTTAGCAAAATGCCTTCAATTTCCAGATCGGGGTTTAAACGGTTTTGAACTATCTTAACCGTATTTAATAGCTTACCTAATCCTTCTAATGCAAAATATTCGCATTGTACAGGTATTATAACAGAGTCGGCAGCGGTTAAAGCGTTAATAGTAATTAAGCCTAATGATGGAGAGCAATCAATAATAATAAAATCGTATTCATCACGAATCTTATTAAAAACCTCCTGCATTTTATACTCGCGGCTTTCCAGATTTATCATTTCAATTTCTGCACCAACTAAATCAATATGCGCGGGTAACAAATCAAGATTGGGTGTATCGGTTTTTATAATAGCATCATGCGGATCAACCTGGTTAATGATACACTCATAAATACTGTTTTTTATATTGCGTGGATCAAACCCGATACCTGATGTGGCATTGGCCTGCGGATCGGCATCAACTAATAATGTTCTGTATTCTAATACGGCTAAACTTGCAGCCAGGTTAATGGAAGAGGTAGTTTTACCTACGCCGCCTTTTTGATTGGCTAAAGCAATTATCTTACTCATTCTCTATCTTGAATTTTTTATAACAGTGTACTAACAACGAAAAATAAAAATATAAAAATTTCTACCTTCGGGGAAACTTTTTACCAAGCGCTAAGATATATATTTAAATAACTGAGAAATCCACAGTTTTTGGCAATTTACAAACATATTGTGTGGAATGAGTGATTGATGGAATGAGCGAATTAGTGAATAAATGATTTTCTTACTTGTTTTAATTCAATAATTTGCACCCGTTAACATTTACTCAATCATTCATTCGCTAATTCATTCATTAAAAAATGATAACTATTATATCCGCAACCAACCGGCCCGGCAGCTCAACCCTTAAAGTGGCACGATATTACCAAAAAAGATTGCTTGAAACAGAGGTAGAAGCAGGAATGCTATCTTTAGCACAATTGCCAGCAAATTTATTAGAGACTGATCTATATGGAAAAAGGAGCGCCGAATTTCAAAAAATACAAGATATAGTTACCGCGACCGATAAGTTTATCTTCATTATTCCTGAATATAATGGCAGCTTTCCGGGGGTGTTAAAGATTTTTATTGATGCCTGCTCTTTTCCTGAAAGCTTTTATGATAAAAAGGCCGCGCTTGTAGGGATCTCATCAGGCAAATATGGTAATATACGTGGCATAGACCATTTTACAGGCGTATGCCATTATTTGCATTTAAACATAATGCCTTTAAAACTGCATATAGCTAATATCAAAACAGAATTTAATGAATATAGCGACCTGTTTAAAGAGGATACGGTAAAGTTTACTAACGAGCAGATAGAGAAGTTTATTAAGTTTTAGAGATTAAAGATTAAAGATTAAAGATTAAAGATTAAAGGTACATTATGTTAAGTTGGATATAATTATCAAAAAGACAAGCCTAATCTTTAATCTCTAATTAACTAATCTTTGCCGACAGGCCTAATCTCTATTTACCCGTTATCAATTTCGCCATTCCGAAAGCTGCAGCCGCGGCTAATGCGCCAATTATTAATACTTTAAAAGCACCTGATATAGGTGGTTGCCCGGTTACCTTACTTTTAAAATAGCCGAAAACAAAAAGGCACACCATAGTTATAGCACAAGAGTATACCAGGGCTATTTGCGAATTAGCTTCAAAAAAATAAGGTGATAATGGAATAATGCCACCCAATATATAAGACAGCCCAATAGTTACCGCGCTTTGTGTTGCCCGGTTAGCTTGTGGCTCCTCCAGTCCCAGTTCATAACGCATCATAAAATCAACCCATTTATCTTTATCCTTCGCCATTTCATCAGCTACCTGGGTTTGCAGCGCGTCAGATAAGCCAAAACCTGCAAATACCTCTTTCACTTCTGCTTTTTCCTCTTCGGGTACGCGCTCAACTTCATCGTATTCGCGTTTTAATTCGGCAGCATAATGATCAGCTTCGGTACGGCCGGCTAAAAATCCGCCCAGACCCATAGCTATTGATCCGGCAACAATTTCTGCTACACCCGCTGTTATGATAATTCCTGAAGAATTTACCGCTCCGCTCAGGCCCGCAGCCAATGCAAAGGGTACGGTTAAACCATCAGACATGCCAATAACAATATCGCGAATGGTGTCAGAGCTTTTTAAATGATGTTCATGATGCATAGTTTAAATGTACCTGCATTAAAAGTATTATCCACGCAAAAAATGCAATTTATCATTGGTCTGAATAAGTGAGTTTCTTCCAAACAAAAATACCCGGCAGTGCCTTAAAGTATGGGGCATAATATAGCTAATTCGGACAATAGCATTTGGCGGGTAAGCGCAATATGTTTGCATTTCAATAAAATATTATAACGTATCTAATATCTTACAATCAGATTAACCCTTTTATTAACTAAAGGGCCTATTTTTGCTTACACCCCTAAATTATAAATGCAGTGCTAAAAATTTACTATACCCTTGTTCTGATCTTTGTTGTTGGTTCAATTGCCGGCGCACAAACAAAGAAAACCGATACCACAAAAAAATTAAATACAGTAACCGTTAGGGGCTATCTTTCAGATCAGCCTATGTTGAATGTGCCGGCTTCTGTAAGCGTTATATCACCCGCGCAATTAAAATTACAGCCCGATAATTCATTAGTATCAGTTATGAATACTATTCCTGGTATACGCATGGAAGAACGCTCGCCGGGTAGTTACCGCTTATCCATTAGGGGTAGTTTACTGCGTTCGCCATTTGGCATACGCGATGTTAAGATCTATTATGACGAATTACCGCTTACAGATGCAGGCGGCAACACCTATTTAAACTCCATTGATTTTAACGGTGTACAGGGCATAGAGGTATTAAAAGGCCCGGATGGCAGTTTATTTGGCGCCAACTCTGGCGGTGTGGTTTTATTGAACCCGGTTAACCGTTATGACAATACTAATTTTGTAACATTCGGCTTAAACGGCGGCTCGTATGGGTTGGTGCATGAAAACGTTGGATTGCAAAATGTCAATAAAAACAACCAGTTCAATTTTAATCAGTCTTACGAGACTTATCATGGCTACAGGGTACATAGCGACATGCACCGCCAATATTTTCAAGCAAGTGATAAGATAACTTACGGCGGTAACAACTCATTAAAAATATTAGGCTTTTATTCAGACCTGAGCTACGAAACGCCCGGCGGTTTAACCCAGGCGCAGGCCGATGCCGATCCTACCGCGGCCAGACCGTCAACACCTGCCGTACCCGGAGCTTTAAAACAAAATGCAGGCATTACCAATAAAATGACTTATGGTGGCGCGGTTAATGAATGGCATATTACCGACCATATCCGCAATATATTTGCGGTGTATGGCGCTTATGTAAACTTTACCAATCCGTTCATCACTAATTACGAGCAACGATACGAGCGTACTTACGGTATGCGCACCTATTTTGAATTTACCGGCACGCCGCAAAAAACATATAGCTGGAAAGCCAACATAGGATTAGAGTGGGAGCAAACTAATGCTGATAATAACGATTATGGCAACCGCGCAGGTATTAGAGATACCGCCCAAAGTTTAGACAGGGTTAACGTAAACCAGCATTTTATATTTGCCCGTTACCAGGCCAACTTAATTAAACGCCTGCAAATAGAAGCTGCCGCCAGTTTAAACTTTTATGGATACGATTTTAAAAACGTGTATCCGCGTATGCAAACTGCTTTTACCAATAATACATTCTCGCCACAAATTATGCCGCGTGTGGCGCTGTCTTACCAGGTAGTAAATAATTTTATATGGAGGGCATCAGTAAGCAGGGGATATTCAACACCAACGTCTGCAGAGATACGCCCATCAAATAATATCATCAATACTTCATTGACTGCGCAATACGGCTGGAACTACGAAACCGGTTTCCGCCTGCGTAATAATGATGAGAGCATGTTGCTGGATGTATCTGCTTTTTATTATCGTCTTAACAATGCCATTGTGCGCCGCCTTAACCCGAACGGGACAGAATATTATACCAACTCGGGCGATATTAAACAACCCGGGCTGGAGCTATATTTTACCGACTGGATAATTAAACAAAACGATAATGGCTTTATAAGAGGCTTACAGATCAACGAGTCGCTTACCATAAGCAAATTTACTTTTGGCAATTATCATGATGCTACCACCAGTTACCAGGGTAAAGAGCTAACTGGTGTGCCGCGCGATGTTACTGTGGAAAGTGTGCAGGTAAAATTCCCGGAATCTTTATATCTATATGTGGAGCACAATTATACCGCACGTATCCCGCTTAATGAGGCCAATACTTTCTTTGCTCCGCATTATAATTTAGTAAAGGCAAAAATGGGGTGGCAATATAAACTAAATGATAAATCGCGCCTTGAAATATACGCGGGGGTTGATAATCTGCTTAATGAAAAGTATAGTTTGGGTGATGACCTGGATGCAGTGGGAAATCGTTTTTATAATCCATCGCCATTGCGTAATTATTATGCCGGCTTTAACGTGAAATTTTAGTGGGTTAGCAATAAGAGCACTCTTTTTAAATAAGACAGCTCTTATTGCTCAGGTTGATATTACTGTATTTGGTAACGCAGGAATTTTGGTTTTATTGCGACTCGCTAAAAAAATAAATCAGGAGATCATGAGGCACTTCTTCATTTACTATTTATATAGAAAACTTTATCCAACCTTCATCTTCATATCCAAAAATAAATTGTTTAGGATTGATGATCTCTGCCAATAGCTCAATAGAATTAACCTTATTTTCAGATGGATTATCGAAAAAATATTTACTTCCGTTGGCAATGTAAAGTCGGTTGTTTTTAACAGCCTTGAGGTTAACAAAGCCGGGTAGTTGTAATAGATGGTCAATATGCTTCATACTTTGCTCAATGGTATATCCTCTAAGCATCACAATCATAATATCAGGATCGTTTTGAGTAATGGTATTCCAATCTGCAGGAGACAGCATAGGTACCGCCGCGCCGCCTGCAATGTTTAAAAGTTCATCGTCCTGCCAAAACATTAATGGATCAAGCCCTTCTATACAAGCAACGGTTGGTTTTTGCTCAATAAATTTAAGCTTGTGTTTAATTAGGTCAATACGTTCCTGTAATTCTTCTGTTAGCTCCATTTGATGTGCAGATATGCGGATGTGCAAATGTGCAGATTTTTTTGATGAAGAATAATTACAAAATGTCATTTAGAACGTGGGTGACGAATGGCAATCACGTTAATAATTTAATAACATCATTTACACATCCGTGCATTTGCAAATCTGCACATCCAAAACATATCTTTGCGCCGATGATCTTCCTAACATTTTTCCTCGGGCTAATAGCTAACTTTATTGGCTATATACCGCCCGGAAACATCAATCTTACCCTAATACGTATCACTATAAATCGTGGCTTTAAACAGGCCATGCACTTTATTATTGCTTTCTCATGTGTTGAGTTTTTCTTTACCTTTTTTATTATGCAGGCAGCCAAATGGCTATCGGCACAGGTTAGGCTGGATGTAGTTATTGATTGGGTAATGGCCGCGTTGTTTTTTACATTGGGGATAATTACCTGGTTAAGCCGCAAAAAACCACCCGAAACCAATTATGCCGAACACGACAGTATTAAATATGGTATCTTGTTGGGTTTTATTAATCCGATGCAGGTACCTTTCTGGATCATTACCGGAACGTACTTAATCACCCATGAATGGATACTGGACGGGATGCTGGCTTTAGTTATATTTAGTATAGGCTCTGCCGCAGGCGCATTTTTATGCTTGTTTTTGTATGCCCGGTTCGCGCAGTATATACAAAGCAAATTCGCTTTAAGCACAAGGGTTATTAATACAGCTATTGCTATATTATTTTTTGCTTTATTCGGCTATCATGTAGTGAAAAGAGTGTATTTGGCTATTGTGCCGAAAGAGAATAAAATAATAGCACACCGCGATAGCTAATTCTGCGAACTTCTGCTTTTCAAATTCCATATCCTCTCTGCCTTACGTCCTATCAGCCAAAAAGAGGCGGCCAGTATAGCAAAGAACAGGGTTTTGTTAGTATGGTCCCAAAAATATTCGAAGTATTTGGTGTAGATGAAAATGATAAGAAAGGTTATACCAAACTCGCGCGATATATCATCTTTGTTTTTTAGTCCGTATAACAGGAAGCCACCCGCTACACACATGGAAATTATCCCCCAGTAAAATAAGCTAATCTGCCGTATATGGTACCATTTATCCAAATTGCCATAGTTGCCAAAAATGCTTAGCAACCATAACGATATAAATAGATACAACAATCCCACCACATAAGTATGCTCCCAGAAATAAGCAAACCAATTGCGTGATCTTAAAATATGGCAGGCGCTAACCAGTACTACACCAAACAGCACAAAACGTAACGGATAATTCATACCTAAAAAGTAATCACTCCAATGAGTTTGGAAACCGGTTTCTGTACCGAACCAACTGCCCAGCGATACTAACGCGAACAACCATATTAATCTTGAATTCATCCGCCAGCCTAAAAAGCCATAAACAAAAACAGATAATAAGAAAAGTAAAGAATAATGCCCCGAGCCCCTATCCAGCGTTTTACCGAGGTAGGCAATGCAGCAGGCGGTAAACAATATGCCGGTAAAAACTACGGCCTCGTTACTGAATATTTTTTCCGGATAAAGCCTTTCCCTTCGTCGTCCCCAATAAAACAGGAATGCGGCCGATATAGCCGAGCCAATGCTGATGATAATATCGGGTGTATAATATAAATGCTTGAGCCAGTTAACCACCACATCGTTAACTATCAGGAAAGCGAACGAAGCGCCGCCGCATATCAAAGCTATCCAAAACGAATATTTAGCCAGCCGCATCCAGTCGAAACCCTTAACCTCATACGAATTGCGCAATTTTTCGGCCTGTTCATCACTAACCAAACCCTCCTTTTCCCAATAAGAAATGGTGCTGTTTAAAAAATCACTTTCGGGTTTGTCTATGTTTAGTTTGTTCATTGGTCATTGTGTCATTGGTCCTTGATTTTTCTTTTTCAATAACCATGCTATAACTTAAACAAAGCTATTAATTAAAATTCCAGAATTTAAAACAATCAAATGAATATGCAATTTCAACTAATGACTAAGTAAACTAATTACATCTTCCTTATCCTTTGCTATCTGCACCTTCAAGTCATCCAGCCCGGCAAATTTAATATCGCCCCGCACAAAATGGTGGAATTCCATGCGGATGGTTTCATTGTATATCTCATTATTAAAGTCGAACAGGTTAACTTCAATATTACGATTCATGCCATTAATGGTAGGGCGACTGCCTATATAGGCCATGCCTTTATATTCAATATCATTTAACTGCACTTTAACCGCGAAGATGCCATCCGCAGGTATAAGTTTGTATTTTTCTTCTATTTGGATATTAGCTGTAGGGTAGCCAATTTGCCGACCTATCTGGTCGCCGCGGATAACTTTGCCGGTAAGAAAAAACGGGTAGCCCAAAAAGGTATTTGCCAGCTGGATATTATCGCCCAATATGGCTTCGCGTATACGGGTAGAGCTTACAGCTACATCATTAATATCCTGCTCGGGTATCTCTATCACCTCAAAACCATAAACCGGCGAGAGTTGCAGCAAATCGCTTAACCCGCCGCGGCGGTCCTTGCCAAAACGGTGATCGTAGCCTATTACTATCTTTTTTGTTCCGATTTTATTAACCAGTATATCGCGGATATAATCTTCGGCGTTCTGGTTAGAAAAATCGCGCGAAAACGGGGTAATAATTAAATGGTCAACACCTAATTGCTCCAGCAATGCGGCCTTTTCATTAATGGTGTTAATGAGCTTGATGCTTTCATCCTCAGGATGTAATATCATCCGCGGATGCGGAAAAAAAGTTAGGATAACCGTTTCGCCGCCAGTGGCATCGGCCAATTCTTTTATTCGTGATATAATTTTTCGGTGCCCCAGGTGTACTCCGTCAAAAGTGCCAATGGTAACAACGGCATTTTTAACAGGCTTAAATTCATCAATATGATGGTAGATTTTCATTTTTAGAAGGTAAAAGGTAAAAGCTGAAAAGGTAAAAGGTTTTTCACTTCCAGACTTTTATAATTCAATAACTCACTAATTCAATCATTCAATAATTACTTTTTGTTCTTTTATCACACTCACCAGCTCTGTCACTTCCCAGGCATCTTTCAGCTGATAGTTGCCGCTGCGGGTGCGTACTAAATTGGTTAGGTACGCCCCATTGTTTAAAGCCTTGCCAAAATCATTCACCAGCGACCGTATATAAGTACCCTTGCTGCATACCACGCGGAAATCAATCTCGGGCAGCTCGATGCGGGTTATTTCAAAATCGATTATGGTAACATTGCGCAAGCGCAGTTCTACTTCTTCGCCCCGACGTGCTTTTTCATATAAACGCTCGCCATCAATTTTTATGGCAGAGTGCGCGGGTGGATATTGTTGTATGTCGCCCATAAATTGTTTACAAGCATTACGTATCTGGTCGTTGTTAAGGTTGCTTGTATCAAAAGTTTCATCTACCTCTGTTTCCATATCGTACGATGGGGTAGTAGCGCCCAATATCATGGTGCCGGTGTATTCTTTTTCTTCGGCCTGGAAGGTATCTATCTGTTTGGTCATTTTGCCGGTGCAGATAATTAACAGCCCCGTAGCCAGTGGATCAAGCGTACCGGCATGGCCCACCTTTAATTTTAATGGCTTGAACGAATTGCGCAGTTTGCCCACCACATCAAAGCTGGTCCATTGGTATGGTTTATTAACCAGCAGTAATTCGCCTTCGGCAAAATTGAATTGTTTGTTTTTTGGTAGTGCGGTATCCAAGGCGTTTGTTTTATTTTGGGGCAAAGGTAAGATTTAATTTTTTTTGCTTTGTTTACGAAAAGGGCTGATTACAGCAACAATATATCAATCCTATGCGCATGCACCATCTCCAACTGTGGTGCCCACGCAAAAATAGTAAACTTACCATCCTGCGAGGCTACAAGAGCAACAGCATCCCGCTGATCGTAAATAAACTGCGCGGCAGCCAGGTGGCGTGTGCCGCCATTTTGGCCCGGGTGCATAAGCGTTGGGGCGCCGTCAAGCATAGGCTCGGTGGTAATGATCTGGTCCACAGGCAAGCTCATGCCCGAACGTGCTACTTTTGCGCCGAATGCCAGCAGCTCATAATTACGGTTAATTATTGTAGCGCCATCTACCGCGGTAAACCCGCCAACTATATCTATTGCCCGCAGCAATGCTTCCTGCCAGTCGGTTTTGGTGCGTTCGCATTTATCCTGTTGCATGAGCTTGGTAATACCTGTAAAGGTTGGCACAACCGGGTAGGATATAGGGTGAATTATAGACTCCTGCCAGGTATTGGAATGTTCGGGCACTATCAACACCAAACCACCGCGGCCGTGGATGCGCATGGATGCTGCCAGCTCTACCATAATATTTACAGAGCCATCAACAAACGGTGAAGGCATGCCAAGTAAGGAATCTATAATGGCCGGGCAGTTAAGCAGGCTGGTATTTTGCTCATCGATAATTTTTATCTCGTCGCCTTTTAATACGGCTATGTTCACAAACTTGCCAAAACCATCAGTACGGCTATGTTTGATAACCAGCAGCCCCGGCTCTACCACCTCCAATACAAAGCAAATATCCGGTATAGCCAGGGTAGTGCCCCAAACGTATAACTGATCATCCTCATACCAAACGCCTAAGTGTATGCCCGGGCTTTCAACCGCCGGAGCTAATTTGGTTAGGTTATGCGGGGTTAGGCGTATGTGGTTACCAAATATCAATGGCTGACTTGCTTGCTCGGGTGATAGCAATGCCAGCGAAATTTTTGGCGCATGGCCCTCTTCTTTGCGCAAGCTTGCCCAAAAAGTAACATCAATAATGGCCTCTATAATAGATGCCTGGGGCTCGTGGGCCAGGTGCTTTGCACCTTGTTGGCGCGCCGCTGCCAGGTGCGTTGTAAAATGCGCCTCGATGGTTGCAGCCACCATACGTGCAGCTATATAGGTTGGTTCTGACAGCATTTGTTAGTTATGTTTAAGCCTTAGCCATTATACCTCAAAAATATCTTTAATGTTTTAAAGGTACGCAACATACATAAGTAAAATTTGACTTATACAGACCTTTTATAAATGTATATACCCTAACTTATTCAGATCAAAAATGCTTTTAGTTAAATACGTTTTGCCATCTTTTAATAAATATACACTATCACTTATATCAAGTAAATGACCGTACATATGATCTGTTATCAGGAAACCTTTGTTCAATTTCTCTTCTAAAAGAAACTCCTTTATCTTTTCAATTTGAATAGGGTTTAAATGCGTAAAAGGTTCATCCAGCATAGCAAATAATGATGGTGTTTTGGCAATAATATAAATTTCGAGTGTACGCCATTGCCCGCCCGAAAGCTGGCTTACGTTCGAATTGTATTTCCCTATAAATTCAGGGAACCTGTTTCCAAAATCAGCGTAGGCTAATTTAAAATCATCCAATACTTTTTTTACTGTAAGTGCTTTAGGGATGATATTAAATTGAGGCAGATATAGTAACAAATGAGGGCGTCTACCTGCGTTTCTAATTACTCTACCATCAAACCTTACAGAATTGCTTGAAGAATTTAATGTACCCAGCAAAATATTCATCAGGCAGCTTTTGCCCTGTCCATTTCGGCCCAGCAGGCCCGTAATTTTTCCGGTTTCGCATTTTAAATATACATCTGATAAAATACTTCTTAATCCAAAATCAAGCTGGATGCCATCTGCTTCAAGGGTATGTATCATATAGTTTTACAGGCAGTAATGTATATGGCAAGCCAAAGTAAAAAATCAAACACAGAAGTAGGTATCCCTAACATCCATTTTGTAACGCCCAGGTTTTGATAATAATATAATTCCTGCTTTTTGTAATGTATAGCTGTATAAAATATCATAGCCAGGGTGATGATCTTATACCAAAAAAATATTCCCGCTAAGTCATGCGCCTTTGTGCCATAACTCCAATGTAGATAAACACAACTAAGGGTTACCAGAAAATTTGGTAAAAAAATTCCGCTATAAAATCTGCTGATGAGGGTTAAGGTGCGCATTAGTTGTGATAACGCAATTATTGGGTGTTAATTGTTACCCAATTGTTACCCACCACAATACTTCAAACTTTACTTCAAACATTCTATATTTACCTATCCAATTAATAACCGACACAATACCATGCTCAATATCAGTCCTAAAACAAAAATAATAACCCTGTGCCTTATATTATTCATAAAGGCATCCACCTTATTTGCCCAAACAGAAAATTACCCGCCTGCAGAACAGGTTGCGCGCGATTTTAAAGCATTGCTAAACCGGTCCGCGGTTGATTTTAAGGCAACATTTACCAACGTGCGTATGGATTCCATCGAAGTAGATAAAGGCGCTATCTATACCGAAGAAACAGAGAAAATGCCCATTCTGATTTATAAGCCGGTTATTAAGGGGCAAACCAAATTTCCGGTGGTGATATTTTTGCATGGTACCGGCGGCACAAAAGATGAGGGGGATATTAAAGACATATTTACCAAACTGGCCAAATTGGGTATTATGGGTGTTGCTATTGATGCCCGATATCATGGCCAGCGTATCGCGGGCGGCGCGCATGGCAGTAAAGAATATACCGAGGCGGCCTATCAAGCTTATAAAACAAATGATAAAACACATCATGCCTACCCGTTCTTGTATGATACTGCTTATGATCTGTGGCGCCTGGTTGATTACCTGATTACCCGCCCCGATGTAAAAGCCGACCGTATTGGCATGGGCGGAATATCTATGGGAGGTATTGAAACATGGATGGCGGCATCTGTTGATACCCGTATCCGTACAGCGGTATTGGGTATTTCTGTACAAAGCTTTAAATGGTCGTTAGAGAATAACCAGTGGCAGGGCCGCGCCGGCACTATTGGCGACGCGCATAAAAAAGCGGCCCGCGATATGGGCGACTCCACATTAAATAAAACCAATGTAAAAGCCGTATGGGATAAAATATTACCGGGCATAACCGGCGAGTTTGATTGCCCGTCAATGATCCGCCTGTTTGCGCCGAGGCCATTGCTGATACTAAGCAAGGATAAGGATCCTAATAATCCATACCCCGGCGCACAGATAGGGTTTGCCTATGCAACCGAAGCTTACAAGGCACAAAAAGCTTCCAATAAATTAAACATAGTTATCCAGCCAAATATGGGCCATGTTTTTAATGATGAGGATGCCTGGATAAGTATTGAGTGGTTTGCCAAGTATTTGTTGAATTAAGATCAGGGCGTAGTGATATGCGCCGGGGGGCAAACGCGCACCGTTGACTCACCCCGCGACCCTTCGTGCGCGACCCTTTCTTCCGCAAGCCGCAAAGAGGGTAACTGAGTAGATTTGTCAACTTTTTAAAAGTTGGCAAATCTTTTGACTAAAGAAAAAACAACCCTCTTTCCGCCAAAGGCGAAGAGAGGGTCAGCAAGCGTAGCGATGTCGGGGTGAGTAACCGCCCGCCATATTAATTACTTACTTATAACAAAAATGCCTTATAATAAGATTGTGCATAGTTGCCCCAGCTTTTCATAGCTCCGTCAAGCGTTGCCCTGAAAGTTTTGTTGGTAGCTACTTTGCCCTTTTTAGGGGGTATTAGTGTAGTTTCGGGTATTTTTATATCATTTACTTTGGTGGCGCGCCAAATAATATTTTCGTGCGGCAGGGCCACTTGCAATATCATCCCCGGTAAGCCGGTAAAAGATTCGGGCCCGCCCGAAACCAGTATTTTATCAGTATAAAATGCCACCACATAAACCGAGTCTAATATCAGCGCGTTGGCTCTACGACAAGTATAGCCGGCAATTTCACGGGTTTCGTCGGTAATTTTCCAGTTAATTTTACGTGTGCTGTCCTTTAGCAAAAAGGTTTCTTCAAAAACCCCTTTCTGTGCCACGCTGCTACTTGTTGCCACATCAGTATAAATGGTATTGCTTTGCTCGGCCGCAACTACATAACCGAATGAGCTGTTTTGATTCTCGGTTGGAGTAGGTACAAATAAGGTTTTATTGTAGCCAAACGTTAATGTGCTTTTTAGCACTTTAAATTGGGGCTGCGTTTTTTTTAACTGCTCAAACACAGGCTTCATATAGGCTTCATTATCCTTATTGACGTTCCTGCTAAAAATGGCATAAATATTTGAACTTTTTTCAAACTCAATAGTGCCCGAAGTAATGAAATGCGAATCCTGCGCAAGTACGAAATTGCCCGACAGCAGTAAAAAGCAAATTATTGTAATTAATATATTTTTCATAGCCATAATTATTTTGTTGCTGGCGCCCCTCCGCCCATTTTTGTAAAATCCCAGGTAACTGATAACATAAAATATCTCCTTATGGTGTTATAACTTGTTTCGGTTATCATACCACCATAGGCGTTTCGGTTGTATCCTATGTTTTGGTTAAGCAGGTCATTGCCTGTGATAGATAGCTTAAGATTATTCTCTTTTAAAAAAGCCTTGCTTAAAGTTGCGTTCAGGTTAGAGTGATACACTTCCTGGTTAAACACTTCTGATTTGCCGGTATAAGAGAAGTCAAGATCAGAGCTAATCTGCATTTTACCCGGCAGGTAAATATTTATATAGCTATAACCATAAAAGCCCCTGCTGTTATTGCTGCTACCGGCTTTTTGTAATGATGATTCGCTTATATTATAACGGGGGCCAAAACTGAAGTAAAAATCATACTTCTTTTGCATGTATTTGCTGATGTCTAACCCTCCCGAATAGCTTGAGCTGTTGGTAGTGTTTAACACATTGTTAACCATATTATAAGAAACATTTGAATTGATACTTGTGTTAAGCCCGATATTAATATCCGGACCTGCTATTTTACGTCTTACACCACCATATATATAATAGTTATGCGGCGTTTTACCGCTAAGGTTAAAAAATTGTGAGGTTGTTTTACCCGCGGCATCGGTAGTGGTATTGCTTACAATTTGGTTTATAGTATAATTATAGCTGCCTTGTATATACACACTTTGCCCGCTTAATACCTTATAAGAGTTATATCCCCCGCTAAAATTATTGGTGAATGATGGCCTCAGATCAGGGTTACCTAAAGTAATATACAAGGGGTTATTGTTATTTTTTAATGGTTGTATCTGGTTTATAGACGGCTGGTTTGTATTGCCATTATAGTTAAGCCGTATAGATTGCTGTTGCGAAAATTTATATTGATAGCTGGCCTGTGGGCTCCAGTTAATAAACTGCCTTTTAAAAATATCGCCGGTATATTCATCAATTTGCTTGTAGGTAACATCAGATGCGCGGGTGCCAAAATTTAAAACAGTTTTGCCTTTATTATAATTAAATATGGCCCCCACTTGATTGGCCAACTGATCAAACTTAAAGTTGTTGCTAAAGGCAGGATCAAGTATATCATAGTTTCCGCCGGACGATTTGTTGAATGATTTCTGATCGGAAATACTATTATTAATATTCATGCCATAATTAACTATAAGCGAGAAGTATTTAGAAAGAGGCTCGGTATAAGTTATATTAGAATTGAACACTTTATTACGGTTTAAGCCGGTTTTATACTGGTCTATATGTTGTGTACTATCCACCGCGCCGGTTACTGTGTTATAGAAATTAGCGTCTGATTTTAAATAGTTTTTGGTATCATTATTATTTATCGATTCACTTAACAAAACAGAAAATGTGCGACCTTTTTTCTTTAGCTTTTTAGTGTAAAAAGCGCTTGCGTTATAATTATGCTGGTCGGCATTATTGTTAAGATCGCGGGTGCTGTTATTCAGCAAAGTATCAGTCCCTCTTGTGCTTGAATACGCATAGTCGGTTTTGCTTTTTGTATTTCTATAGGTAGCATCAAAAGTTAATTTAAGGTTTGATGTAGTATCAAAAGTAACCTGGTAAATCCCATCAACTTTTTGCCTGAAGGTAGAGTTATGAAAGGTTTGGTTCTCCACACTGTTTATTACACTATTAGGCAGGTTGTTCTGTGTCCTGGTAGTTTTTGTGCCATCAATATCAAGTGTGCCAAGTTTATAATTGGCGTTTATTGATTGTTTATCGGTGTTCCATTTATTATCATAGTGTACACCACCTGTAGTAGCTTTTGGTATGCCCTGGCCGTTATAGTTAAGGTCATTGCCACTGCCAGAAAAATATATATTGCCATTATCAGCAACCTGTACATTACCACCGTCGCCATATTTTTGGTTATCATCCCAGCTAAGGCCGGTTTTGCCGGTATTGGCCCTGGTACCGTAAATAGAGAATTTCTTTTTCCCTTTAAATTTATTAAACAAAAGCTGGCTCTCATAATGGTCCTGGTTACCTATGCCGCTATACAGTTTGCCAAAATAGCCGTTCTTAGAGTCTTCCTTCAGTTTAATATTAATGGTTTTGGTTTTTTGGCCATCGTCAATACCGGTAAAGGTGGCCTGGTCGCTTTTCTTGTCGTAAAGCTGCACTTTATCTACCATGTCGGCACGTATATTTTTAGTAACCAGGGTAGGGTCATCACCAAAAAACTCCTCGCCGTCAACCAGTACCTTACTTACCGTTTGTCCTTGAGCAGTTATTTTGCCGTCTTTGTCAACCTGTATGCCCGGCAGTTGTTTTAACAGGTCCTCAACCTTGGCATTTGGTTGTGTAACATAGGCATTTGCATTAAATTCGGTAGTATCACCTTTTATTTTTATGGCTCTAACAGATCCTTTAATAATAACATCCTGCAGCAGGCGCGCTTTAAGTATCATATTGAGCTTGCCAAAATCATGCGATGGCTGTACTTTTTCATCTAACGTAAATCCTTCGGTATAATCGGCATAACCGGGGTATGATAGTACCAGTATAAATTTACCTATAGCAAGATCATTAATGGCAAAAGATCCGTCGGGTTTTGCCCGTGTAAATTTGCGCAGGATAGAATCTTTGGCATTTAACACCATAATAGTGGCGTTTGTTAAAACTCTCTTTTCAGCGGTATCAACTGTAGAGCCTTTGATGGAATAAGAGCTTTGCGCTTTTACTGTTAACGCGAATAGCAAAAGCAAAACTATGGACGAAATTGTGATTTTCATTTTGGCAGATGTAGGTTTTAGGCTTGGTTTGTTAAATATTTATCATAGTATTTAATTATAATGCAAGGTATGATGCCGATTCGCGTCGGCTAAATAATTGTGATGAAACACCTTTATAGTGGGACGAATCATCATTTATATTTAGTAATATTTTGAAACATAAATAAGGCTACACCATGCGGTGGCCGCATAGTAAAGGCATTGTGACTTTCATTTTTTAGGGTATTAAGTATTAGTATAAGGTTATTGGTATTGATAAGGCTAATATATAACTAAAAATTTAGTAATATAAAATATTTAACATTTTTAACACTTAACTGTCTATAAGACACCATAAAAACTAAAGTGTTACATATTGCCACTAAGGTTTAATTTAATGCTGCAATTGATGAAATGATTTTCCGTTTAGCGTTACCGTAGCGCTGTCTGTATAATTATAATTAGCGTTTGCAATTGTGTTAAACAGTTTCAGATCGCTTTTGCCGATGATATTGAAACTGGCAGCTTTGATCTGGTTATCGCTATGGATAGTTAGTATAGCTTTGCTATCGCCGGTACTTGCATTTAATTTATCCAACGAGTTTTTGTTTAACTCAATTTCTGTAAACTTATTTGCGCGGATAGTCATCATATCCTGGGTAAAGCCGCTAATGGTAGTTTTACCATCTGTAAATTGCCAGTCGGGTAAAATATGCGGGGTTGTAGTTATAACGCTGACAGCAGGGCAGATAATAGTAATGCCTGATTGATAATAACGAGCATTTTTATCTTTATTATCAATATAAAGGGTATTGTTACGTTGGGTAATAACCACCTTGTCTTTTAACCACTTATTTATCCAAATTTCAAATTTAGGGCCCTTTTCAATGTTTATGTTAAGCGAGTTGCCAACCTTGTTTTCTACCGCGGTAAAACTATTTAATGCCGTATGTTCCATATTATAAAAGCGTTTTTTGTAATCGCCTTTAACATATTCGGCTTTTAATTGAAAATCATATATAACTAAATAGGCAAACATTATAAATGTTGCTGCAAGCAGTAATTTATTACTTGTTTTCATGATAAGCATTTTTAATTGTTGTAATTTTTTAATTTGAAATCTTCATAGCGTTTTTGCACCTCATCCAGGCTAATATCAAGCAGGTAAAGGCTCCTGAAAAAGTCAGGAAGCTCCTGTTGCATAAAACGCTCTTTGCGTATACTCTTTATTTTTTCGATAGCGTCGGCCGTTACAAACAGGCCAAGGCCGCGCTTATTAAATATAATTTCATGCTGCTGTAAATATTCATAGGCACGCATTACCGTGTTAGGGTTTACCTGCAGCTCTACAGCCAGTTCACGTACAGATGGTACTTTTTCTTCGGGTAACCATTTGCCCAATGTTATATGCTCGCTCACATAATCTGCAATTTGCAGGTATATAGCTTCCTTATCTTTAAAATTCATATTATATTTCCTTTTCCTTTAACCTGAAGAATGCACTTACCCAAAATACAACCACCACTATACCTATAATTACCAGGTTGGTATTCTGCATACTATCGGTAGGCGGTATGTTCCAATAGTTTTTGCCCTCAATGTAATATGCCTGGGCGTATGCTACACCATGCAGATCTTTCACACCCGTTACCAGGTGCAATAAAGGCTCGTTAATTATTGCAAAAACTATGATGTAGATAAAAAAAACAAAGGCGGTTTTAATAAAGTGCATCTTCTCAAAGAATATAGCTCCCCAAATAGCAAATGCGTGAAATATCGCAAATATTAAAAAGCCGACTAACGCTCTTTGGTCAGTGTCAAAAATATTGATCAGCTTGTTTGGCTCATGAACAGGCGGGACACTAACACTGATAATTGCCCAATCAACAACATAAAATACGCCAATCAGTACCAGCTGAAATATGATATATGAATATATCCACGATACCAGGAATTTTTCGAGGTGTGATGCAGGTAGGGTAAGTACCCCTGTGGCTTTTCTTTTATTTCCCAACTCTGTAAATGTTAAGCTGGTAAATATGCCGCCGGCACCTGCTATCAAATAAATAAACATGATTGATTGCAACTGCAGGGGTAAGCGCCCCCCGCCGGTGTAAGCTGCAAAGCCCATCAAGGCAGCGGCTATGCCTGCCAACACAGCCGTAGATAACAAGTTTGTTTTTGCATGCTCCAAACTATGCTTTTTAAAAAGCAGCATAAAACGTTTTAAGTTAAATATATTATTCATGGCCGGGTTTGTTTAGGATATCTATTAGTTGTGTGTTGTTAGTGATGATGGCATTAAACAGCAACTCCATATCAACTTTATTGTAGCTGTTGTCGTTATTTTCTGTTATGGCATTAAGGCCCATCATACCTTCTTCTGCATAAATATAATCTGTGCCGGTTGTTGGGATAATGCTGAAGCTTATTCTTTCTGCAATTTCGTCGAGGCTTTTGGCAACCACAATTTGTTGGTTATGCAGTACCAATACAGCATCTATCAAGTTATCCAGATCGCGCACCTGGTGGGTTGATATAATGATGCAACGATTTTCTGTTAAAGCCGCTGCAATTATTTTGCGGAACTGGGTTTTCGACGGGATATCTAAACCATTAGTAGGCTCGTCCATCACTAACAAGGATGTATTGGTTGATAAGCCAAAAGCAATGATCACTTTTTTTTGCTGACCGAATGATAGTTTGGTTAACAGCTTATCTGTGGGTACATCAAACTCTTTAAGAATAGTTATATACTGCCCGTGATCAAATTTAGGATAAAAGTGCGCGGTGCTATCAGCAAATTGTTTGGCATTTACGGCCGGTAGGTATACCTCTTCGGGTACAAAAAATAGTTCCTGTAAAAAGGAGGGTAATCTTTTATCGGAACTTATACCGTTTACTGTGCAAGTGCCTGCCCATGGAAAAACCAGCCCGGCTATATTTTTAAGCAGGGTAGATTTACCCGCGCCATTCATACCAAGCAAGCCATAAATATGGCCGGGTTGCAGGGTCAGGTTTAAATTATCAAATAATTTTTGCTTGCCGTACCCAAAAGTTAACTGAGAAATTTTTATCATATTAGTGTATTAGTTAAATAGTACACTGCAAATGTAAATAATGATTTTACATTACCAAATATTTTTAGAAATATTTGATGTGTGGTGGGCGCGCCGTTTACTCACCCCGGCGTTGCTTCGCTCGCCGACCCTCTTCGCCTTTGGCGGAAAGAGGGTAACCCGAATTAAAAACCCTCTTTCCCGCTTGCGGAAGAGAGGGTGGTCCAGCGAAGCGTAGACCGGGTGAGTAAACGGCGCGCGTTACGCAAACTATTTATAAAAAATGGTGACACCGTTTTGCCAGTGTATATGGGTGTATACGGTGTATACACTTACCGTATACACCTACACTTTTAAAACAATGATCTAAATTGCATTAGCAATATGAAACAGATAATAGAGTGTGTACCTAATTTTAGCGAAGGTGTTGATCATGACATCATCAATAGCATTACCGGCGAGATTGGCTCGGTTACAGGTGTGAAATTGTTAAATGTTGACCCCGGCAAGGGGGCCAACCGCACTGTAATCACTTTTGCCGGCGAACCTGAAGCAGTAATTGAAGCAGCATTCCTGGCCATAAAAAAAGCAGGCGGGCTAATTGATATGCGCACCCAAAAGGGCGAACACCCAAGGATGGGCGCAACAGATGTATGCCCGCTTATACCCATCAGCAACATCACTTTAGATGAAACTGCCGGATACGCTAAACAGTTGGCAAAGCGTGTGGGCGAAGATTTACAGATACCGGTTTATTTATATGAGCACGCTCAGCCCAATAAAGCGCGCAGCAATTTGGCAGCTATAAGGGCAGGAGAATATGAAGGATTTTTTAAAAAGATAAAACTACCCAATTGGCAACCCGATTTTGGTCCGGCCGAAATGGATGCCCAACGAGGAGCCACCGTAATTGGTGCGCGCGATTTTTTAATAGCTTATAATATTAACCTGGATACCCAATCAACCAATATAGCCAACGAAATAGCTTGCGAGGTAAGAGAAACCGGCAGAATTGTTACAAATGAAAATGGAAAACAACGAATCCACGGAACATTAAAACACGTAAAAGCTATAGGCTGGTATATTAAAGAGTATGAAATGGCCCAGGTATCTATGAATTTAACAAACATAGCAGTAACCCCAATCCACATTGTGTTTGATGAGGTAAGCGCCAAAGCAGCGGCCCACGGGGTTAATGTAACCGGTAGCGAATTAATAGGCATGATACCGCTAAAAGCTATGCTGGATGCAGGTAATTATTTTCGGCTTAAAGAGGGTAAGCCACAAACGGCAAATGAACGTAAACTCATTGAAAACGCTATAAAAGCAATGGGCCTGGATCAGTTAGCACCATTTGACCCACAGAAGAGGATAATAGAGTATTTGCTTTAAATTGGTCATACTGTTTTCTAATTAGGCTCAACATTAACCTAATTGTTTATTTTTTAAATTTATATTATAATATTTTTTATTTTTAATGATAAATGCAATAATTTCGAAACCCCGCACTTTGAAAATTCTATAAAAGAATGACCGCCATCACAAAAAGTATTAAGCATTTCTTGTTTGTTGTGTTGTTGCTATGGCTGGTTGCACCTGCGTTTGCACAGGTAAAACCCGCTGTAAAGGGTCAGTTTAAAAATTTTTATAACTCATTAGCCGAGGTAAACCTAAACTTTACTTTCCCCGAAGGGTTTAAAGAGATCAAGCCCGTTAATACCGAAAGCCTCCCGTTTGATTATGCGATGGAAATTCCGGATGCCGATTTTGAGATATGGTTTCGTATCAACACCCAAAAAGAAGATGAAAAGTTTTTAAGTGATAAAAATATACACGTAACCAATCCCGACTCTTTGTATGTAAGCCTGGCACAAGACCAGATATCGGCCTTTACATCTGAAAAGGTCTATTTTAAAAGAGCCCTGCCGCCATATATCCTGGATAGGTATAATGCTGATACAGGTGCTACTTACCTATTTAACCTTAACGACTCGCCAATTACCAAGCATTATAAATATGCCTTATTGATTATGCTCCAAAAAAATAAAATGGGCACAGTTATGGCTATTTGTTTCACTAATGAAAAGGGCCCCGATTTTTTTAAAAACATGAACAAGGCCGGTAACTGCCTTAAGTTTAAGTAATAGTTAGTGATTAGTTAATTAGAGGTTGGAGAGATTAGTATGAAAGTGCTAAAAATCAGGCATTCAACTAATCTTTAATTGCTAATCTTCAATCTTTAACTATAATGTTGATAAGTTAACAGATTTGAATTAGAAGTTCGGGTACTAAACTTTATTTTTGTTGTAAGGAGGCTCCTGTCTCCATATTTAAAATACAAGTATAAAACATGGCAGAAGCAGTAAATTATAGTGAAGACAGCATACGGTCGCTTGATTGGAAAGAACATATCCGCCTGCGCCCCGGAATGTACATTGGCAAGTTGGGCGATGGCTCGGCTTATGATGACGGGATATATGTATTACTGAAAGAAATAGTAGATAACTCGATAGATGAGTTTGTAATGGGCTCGGGCAAAACTATCGAGATCAATATAAGCGACCATAAAGTTACCGTGCGCGATTATGGCCGTGGCATACCGCTGGGTAAGGTAATAGATTGTGTATCAAAAATTAATACCGGTGGTAAATATGATAGCAAGGCGTTTCAAAAATCGGTAGGTTTAAATGGTGTGGGTACCAAGGCGGTTAATGCGCTTTCAACATCGTTCATTGTACAATCCTACCGGGATGGCCGCACCAAAATTGCCGAATTTGAAAAAGGCGAATTAATAAAGGACGAGCCGGAAAAAGAAACCACACAACGTAATGGCACTGCCATAAACTTTTATCCTGATGAAACCATTTTCAGGAATTACCATTTTATTCCGGAATTTATAGATAGCATGATCTGGAACTATGTGTTCCTAAACTCTGGGCTGACCATTAATTTTAACAATCAAAAATATTTCTCGGAGCGTGGGCTGTACGACCTGCTTACCAAGAATACCGATGTTGAAACACTGCGTTATCCTATCATCCACCTAAAAGGCGAGGATATAGAAATTGCCATGACCCATGGGCAGCAATACGGGGAAGAATATTATTCTTTTGTAAATGGCCAGCATACCACACAGGGTGGTACGCACCAGGCAGCTTTTCGCGAAGCGGTAGTAAAAACAATTCGTGAGTTTTACAAAAAAGAATTTGATGCTTCTGATGTTAGGGCATCCATCGTATCGGCAATCGCTATAAAAGTGCAGGAACCGGTGTTCGAGTCGCAAACAAAAACCAAATTAGGTTCACAAAACATTGGTCCGGAAGGGCCATCTGTTCGTGGTTTCATTAACGATTTTGTTAAAAAGGAATTAGATAACTACCTGCATAAAAACCCCGTAGCTGCTGATGCCTTGTTAAAACGCATCATGCAATCAGAACGTGAGCGTAAAGACATTGCCGGTATTAAGAAACTGGCTAATGAGCGGGCCAAAAAGGCATCGCTGCACAACCGTAAACTGCGCGATTGCAAGCTGCATTTTGATGATACTCACGAACGTAAGCAGGATACCACCCTGTTTATTACGGAGGGTGACTCGGCCAGCGGATCCATCACCAAATCGCGCGATGTGCAAACGCAAGCCGTATTTAGTTTAAAGGGTAAGCCACTTAACTGCTACGGGCTAACCAAAAAGGTGGTATATGAAAACGAAGAATTTAACCTGCTGCAACATGCTCTAAATATTGAGGATGGCCTTGATCAGCTTCGCTACAACAATATAGTAATAGCTACCGATGCAGATGTAGATGGTATGCACATCCGCTTGTTGCTGATGACGTTCTTTTTGCAATTCTTCCCGGACCTGGTAAAAGCCGGGCATGTGTTTATATTGCAAACGCCACTGTTCAGAGTTCGCAATAAAAAAGAAACCATTTATTGCTATAGTGACGAAGAGCGCCGTAACGCCATTGCCAAATTAGGTGTAAAACCAGAGATAACCCGCTTTAAAGGTTTAGGTGAAATATCGCCGGATGAGTTTGGGCTGTTTATAGGCAAGGATATTCGCCTTGACCCGGTTATACTTAAAGATGCCAACATTAAAGGCTTGCTGGAATACTTTATGGGGAAAAATACACCTGCAAGGCAGCAGCATATTATTGGTAATTTAAGGGTAGAGAAGGATGATGAAAGCGTGAACCCGACGATTGTTGAGGATGATGAGTTGCCGATAGCGAGTTAGACTATGATTTTTAAGATTTGAGGATTGCCAAGATTCTTTGCATTGAAAGGATAATAAATAAAGAAGAGTATTCAATTGTAGTTACTTATTATAAATAATTACTTATCTTGTTTCCCCGCTCTTTTAAAGATGCAGGGGAATTGCTTTTTATAAACTTAAAAGAACTCTCTCCTTTAGGGAGGGCAGGGTGAGACTAAATGACTAACCGCGAAATAAAAATATCTTTCCAGGAATATACTTCCGTAAAGGAGCTTGATACAGACGACCAAAGCTTATGCAATGAAGCTGTTAAAGCAATGGTAAACTCTCATTCGCCTTATTCAAAATTCAGGGTAGGCGCGGCATTGCGGTTACAAAGCGGTAAAATAATACATGGCAGTAACCAGGAAAATGTAGCTTATCCATCAGGTTTATGTGCAGAGCGGGTTGCCCTGTTTTACTGGGGGGCCAATCACCCCGATGACCCGATAGAAAGTATGGCCGTAACAGCACATACAGATGAGTTTATCCTGAATAAACCGGTAACTTCATGTGGCTCCTGTTTGCAGGTAATAGCCGAGTATGAGAAGAAACAAAATAAGCCTATAAAAACAATACTATTTTGTAAAGACGGCCCTGTTTGGGTAACCCGTGGTATAGAAAGTTTTTTACCATTTTTATTTTTTGAAGACAGATTATCTTAAAGATTATGAAATTAAAATTAACGCTGCTTTTAACTGTTTTTGTTTTTTGTACAAAGTTGTATGCGCAAACGGGTTTCCCTTATGATGCAGAGATACGTGCTTACAGGCACCAGGATAGCCTGAATTTTCCAAAGCCCAATGGTATACTGTTTATAGGTGCTTCATCTATACGGTTATGGAGTGATCTTCAGCAGCGTTTTAGTGGTGCGCCAATAGTTCAGCGTGGGGTTGGGGGTTCAGAGTTATCACAGTGGGTAGCTTATTATACCCCTTACGTATTGTTCCCATATCATCCGCGTAAAATATTTTTATATGCCGGCGAGAATGATATTGCCACAGGAGGTAAAACAGCGCAATCTGTGTTCGATTCGTTCACCAAAATATACGATATGATAAGGCAACAATTGCCTGATGTTGAATTTTATTATTTATCTATCAAAGAAAGCCCAAGCAGGTTAAAATATACAGCTGATTTTATAACAGCTAATAAATTGATAAAGGCCTACATCAGCACAAAACCCAAAACCTATTTTATTGATGTAGCCACTACGGTGTTAAACCCGCAAACCATGATGCCCGATTCATCCCTGTATAAAAAAGACATGCTTCACTTAAATAATAAGGGCTATGATAAATGGCAGGTTATTTTGCAGGATTACGTAAAATAACTTAAACAAAAAAAGGCCTCCGCAAACGGAGGCCTCCAGCTATATAAACAAAACTAAACTAAATTTAAGAAGGTACGTTTTCGATCTTAGTGATCTTCCAGTCCGGACGGTTAAGTGAAATAGTGATCAGGTTAGTGCGTACATAACCACCATATTGCAGTTCTAACTTTACAATCATTCCCTCTCGGGTATCTTCAATTACTGTGGTAGTATATTTACAGCCCTGCTCAACATTTTCTGATGCTTTAAAAGATGCAAGGATACGTTTTTTGTTTAAAGTAGTTACATTGTTACCGCGGGTCATAATGTATTGAATGTTATCATCCAAAATCTCATTAAGACCCTCTGTTTTACCGTGTACTACTGCATTAACATAAATATTTAAAACTTCATTTTTTGTTAATGTAGCTGGAGTGGGTTTATTTGCAGCGTTGGCAACTGTGCCAGTAACTAATAATGCTAAACCGAGCATAATTGATTTTAAATTTTTCATAATATTAGATTTTTTGGTTAATTATTTTATATCCATAGGACATCATCAGCATTCGAAACGTTACAAAAAATAATATATTTATTAATCATTTAACTAAAACTTAACATTTGCCCTATTTTTACCATGAGCATATTTGATTGATTATTTATAGCATGATTGAGTTCAATACCATCATTTTACAGTTTGCAGAACAGGGCGAAAAAACCGGGTGGAGCTATATTGAAATTCCGGCAGATTTGGCGCAGCAATTAAAGCCGGGTAACAAAAAATCATTCAGGGTATGTGGCATGTTGGATGGCATGACGGTAAAAGGTATGGCTTTAATGCCCATGGGGCAAGGCAATTTTATTATGGCGCTTAAGGCAGATATAAGAAAAGGCATTCGCAAAAATGCAGGCGCTATGCTGCAGGTAAAGCTGGAAGAAGATAAAGATTATAAAGTTGACGTGCCCGATGATTTGCAGGAGTGTTTTGATTTTGAGCCCGAGGCCTTGGAGTTTTTTAACAGCCTTGCAAAATCGCACCGCGATTATTTTATAAAATGGATAGAGGGCGCCAAGACCAGCGAGACGCGCAACAAGCGTATTGTTAATACAATAAATGCTATGCTGCGTAAATGGCCCTATAATGTGATGATAAGGGAGATGAGAAAGGCGTAGAGGCTGTGCGAATGTTTATAATTTTCAGGTGGCATTTTCCTGCTAAGTATTATCTTTACCCTGTATGCTGTTTTAAACACAAAGGGCGCCAAGAAGGCGCAAAGGGCACTGAGAATTATGCAAGTTGAAAATGATTTAGCTACAGAGGTTATTGGAGCTGCCATAAGTGTGCATAAAGTGTTTGGTCCCGGATTGTTGGAATCAGCATATAAAGAATGCCTCTATTATGAATTATTAAAAAAAGGATTATATGTAGAAAAAGAAAACCTCTACCACTTATTTATGAAGAAATTAAATTGGAATGTGGGTATCGGTTAGATTTATTAGTTGAAAATAAATTAATTATTGAAATAAAAGCAGTTGAAGGATTAAATGATATTCATTTAGCGCAAGTTTTAACTTATTTAAAAGTTTCAGGTTGCAGGCTTGGTTTATTAATGAACTTCAATGTATTAAAAGTAAAAGACGGTATTCGTCGTATAATTAAAACTTAGCGCACTCTGTGCCTTCTTTGCATCTCTGTGGTAAAATGTCAGACATAAATAACAACGAAGAAAAAATACATAATGTTACCTCGCTTGACGGGCTGTACGAAAACTGGTTTCTTGATTATGCCTCTTATGTAATTCTTGATCGTGCCGTTCCGCATATAAATGATGGTTTAAAGCCTGTACAGCGCCGTATACTCCATTCACTTAAAGAGATGGACGACGGGCGTTTTAATAAAGCCGCCAACGTCATTGGTAACACCATGAAATATCACCCCCATGGTGATGCTTCGATTGGTGATGCTATGGTGCAGATAGGCCAGAAAAACCTGCTGATAGATTGCCAGGGTAACTGGGGCGATCCGGTAACCGGCGACTCGGCCGCCGCGCCACGTTATATTGAGGCACGCTTATCAAAATTCGCGCTCGAAGTTGTTTTTAACCCAGATACCACCGTTTGGCAAGCCAGCTATGATGGCAGGAATAAAGAGCCTATTACGCTACCGGTTAAGTTCCCATTGCTATTGGCACAGGGCGCCGAAGGTATTGCCGTAGGTTTGGCAACCAAAATATTACCCCATAATTTTATTGAGCTACTGGATGCCTCGATAGCGGTATTAAGCGGGCAAACGCCAAATTTATTGCCGGATTTTCCTACCGGCGGCATGGCTGATGCATCTGCCTACAATGATGGGCAGCGTGGGGGGCGTATCCGCGTACGCGCAAAAATTGTAGAGCGCGATAAAAAAACGCTGGCTATAACCGAGATACCTTTTACAACTACTACAGGCAGTTTAATTGATAGCGTAATATCTGCCAATGATAAGGGCAAGATCAAGATCAAGAAGATAGAGGATAACACGGCACAGCATGTAGAAATAGTTATCCATTTGGCGCCGGGTATATCGCCTGATGTTACTATTGACGCGTTGTATGCTTTTACCGATTGTGAGGTTTCCATATCGCCCAATACCTGTGTAATACAGGACGATAAACCACGCTTTATGAGTGTGAATGATATGCTTACCGAAAGCACCCATTACACCCGCGAACTGCTTAAGCAGGAGCTGCAGATAAGGTTGAAGGAACTGATGGAAAAGATATTTTTTAGCTCGTTGCTGAAAATATTTATTCAGGAAGGGATGTACAAGCACCCGGATTATGAAAGCTCTGCAAACTTTGAAGAGGTATTGGTGGTATTGAATAAACTATTCGAACCATTCTTCCCGCAGTTTTATCGCCCGATAGTAGACGAAGATTATAAAAAGCTTATTGATAAACCAATGAGCAGTATTACCCGTTTTGATGTGAAGAAAACGGATGAGCAAATAAAGAACCTGGAAAACGAGATAAAGACGGTAAAAAATCACCTGAAACATCTTACAGAATATACCATTGATTGGTTTGAAAAGCTAAAGGAAAAATACGGCAAAGGGCGCGAACGTAAAACCGAACTGCGCACTTTTGACAGGGTAGAGGCATCGCAAGTGGCGTTGGCTAACGTAAAGCTATATGTTAACCGCGAGGATGGTTTTATTGGTACCGGCTTGCGTAAGGATGAATTTGTTGGCGATTGCTCTGATATTGACGAGATCATAGTTTTTCGTGAAGATGGAAGGTGTATTATTACCAAAGTGCAGGAGAAGATATTTGTTGGGAAAGAGATCATTCACGTAGCTGTATTTAAAAAGAACGACGAGCGTACGGTGTATAACATGATCTATAAAGACGGACAAAGCGGCGTAAGCTATATTAAACGTTTTGCTGTAACCGGCGTAACCCGCGATAAGGAATACGATCTGACCAAGGGGAGCAAAGGCTCTAAAGTGCTATACTTTTCTGCCAATCCTAATGGCGAGGCCGAAGTAGTGAACGTGCAGTTGAAACCGCATGCCAAGCTAAAGAAACTGCAGTTTGATGAAGACTTTGCGCAGCTTGCCATAAAGGGCCGTAACTCTATGGGGAATATTATTACCAAGTACCCGGTTAAAAAGATACTGTTAAAGAGCAAAGGCTTGTCAACACTTGCTGGCAGAAAGATCTGGTATGATGATATTTTAAAACGTTTAAATGTTGATTCGAGAGGCAAGTATTTGGGTGAGTTTGATGGCGACGACCGCATACTGACTGTTTTTGCCAATGGGATTTACGAGCTGACCAGCTTTGACCTGAATAACCATTTCGATGATAAGATGGTGGTAATAGAAAAGTATAACCCTGAAAAAGTTTACTCGGTTGTGCATTATGATGGTAAATCAAAAAATTACCTGGTTAAGCGGTTTGCTTTCGAGAATATGGCAATAGGTAAACAAACCAGTATTATTAGTGAAGAGAGCGGATCAAAAATGACATTGATATCCGGTGCATCACAGGCTATAGTAAAAGTAGAACAGCTAAAAGGAGCTGCTAAAACTCCCGAAACGGTTGAACTTAATCTGGCCGACCTGATAGATGTTAAAGGTATGAAAGCGATGGGTAACCGCCTGTCGGTTCACATCATTCAAAGTGTGGTACTGGAAGCAGAACATGATGATGAAGAGGATGTACCAGACCCCGAACCGGAATCTGTTGCGGATACAGAGATTGTTATAACGCCGGAGGATAAAGTAGTAGCAGATAAGGAACCGCCGGTTGTTGAAGAACCGGCACCGATAGCAATTGCAAAACCCGAAGTAGAAATTAATGAGCCAAAACCGGTGGCTGAACAGCCAACTGAACCAATGCCGGAATTGGAAAAATCACAGGACAAATCGGTAGAATCACCCGAAAAATCAGTGGAATCTCCAGCTAAAAAAATAGATTTTGAGATAACCAACCCGGATGATATCGATATAGACGATAAGGGGCAATTGGGGTTGTTTTAAACATTTGTCATTCTTCGCTATCGCTACCAATGATACGTTGTTAATCTTAACATCATTTTTAACTTCAAAGTCCCACGGGATTTTATAACCCAGAATGACATTTTATTAACTAATTACATACTTATAAAAAATGCCGCCTCAAAAACATGGCCCACATTTAATTTTTGAATAGCTTCTTTTTTGCTGATATCAACGTGCACGCCTTCGGTATCGGCACAACCTAACCAGGGTTCAATACATACAAAATCGGCGCCGGGTTTTGCCCAAAGCCCTAAATAATTAAAATGCGGAAACTCAACAGTAAGTGTTTGCTCATGCTGCGTACTTTTAATAGTTACCAGCCTTGATCGCAGGTTCTTAAATACTAAAGCGTCTTTATTAAACAGATCACGCGTTAAAAAAAGTTTCCTCACTTTTATAGGAACCGGAGCTGTTTCACCATTAAAAAGACCATCAGCAGATAGTTGGTGTGCTATTAATTTATCATCGGCTTCAAACTCTAAATAATAGTCTTCATAATCCTCGCCTTTATTAAAAGGCACATTAAAGGCCGGGTGCCCGCCAACCGAAAAATAGATAGGTTTTTTATCCAAATTAATAACCTTGTAGGTTATGCGCAAAGCATCGTCTATCAGGTCGTAATGTATTTGAAAATCGAATTTATAGGGATACATGGCTAAAGTCTTTTCGCAATAAGGCAAAGAAAACCAGGCTGATTGTTCATTAGAAGAGATTAATAATAATTCAGAAGTACGGGTGAACCCATGTCTTGGTAATTCATAAGTATTACCATCAACAAACAATTGGTTATTAATTAATCCGCCAACTATAGGGAACAGGTTGGGCGCGTGCCATGGCCATATAGCAGCATCAGCCTGCCATATATGTTCAACATTAGTTGTTTTGTTATAAAATGATGTTAATTCTCCGCCCTGTGCACGGATGGCTATTTTAAAAAGATCGTTCTCTATAATTGTCATTGATGGTGATGGTTTCTATTAAAGGTATTCATTATAACGCATCAATCATCATCCTGTTTCTTTTTTTGCTCTAAAATTACAAACGCGCTGCGCCTGGGGGCCGGCATTACGGCGTTTTCGCCTTTAACATATTTCCATATTACATCATTCAGTTCCAGATCGGGCACCTTATCTTCGCCGGCCAGGTCAAATAATGCCGAGCGCTTACTGCTTTGGTTAACAGCAACATTGCGTTTCTCCACATCAACTTCGGCAGGTTTTACGTTGTATGGGGTAAAATTAGGCTTGGTGGTAAAGCAATCATATAACGGCATAGCTGATGCATCATACTGGCTCATGGGCGGCAGGCCCAGTATAAGTTCCATTGTGCGCAGCACGCCCGAAGTTGAATACATGCCATGTATTAATGCCCCGCGTTTTACATAAGGACCGGCAATATATATCGGCGAACGGTGGGCATCAACATGGTCAGACCCATTTTGTGCATCATCTTCCAATATAAATACTACCGATTCGTTCCATATCGGGCTTTTTGAAAGATGGTCAATAAGCATTCCTACACTCTGGTCATTATCAGCTACCGCGGCAATAGGCGATATGGCACCTTTCCTTTGTCCGCTGGTATGGTCATTACCCAGGCGAATAGAGTTAAACCGGGGTACAGCATTTATGCGCAGAAGCGAGTCGAAATCATGTGCCCATATTTCTTCACGGTGTCTATCCGTTATACTCAGATCAAAACCGGGTGTTTTTACACAAACATGGCCCTGTAACGATTTGATATTAACTTTATCGTATGCGGCAAATTCGCCATATGAACGGTAACTAATGCCGGCACGTTTACAATAATCCCATATATAACCATCTTTTGGATTACCTATTTCGCGTTCGGCTTCCGAATCATAATTGCCGCCACGACCCCCATAACCGGTGGGCCATGTTTTCTCAACAAAATCAGTTGAATATGCAGCAGTACTCCAGTTATGGCCATCGGCGCTAACTTCGGCATCTACATAAAAATTATCTAACAAGGCAAACTCGTTGGCTATAGCATGTTGATTGGGGGTAACCTTATTGCCAAAAATACATAACGATGTATCGCCGTTGCCTTTAGGTATATCGCCCAAAACCTGGTCGTAAGTACGGTTTTCCTTAATAATATAAAACACATATTTAATAGGCGATTTGTCTGCACGGCTGCGCGGGATAGGGTTGCCTATCTCTCCGGGTGCCATTTTTTCTATTTTATTATTAAAAGGCGTATTGGCATAAACCTGTTTTGTGTAGCTTTTAAGCTGATCGGGTTTGGGCTCATCTATAAAAGAGAGCGTGCCTTTAAACAGCCCGCCAATATATTGCTCTTTTACATTTGTCGCTCCTTTTTGGTAACTGCTGTTATCTGCCTTTTTTATAGGGTGCGGCCCGTTAGGGTTTGCCATAGAAGTAAACCCCTTGCCATTGGCTACCAGTATTTTATTACCCAGTGTTTTTACATTGGTAGGGTACCAACCCACGGGAATAAAGCCGCGGCTTTGGCTGTTTCCGGGATTGCTTACATCAAATACCGCCAAACAATTATTATCGGCATTGGCTATGTATAATGTTTTTTCATCAGCAGACAATGCCAACCCGTTAGTAGTTGAACCGGTTAATTTTGTTGGATAAAGCGAAGTAGAAATTACTTCGGTTATTTTTTGGGTATTGATGTTTATAACAGATACAGAGTTGTCATTAGCATTGGCTACAAACAAACGGGTGCCTTTTTTATTTAATAATAACTCGTTTGGATGGCTGCCTACTTTAATATTGCTTAATTTTTGTGTAGCGGTATTAAATAGGCTAACCTGTTCACCGCCCCAAATAGATATATAAACCGTTTTTTCATCAGGAGAAAGCGCGCAGCTATAAGCCTCGGCTGCCAGTTTAATTTTCGATTGGATGTTATGTGTTGCCAGGTTAATAATATATAAAGAGCTGTCCTCTTTGGTAACAGTATAGAGTAGTGTATTACTCTTGTTAACAGTAATACCCGTAGCACAAATTTTATTTTTTGGCCATGGCAAACCTAATTTAATGGTATCGGCCTTGCTAATTTTATTGTTTTGGATGTGGAAAGCCATTATCCAGTTATCATTACCACCTGATGCATACAGCATTTTTTCATCATGGCTAAAAGCTAACCCGTACCATGATTTGCCAACTACCTTTTCATCCAGCAGTTTCTGATTTACGGGATCTATTAATTGAACAGATTGCGTGCTTTGCCCGTTATTGGTAACAGCCAGTAATTTCCCCGATGAGGAAAGCTGTATGTTTAAAGGCAGATCGCCCAAAGGTAGTGAGCTACCTGCCGGGCTTAGCTTCCATCCGTTAGGTAAAAGCACTTGTCCGGTTTTTTCTATTTTACCGGGTAATTGCGCATATGCCTGTAAGGCAAATACTATAAGGAAAGTAAAACTGAGTAATGATTTTTGTTTCATGGCTTTGTATTGTATGAATCAAAAATACAGATTGATTTACAGCAATACGCCTGTTAACAAAAACTTAATATGGATGGGTTACTTATCCGGTTAAATGGAAAGAGGTTTGGATACATCTTGAGCATTAGCAGTAAAACAAGCAAATATTAGCAGGGCTGTTAAAAAAAGCTTTTCTATGCAGGCAAATTATTATAATAGTTCCGGTTTGATTTTCCCGGTAAACTCTTTGGCAAACTTATTTAGCTTGGGTTGTATCACAAAGGCGCAATACGGTTTCATTGAATTATCGGCAAAATAATTTTGATGGTAATTCTCGGCTTTATAAAACTCGCTAACGGGGCTTATTTCAGTAACAATAGGTTTGTTATAAATTTGCTCATCGGTCAGTTTCTTTACCATAGCTTCGGCATGCTGCTTTTGCTCGTCAGTATGATAAAATATAACAGAGCGATACTGCGTGCCCACATCATTTCCCTGGCGGTTTAAGCTGGTAGCGTCATGTGTTTTAAAAAAAATAAGCAGTAATTCGTCTAAGCCAACTTCATCAGCATCATATTCTATCTCAACTACTTCGGCGTGGCCGGTATTGCCGGTACAAATCTGTTCGTAGGTTGGATCTTTAATTTTCCCGCCCATATAACCGGATGTTACCGCCTTAACTCCCTTTAGTGTTTGAAATATGGCTTCCGTACACCAAAAACACCCACTGCCAAATGTTATTTTCTGTATGTTCATAATTATTTAAACGAAGGTAAGATAGTTTAGTTTAAATATATGTGTTTAAACATTTGATTTTGTCGATTTAAATGCTAAGTTTTGAATAAAACTTAAAAAAACTTATTATGAAAATTGCAGCATTAATTGCCCGGATATTACTGGGCCTTATCTTCGTAGTGTTCGGTATTAATTTTTTCCATGATTTTTTACATGTTAAACCTCCTGCCATGAGCCCGACCGCAGCTGCGTTCTCAGGTGGTTTATATGGTTCGGGTTATTTTTTTCAATTTTTAAAAGTTGTTGAAATTACCAGCGGTTTGTTTTTGCTGCTTAACCGGTTTACCGCGTTCTTTTTGCTGGTGCTTTTACCTATTACGATAAATATTTTCTTGTTCCATGCTATGCTGGCCCCTTATGGTGTACCTATTGGTTCGACAGTACTTATTTTGAACGTGTTTTTATGTATTGCTTACTTTAAATATTATACCACCATATTTACAGCGAAGCCCGCGGTATAAATAAATAGCGCTATACCTGTTATTTTTTGACATTAAACGCGAAAAATAACCGGCCATAAAAAAAGCTCCCTGATTTTCAAGGAGCTTTTTTTATGGTTAATATTATTACTGGTATTGAATATACATAGGATAAGGTTTTTTCTTTAAAACCTCTTCAGGGGTAAGCATGTGGTGTGGGGCCTTCTTAATATCATTTTTATAAAAAAGCTTAAAGCCTGTAAACTGTACCGGTTCGCTATATATAAAATAGCGCCAGGTGCCTTCTTTCAGGTCAGGTTCGCCCCAGCCATCCATATCCATTACCACTTGAACTTCGGGATGAAGTTTAATATTTTTATAGTTAGTTACCATTTTTTTGGTGAAACGGTGTACTATTAAAATTTTTGGAGGCAGGTTATATTTTTTAACAAGGCCCGTAAGATAGTTTGATACATAGTTAATGTCGTCCGCGTCATAAGTACCTATTTTTTTGCCGGGCAGGCTGCCATCCTTCATAGAAAACTCAGGGTCCATACCAAAATGAACCTGAGGCATTACCAGGTATTTTTCTAATAGCGGTAATTCTGTCCTGATATTACTTAAAGAAACCTGCACATCTAAAAATACAATAGCGTGGGCCTTTTTGGCTAAATATAAAACTGTATCAATTTGTTTAAACGGCATGCGGTGGCGGTACTTTTTATCTTTACCGGGGTCGCCACTTGCTACAACGGCGATATAATGCAAAGCCGGTTGAACAGGTACCTGCGGATCTGCTTTTTCCCAATGTTTTACTTCGCCTTTTAATTTGGCCAACATTTCGTTAGGCGGTAATTCGCCTAAAATACCCATCTTTTTAGAGTATAGGTTGCCGTAATAAGCTACCACACGTTTAAATGGCAAAATAGCGCCGGGTATTGGGTAAGGTGTGTTTTTAACCGGCCATTTCCCGGTTGTATCCGCATGGGCCATCCGTTTCATCAATGAGTCATACAGTTTTTTGTCTATTGGCTGGTATGCCACTTTTGTGGTAGTGTCTTCTGTTTTGGCCTCAACCGTTGCAGCAACAGTTGATGTTTTAGCGGCTGTACTGCCTGCTTTATTTTGCGCGCAGTTAGAAAAAAGCCCTAATGAAGACAGTAATAATACTGTTGAAAGAAATATATTTTTCATTTACCCGATTGTTTTTTGTTGTTATTATCAGTATTACCTGATCGTTTATTATTTATTTTTCGCCACATATCCTGCGCCATGCAAAATAACACCTTTTCTGGTACCAATGTGTTTAAAATTATCCACAGTTAGCTGGCCGTTTACTAATACATATTTAAAGCCGGTTGAATAGGCGTGCGGATGCTCAAAAGTAGACTCATCTTTAACTGTATTTGCATCAAATATCACTACATCGGCATACTTGCCTGTTTGTAATAAGCCACGATCTGCCAGGTGAAATTTTTGTGCCGGCAACGAGGTCATCTTTCTGATAGCATCCTCCAGCCGTATGAGTTTTTTTTCGCGAACATAATAAGCCAGCACGCGCGCATTACTACCGTAACCGCGCGGATGGGGTACGCCAGAGCCAAACTGCCGGATACCCGAATCGGACGCGACCATAGTAAGCGGGTAGTGCAAAATATTTTCTACATCTGCTTCGTTCTGGCCGTGAAATACCATGGTGGCTCCGCCTGTTTTTATAATATCCAATATAGTTTCTATCTCATCCGGTATGGTAGATGGCCTGCCTTTTAACGCATTTATCTGCGCAATATTTTTGCCATTATATAATGGCTCTGATAAACACTGAGCAACCACTGCATAATCAAAATGATCTCGCCCGCGCCTTGCCATATCTTTTATCATTTCATCAACCACTTTTCTGTGTATGGCAGTATCCGCTAATTTTTTTACCGCAGTGGCATTGCCACCATCAAATAACCACTCGGGTATGATAACATTTAATGAAGTACTGCTGGCGGTGTAGGGATATTGGTCTACCGTAACATCCAAACCCTCGGCCCGGGCACTCTCCACCATTGCTATCATTTGATCCGACTTGTTCCAGTTGGGCAGGCCAACTTTAAAGTGCGATATCTCTACCGGTATTTGCGCCTGGCGACCTATATCAATGGCTTCGTCAATGGCGGCAAATATTTTATCGGTTTCATTCCGCATATGCGATGTGTATACACCCTTATACTTTGCCGCGATCTTAGCCAACGCCACAACTTCGTCTGTTTTTGAATAAACGCCGGGCGTATAAATTAACCCGGTAGAAAAGCCTACCGCGCCATCGCGCATGGCCCGGTCTACAATATTCTCCATTTTTACTAACTGGCCGGCAGTAGGTTCTACCGCAGCTTCGCCCAAAACAGCCTCACGCACACTATTATGACCTATTAGTGTGGCTACGTTTACAGATAGTTTAATACTATCCAACCGGGCAAAATATTTTTTTATGTTGATATTAGAGCTGCCGCAATTGCCGGTTATAATGGTAGTTACCCCATCATAAATAAAGTTATCGGCAGTTGGAACTTTCTTTTCGTCGCCCTCAATATGTGTATGTACGTCAATAAAACCCGGTGCGACAATTAGGCCCGTCGCATCAATTATTTTAGTGGCTTTGGTATGCGACAGATCGCCAACCTTTACTATTTTATTTTTGATGATGCCTACATCGCCATAAAACCATGGATTGCCGGTGCCGTCAATTATCTTTCCGTTTTTTAGGATGATATCAAAATGCTGCTGTGCAAATGATATGGCCGGTATAAAAAGCAGGAACAATAAACAGGCTTTGCCTTTCATCATGGTCAACTATTATTTATGCTTATAAAATTTACCAAACACACCCAATGGCAATTTTATGCCTGATGTTGCCTGCAAATAAAGTTCGCCAATTTCTAAATTCTCTACTTTGGGGAACGAGCTTTTTATTAAATTCTCTACAATTACTGCCGAGAAGCCCAGCGAGTAGGTATTCAATATTAAAAAGTGTTCTTCGGGATCAAGTAGTTGGGTAACATCATGCATCATTTCGTTAATGTGGTCTTCCAGCTTCCATTTTTCGCCGTTTGGTCCGTGGCCATATGCGGGCGGGTCAAGTATGATACCGTTATATTTTTTGCCGCGTTTTAATTCGCGCTTTACAAATTTAAGGGCATCTTCAACCACCCAGCGTATATCTTTCAAGCCTGATAGTTCCATGTTTTCATTGCCCCAGGTAACCACCTGTTTTATAGAATCTACGTGCGTTGTATCAGCCCCCGCGGCTTTCGCTATTAATGAGGCGCCGCCGGTATAGGCAAACAGGTTAAGCACTTTAGGCTCGGGTGTTTTAAACTTTTTAATGTTTGCCGATATATAATCCCAGTTTACCGCTTGCTCGGGGAAGATACCCAAATGCTTAAACGAGGTAAGCGCCAGCCTGAATTTAATAGCTGCCTCCGGGTTTTTATATTCTACATGCCACCTATCAGGCGTAGCCGGATTTTTCTTTACCCACTCGCCCGATGTTGCCGAACGTCCCTTGAATTTGATATGATGCAACCGCTGCCACTCTGCCGCGGGCAAAACCTTGCTCCACACAGCCTGCGGTTCGGGACGTATTAAAATTACATTGCCAAAGCGTTCCAGTTTTTCAAAATCGCCGCAATCTATCAGCTCGTAATCTTTCCAGTGTGTGGGGGTGAGGAGTTGGATCATTTGCTTGCAGTGATTAGTTAATTGGAGATTAGAGATTCGTTGTTTGGCGCAAAATTAAAATAAAAAGCTTTATTGTAGCCTAATAATAGATATGCTTTTTATTTAATTAAAGCAAATGATGTTGTAGGCAATTAACCGCATAATACTTATCTGCCTATGAAAAAAGGGTAAAAATACCTTAAAAAAAGGGTATTTATACCCTTTAAACTAACGTATAAACACCTGTTTTTCAAGTAAATGAATAATGTTCACTAAATTTATAATAGTATTGTATAACAAATGCTAAACATAAACCGCATAACCAACCTTATCAATGAAAAACAATTATTTAACCAAAAGCGTTGTAATTAAACTATGCACCGTGCTGCTGGCAGGCATTAGTTTGTTTATAATTCATAGCTGTAAAAAAGATCTTAAAACCCAACAGGAAGCGCCCCTTGCCGATGCCGATATTGCCAATGCTAAAGAATGGTATACCAATGCTTATCCTTTAAATATTGCGGCAGCCTCCAATACTAAATTGGCTATGCAAAGCGTTAATAGCCACCGAGATTTTAGCCAGTTTATGAACCCCGACTGGCAGCATGGCAAAAAATACACACGCCTTAACCGGGAAGTTATTGAACTGCCGCTTGACCCTGCCAGCAAAGCGCTATTTGCCTTAAAAAACATAGAGAATAATAAGCTGTACGCCGATAAGAAAAACAGCAAGTCGTCTTTTTTACTATTGAAGAATGGCCAGGGTTATGATGCTTATATCATGACCATAATTGCCGACTCAGACTACCTTAAAGGCGATTATAGCAAGCTTGCCCGCAACACCTACAGTAAGCGCGACACCGGTTTTAGCGGCCTGGTATTATATTTTACACCTAAGGGTAAATTTATATCCGGGCACGGCTATAAAAACGGGCATTTAATTGCACCTGCCAAAAGCACCAACGCCCAGCAGGTTCAAAACACCGGCAAGCTTAAAACCAATACAGCCGAGGCTGTTATTTGTGGCGACTGGTACTTAAACACTTATATTAACGAGGTGTTGATCAGTTCAGAATACCTGTATACCGAATGCTGGTACGGCAGTGGTAGTGGTAGTGGGGGTGATGGCGGTGGTGGTGGCGGTGGCAGTACCGGTGCCCCTCCGCAATGTGCCGCCGGTACTATTATTAATGCTTTTGGTGGCCGGCAGGTTAATGTTTACACACCCGAGCAACAGCCTGTTGATGGCGGCTTCCCGGATCCTGCTGCTACGCAGTGTTACACTCCGGTAGACATTATTAATGATGTAAAAAATCCTTGTTTGAAAAAACAAGTAGATTTTGCAATTAGCAATAATGTAAAATATACTATCAATCAATCCATGAATTCAATATTTAACGATAACACAAACTTTAATTTGAATTTTAATGATGATTTGAATAATTTAATTGATTTAGGCGACGATGGTGAAACTCGTCCAACCTATATAGATAAATCTACTCAGTCAGGCACAAATAGAACACTTATTAATGCCATGAATTTGGAAATTACACTAAATCCATCCCAAATAGGGAATTCATCTAAGGAGTACATAGCAGCTACTATCATACATGAAGCATTTCATGCCTACCTAAAATCCAGTCAAACTATTGTTAATGATCATTTAGATATGGCGAGAAATTATATATCAACTATGACTGCGGATTTATTAATCATGTTTCCTAACCTTAGTCCAGAGGATGCAAAAGCGTTATCATGGGGTGGATTAGAATTGGATGCAGGTAGTTTATATAGTACATTAAGTGATGTCGAAAAAATAGCTATTCAAAACGCAAATCAAAGCTATAAATCAGGCAGTAAGGGACAGCTATGTAATTAGTAATTTTGCAATTAATATAAATTATGTTTTAACAAATGAATAATATGAAATCATTAGTTTTTACAGTTATAATAAGTTTATTTACTTATTATAAAAATCAACCACCTAACCTCTTTGGTTATGATAGTTTTTTACAATATGTACGTAAGGGATTTAAACCATCCGATGCAACTAAAAAAAATTGTGAGTGGCAATATGCTTTAGTTAAAGTAAATACAGATATTAATAATAAAGTAATAAAATATGATTTATTAAATAAGACATCCGAAGACCTAACAAAAAGTTTAAGCTTTTTGTTAGGATACCAATTTTCGAAAAATTTACCTATTAATAAACATCCTATTGTATTTTGTATTTCATTAGAGAATGAAAAAAAGGATTGTATGGCGTTAAAGAAACAATACTCCCCTTCTGAGGTTTTGGGTATGGTCTTATCTAATTTGACTCCGGTATATAAATCAGATCCTAAAGCTATTTTTTTGCCCGAGGTGTTAATGCTGTCCTACTCATTTGATTCAATCCGTTAATTAATTAATATACGAATTTTTTCTCGCTCAGAATGACAATTTTAATTTCCCCAAAACCCATGATGACAACACCAACAAGGTCATCAAAAAAAGTTGTTTCACCACCCTTAAAACAGCTGATTTGTATTTAATTGATCTTCAAAATATTACCCTAATATTATTCATAAACGCACTGACGTAAAAGTTGTTACATTTTGTTACATCACTTTTTGGCAAAAGGCTTATTTGTAGTAACTTAACTCAAAATCTTGTTTCACTTGTTACATTTTGTTTCACCACCCGTGAAACAAAACCGCGCTGCCGTCTGCACTGTAGTGGGCCTAATCTCTAATTAACTAACCTCTAACCACCAACTATAACTTCGCTTTCGCTGCTTGCATAAACTTACTGGCAAATACAAAGTCGTTTAGTTCCTGGTTATCGGTTTTGGCAATTTCTTTATTGCTGCCTTCCCACCATTTTTCGCCGTTGTGCAAAAAGATAATATGATCGCCAATACCCATTACCGAGTTCATATCGTGGGTAACAATAACGGTGGTCATTTGATATTCTTCGGTGAGGTCATTTATAAGGTCATCTATCAGGATAGAAGTCTTAGGGTCGAGGCCCGAGTTGGGCTCATCAACAAATAAATACTTAGGCTGCATAGATATAGCGCGCGCGATACCTACCCGCTTTTTCATCCCGCCCGATAGTTCGGCCGGATACAGTGCGTTCTTGCCGGCCAGGTTAACCCGCTCAAGGCAAAAATTGGCCCTTTCTAATTTTTCCGCATGGGTTTGTTTAGTAAACAGGTTCAGCGGGAACATAATGTTCTCTTCCACCGTCATTGAATCAAACAGGGCCGAGTTTTGAAACAGCATACCAATATGGGTGCGTATGGGCACACGTTGCTCAAAGCTCATGTCGGTAAAATTCTGGCTATCAAAAAAAACATTGCCTTTGGTTGGTTCATGCAGGCCCACAATACATTTTAGCAAAGTGGTTTTACCAGAACCCGACCCGCCAATGATCAAATTGTTTTTACCTTTTTTAAATGCTGCGGATATGCCATTAAGCACATCGTTCTCGCCAAATGTTTTATGAATGTTTTTAACTTCGATCATAGCATAATACGAGTTATCACCAGGTCGGCAAACAGGATCATTACGCAGCTGTATACCACGCCTTTGGTTGATGATTGCCCAACCTCTAACGCGCCGCCTGATGTGTAAAAACCCTGGTAGGCACAAATCGAAGAGATTAGAAAGCCAAATACTATTGCTTTAACCAACGCAACCTGTACGGTCAATCCGTCAAAACCATCACGAACGCCGGCTATGTAATCATCCGGGCTAATATCCCCGGATACTAAACAAGCTATATAACCACCTGTTATACCCAGGGTTATTGATGTGATGACCAGCAAGGGCACCATGGTCATGCTGGCGATAATTTTGGGCGATATTAAATAACCGGGAGCATTTACGCCCATAATTTCCAGCGCGTCAATTTGCTCGGTAACCCGCATGGTGCCTATTTGCGAGGCAATGCTTGAGCCAACACGGCCGGCTAATACTAATGCTGATATGGTGGGGCTAAATTCCAGTATGGTAGAATCGCGTGCTATTTTACCTGCAATGCTAAGCGGCACCAGCGGGCTGCTTAATTGAAAAGCTACCTGTATAGTGGTTGCCGCACCAATAAAAAGAGATATAATAGCGATAATGCCCAAAGAGCCAATACCGATGGAAACCATCTCGCGCATAACCTCGGCCCAGTAAACACTAAATTTTTCGGGCCTGCGGAAACTTAAACGTAATAAGAGTATGTATTTGCCTAAACTATAAAACATGCGTTGCTGTAAAATTCTGCTAAAAATACGTTTTTACTTTGAACCTGATAAGGGTTAACGAGATAACTGCATTTAATGTTGTATTTAACGGAATAGGGGGTGGTTTGTTTAGGATTAACTATTGGAAGATAACTGCAATTTTTTACTTAACCAATTTTGTAGATAATACTTTACTTTTATTCATTATGAAAAATGCTTTAATAACCGGCGCCACCAAAGGCATGGGTCGCGCCATAGCTATCGCTTTAGCCCAGGAAGGTATAAATATTGCCGTTAACTCGCGCAAGGCCGAAGATCTGGCGGCTTTTAAAACCGAGCTGCTGCAAATTAACCCCGCCATAAAAGTTTTTACCGCCGTTGCTGATGGCAGTAACAAGGACGAATTGCTACGATTTGCCAAAAATGCAGAGCAGGAATTGGGTACAATTACCATCCTTGTAAACAATTTAGGTATGTACGCGTACTCTAAAATACTGGATGATGAAAAAAATTTATTCCAAAAAATGATAAATACTAATCTAATGCCTTCCTACGAACTGTACCGTTTTTTCGGTAAAACTATGGTTTCTGTCGGTGAAGGCCATATCTTCAATATTTGTTCGGTCGCGGCGCTCAATCCGGTGGTAGAAGCGGGCATTTATAGTGTAACAAAAGCTGCACTGTATAGTCTCAATAACGTAATGAGATTAGAGATGCAACAGCATGGGGTTAAGGTAACTGCAGTTATTCCCGGCTCAACATTAACAGACTCATGGAAGGGCCAAGCCGTTGATAAAGACACGATGGTGATGCCCGAAGACATAGCATCGGCAATTGTAAATATTTACAAAATGAGCAAAGGTGCCAATGTTGACGAACTCATAATAAAACCCGCTGGCGGGCAATTATAAACTGATTTAAATTTAAGATTATGGAAAAGAAATTACAACGGGATGAGCAGCATAAAATGATAGCAGGCGTATGCGCCGGCCTGGCTGATTATCTGAGCGTAGACGTAACCCTGGTAAGGGTAGTGTTTTTGCTTGTATTAATATTAAAAGGGGTGGCACTTATCCCTTATATTATATTATGGATAGTATTACCTAAAAAGATTTACGGCTTTAATGCCAATGGCCCGGGTAATTATGGACCGGTTAACAACAGCGGTCCGGTTGATTATACCGTACCGCCGCAAAATCCGGTTGATTATAGTGTACCAGACCCACATGGAAGTTTTACCCCTCCCCAGCAACCGGGTGCACCATTTGTAGCGCCGCCTAAAAGAGCATCAACCGCATCAATAATCATAGGTATTGCTTTAGTGGCATTTGGCTCTTTCTTTTTGCTGGACGAATTTAATTTTTTACCTGATTGGGAATTTGACCGTTTGTGGCCGCTAATATTTATTGTGATGGGTTTAGTGTTGGTATTTGCCCGCAAAAAGCAAAACCCGTGGGAAAAAGAAAACTGGCACGCTGCAAAAGAACCCGAAGCAGAAAAAAAAGAAGAAGCAACCGGTGATATACCTCCAACCGGTGATATACATCCAACAGAATAACTATTAGATAAAAGCAATAGCTTTATCAACATAAAATTACGATCATGAGAAACGATAAAATAATCCCGGGCGTAGTCCTGATATTAATTGGAGCGGTAATACTGCTTCACAACTATGGCTATATAAATTTCCATTGGCATAACTTTATATACCTATGGCCCATATTTATAGTAATTGGCGGTATTAATTTAATATTTGCTCATAACAGGTCCACCTGGGCCATGCTGCTTAAGTTAGCTGTTATTATAATTGGCTTTGGGTTAATTGTATTTGGTAATTTTGGTAGCCATCATGGTTTTTGGAACAACTATACTTATAACTACAATGATGATAATGATGATGAGGGTGATAGCAGCGGCAAAGGCATAGTTAAAATTGAAGGCAATAGTGTTTATAACGAACCTTTTACCAATGATATAAAAGTTGCCCGCCTTAACATTAGCGGTGGGGGCACTATTTACAGTTTAAGTGATACTACTAACCAGCTATTTAACGCCAGTACCAAAGAATTCAGAGGCAACTATATTTTTAACCATAGCAAAGAAGATTCTGTTTATGTGCTTGATTTTAGCATGAAAAACAGCCATGGCATTAACTGGAACTGGCACGACGGTGATAATAATGGCAAAAATGATCAAACAAACTCGGCAGTTTTTAAGCTGAACCCAAATCCGGAATGGGAAATTAATGTAAAAGCAGGCGCTACCAAACTAAATTTTGATCTAACCAAATTTAAGGTAAGATTATTAAAGATAAGTGGCGGCGCGGCGGCATTTGATGTAAAACTTGGTCAGCCATTACTCGCTACCAATGTTATTATATCAACAGGCATGTCTGCAACAAATATCAGCATTCCTGAAAACGCAGCCTGCAGGATTATAAGCGAAACAGGGTTGTCTTCTAAAAACTTTGAGGGTTTTACCGAAACCACAGACAATAATTATGAAACCCCGGGCTTTAGCAGCGCTAAGAATAAGATATATATAAAAATGAGCGGCGGAATGGCAGATTTTAAGGTGAGAAGATATTGATCTCCTCACCTTAAAATCAAGGCGTTGTTATAATATAAGTTTTAGCTAAACTATCATACCAGGCCTGGCGGTGCTCACTAAAATATACGCTTAAAAACGGTACCCATATAGTAATAGACAGCGTTACGCCCAAATTACGAAGGAAGGCTCGCGGTAACGATAATCCCTTGCCATCAATATCTACCACACTTAATTTAAACATTCTTTTACCCAGGCTGCCTTTTAAACCGGTAGCTTCACAAATTGTGTTGTAAACCAGAAATGTAGTTAAAAAACTTATGGTAAGTACCAACATGGAGTTAGGCACCGGCATACCAATTCTGTAATCAGTAGGTAATGCAACCCATCCAGTGCGCGTTGCTATGTTTGATACGATGATATATATCCCAAAATAGTCAATTAAAAAAGCAGCAATACGTTTGCCAAAGGGAGCCAGGTTATCCTCGGTAGGGAAGTATATGCCCTGTGCCTCAAAGTAATCATTCAGCTCGGGCAGTTCAGACGCGTATTGTGGTTTGTCACTTAATGGCGTAATAATTTCTGTATGGATATCAATATCCATGTCCATTAATTCGTCAAGGGTGTATGGTCCCTTTTTATCGTCGCCAGCTACCAGGTAGTATTCTTCGTTCATCGTGGATGCAAAAATACTTTTAAAAGGTAAATATTACTATCGAAAAATTTATAGCAAAAACATATTTCGTATCTTAGCTATATAAAGATCAAAGTAATGAAAGCTATTAGTGTAAATGCATTACCGGAATATAAATTGCAACTCACCTTTGATGATGGTGTATCGGGTATAATCGACTTAAATGATTTTATCGGAAAAGGTATTTTTTTAGGATTGAGAGATGAGCAATTTTTTAATAAAGTATATACTACAGGTTATTCAATAGCATGGAATGATGAATTGGAGATAGATGTGATTGCTGCATATGCTGAAATAGTGAATAAAAAACCCGAAGACATACTTTCAGCCGATTTAAATTATGCCGCAAATTAGTTTTTTCTTAGGGATCATTATTAGAATGTTTTACAAAGACCATAATCCTCCGCATTTTCATGCAGTTTATGCTGAATATGAAGGATTAGTTGATATAAAGAAATTAGAATTAATAGGGGGAAAGCTACCACCGAGAGTTTTGGGTTTAGTAATTGAATGGACCGCACTGCACCAAAAAGAATTATTAGAGAATTGGGATAAGGCAAAAAAACAAGAATCATTACTTCAGATCGCTCCCTTGGTTTAAAAAACGATTTCTTATATCTTCGGCAGTTACGTATTGTGTATGTCCATTCACATCTTGTATCAATCATTAATTTGTACTCATCAGATATTTCAAAATCTATATAATCTTGTTGCTTCGTCATACTTCAAATTTAATAATTATCGGCAATAACATATTTTGTAAATTTGCAACAAATAAAGAATAGTATCTGCATGCATACCCCCGCTATAAAATTACTTCCCGGCCGTTATTGTAATTCATTAACAGAATATTCACGTTTTGTAACGCGCGAGGTTTTTATTGGCGATGTGCCCATGGGCGGTAATAACCCCATCCGCATACAAAGCATGACCACTACCGATACTATGGACACCATAGGCACGGTTGAGCAATCTATCCGGATGATTAATGCAGGCTGCGAATATGTGCGCATTACCGCGCCAAGTATTAAAGAGGCACAAAATCTGGCAGAAATAAAAAAGCAATTGCGCCAGCGGGGTTATACAGCACCATTAGTTGCCGATATACATTTTACCCCCAATGCCGCCGAGGTTGCCGCCCGCATTGTTGAAAAAGTGCGTGTTAACCCGGGCAACTATGCCGATAAAAAGAAATTTGACCAGATAGATTATACCGACCTGCAATACCAGGGCGAACTGGAACGTATATATCAAAAATTTGCGCCGCTGGTGAAAATATGCAAGGAGTATGGCACCGCCATGCGCATTGGCACTAATCACGGTTCGCTAAGCGATAGGATAATGAGCCGTTATGGCGATACCCCACAAGGCATGGTCGAGTCGGCAATGGAGTTTATGCGGATGTGCGAAACGCTTAATTATTATAATTTGGTGATCTCCATGAAATCAAGCAACCCACAGGTTATGGTACAGGCCTACCGTTTGCTTGTTGAAACTATGGTAGCCGAGGGCATGAACTATCCGCTGCATTTAGGCGTTACCGAAGCCGGCGACGGCGAAGATGGCCGCATCAAATCAGCCGTTGGTATAGGTACTTTATTAGAAGATGGCCTGGGCGATACCGTCCGCGTATCCCTTACCGAAGAACCCGAAGCAGAGGCACCGGTGGCTATTGCTTTGGTGAACCGATATTCCGAAAGGTTAAAGGCTGAAAGGCAAAAGGTTAAAGGTAATTTTACAGATCCTTTACCTTTAACCTTTAACCTTTTACCTCTTTCTTACAGTCCCTACGAATACAAAAAGCGCTACACTTACGAAGCCAACGCTTTTATAGGGGGGCACATGGTGCCGCGTGTGGTGGTTGATCTATCGGAAGCTAATCTGAAAGATGCTTCGGTGCTGAATGATGCCGGTTATATCTATTCATCTTTGTTAGATAAATATAATATGGCCGAGCAGTCGGTTGATTTTGTGTTTTTGGGTGATGAATTGCCATCATTTAATCTGCCCGCTAATTTAAAGCAGCTATATAATTACCCAACCTGGCAAAAATTAACCCATAAAGTTAACTGCCATCCGGTATTTACCTTGAGTGAGTATGTTTATGCCGATGATCATTCATCAGCATTGAACCTGGTGCGTTTAAAACCTGCGGATATTGATTCGGAAGAGTTTGGTTTATTGCCTTTCAGCAATTCACTGGTTTTTGTTTTGGAGACTGATACCCTGCACGGCATGGCCGATCAGCGCTCCTTCTTCTTTAAAATGGAAGAGTTGGAGCTGGAGGTACCGGTTATCATCAAAAGAAGTTACAGTTTCGAAACTCAAGACTCAGAACTCAAGACTCAGAACTTACAACTACAAGCCGCTACCGACCTCGGTGCGTTACTAATTGACGGTTTTGGCGATGGTATTTGGATAGATGCCCCTCAAATAGACACTAAAACAATAACCTCAACAGCTTTTGGTATTTTACAGGCAACGCGGTCGCGCATCTCAAAAACAGAATATATATCGTGCCCAAGTTGTGGCCGTACGTTGTTTGATTTGATGGTTACTACGCAAATGATCCGCAGCCGTACCAGTCATTTAAAAGGATTAAAAATTGGTATTATGGGTTGCATAGTAAATGGCCCCGGCGAAATGGCCGATGCTGATTACGGCTATGTAGGCTCGGGTACCGATAAGATAACGCTTTACCGTGGCAAGGAAGCGGTAAAGAAAAACATCAGCGCCGCCAATGCGCTTGATGAGCTGATAGGCATTATCCGCGAGGATGGTAACTGGATAGAGCCTTCGGTTTAAAGATTAATACTTGTCTGTTAAATTTAGTCTTCAAAATTATTCCCCTGATCTTTAATAACTAATCTCCGATCTTTACCCTTATTTACAAATTTTAAAACTCACAAACAGTTGGTTGGTTAAAGTTTTAAAGCAAGTATGTAATATGGTAAAGAACGTAGCCGACCAACTGGTAGAAATGCTGGTTAACAATGGCATAAAAAGAATATACGCCGTAACCGGCGATAGTTTGAACGAGGTGAACGACGCGGTAAGGCGCGAAGGCAGTATACAATGGATACATGTACGCCACGAAGAAGCCGGAGCATTCGCAGCAAGTGCCGAGGCACAGCTATCGGGGTTTGCCTGTTGCGCTGGCAGCAGTGGCCCCGGTCACGTACATTTAATTAATGGATTGTATGATGCCCATAAAGCCGGGGCGCCGGTAATTGCCATCGCATCAACCGTTATGAGTATGGAATTTGGTACAGACTATTTTCAGGAAACCAATACCATCAAGCTTTTTGACGATTGCAGCCATTATAACCAGATAGCGACAACGCCGGCTCAATTTCCGCGTATGCTGCAGGCAGGCATACAGTACGCCTTGAATAAAAAAGGGGTATCAGTAATAGGCCTGCCCGGCGACCTCACCAAAATGGATGCAGAAGAAGGAGTGTCTTCTACACAAAATTATAATCCTGTTCCCGAGGTCAGACCTTCAGCCACTGATTTGAAACAATTGGCTCAATTAATAGATGAGCATAAAAATATAGTTGTTTTTTGCGGGATAGGTGCAGCGCATTCGCACGATGAGGTAGTAAATCTATCCAATAAACTAAACGCACCGGTAGGCTATTCTTTCAAAGGTAAAATGAGTATCCAATATGACAACCCTAACGAGGTTGGCATGACTGGTTTGCTGGGCTTACCATCGGCATTTCATAGCATGCATGAATGCGACCTGCTGATCTTACTGGGTACCGATTTCCCTTATGCCCAGTTTATGCCACTAAAGTGCAAAATTGTACAGGTGGATATTAAATCCGAGCGTTTAGGCCGCCGTGCTAAAGTGGATATAGGTTTATGTGGTAATATAAAAGATACATTAACAGCTTTGTTGCCATTGGTCGCTCAAAAAAAGGATGATAGCTTTTTAAAAGAGCAATTGGAGTTTTATGCCGAGGTGAAAAAACAGATGCAAGGCTACGTGGATGATGGCGGGGAAACCGATAATATTCATCCCGAAAAGGTTGCCAGTATATTGGATGAGATAGCCGCTGATGACGCCATATTTACGGTTGACACTGGCATGTCGTGCGTATGGGGAGCGCGATATATTAACGCCACCGGCAAACGCGAGCTGTTAGGTTCTTTTAATCATGGTTCTATGGCTAATGCTATGCCTATGGCTATTGGCGCGGCATTATCCTGCCCCAACAGGCAGGTAATAGCTATGTGTGGCGATGGGGGCTTATCTATGCTTTTAGGCGATTTGGCTACTATAGTTCAATATAAATTACCGGTTAAGATCATCTTATTTAATAACCGGTCATTAGGTATGGTAAAGCTTGAAATGGAAGTTGCCGGCCTGCCCGACTGGCAAACCGATATGGTTAACCCTGATTTTGCTTTAGTGGCACAAGCTATGGGCATAAAAGGAATTACAGTGACTGAGCCCGATAATGTTAAACAAGCATTGCAGGAAACCTTGCAACATAAAGGTCCTGTATTGATAAATATCATGACCGATCCCAACGCCTTAGCCATGCCGCCAAAAATTGAGTTTGAACAGGTAAAAGGCATGGCATTATCCATGACCAAACTGGTATTAAACGGCAGAATGGACGAAGTGCTGGATACCGTTAAATCAAATTATAAGCATTTGAAGGAAGTGTTATAGCAGTTTTCACTACCTGCTGCAAACTATAAATATGGTTTCCACCAACCAGAATTATATGCTCCGGTAACTTCGGTTGGTTTACCCGGTTCGGGTACAAATAGTTCTATCTTTTTATCTACAGCATATTGTTGCAGTTTTTCAATAGGCTCAAACCAATCATGCAGAGCCAGATTAAAGGTGCCCCAATGTATCGGCATCATTAATTTGCCTTTTAAAGCCAGGTGCGCGTTTGATGCATTATCCGGCCCCATGTGTATATCGGGCCAGTATTTGCCATAGGCGCCAATCTCTAATATGGTTAGGTCAAATGGGCCAAAAAGTTCTCCTATTTCTTTAAACCCCGGAAAGTATCCAGAATCGGCCCCAAAAAATATATTGTGCTTTTTGCCCTTTATTATAAATGACGACCACAAAGTTTCATTGCGTCTAAATATCCCCCTACCCGAAAAATGCCTTGCCGGTGCGGCGGTTATCACACAATCATGATTTATCATTACACTATCTCCCCAATCCAATTCGGTAATGTAATTTTTTACGATGCCAAATTTCTCCAAATGCTGCCCAACACCTAATGAGCAATAGAACGGTATAGTGGTCCCCGCAAAAAACTTGATGGTTTCTTTATCCAAATGGTCATAATGATCATGAGATACAATAATGGCATCTAGTGGGGGCAAATCACTCAAAGCTATAGGTGGCCCAAAAAAACGCTTTGGTCCCATCCATCGCACAAAAGATACCCGCTGGCTCCAAACCGGGTCGGTTAAAATGGTTCGCCCGTCAATTTCTATTAATAAGCTGGAGTGCCCCACCCAGGTTATTCTTAGTCCGCTTTTAGGTGGTGATTGGTAAATGGATGTATCGGTTTTAAATGGCCCTAATGTTTTTGCAGGTATAACTTCGGCTTTATTAGTAGCATAAGCCCATATAATAGGGATCATCTTGTCAAAACCAGCTTCGTCTGTTGATATAGGGTTTAAATATTTTCCGTCTTTTTTTCTTGACTCTGATATCATATTCGCATTACATAAAGTACCGGTATATAATTATACAACAAGGTATTAAAGGGGCGCTGTATTAAATTATTTATTTAAAAATTTGATGGCCGCATTGCAAAATTTTTGCAAATCAGCAGGTAACGTATTTTTAGCATAGGGGTGTGTTCCCCCAAAGGTATGGTCGCCGCCTTTTATTAATAATAGTTCGGCATGGGGTTGTGCCGTATGTAGTTGTTTGGCATGGGTAGGAGATACAGTATTATCCGCGTCGCCATGTATAATTATCCATGGTTGTGTTATTTCAGCTGCTTTTTTTAAAATATCAAGCCTTTCCGGGTGTTTATCCAGATCGTACAACAAACCCGCCTTTAAAGGCATTTGTTGGTTGGTACGGCTGTTCAACATATACATTATACCCTGTAATTTCCATTGCTTTTCGGCTTCTTTGGGCCAAAGATTATGAAAGCTTGAAGTAGAACCCATGGTAACCAGTTTTTTTATCCGCTTATCCTCGGCAGTTTTAACTATGCTAATGCCGCCCCCCATGCTATGGCCAATTAAATATACGCCATTTGCCCGCGGTATTGCCGAGCCATTAATGGCAAAATCAATAACCGTGTTCAGGTCATCCAATTCAATAGAAAAAGTATTGTCGCTAAAAGCTATCAGGTCTGTAAAATCTATTGGATTATCAGGCGTAGTGCCGTTATGGCTAAAATTGAATTTTAAAAACCTGTACCCGTTTTGGGCAAAGTAATTGGCTACCAGGTTATGCGTACCCCAGTCTTTAAACCCTTTAAAACCATGTACGAAGATAACCAGCGGGGCGTCTTTAAAATTCTCATCATAGGTAAGGTCCATTAACATGCCCCTGCCTTTAGCGCCTGATAGTGTAAAAAATTCTTTTTTAATCATTATTAAATAAGCCAATTATACCACAATACGCAGCGTTAACCAAATTATAGATGCTTTTTACCTATGGTTGTTACAAAATTTTCATCCGGCTTAACATGCCACTATGCCCAAGCTATCAATGCCGGCTAATGCAACCGAAACCATGCATTAAAGGGTAACAGTAAATGTACCAAATTTAACGGCGCATCTCTAACCATTTGTATATACACGGGTAAAAACGCCATCAGCATTAAACATAGGCTAATGGCGGCAAACAGGCGCGTTGTTTTAAATATCAACCCTAAGCCAAACAATATTTCAAGAACTCCCTACAAGGAATTTATAAATTGGGGATATGGAATATAATGCGGAATGATGCGGATGTATGACGCCGGATTGCGGAAATAGTTCACTCGGGCATATAAATAGCCGGTTGTGAGCATAAGCAAACTGTAGTTTTTTAGCATTTTCGTAATTTTAACTGTGTTTTTGGCTATAAAACAGATATTTGAATAATTAAATGCCGTTTATTTATAAACATTCTAAATTCAACGGTATGACAAAGTCTTGACATTGCTTCTGGTTTAGGATGCTACTTTTGTTGGGTCAAATTTAAAATGCTTTGAAGTATTTAAAGGTAATAGCTTTTACACATAAACAGATTGAGCTGAAGGAGCTGGGGAAGCTGGTAATCTGCCAGGAGAACCTTACAGATAAGCTCCATTATGTAAAAGCCGAGTTTGGTATATCCGAAATTTTTTACCTGGCTACCTGTAACCGGGTAGAATTTGTAATGATAACCCCCGAGGTTGTTGACAAAGCATTTGCCAATAAGTTTATTAAAGCATTAAACATCGACCTATGCGCCGAGCATATGGGTACTTTTGTTGACGCGGCTTCTATCTACCAGGATCAGGAAGCGCTTAACCATTTGCTGCGTATGTCGTGCTCGCTGGAGAGCCTGATAGTTGGCGAAAAAGAAATTTTGGCCCAGCTGCGAAAAGCTTATGAAGATGGCCGCGAGGCGGGCCTTACCGGCGACTGCCTGCGAATGTTCATGACTTGTGTGGTTAAAACAGCCAAAGAAGTTTACACACATACCAACATCGCTAAAAATCCAATTTCGGTAGTGTCATTAGCTTACCGCAAGCTTAAAGATCTTAAGCTATGTACAAACGCGCGTATCCTTATCATCGGCGCGGGCGAAACCAATCAAACCATTTCCAAGTATCTTCAAAAACATAAATTCTCCAACTTCGCGGTATTTAACCGTACCCTGTCAAAGGCCCAAAAGCTGGCTGTTGATTTGAATGGAGAAGCGTTTACACTGGACGGTTTAAAAACTTACAATAAGGGCTTTGATGTTATTATTACCTCTACATCAGCAACAGAACCTATTATTACGCCCGAAATATACGCAAGCTTACTAAACGGCGAAACCGGCAAAAAAACTATTGTCGATCTGGCCATACCTAATGATACCGCGCCCGAAGTATTGGAGCAGTTCCCGGTTAATTTTATCGAGGTGTGTTCTTTAAACGAAGTTGCCAAACGCAATTTACAGGAGCGTTATCAGGAGCTTACCCATGCCGAAGCCATTATAGAGCAAAACATGGCCGAATTTATACTGATGCTTAAACAGCGCCGCATAGAATTGGCCATGCGCCAGGTGCCCGAAAAGATAAAAGAGATACGCAACACCGCCATCAACAGTGTATTTGCCGACGAACTGCAAGGCATGGACCAGCAATCGCGCGAGGTGTTAGAACGCGTTATCAACTACATGGAGAAAAAATACATTAGTGTACCCATGGTAATGGCTAAAGATATTTTGATCAATAACCACTAATATTATCCCCAATTCTTCTTTATTAAGGTAGCTCACCCGCACGTCATTGCGAGCGGTAGCATGGCGATCTCTGCACGCCAGGCAGAAATTAATATAATTTTTTTTGTCAATGTAATTCATTAACTTAGATACTATCTAAGGTCAATATAAAGCTAATGAAGTTCACCAGGCCAAATATTGTTGTAGCTAATCCAATTCCGGAAGAAACAAGAATTTATTATTCCAAAGGCGACGCGCTGTTTAAGTTGGTTTTATTATTCATCGGATTTGGAATTGGTGTGTATCTTGTAACACGAGGGCCAGATTATTATGCCGGTGGTTTAATGCTTTGTATACTCACCAGTATTTTTATTTATATAAAAGGCAGGAATTTTATTATTGATGAGCCTCGTATAATTATCAATAACAAAGGTATACAAACCGACACGGTGCCATTTTATCCCTGGCATGAAATAACAGAAGCTAAGGTAAAAGAAATAGGTTGGAGGAGAAGAGGCTCTCATTATCTCTCCTACCAGGTGCCTGAAAAACACTTAACTGTAAAAATTGACAATTTAAATATTTCCGCAGATGATTTGGGGACACTGGTACACTTTTACCAGGAGCGAAGCGAAAATCTTTCTTTTAGTTATTGACAAAGTGTTTCACATCAGGTGTTTCACGCTATATTTGAAAAAATCAGTAAAATAGTATAAAATCCTTATTATAAGCTATTTATACTATTTTACCTAAAGCTTTTGTACTGTTTCAAAGTGTTTCACTCATTTTGTCAAATTATTAAATATCAATAAGTTAACCTAAAAGAGTGTTTCATGTGTTTCATTATTTTGTGAAACACTACATCACCTTTTTTAATGTAATAACAGTTGCTATCAGCGATTAAGGCCCGTCGTCTTGCTAATTTCAATCCTTTCTCCTTCTTTCACTCACTCATTTATTCACTAACTCACTCATTGAATAGTCACTCTATTTTCATATCATCAATAAAATAGACAACCATCCGCATAAAAAATTAAATTTGCGGTTGCAAATAGAATAACCCCTTGGAAAGAACGTTAATTATAGGTACACGCGGAAGCGAACTGGCGCTATGGCAGGCTAATTTTGTTAAAGACAGCCTGGCAAAAGTTAATATTACTGTCGAGCTAAAGATTATTAAAACACAAGGCGACCGCTTACTTAATTTAAGTTTTGATAAATTAGAAGGTAAAGGCTTTTTCACCAAAGAGCTGGAAGAAGAATTATTGGCAGGTACTATTGACATAGCGGTACACTCGCACAAGGACCTGCCTACCGAAAACCCTCCGGGACTCATCATCGCGGCAGTATCAGAGCGGGAGGACCCATCTGAGCTGCTGCTGATCTTGAAGGACTGCGTGGATGTTCACCAAAAGCTATCTGTAAAATTCGGCGCTATTGTAGGCACTTCATCCAACAGGCGCAAGGCACAATTACTGGCCTATCGCCCTGATCTGGAAATTGAAGACCTGCGCGGCAACGTACCTACCCGCATAGGCAAACTACGCGATGAAAATTACGACGCTATTATGCTGGCCAAAGCCGGCGTTAGCCGTTTAGGTATTGATCTGAGCGAGTTTCATGTAGAAGAACTAACCCCTAACGAAATTGTACCCGCACCTGCGCAAGGCGTGCTGGCCATACAGATACGCGAAAGCGATACCGAATTGTTTGAGGCCCTGCAGGTACTAAACCATCCCGATGTTGCCGAAGAACTGGCAGTTGAGCGTACGGTGCTAAAACTATTTGGTGGAGGCTGCCACTTACCACTGGGCTGTTATTGCCGCCGCGAGGATAACATGTTCCAGGTATTTACATCAAAAGCCGAGACCGGCGATGATTTTCCCGACCGTTTATTTTTAGAAGCCGATAAAACCGATGGCCTTGCCAAAAAAATTATTGCTGCTTTTGACCCCCAGCGCAAACTGCCAACGAGTGTATTTATATCGCGCGAGATATCTGAGCAAAGTTATTTCCGCAAAGCATTAGAAAAACATAATATACAGATAGAAGGGCGATCATTAATACGCACAGTACCGGTTATTACCAAGTTAGATTCGTACATATTAAAAAATATCGACTGGATATTTTTCTCAAGCAAAAACGCGGTTGAATACTTTTTCCAACTGGGGCCACATTTACCTAAGAATGTAAAGTTTGGAGTAATGGGGGGCGGATCAGAAGAAATGTTGCGTAAAAAAGGGCATTTTGCAGCTTTTACAGGTTTAGGCATTGATCCGGAAGATGTAGCCGCCGAATTTGCCAAAGTAGCCAACGGAACGCAAGTATTGTTTCCGGGAGCTGAAGAATCATTAAGAAGCATACAAAAAGGCCTGTCGGCCGACACAAAGGTTATAGATATTTCTGTTTACGAAACTGTGCTGGAAGACGAAGTAGAAAGATCGGGCGCGGAGGTGCTGGTATTTACCAGCCCGTCAAACGTGGATGCTTATTTCGCTGATAATTTAATGGACCCATATCAAAAGGTAATTGCCATAGGCAAATCAACCGGTAAAAAGTTTGATGAGATGGGGGTAAAATATATATTGCCTTTCTCGCCCGATGAAGTTGGGCTGGCAGAGGCAGTGTTTGGGATAGCCCCACCCAACCCTCCCCGGTAGGGAGGGCTTTATTATGGAGGCTTAAAAAATTAAAATGAAAGTCTCCCCTACCGGGGGAGATTTAAGGGGGGCTTATGTTACAACGACCAAGAAGAAACCGTAAGAGTGAAGTTATCCGCCAGATGGTGCAGGAAACACATGTTAGCGCGGCTAATTTGATATTCCCCTTGTTTATTGTGGAGGGTAATAACCAAAAAACCGAGGTAGCGTCTATGCCGGGTATCTTTAGATATTCGATAGATAATTTGCTGCGCGAGGTGGAGAGTTGCATGAAACTTGGTTTAAATTCTTTTGACTTGTTCCCTAACATCAGCGAAGAACTGAAGGATAAATATGCAACCGAAAGTCACCGCGAAGAAAGCTTGTACCTGCGTGCTATACGCGAGGTTAAAAAGAACTTTCCTGAAGCTTGTGTAATCACTGATGTAGCGATGGATCCTTACAGCAGCGATGGCCACGATGGCATTGTAGAGAACGGCGAAATACTAAACGATGAAACTTTAGAGGTTTTAGGTAAAATGGCATTGGCCCACGCACAAGTCGGAGCAGATATTATTGCGCCAAGCGATATGATGGATGGCAGGGTAGGCTATATTCGCCGTGTTTTGGATGATGCGGGGTTTAAGCATGTTTCTATCATGTCGTACTCGGCTAAATATGCCAGCGCGTTTTATGGTCCGTTTAGGGATGCGTTGAATTCTGCGCCAAAGTTTGGTGATAAAAAAACCTACCAGATGAACCCGGCTAACCAGCGTGAAGCTTTAATAGAAGCACGTTTAGACGAAGTAGAAGGCGCCGACTTTTTAATGGTAAAACCTGCGTTAGCTTACCTTGACGTAATAAAATTAATAAAAGACGATACCGAATTACCCGTAGCAGCCTACAATGTAAGCGGCGAGTACGCCATGATAAAAGCCGCTATACAAAAAGGCTGGCTCAATGAACAGCGTGCCGTTACCGAGGTGCTAACCAGCATCAGAAGGGCTGGGGCGACAGCGATATTAACGTATCATGCTAAAGAGGTGTTGGAGAATAAATGGATTTAGGTTAAGTCAAAATTCAAAAGTCAAAAGTCAAAATCGACTTACTTTTTGAATTTTGAATTTTAACTTTTGACTTAAAAAAGAATGTTAGATTCTATAAAAAAAATGTTTTCGGGCGATGAGGATTTACCGGTAAATAAAACGGGTAAGCCGGATATCAGCAGGGAAAAATCTGCGGAGTTATACGCAAAGGCTAAGACGTTTTTTCCGGGTGGGGTTAACTCGCCGGTTAGGGCGTTTAAATCTGTATATGGTACGCCGCTGTTTATAAAAAAAGGTGATGGCTGTCGCGTTTGGGATGCAGACGATAACGAGTTTATTGATTTTTGCTGCTCGTGGGGACCGCTGATCCTGGGACATAATCATCCAAAAGTTAGAGAGAAGGTTATTGAGGTAATGCAAAATGGCATGTCATTTGGCGCGCCCACGGCTTTGGAGAATGAGCTGGCCGAACTGATCCTGAAAAACAATAAATTCATACAGAAACTGCGCTTTGTTAGCTCGGGTACCGAAGCGGTTATGTCGGCCATCAGGTTGGCTCGTGGGTATACTAAGCGCGATAAAATATTAAAGTTTGAGGGCTGCTATCATGGGCACTCAGATTCTTTGTTGGTTAAAGCCGGATCGGGCCTGGTTACTTTTGGCGAAACATCCTCAGCGGGTGTACCCAAAGCGTTTGCTGATGAAACGATAGTTATCGGCCTGAATGATACCGAAGCGCTGCAAAAAGCATTTGCTGAGTTTAAAGACCAGATAGCCGCTGTAATTATTGAGCCTATCCCGGCTAATAATGGCCTGCTGCTGCAAACCAAAGAATATTTGCAAGTGCTGCGCGATATTTGTACAGCAAACGGAACGCTATTAATATTTGATGAAGTGATATCGGGTTTCCGCATAGGTTTTGAAGGTGCCGCAGGGCATTACCAAATACAGCCGGATATTATTACTTATGGTAAAATTATAGGTGGCGGTTTGCCGGTTGGCATGTATGGCGCCTCTGCAGAGATTATGGCCCATATATCGCCGGATGGCGGGGTGTACCAGGCGGGCACACTGTCTGGCAACCCGGTTGCTATGGCGGCAGGTATTGCCCAATTGACTGAATTATTGCGTATGGGCTTTTACAAGGATCTGCACAAAAAGACCGAAGAGTTTACCGAAGCTATTCAACGTTTTGCTACCGCCAGGAATTATAAGTTTAAAGTGTTTAACATTGGCTCTATCTTCTGGTTTGCATTTACCGACCAGGAATTGATAAGTAAAGCCGAAGAAATTGATCCAAATAGCATGGAGAAATTTAAAAAACTGCACCGCGAATTAATAAACCGGGGCGTTTATTTAGGTCCGTCTGGTTATGAGGTTGGGTTCATCTCGTCGGCACATACCAAGATTGACCTGGAGAAAGCAAAAAGAGCTATATTTGATAGTCTTGACTTGGTATTCAGAGATAAATAAACGATTATGAAAAGATCATTTGTCATTTTTTATGCACTTATTACCTATGCCGTTGCCGAATTAATTTGGTGGGGATATATGTTGGTTAGATCACAACCTGGTCGCACAGGTATGATCATGGGCGAGGGGCTGGTATTTGTGGTGGTTTTTTTAGTTGGCGCAATTTACCTGCACAAATCCTTTAACCGGGAGCGTAGGCTACAGGAGCAAAAGAAGAATTTTTTACTTTCTGTTACACATGAGCTGAAATCGCCGTTGGCATCAATTAAACTATTGCTGCAAACTATCCAAAAAAGAGACCTTTCTAAAGTGCAGATCTTAGATTTTATTGATAAATCATTGTTAGATATTGAGCGGCTGGATGACATGGTTGAGAATATGTTGCTGGCATCAAAAATTGATAACAGCTCATACACTTTTCCTAAAGCAAGCTTTAATTTATCGGTATTGGTGGATAGTATAGTAAACCGCTTACAGGTAACTAAATGCGACTGTAATCAAATGATAATCAACGCCGAGATAGAACCAAAAATTGAAATAACCGGTGATAAGTTCGCGCTTACATCAGTAGTTACTAATTTGGTAGAGAATGCTATAAAATACTCTAAACCTTGCGAGGCGGTGGATGTTAAGCTATTCTCTAAAGATGGCAAAGTTCATTTACAGGTAGCCGATCATGGTATTGGCATAGCAGATGAAGAAAAAAGCCGTATTTTCGACAAGTTTTATCGCGTTGGCAGTGAAGATACGCGTAATACTAAAGGTACCGGCCTGGGTTTATTCATTGTAAAACAAGTATTGGATAAGCATGAGGCAAGCATCAGGGTCAAGGACAATCGCCCTGGAGGAAGCATATTTGAGGTTGTTTTTGGATTAACATAAATCACAATTAAATGCCAAGCAGAAAAAGAATTTTACTGGCCGAAGATGAAGAACATCTTTTAGAAGCAATTAAACTTAACCTTGAGTTAGAAGGTTACAAGGTATCAACCGCCAGCAATGGTAAAAAAGCCCTACAGATATTTAAAGAAGAGCGTTTTAACCTGGTTATACTGGATGTTATGATGCCCGAAATTGACGGCTTTGTAGTTGCAGAAACTATAAGGTTAGAGAACTCTGAAGTGCCCATCATGTTTCTGACGGCAAAAAATACAAACGAGGATAAAATAGCCGGACTGAAAAAAGGCGCGGATGATTATTTGACCAAACCATTTAACCTGGAAGAGTTGATACTACGGGTTAACAACCTGATTAAGCGCAGCTTAAAAGGCGATGACCTGAAAGAGTTTAACAGCTATAAAATCGGCGATAAAACTATTCATTTTAACTCGTTCGAATTGGTTAATGGCGATGGTTCTATAACCCCGTTAACTAAAAAAGAAACCATGCTATTAAAGTTGCTGATAGAGCGCCGTAATGACGCGGTATCGCGCGAGCAAATACTGGAAACCGTATGGAACTATGATGTATACCCATCAACCCGTACTATTGATAACTTTATTCTAACCTTCCGTAAGTATTTTGAACCTGATCCTAAAAATCCGGTTTATTTTCACTCTATACGTGGTGTTGGCTATAAATTTACAGATCAGCATTAATTAATGTTTACAAACAGGGCACGCATTTTTGTTATAGGCGCTTTTGTTATTATGCTGGCAGTAGCTATACATCTGCGGGTTTATGAAGTTGCTGCTGTAATTGTACTATTTATAGGCCTGCTGATATGGGGCTACTTTAAGGAAGGAACTATTATACTGGCAGCCAAAGCTTTCCATAATAAGGATTATGACAAAGCCGAATCACTATTACGACAAGTGCCTAATCCTGGTTGGTTAAGCAAAAAACGCCGCGGATTTTATGAGTTTATATTTGGAGGTGTATGCCTGCAAAAGCAGAATTTTGATGAAGCCGAAAAGCATTATGAAATAGCCGCGCAATACCCGTTACGATCAGCAAACGACCATGTTGCCGCTTTGGTGCATGTAGCTAACCTCAGCATAAGACATAATAATTATGAAAAGGCCAAAGCTTATTTAGCATTGGCCGATAAGCACCAAGAAAAAATAACATCCAAAATGAAAGAGGTAATAAGCCGACTTCATCAGGAGCTTGATAAAAAATAACAAAAGAGAGAGTCAAGAGCCAATAATCAAGAGCCAAGATAGGTAACGCCTATTCTCTTAATTCTTGATTCTTGCCTCTTGATTCTAAAAAAAGCATGAGAGATTCATTACTAATAAAAGCTGCATTTTCTGAAAAAACCGAACGCCCACCTGTATGGATGATGCGGCAGGCAGGCAGGTTTATGCCCCAGTACTGGGAAATAAAAAACAAATACTCTTTCCTGGAGATGTGCAAAACGCCGGAGTTGGCTGCAGATGTTACTATGTTGCCGGTTGATCTGTTGGGCATTGATGCCGCCATCTTATTTTCGGATATATTGGTTACCGGCGAGGCTATGGGCGGTGATTTGAGCTTTACTCAAAATGTAGGCCCTAAGTTTGCCAATCCCATACGTACGCAGAAAGATATTGATAACCTGAATACTAATTGTATTGATAAATTGCAATATGTTGCTGATGCTATAAAGGTTATTCAACAACGTTTAAAGGGCAGTATTCCACTAATAGGTTTTGCAGGCGCGCCTTTTACGGTAATGAGCTATTTGGTTGAAGGCGGATCATCAAAAGATTTTAAGCTGACTAAATTGATGCTGCACAACGAGCCCGAAATGGCTCATCAGCTACTGTCAAAGATTGCGACTGTAACGGCAGATTACCTTAACCTGCAAATAGCAGCAGGTGTAAATGCGGTACAAATATTTGATAGCTGGGCACAAGCTTTAGCATGGGATGATTATAAAGAATTTTCGCACCGCTATATTGCCGAGATCATCAGTAAACTGGATAGAAAAGATATCCCGGTGATTTCTTTCTGTAAGGGAAGCTCTGTTTTTGCGCCATTAATGGCAGAGGCTAAGCCTGATGTTATTTCTATCGATTGGAACGTTGACCTGCTGGATATTAAAAAGCGCTTACCACAAGGCATAGCTGTGCAAGGCAATTTAGATCCGCATATTTTGTATGCTGATAAGAAAGTTATTAAAGAAAGAATATACCGCCTGTTCGACCGCATGAAAGGCGAGAACGGATTTATATTTAATTTGGGCCACGGCATTATGCCCGATATACCGTTTGATAATGTGAAATATGCGGTAGAGGTGATAAAGGAATACAAGTATTAACACGAATTGCACGAATTTGGGCGAATAACACTAATTCGCATTATTCGTGAAATTCGATATAATCGTGAAAATTAGTGTACAACTATATTCTTGCTATACACATCATATTTGTAGTCTGCTGGATGGCGGGGCTGTTTTATATGGTGCGCTTGTTTATTTACCATACCGAAGCGCAGGATAAGCCTGAGCCCGACCGTACCATACTTTCCAAACAGTTTGAAATTATGGAAAGTAAATTATGGTGGATCATTACTACCCCATCAATGTACCTGGTTTTGGCTGCCGGTATTACTATGCTGTGCATTGCACCGGTTTGGCTGCAATTTGGGTGGATGCATATTAAACTAACATTTGTTATATTTTTAATAGCCTATCATTTTATCTGCCAAAATAAAATGAACCAAATGCGCAAAGGCATTTACAAATGGACATCTACCCAATTACGTTTATGGAATGAACTGGCAACCCTGCTTTTGTTTGCGATAGTATTTTTAGTAGTACTTAAAAGCTCGTTGAACTGGATATTCGGCGTGGTGGGGATTATAGCTTTTGCGCTTGCGCTGATGTCGGCAGTGAAGGTGTATAAGTATTATAGGGAGAAGAAATAGACCAATTAATTACGTATCAATACGTAAACAGACTGTCCTTCCGCGTCTTTTTCACTAATAAATTTATTCGCATGGTCTGGTTCAAAACCATTTCGCTTTAACAATTTAGCACTCGCTTCATTATCTGGGTGCATTATTGCCGCTAATACCCGCAGCTGTAATTTATTAAAGCTATAACTGATAACTGCCAGTATTGCTTCATTCATGATTCCCTTACCCTGGTAGCCGGGCATAAGTTCGTAACCCACTTCAGCCATATTCTTTTCAGTATCGAAATTCCACAGGCACATCGTTCCTATCAAATCAGGGGCGTTTTTTAGGCTGATGACCCAGTACATAGAATGAGCGTTAACTATCTTGTCAATAAAAGCTTGCGCCTGAGCTATTGTTGTGGTTGGCGGCCTGTCAAGATAACGGTTTACCTGCTCATCCGAACGTAGTTTTAACAACGCGTCCGCATCAGCTCTATTCAGCGCTCGCAACAGCAGTCTATCGGTTTCAATAACAGGCAAAATGGCTGGGTCCATCTTCATTGTTATAACTCTTTATAAATCATACCATCCTTCATCACCAACTTAACCTGCTTAACAGTTTTCATATCCTCAACCGGATCACCGCTAACCACAACAATATCCGCCAGATAACCCACTTTAATACTCCCTAAATTCTTCAATCCAAAAACTTCAGCATTTATTGAGGTTGATGAGCGTAATACATCAAGGGGTTTCATGCCATAATCAACCATTAATATCATTTCGCGCGAGTTATCACCATGCGGAAACACGCCAACATCGCCGCCCATACAAATGGTGACACCGGCTTTAAGGGCCTCGGTGAAAATATAGTGCTTTTGTTTAACCCTTGCAGGGTCGGCGTCCACACCTTTTTTCCAACCCGCATAGCTTGCAATTGCTTCCGTAGCCGATAAGGTTGGGCATAGCGCTATGCCTTTTTCTTTCATCAGCTTAAATAATTCGGGTGTGCCGCCGTCGCCATGCTCAATGGTGGTAACGCCTGCCATAATTGAGCGGCGCATTCCCTCTGTTGTACCGGAGTGTACCGCCACTGTCCGTCCGCTGCTTTTGGCTACCTCAACGGCTGTTTTTAGTTCTTCTTCGGTAAAAGTTGGGGCGTTGCCGTTTATTCCCCAGCCATAATCAGCATATAATTTTATAACATCGGCACCATGCCCAATTTGCGAGCGCACCGCATGAGTGATGCCCTCCAACCCATCAGCTTCTTCGCCGCCCTTGATGAGGGCCAGCTCTGCTACTTCGCTTTTAGGACCGTAACTGCCGGTTGCAACAATAGCGCGGGTGGCTACTAACATTCGTGGTCCAGGTATAATTCCTTTTTTTATAGCTGATTTTAGGCCTGCGTCATCATAACCTGCTCCTTCCGTACCAAGATCTCGTACGGTTGTAAAACCAGCCATTAAAGTTTCGCGGGCATGTACTACAGCGCGGGCAGTGCGCTCGGCGCGGCTCTCGGTCATTACCTGGTCGTTCCAGCTTACTTCATTATAAGGGTGCAGGAACAGGTGCGAGTGCCCTTCTATAAACCCCGGTAATAAGGTCAGCCCTTTCAAATCAACAATTTTTGCCGATGCCGGTGCGGTAATACTGCCCGGTTCGCCAGCGGCTTCAATAAGGTTGCCTTTTACCAATACCCACCAGCCGTTGTGCATTTGCCGGCCGTCGAAAACGCGGTCAGGTTTCAACAGGGTGTAAGCATTATTTGTTATTCGCTGCGCGAAGATGCCGGTGCAGCATAAAAGAATTAGTAAGCTAAAAAGTAAACGCTTCATTATTATTGCTCTTATTTGGTGTTTAAAATTAAGCAAATAAAAAATATTTGTAACCACATGCAACCATTTGGTACTAACTATCATCTTACCTTTAAATGATGCTACTTAAACCTGCTTATATAATTGACGAATTAATTACCCGCTGTAAGGCTGGCGAACGCCAGGCGCAGGAGTTATTATATAAGCAATTTGCGGCTAAAATGCTGGGTGTTTGCATGCGTTACGCAACTGATAGGATGGAGGCCGAAGATATGTTACAAAACGGGTTTATTAAAGTGTTTAAAAAGCTGGAAGATTACCGGGGCGATGGTGCTTTTGAAGGATGGGTAAGGCGTATAATGGTACACAGCGCTATAGAGTATTACCGCAAGCACCATAAAATGGTACAGGTAATGGATGTTACCGAAATAGGTAACGAACCATCAGTAAACCCAACAGTAATGGCCAATATGGGTGTAAAGGACCTGATGAATATTATACGGCAGCTTTCGCCCGGTTATAAAATGGTGTTTAACCTTTATGCTATTGAAGGGTATTCGCATAGAGAAATTGCCGGCATAGTTGGCATAACAGAGGGAGCCTCTAAATCACAACTATCAAGGGCGCGCGCAATATTAAAAGATATGGTTTTAAAAATGGAGAATAAAAGATATGGATATGCAAGATAAGGAGTTTGATAAGCTATTTCACTCGAAATTTGAAGACTTTAAAATAGAGCCATCGCCAATGGTGTGGGATAATATTACCGATGAGCTGGATGGTAAAAAGGCTAAACGCTCCATAATGCCATGGTTAAGCATTGCAGCCAGCGTTATTATATTGGTTACAGCCGGTGTGTTGTTTTTACAACAAAAAAATAAAGTCACCAAACAACAGGTTAATAATAATCAAGTAGCAGCAAACCATATACAACCTGCAGCAACTACAACCGACAAGAGGGATGCAGCGCCCATAGTTCCTACTCCGCCTGCTGCTGACAAGATTGTATCAACCGTAACTACAAGTGCATCACCAGTTAACAAAGTAACGGCATCGGTAAACTCCACAGATAACATCATTAAAGAGGCAGCGCCTGTTAAAGCGGATAACCAGCCATTAATTGCTGCTGTAACTGCGCCAGAAGTGGATGTAATACAGGCAACGGTTCCGGATAAAGGTATCCAGCTTGTGCCTAAGTCGGTGGATATTGAGCAACAGGCCAGGGTTGAAAAGCCCGCGATAATGGCTTCGGTAAATAAGCCTGATGCGGTTCCTGTTAAAAAGCGCGGCATACATAGCCTGGGTGGTTTAATAAATGTTTTGATAGCCAAAGTTGATAAGCGTCAGGATAAACTGATAGAATTTAGCGATAACGATGACGACAATACCGAATCAAATGTAACAGGGGTAAACCTTGGAATAATTAAAATTAAAAAACAATAATAAATCTAAATATCACTTATATGAAACGTTTACTAATAGCCGCATTACTATGCGGCGCTGCAACCATCAGTATTGCACAAACTAAAACTACTACAGTTACAACAACAACAATAACTAACGGTACAGATACAATTACAACCACTAAAAAAACCAGGGTAAAAGTTAGCATGGGCGATTTTAGGGCACACCGGGATAGCATGCGCAATGATAAAAAACCAACAGGTTTTAACTTTGGCATCACCTTTTCACGGTTTGATCTGGGTTTAACCACCCTTGTTGATAACGGCAGCTTTACACTATCACCTAAAAATGATTTTTTAAGCTATCGTTCATGGAAATCAAGCAACGTAGGTTTTGACCTGGTGCAATTTGGTTATAAGTTTAACAATAACTTTAAAATATACCTGTCGGGTGGGTTTGACTGGACCTTGATCCGCTTGCGTAAAGATATCACTATACAAAGGGATGCACCGGTTTTAACTTATACTACTGATGCTATCCATTACAGCAAAAATCGCTTCTCATCCACCTATTTGCGAGTGCCACTATCGTTCGAGTTTAGGAGCAAGGAAAATTCAGATGGTAAACGTTTCCGCTTCATTATTGGTCCAGAAGCAGGCTTGTTATTAGGTGCCCGTGTTAAACAGATCAGTAGCGAAAATGGCAAGCAAAAAATTGATGGTGATTATCACTTCACCAAAATGGAATACGGCGCGTTCACCCGCATAGGCTATGGCTCGGCAGGTATATATGCCAAGTATTACTTTAATGATATGTTCGAGAATAGCCCTGCACAGGCAGGCTTAAAAAACTTCGCTTTCGGGTTTACATTTGGGTTCTAAAATCACCAACTCAATATATATTAAAAAGGCAGGGCTGTTAATTAACGGCCTTTTGCCGTTTTATCTATATTTGCTGCATGACAACTACCCCCTTTTTACAGGCCTTAGCTATAACTAAAACCTATCCCGGCGAACGGGTGGCAGGTGTAAAAAGAATCAGCCTTTCTATCCAGCCAAAAAAAATCACGGCCATAATAGGCGAGAGCGGCAGTGGCAAAAGTACTTTACTGCGATTGCTGTATGGCTTGTTATCGCCCGATGAGGGTGAGGTTCAATTTAAAGGCGAACGCATTTGGGGACCCGAAGAAAAGCTGATACCTGGTCATGACGCCATGAAAATGGTAACGCAGGATACCGACGGGCTTAACGTTTACGCTAAAGTATGGGACAATATTGCCGTACTGATGCCCAATACCGATGTTGCCGCCAAAGAAGAAAGAACCAACCAGGTATTAAAGCAGCTAAACATATTGCACCTTGCCGATAAGCAGGCATTTTTTTTAAGCGGAGGCGAGAAGCAGCGCGTAGCCATTGCCCGCGCCCTGATAACCCGTCCCGAAGTAATGTTGCTGGATGAGCCCTTTAACCAGGTGGATACTTCATTCCGCGAGGGTTTGCAGCAGGATATAAGGCAGGTGGTGCAGGAAACCGGCCTAACTGTTATCATGGTATCGCATGACCCGGCCGAGGTGCTGTCTATGGCTGATGAACTGATCGTGCTAAAAGATGGGGAGATCATTGAGGCAGGTAAACCTAAGACGCTATATCAAAATCCACAGACCCTATACACAGCCAAGCTGCTAACCAATTGCACTGTATTAAGCAATGAAGATGCAAGGCATTGCGGTATTAGCAGTAAAGCCGATAACATCGTAATATACCCCGAATGGGCCGCGCCCACCAACAGCTGGACGCGTAAGGATTGGACAGTTAAACAAGTACTGTTTAAAGGTAGTTACGAAGATCTGTTGATAGAAAAAGGCCACATCACCCTGCGCCTGTTAAATGATGCACCCGGCAAATACCATATAGGCGATAAGGTACATATTAAGATCAATAGGTATTTGGAGTTTTAAGCGGCTACTTCATATACGATTTATAATCGTCCTGAATCATTGTTATATCAGCGTTAATCGGTTTTTCTTTGCCGTTAAAAAGAAGAATATTCCACTGTAAGCTATCTAATTTAGTTTTGAATATTTTGCCGGCTTTTGTTCTGAAAGTTAATGAGCCCTTAGCATCTCGCGTAATCATTTTTGTTTTTACAGAATCTAAAAATTTTATAGATGTTCCCATATAATATTGGTTGTCATCAGCTACTGTATAAAAGTCATCACTATCCTTAACCTCCCGTTTCATTTTATCTATCTGCTTTAAGGTTGGATATATTAATATTGCACATGTTGTAGTTATCAAGGTATCTCGGTTGCTCTTGTTTGCAATCACAACTTTCGAGTTAACAGAATCTGCCTTAGTGGTCTTTTCTCTCCACTTATTTTGGCAAGAAAACAATAGGAGAGTCGCCAGAAAATAATTCAGAAATTGTGTAATATATAACGTAGAACGATAGGTTGGGTTCATATTATCAAATATAGAATATTTGATAGACTCACCACCCAAAACCACTCACTTAATCAACCCAATTCAACCATTCACCCTCCATACAAAAACTTTTTTGCATAACCTCTTGAATATCATAAAATAACTCCGTACTTTTGCAGTCCCTAAAACTGCCCTCCAATGTAGGTTGGCAGCCGGGAATTAAAAAAAACAAAACAAGAAAGCAAGAATGCCTACTATCAATCAATTAGTTAGAAAAGGTAGAGTAGCTCTGGTTGACAAGAGTAAGTCACCAGCGTTGGACAGCTGTCCACAGCGAAGAGGAGTATGCACACGCGTGTATACCACTACCCCTAAAAAACCAAACTCAG
>NZ_JAQBOD010000052.1 GCF_028288205.1 Mucilaginibacter sp.
GTTCGTAAACAGGTAGCCATCCGAAGAAAATAAAAACCCGGAGCCCGAGCCGGTCGCCTGCTCGATCCCTTTCACATAACTAAAAACCTCGAGTGTTACAACCGCGGTCTAGAGATTATCGACCGCGCCGATAATAGTAGCTGAATAGCTATCCATAATCATCCTTTCACGAAGCCTGCTTCAATTTGCGTTCCTATCGGTCGTTTAGCGCCCTTTTGTCGCTTGGAAGCTCCGTATTTGGTTATTATGTCAGTTATGGAGCATAATATTGATTTACCTGGCGTTGAATCGGATGTGCGCGAGGTAAGGCCCTAATTGCTGTGTTCCCTCGAAGGCCCGCCAGCGCAAGATCCTATTGGCTCCAAAGGATTGTAATATAATTCTCCGTAAAAGCTGCCGACACGATACAACTGCACGATCAGGCCGTTCTCTTCGCGGTCAGCTAAGAAGTCGCCCCGTAAAACGACTGCCATCCAGCGCATCGTATTCTTCCATCGTCAGCATATACAAATTTAAACAACCTCCGTCAGAAAGTATTATAAATGATCATACGTGGCTTAGACTTCTTAATTGCTGTCACGATTATTTTTTATTAAATGTCGGATAAGGCACAAATTCGGTTTCGTCCCCTTTTATCTTATCAAATGTTTGCGCGATCCATTTTTGTTTGGCCGCGTTGATCAGTTCCTTATCGGTGGCCACAAAATTCCAATCTAAAAATCGCTCTTCGGCAAAAGGTTCTCCGCCAAATAAGTAGATCGTGCTGTCTGCTGCTATAGTAAATTCGCACAACGAGCTTTCTTTGGCTACCAATAGCTGTTTAGCCTGGTAACTATTGCCCTCACTTTCTATCTGACCTTCGAGTATATACAGGCCCGCTTCACCATAAAGAAAAGGTCCAATATTAACCGTTTGCCTGGTTTTGCTTTTAATCTCTACCATAAATAGTTTGCTGTACACCGGGACGGCAGATTGGTGGCCAAATGCTTCACCGGCCACTAACTTGAATTGCAGGCCACCGTCTGTCCAGGTAGGTAATTGCGCAGCATCAATATGGAAAAATTCCGGTGCCATTTGTTCCAGCTCTTTCGGCAAGGCCACCCAAATCTGTAAGCCATGCAAGGTTTGGCTGGCATGGCGCAAATATTCCGGCATGCGCTCCGAGTGAACGATCCCTTTCCCCGCAGTCATCCAGTTTACCGCGCCCGGTTTGATCTCCACCACATTACCCAAAGTATCCCGGTGCATAATGCTGCCTTCAAATAAAAAGGTAAGCGTAGAAAGACCGATATGCGGATGCGGCAGCACATCGAAGCTTTGACGCTCAGTCAGTTTTACCGGCCCCATGTGGTCAATAAAAACAAAAGGACCAACCATTCTTTTTTCCCGGAATGGCAGTAAGCGGCCGACCATAAAGTTGCCAATGCTGGCCGCTCTTTCTTCAATGATAAGACTGATATTCGACATAACCGTAATTGATTGCTTTACAATGGTAAAGATAAAAAAGGCTAAACTAAATTTTTTGTGGGGTGCTTTTTTTATTAGTCTGAATAGGATATTAGCGCCCGGCTACCCCTGCTTTCACGAAGTCTTGTCAATGCTTTGTCTTTGATTTGCCTTACCCGTTCCCGGGTGAGCTGGTATATTTCCTCAATTTCTTCGAGGCTGTGGGCGTGTTGGTTACCAAGACCAAAAATAAGGACAATACTTCTCTTTCTTTTTCAGCGAGCACGCGCATGCTGTTGGAAACTTCAATGTTTAGTGATTCGTTCATCATCCCTTATCTGTTCCGGGTTCCGGGCTTTGCAGCACATCCAGCAGTGTGTTTTCTTCCTCGCTTGAAAACGGCGTATCGTAAGAGAGGTGCTTGCCGGAATTAGCTAAAGAATTAGTCACTTTTCCTACAGTTATTTCTAAATCTTCTGCCAGTTCCTCAGGTGTCGGCTGCCTTTCATACACTTGTTCCGGCCTGGAAGCCGCTTTAGCGATCTTCGATAGGCCACCCACCTGGTTCAATGGTAGCCGCGGAGATATTATCCAACCCGCGCAACCAGAAAGACGAAATACAAGCTTTGCAGGACACGATTTACATGATTGGCGGCAAATGGAAATTGCCGATCATCAATTCGCTTTGCAACGGTAATAAACGCTTCCGCGATATTAAGCGCAGCATTCCCGGCATTTAGGACGTTTGCTGTTTTTCTATTTTTTCTTCGCTTTATCCCGATATGATTTTTGTAAATTCTCAATTAAAGACTTCTCTGCATTGCCATTTGGCCTAATGAATGATTCAGCTTTTTCAATTGCTTGTAAATCAGCAAAAAAGTTAGACCATTGTCCTGTCTGGTCTACCAGAAAGGCAAAAGCCTCAAGTCGAAAGATTTGAGGCTTTTTTGCGTAAGAACTATCGGCTCGCCAAATATTGTAACAACGGGTTTCAACCCGTTGAAGCACACCCCACCCAACGCAAGTGCCGTATGCACGAACGAGCTTTAATCTGTTGAGCATGCAACACTAAACCGCCCAGCGCACAAGTACGACCTATATAATATCCCTCTGTAATGAAATATTTCTTACTTTACCCGTTCAATATATTCCCCGGTGCGTGTATCTACTTTTACTTTATCGCCCTGGTTTACAAAAAGCGGCACTTTTATTTCTACACCATTCTCTGTTGTAGCCGCTTTTAACGCGCCTGATGAGGTATCACCTTTAACAGCCGGCTCAGAATACGTAATTTCTAATTCTACGAAGTTAGGTGCTTGCGCCATAATAGGTTCTTCACTTTCAAATGATACAATTACGTTCATTCCTTCTTTTAGAAATTTCACAGACGGGCCAAATAGCGCTTTTGGAATATTAAACTGATCATAAGTGTCATTATTCATGATTACCATGAAATCACCATCTTCATACAGATATTGAAAATCGTTAGTTTCTACCCGGCAAATCTCAACCTGTTCGTCGGTAGCTAAACGAGCCTCTACAATTTTACCGGTTTTTATATTTCTAAACTTATCTAAATAGAAAGCCCCACCTTTACCTGGTGTACGATGCAGAACTTCTGTAACGGTTACCAGGTCGCCATTGTAACGTAATATATTTCCTACTTTAATTTCAGATGCCTTTGCCATGAAAATACTCTTTTAAATTTTGAAGCCCAAAGATATATTAAGTTATGATAATCTGCCACTATTCGAAGTTTAGCGAAGCGTAAGAAGATGTAGGCTAATTTATCTAACCATAAAATCAGGTCTCCACGCTCAGGGGAATAAAAATAAAAAAGCTGGAGCCCTGTCCAAAAGCACTTTCAAAATCTATTGTGTCGCCTGTCGCTCAATAAATTCCTTACATAATGGCAGGCTCAAACCAACTCCCTTTTCATCATTCGTACCATATGTGGTTTCTGAGGTTATTGAAAAAATCTTATCTCTTTTATCCTGGTTTCCATTGTCTTTAACTATTAAAAGAAAGCCTTTAATTGAGAGATTAGAGGCTTTTTTGTTTTAGATAATTATTCACTTTTACCTAATAATATTATCTTTAACTTTTTACAAACTTAAAACCTTCATCTCACACTAAAATGAATAAATTCGTACTGCTTTTTTTATTTATATTATTTTTTAATATCTCGAAGGCACAAATAAAAGCACTTACTGACAATGGCCGTCAAGTAGTTTTATATGATAATGGTACCTGGAAGTATGAAGACAATAGTGTTACTAAAAAGTCAAGTGATTCAATAAAATTAAATCCTATTAAATTTTCAAAATCACCCGGCGCTACTTTCCTTGTAAAGAGTACTATTGTAAATATTGGAATTTATATTGACCCTAATAAGTGGACTTTTGCGGGTCATCATGATAATGAGACAAATCCGGAATATAGATTTAATTTAAAGTCGGAAAATGGCATGGCCCTCCTGGAAACAGAAAAGACCCAGATTGGAATTGAATATATGCCGGAAATAGCTTTAGTAAATGCTCGAAAAGCAGCACTTGATGCCAGAATTACTACTAAGGAATACAGGATAGTGAATAATAAAAAAATTCTTTTTTTAGAAATGGCTGGTACCATTAAAGGGATTAAGTTTAAGTATATGGGATATTATTTTTCTAATGAAAAGGGTACTGTTCAATTATTGTGCTATACAACGGAAAGCATGTATAATGCAGCCTATAAAGATCTGGAGATCTTTTTGAACGGTTTTTTAGTAATGGAATAGAAATATCAATTTAAAATCATCGAAAAAGTTTGGGATTTGTCCTGCTCCCGCTACCCAAGTCAAAAGCCGCAAGCCGCAAGATTTGAGGTTTCTTCTGTAAGAGCCCGCGGCTCGCCAAATTTTGTAACAACGGCTTTTAATCCATTGAACATGAGCCTACACCTTCAACACCCGTGTGCCGGAGACGCACTTGTTCCACTTTACTACGTTTACACCCTTTATAAGCAACCACAGGCAAAGTGATAATTCGGCAATAAAGGGGGGAAGTAAAATTACAGGAAACATACGGTATGCAAATGCGGGGGCAATTATCAGCGCAAAGCTATTAATAAGATAACACAAACCGGCAATCTGCATCAGAACGCCCAGGATACGGGGCAGATAGCCCGATCTGAAAATTAAATACCCGGAAACGAGGCATGTAAAGCCAAAAAATATAAGGCCAACGCTAAAGCCTATTCCATGCAACTTGATAGAAAGGTAGCTAAGCGCGTGTAGCTGATTGGGATTGAATGCCTTCAGGTAATCCGCACTGCCTAATAAAGACATCGCCGCCAAAAGATTTAATTTATTGGCAACCAAAACAGCAGTCTGGATCAAATTAAAAAGCACCATAAGCAAAGCAAGGTTTTTGTTTACTGGCCTAAGCAAAACATAAAATACCAGCATTAAAGGGATATCGCATACATGCATTATCAGGTCGGTGGCAATGCTTATGCGCCACAGTAACTCATGGGCCATAATATTATTTGCTGTGGCTATAGCATTGCCCGATACAACAAGCTTGTCTCTTACAAACAATTCGCCAAAAATACCGGCAATTATTATAATCAGATACAGCACGCCGCCAATCCGTGCATAAACTTGCGGCGAAACCTCAGTATGGTTTGAGTTCATCTTGGGCTTTTTAACTTGACTTTATGACTATACCTGTTTTAAATTGTTACAAAAATGAAAAAGCACACATTAGCCCGGATCTTAATACAACAGGCAGTTGATCTTGATCCCGGCTATTTAAGCTATCCGTTTAGGTGGTTTTTCTTTTTAGAATATATCCTAATCCACCTGTTAATTGCTTCAAATAATATTAATACTTAGTTAATAAACTACAGTATTTCTATTATACTAATCAATATAGATTTGAAAATGCCTCACCTATTTAAAAACTTATAGTTGTATCCTTTATTTATTTTTCTTTTTAATTAACGTCCCGTTTTATTAAAATATCTAACTTTTATTACCTATAAAGCACAAATGTTATCCTTGATGCGCTATAACTTTCATGTAACTATTATTAAAATAATAAGCAGACTAAAAATATTTTACCTGCTTTAATTTCTCAAAACCATTTTTTTAAAGTTAAAATACGGCTTACTGCAAGCCTAAGGGCACTATCTGAAAAAAATTTGTCAACAATTTAGCTTGCACGCTTAATCCTAAAAAACAAGGCTATTTATAATGGGCACTTGCTTTGCATATATCGCAGCAATGAAACTATTTATAAAAAACATGATTTGCCTTAGTTGCAAAATTGTAGTAAAGCATGAATTTGAAAAACTTGGACTATTTTGTATGTCTGTTGAGATTGGCCAGGTGGAAACCCGGGGGGCCATTTCTGTTGACCAGATGAAAGACCTTAAGATAGCCTTACTTAAAGCCGGATTAGAGCTTTTAGAGGACCGGAAAAATATATTAATAGAAAAAATTAAAAATGTTGTTTTAGAAATGATCGATGATTCAGATCATCCCTTAAAAACAAATTTTTCTTATTACTTAAGTAAAGCGCTAAATCTTGATTATACCTATTTGGCTAACACTTTCTCTGAAATGGAAGGTACAACTATAGAAAATTTTATTATTGTAAATAAAATAAAAAGGGTAAAAGAATTGATAGGCTATAAAGAACTTAATCTTACAGAAATTTCCTGGAAACTCAACTATAGCAGCGTTGCCCATCTATCTACTCAATTTAAAAAGGTTACCGGTGTAACCCCTTCACACTTCAAATATGTTGAGTGTGCCAGCCCATTGCCTTCTGCAATGTGTGAATTATAGAACTTATTTAAAAAATAATGTAACATCTCTACCCATTACCCGAGGTAGGTTTGTATTGTCCTGAATTATGCCCTAAAAGGTTTCAGGCATTAAACATTATTATTTAAATAATTATTTATGAGCAAAAAAACTACTCCGACTATTAATAGCACTCAAGTGTGTAAAAGCAGAGGCTATTCAAAGGCATTCACTACCATTTGGTCCATGGTGCTACTATTTATGGTATTTACAACAAGTTGTAAAAAAGATGAATTTGTAGCTATTCAAGGGGTTTGCCCCTTAGTTACTACCGATCCGATGGATAAAGCGGTAGATGTGATACTCAGCAAGGTTATTACGGCAACTTTTAATACCGATATGGACCCGGCATCTATCACAAAAACAACATTTATAATTAAACAAGGCGCCACTGCAGTATCAGGCACGGTTGCCGCTACTACCAATGCCAGGGTCTACACTTTTACACCCGATGTGCCTTTATTGCCCTTTACTCTTTATACAGGTACCATCACTACAGGTGCTGTTGATAAATTTCATACAGCCTTAGTTAATGATTATGTATGGACGTTTACAACTATCCCGCAGGTATCTTTATCATCACTTCCTGTTGCAGGTGGAACAACTACCGGGGCGGGTACATTTGCCCAGGGAGCTGTAACTACTGTAACGGCCACACCAGCTACCGGCTTTGTGTTTACTAACTGGACGGAAAATGCAGTTATAGCCTCAACCAGTCCAAGCTACCAATTTACTATGGCTGGAAACAGAGTCTTGGTTGCTAACTTCACAGCAGTAGCAGCAGGGAAAGTAGCATTAAATCTATCAGCTGCCCCGTTAGCAGGCGGAGTACTTAGTGGACAGGGGCAATATGCAACCGGTTCAACTGTAATTGCAACTGCTGCTCCCAATGCCGGATATACATTTGTTAATTGGACAGATAATGGAACTATAGTTTCTACCAGTTCAAGCTATCAGTTTGTTTTGTCTGGAGATAGGACATTAATTGCACACTTTAGCACAATACCGGCATCGCAATTCGCGGTAATATTATCATCAAATCCAGCTGCCGGCGGATCAACAACCGGGTCTGGTTCATATGCTGCGGGAACATCTGTAACCGTAACCGCATCGCCGAATATCGGATATACCTTCGTTAACTGGACAGATAACGGAACTGTTGCATCAACCAGTCCGGCTTATACATTCCCGTTAAGTGCAAACAGGACATTGGTTGCTAATTTCTTAATTAACACGTACACCTTAAATACAACAGCATTACCAGCAGCAGGTGGGAGTGTAACAAAAACGCCGAACCAGCCAACGTACAATTACGGAACTACGGCACAGCTTACCGCAACGCCAAATGCAGGTTATATATTTTCATCATGGAGCGGAGATGCCTCAGGTTCAGTAAACCCATTAACGGTTACCATGACCTCGAATAAAAATATTACGGCCAACTTTACGGCAACAGTAACACCAGCGATTGGCCCTGTACTTCCTGGTCTTGGAGCGGCTGGTAATTTTACCATTTTAACCGAATCTGGGATATCTACTACAGGTGTTACATCAATTACCGGTGATATTGGAGTGAGCCCTATAACCTCAACAGCAATAACCGGGTTTGGATTAATAATGGATACCAATGGTCAAACTTCACACACCCCAATTGTGAGTGGAAAGGTTTACGCTGCCGACTACGCTGTTCCTACACCAGGTAACATGACCACAGCTGTAAGTAATATGGAAACCGCTTATACAAATTCAAATAACCTAGTAACCCCTGCACCTGTTAATGGTTTAGGCGCCGGTGATATTAGTGGTTTGACTTTGCCTCCGGGCTTGTATAAATGGGGCACGGGTGTTTTAATAACCAATGCCGGTGTAACACTTTCGGGTGGTGCAAATGATACATGGGTTTTCCAGATCGCACAAGATCTTACTGTAAATAACTCTGCCATTATTCACTTAATAGGCGGGGCGCAAGCCAAGAACATCTATTGGGTAGTTGCCGGCCAGGCAACACTTGGAACAAACGTTGATTTCAGCGGAAATATTCTGAGTAAAAACCTGATCTCACTAAATACCGGGGCTAAAGTTACCGGCAGATTATTGGCACAAAAAGCAGTTACATTAAACGCCAGTACGGTTATTTTACCTTAATATATTTTATACTCATCAGTACATTCCCCGCGGGGGATGTACTTGTAAAACACATTTATTAAAACAGAAATCATATGTTACTTCAATATAAAACAATAAAAAGATCCATCATATTTTCATTGATGCTGATGCTTGCCCAAATTGCTGCGCAGGCTCAAACAACGCAACCCATTTGGTGGTTTGGCGTATCGGGCGCTGCTAATTTTAATTTTTATGATGGCACAACCCAAACGCTCAACAGTTCATTAATTGTTCCAACTGCTTTTCATAAAGGTTACGGGGTGCGCCCTTATGGCTCCGTTCTGGCAGAATATCGCCCGGCCGGAATATGGGGTGTTATGCTTAACGTTGGCTATGATGGCCGGGGTGGAAAATTTAAAGATGTTGTTGCCCCTTGTAATTGTGATGCCACATTGCATACAAATACAAGCTATATTTCTGTTGAGCCAAGCTTGCGTTTAGGTATCCCATCATCAAGCCTTTACTTCTTTGCAGGCCCGCGTTTAGCTTTCAATATGATGCATGATTTCGCTTATACCCAGGTAAAGCAGCCGAATACAAATTCACAGCTAAGCGATATGCGTAAAACTTTAATATCCGGACAAGTTGGTGTTGGTTTTGAAGTTCCGCTTTCTTCAGCTAACAGCACAACTAAGGTTAACCTTTCGCCTTTTGTTTCTTATCAGCCATATTTTGGTCAATCGCCCCGCAGTATAGAAAGCTGGACGGTAACAACGGTAAGAGCAGGTGTTGCACTTAAATTTGGAAAGGCTCACAAAATTGCTGTGGCCGCTACACCACCGCCGATAGTTGTTCCTATTGTGGCTGATGTTGCTTTTTCAGTACGCGAGCCAAAAACAGTGCCTTTAAATCGTCAAGTAAGCGAAACCTTACCATTGCTTAATACCGTATTTTTTGATGCTGGTTCTAACAGCGTGCCAGCCCGGTATGTACTGCTTACAAAAGATCAGGCATCAGGTTTTAAAGAACAACAATTGCAGGAAGAGCAATCGGTAACTATGTCTGGCCGTTCTGCAAGGCAATTAAATGTATACCATAATATACTCAACATAGTAGGCGACCGTATGCGGGCCAACCCCACTACTACCATATTACTAAGCGGCGCCCCTGCCGGCGATGGTAAAATTATGGCCGAGTCAATTAAACAATATATAGTAATGACATTCGGAATTGACGGCTCAAGAATTACTACCAGGGCACGTATTAAACCTATTAATCCATCAGAACAACCGGGCGGCAACAAGGAGCTTGTTTTGCTTCGCGCGGAAGATCGCAGGGTTGATATTACAAGCACATCGCCAGAGTTGCTAATGGAAGTTGGCGGCGGCATGATGAAGCCTGTACAAATTAATGCAATGCAGGTAGACCCGCTTGACAGCTACGTTATTTTAAATGTTGACGGTGCTAAAAAACAATTTAACAGCTGGTCTGTAAATATAACCGATGACAGAGGAACAGTGCAGCATTACGGACCGTTCACCAGAGACCAGGAAAGCATATCCGGTGTAACTATTGTAGGTAATAACCCTGAAGGAAATTACAAAATAGCTATGACCGGCGAAGCTAAAAACGGCACTACGGTTACAAAGGAAAGCACAGTTCATTTAATGCGTCAGGATGTGACCATTCAAAAAGGCTTCCGTTATAGTATTATATTTGATTTTGATAAGGCAATTACAATAGCATCATATAATAAGCTTTTAACCGATGTAGTGTCGCCTTTAATTGCTGATGGATCTACCGTTATTGTACACGGCCATACCGATATTATCGGCGAGGAGGAGTATAATCAAAAACTGTCTGATAGCAGGGCGCAACAAAGCCAAAAAATGCTTGAACCTACATTAGCAGCTTCGGGTAAAAACAACGTTAAGTTTGAAACATTGGGCTTTGGTGAAGATAGTAATCATTCACCCTTTGAAAATACTTTGCCCGAAGAACGCTTTTATAACCGTACGGTTGTTATAGATATTATACCGGCAAACAAATAAATTAAGGCCTGATCATTTATAGATTAGCCAACAAAATTTACTTTAGAAAAGCCGCCTCCGGGTGGCTTTTCTTTTTATATTTGATATTATTTGTCAAATATCCATGTTATGAAACTGTTAAACCTGCTTTTTTTATTATTAGGTATATCGCAAACATCCTTTGCACAACAAAAACCAGACACACTGTTTTTTGAGAACTTTAACGGCACAACCCTCAACAGGGATAAATGGAACGTTGAGGTTACAGGGCGCACAGTTAATAATGAGCAGCAGGCTTATGTCGACTCGGCAACGATATTAAAAGTATCAAATGGCATGCTGGCTATAAAGCCGGTTTATCACCCCGGCTATACCAGCAATATGCAAAAACAGTATGATTTTTTATCGGGCAGGGTAAATACCCGCAATAAGTTTGCATTTACTTATGGTACAGCTTCGGCAAAGATAAAAATGACGGCAGGCGCCGGTTTATGGCCGGCGTTTTGGGCGCTGGGCGAAGGCAAGTGGCCCGACTGCGGCGAAATAGATATAATGGAAAACATTGGCGACTCATTATGGGTGAACCATGCTTTGCACGGGCCGGGTTATTTTGGTAATACGCCGCTGGTATATCACAGCTTTTTTCCAAAAGGTACAGATATAACCCAATGGCATATTTATTCGGTTAGCTGGGCACCCGATAAACTGGTTTTTAGTATTGACGGAGCGGCGACTTATACTGTTACAAAAGAAATGGTAGAAAAATACGGGCGCTGGGCCTATGATGATCCTAAATATATTATACTAAATTTTGCTTTGGGTGGTGGCTTTCCTAACGGGGTTAATAAAATAACTACCCCCTATTTTGGCATGCCGCAAAATACGGTTGATAAAATAAAAGCAGGGAAGGCCGATTTTGTGATTGATTGGGTATTGGTTACAAAAAAATAAAGCCAATAAACCGGCACAAAATTTTCCTGACTAATATTAAACAAGCCTTTTCTCATAACAATAAAACCGCAGCCCTTCCCTAAAGCCCAGGCCAATCTCACCGGCATAAGTATACCCAAGTTTTGGGAATAGCTTTTGCGTGGCTTCATTAGCTGTATTGGTATCAACGCGTAATACCTTAATGTTACGCCCTAAGGCTACCTGTTCGGCTTGCTGCATAAGTTTACTTGCTATGCCTTTACCACGATGATGGATGCTTACCGCCAGTCTGTGTACCACTATCGCGGTTTCATCCAGGTCCCAGCCTACTGCGGCGTACTCGGGCTCCTGGTCGGTTGTTATGGCTGCAATGCCGGTTATATATCCATCTTCATCAGCTACCCAAAGCTGGTTATGCGCTATATCTTTTTCAAAAACCGGGGCATTTGGATATACGGCATCCCACTGAAAATTACCTGCGGCGTTCATAACGGGCACCACTCCGGCTATCAGTTTCATTATTGGGGGGATATCTGCAAGGGTGGCGAGGCGGATTAGCATAGCGCAAAAAAAATGAAAATTTAGGTATTGAACAAATTTATCAGGCTAATGGAACTCGTCCGTCTCAATGCGCCCCGCATCTTGTCCCGTACACCCACCACAACGTATGCTTGCTAATAATATATTTGTATAAACAATCACTAACCTTATAATCATGAAAACCACAAAAATTTTATACTGGGTATTTACTATCCTGTTTGCGTTCGTAATGTTTGGCTCAGCCATTCCTGATGTACTAATGCAACCCGCGGCTGTTAAAGGCATGCACGGCGGGCTGGGCTACCCAATTTATTTTGTACCTTTTATTGGTGTGGCAAAAATACTGGGTGTTATAGCTATACTTATCCCTGGATTCCGAAGATTAAAAGAATGGGCCTACGCTGGCTTAACTTTTGATCTGATAGCCGCTACCTATTCTCTTTATTGCACCCCACACCCCGATGGCCCATGGTATTTTATGCTAATATTTTTGGCCCTGGCAGCTTGTGCGTATATTTGGTATAGTAAAAAACAAGACTTACCTGCTACCACATGAGAAAATTAAAACTACAAATGCAACTATCCGTGGACGGATATGTTGCCGGCCCAAATGGCGAAATGGATTGGATGAGATGGGACTGGGGCGACGATATAAAAAACTATGTAAAAGACTTTACGGCCCCTGTTGATACCCTTTTATTGGGGCGAAAATTGGCCGAAGGATTCATCCCTCACTGGGCTGGATTAATGCAAGACCCGGCAACGGCCGACCATTTTACTAAAAAAATGGTTGATACCCACAAAGTGGTTTTTTCAAAGACGCTCAAAGAATCCGCCTGGGAAAATACTGACCTGGCAACGGGCGATCTGGTGGAGGAAGTAAATAAACTAAAAGCTATGGATGGCGGTGACATCGTTACCTACGGCGGCGCAGGCTTTACATCAGCATTGATAAAAGCCGGGCTAATTGATGAGTACCATCTTTTTATAAACCCTGCAGCTATTGGGGATGGAATGCCTATATTTAAACAATTGGAAGGTAAGCTTAGCTTAAAATTAATTAAAAGCCAGGCTTTTGAGATTGGTATTGTAGTACTTTTTTATGTACCTGCATCCTAAACACCAATTGCTATCTGTATGAGCAAATCGCTTTTTCGCTATGACTTTTTACACTACGCTGGTCAAGCCCAGCCAAACAGACTTTAGCGAAGGCATTACGCTGCCCGAATTATTTAATTAGATCCTCATTTACCTTTCCGGTACCAGTCTGCGTTATTTGATCAAGCGGGCGGTCAAATTCCAACTTAGCTATCAATACTGTATCAAGCAATGCCTCTACCGGCAAATCGCGTAAACGCAAATAGGCTTTTTGCTCCGCGTGGTCGCTCGGGCTTAGGTTTACTACGCATGCTATGGGCTTGCCGTTATTTAACAATATAGCTGTTTTAGGCATCATGCTTATTGGTTTCAGTTTGATGCCGTTACCAATAATATCTTTCGAAAAATGCACATATAGCGTATTGCCGCGCTTAGTTAACTGGATGTTTTTATTAGGTAATAAGCCATTAGCCAGGGTTACGCCTACTAACGATTCTTTTACCGGTTTATACCATTTGCCAATTTGTTGCAGCAGATCGGCAGCGGGTTTAGGGATAAGACCCTCGGCTGTTGGGCCAACATTTAATAAATAGTTGCCGCCGCGTGTTAAGTAACTGTCTATGCTCTGCATTAAAAATTTAGCAGTATAATAATCTTCGTCCTTCCTATATCCCCAACTCTCCATACCTACCGACTGGCAAGCCTCTGTAGGATTGGTAAAACCTGTAATTGCCGCGGTAACATTCAGGTCGCGTTCTGGTGTGCCGTAGTCACCGCCATCAAAACCACGGTTATTAATAACTGCTGCGGGTTGCAGCTTCCTTATCATGGCGTTTATTGATGGGTCTTTATGGCCGGTAACATTCATGTCCCACCAAAAACCGTGTATCTCGCCATAATTGGTACAAAGCTCTTTAACCTGTTCTTTTAAAAATTCCAGGTATTTATCCAGGTCAGGGCTGTCACCTTCAACCGCGGGTAATTCATGACTACGCCCCTGGTTAGGATAATTAGGTTGGTTCCAATCTACTATCGAGTAGTAAAAGCATAACGGCATTTTACGCTTGTGGCAGGCATCAGCCAATAGTTTAATAATATCCTTTTTATAAGGCGTATTCATGGTATTGTAGGTGGTTTGCTTAGTATCCCACATACAAAACCCGTCATGATGTTTGGTGGTAATGCAAATATATTTCATGCCCGCCTGCTCTGCAAGGTCAATAAAATGGTCAGGATCGAATTTAGCCGGGTTCCATTGCTGGGCCAGTTTCATGTATTCTTTACGGGGTACCCTTGCCCGCCACTGGTATTGCTCATGCCAGGCCGGTATCGCATATAGTCCCCAATGTATAAACATGCCAAAACGCGCGTCGAAGAACCAATCGCGCCCATCGCCAAACTTACGTATCTCATCAGGCACCGGCATAAATGATGGTTGTTTAATGGTTGATGCCGCAGCAATAAGCTTATTAGAAAGTAACGACGTGGCAACAAGCCCAGCGGTTGATTTCAGGAGAGTTCTTCTTTTCATATTGGTTTATATTGGCCATTAAATATAATTATTAGTTGGTTTGGTGCAAGTAATATTTAAACAGAAACAACGGTTTAGTTAAATACTGCGTATTATGCATTATAATATGCCTGGATTAATATCTTTGAGTCGACTTAAATTACCGGTTACCTCCGGCTAACGCGTTGGAAAAACGCTTTTTAACAATTTAGGGTAGCCGGAATAAAGCTTATATGCATAAAATTCTTTTTTTCTTTTTTTTATTACTGACTTTAGAACTGCTTGCTCCCGCTGCTTTCGCTCAAAAAGATTATACCATTAGTGGCACTGTTAAGGATGCAGGAACCGGCGAAACATTAATAGGCGCCACTGTAAAATTACAAGAGCTGCAGCAAAACGGTGCTGTTACCAATTCTTATGGGTTTTTCTCGCTAACGGCTCCTGCCGGCGATTTTACATTAGTTATAAGTTATATAGGTTATGAAACCATTAGCCAGCCTATACGGTTAAATAAAAATTCGCTGGTTAACATTTTGCTTATCAGCGGCAATACGCTAAAAGAGGTTGCAATTAATGGCAATTCACGTAAAAATGAAAACATTACCAACCCCGAAATGGGCGTGACCAGGCTTGACCTGAAACAGCTAAACAATGTACCGGTAATATTTGGCGAGAAGGATGTTTTAAAAACTATCCAGTTATTGCCGGGTGTAAAATCAACCGGCGATGGCAATACAGGCTTTTACGTTAGAGGCGGCGGCTCCGACCAAAACCTTATCTTGCTTGATGAGGCCGTGGTATACAACGCATCGCATTTATTCGGTTTCTTTTCCACCTTTAATTCGGATGCTATAAAGGATGTGAGCTTGTATAAAGGCGGTATGCCCGCCCAATACGGGGGCCGCCTCTCGTCGGTACTGGATATAAAGATGCTGGATGGTAATGATAAGCAATACACTATACAAGGTGGTATTGGGTTAATAGCATCGCGCTTAAAAGTTGAAGGACCCATAGTTAAAAATAAAGGCTCATTTATGATAAGTGCCCGCCGCACCTACGCCGATCTTTTTTTAAAACTATCGCCAGACTCAACCACGCGCAACGCCAGCCTTTATTTTTATGACATTAACGCCAAGGTCAATTACCATTTGGATGATAGAAACACCATCTATCTTTCCGGCTATTTTGGCAAGGATGTATTGGGACTAAAAAACAACTTCGAAACCAACTGGGGCAATCAAACTGCTACACTGCGCCTCAACCATATTTTTAACAGTAAACTATTTTTAAATACGTCGTTTATTTACAGCGATTATAATTTTGTTGTTCAAAGTTTTTCTACCAATAATGATTTTAAGGTAACCTCAAAAATTCGCGACTTTAATCTTAAAGAGGATTTTGAATATTTCTTCTCCTATAAAAACACGCTTCATTTTGGCATTAATGTTACACACCACCTTATTTCGCCGGGCGATATCAGTACTTCGCAAACATCGGGCATAAACTCGCAGGCTATTCAAAGCCGTAATGGTATAGAAAGCTCGGCCTATGTGTCTGACGAATGGCATCCTACCGATAAGTTGAATATTTTATACGGCTTAAGGTTATCGTCATTTTCATTAATAGGCCCCGGTAAGATCACTACCTATGCCCCGGATAATACCATTATATCATCTGCAGACTATGCATCAGGGAAGGTTGTAAAAAGCTATCTTAATCCAGAACCGCGTATTTCTGTAAGCTATACACTTAATGAGCTGAACGCTATAAAAGCTTCTTTTAACCGTAATACACAAAATATTCATTTAATTTCTAACTCAACTGCCAGCTCACCAACAGATCTGTATGTAATGAGCAGCAATAATATCAAACCCGGCATAGCCGACCAGGCATCGATAGGTTTTTTTAAGAACTCGGCAAATAGCCAATATGAATTTTCTACCGAAGTTTATTATAAATGGCTGCAAAATCAGATTGATTATAAAAATGGGGCACAGCTTATAGCCAACCAGGATGTAGAATCGCAGTTGGTTTATGGCCGGGGCCGGGCCTACGGCCTGGAGATATTTTTGAAAAAGAAGTACGGGAAATTTAACGGGTGGATAGGTTATACTTTATCAAAAACCGAGAACCGGTTTGATGCAATAAATAACGGCAATTACTTTGCCGCCAGGCAAGATAGAATACATGATGTATCAGTAGTTGGTATTTATAAAATAACTAACCGGTGGACATTATCAGGCACCTTTGTGTATGGTACCGGCAATGCAGTTACTTATCCGCATGGAAAATATACCATAGGTGGATTAACTACTTATTATTATCCCGACCGTAATTCGGACCGCATGCCGCCCTATAGCCGTCTGGATCTGGGCGCTACGTTTGAAGGGAAACAACATAAAAAATTTCATTCCAGCTGGACGTTTGGCTTATATAATGCCTACAATCGTAAAAACCCGTATACCATTACCTTCCAAAACAAAGAAAACGACCCTACCCGCACAGAGGCTGTCGAAACAAGTTTATTTGGCCGTATTCCGTCTGTTACTTATAACTTTACCTATTAATTAACGCATGAAAACAAGTTATAAATTAGCCGCTTTTATTATTCTTTGTATAAGCATTGCTTCCTGCAAAAAAGTGATTAATCTAAAACTGGGCAATACTTCCCCACAGTTGGTGATAGAAGGCAACTTAACAGATATAGTGGGTACACAAAGCATAACTATATCTCAATCTGTTGCTTTTGATAACACCAATACCTTTCCGCCTGTATCAGGAGCCATTGTTAAAATAATTGATTATAACGGCCGCGTTTATAATTTAACCGAGCGTGCCGCGGGTACTTATACCATAAATTCTCTTTTTGGAAGATATACACAGCCTTACACTTTACAAGTACAGGTTAACGGGCAAACGTACACGGCCAAATCAACCATGCCCAGCAGGGTTAATCTGGATTCGCTTTCTGTTACAACACAAAGCTTCGGCAAATCAACCACAAATACCATAGGTATATCTTTCCAGGATTCGCCAAACATAAAAAATCAATACCGCTTTATCTTATATGTAAACGGGGTACAGGTAAATTCTGTATTTGTTCGAAACGATCAGTTTAGTGACGGACGTTTTGTGCAGGCCCTGTTATATCAGGATGATATTAAGATTAATAGCGGCGATAAAGTTAATGTTGAGATGCAATGTATTGACCCCGCAATGTATACTTACTGGTATACTTTTAGCCAGCAAAGCAACGGTTTTAGCAATTCGGCTACGCCAACTAATCCTCCTAATAATTTTGATAAGCCTGTATTAGGCTATTTTAGCGCACATACGGTACAGCGCAGATCAATTACAATTCCGTAAAGTTGGGGGCTAATTAATAAGTGGCCGGGGTTCCATTAGCCGATTGTGACATCAGGAAATTTTTAAGGGCAACAAGCTTATCTGTATTGATTAAATCAACACCGCAGCTTAATATTTCTTTCCATACGGCTTTATTATCGGGCGAAGCCCAAAGCCTTACCTGTTCCCCGTTTTTATGAGCCTGGGTTACATAAGCGCATAACCTATCCTTTTCACGTTCAGAGATATTACCCGATCCTTTCCACTTTAATAGTTTTGAATATTTGCAGCTTGCCATAGCGAATATGTTGCTGGCATTAGCGGTGTCCCTGGCGGTTTTACGCAAGTCTTCATCAATAAAAGCAAAACGGGATTGCTCGTTTTTCATAACATCATACGGCTTATGCCCAGATAACACAATAGTAATTGCACGTAAAGAAACCTTACCATTATCATAACTTGACAACACCGACTTATAATTTTCAAGTTCCCGTTTTAGCAAGGCATAAGTTTTATTAGCGTCTGATTTAATATCTATCATAAGCGTAATTGGCTGATTGTACCCGGCATATACTTGCCCGTTATTTTTACTTATCTGCTGGAACAACGGTTTTAAGTATAAATTTTCTAACGTTTTTTTCCCTTTAAAATAAGGGTTAATGTGGGCAACAACCAGTTTATTGAAGTGTAAAAAAACATCGGCTTCAATATGGGTATAGCCATTATTTTCAGCATCGATCAGGGGATGTTTGTGGCGATAATCGTTATGCGCAAAAGCATTGGCAAGCGTAATACATTGTGATTTTCCAATAAGTGGAATACCAAATAATAAAAAAACAAAAAGCGTCTTGAAAAAATGTAGGCGCATATTTACCAGTATTTAAACATATTAGGGTGTTACAATATTGTAAATATATGACTATAAAATGACAGTTTAAAAACATTTTTTAAATATATATCTGACCTTTTTAGTCAAAAATACAAGATCAATCAGTTTTTGCATACACTGTGTTATTTGTTAATAAAAAGTTTTTAAGTTGCACCAGCTTGTCTGTATTAATCAAATCAACACCACAGTTTAACAATTCCTTCCACACAGATATATTTTCGGGCGATGCCCATAGTCTTACTTTTTTACCATGCTTGTGGGCCATGTATACATAATTTTGTAATAATTGCTTTTCGGTTGCAGGCATAATACCCAGGCCCGTCCACTTAATAATTTTTGAATATTTACAGCTTGCCATGGTATATACATTCATTATACTATCGCGGGCAGTTTCGCGCAGGTCCTCATCAATAAATGCCAGGCGATTTGTTTCGCCTTTAATAATTCCGCAGGGCTTATTTCCTGATAGTACAATTGTAACCTGCTTTATAACAACCCTGCCGTTATCATAACCGGTAAGTATTGATCTGTATTTCTCTAATAATGGTTTAAGCGCAAGGTAAGTTCGACCTGCATCAGTTTTAATATCTATTAATAAAGTAACCGGGGTATTATAGCCCTTATATACCTGACCGCCGTTTTTAATAATTCGATCAAGCAATGGTTTTAAATAAAGCATTTCAAGCGTTCGGTTTTCCTTAAAAAACGGATTTATATGTGCAACTACAAGCTCGTCATCTTTTAAAAATATATCAGCTTCAATATTAGTATAACCATTATCAAGGGCATCATATAATGGGCGCTTATGGAAATAATCATTATGTGCAAAGGCGTTTGGCAGTGGAATGGATTGGCCACGAGAGGTAAGTTGGCAAAGGGTCAGCAAAACAAATAACCCTGTTTTTAGGAATTCTACTTTAAAATTTGCCGTTCGCATTTTAAGTATTATTACTAAATTTTGTTGATGCAATATTACTTATCCGGTATGTCTATTGAATAAAGTCAAGGTTAAGAGTTAGTTAAATTGTAAAGATTTTATATTAACAATATTTTAAAGTATAGCGGGGGATTGCAGAAAAAAGTCTGTAAAATGACAGGTTTAGATTTGATAACTTTTTAAAAAGTTGTCAAATCTTTCTATCTCCACAGAATTTATATGAGAACAAAAAAAGTCCCTCTAAATAAAGGGACTCAATTCAATTAGTTAAATTCAAAATCGAATATGCGATATTCGGGCGATCAGGTTATCCTACTTCTTCTATCAGTTTATCGCCGGTAACTTCTTGTTTAATTTTCGCTTCCAGTTCGTCCATTAGTTCGGGGTTATCCAATAGCAGTTGCTTAACCGCATCACGGCCCTGGCCCAAACGAGTATCGCCATAGCTAAACCATGAACCGGCCTTTTTAATAATGTTATGCTCAACACCCAGATCAATGATCTCGCCGGCTTTTGATATGCCTTCGCCAAACATGATATCAAACTCGGCAATACGGAACGGAGGCGCGACTTTATTTTTTACAATTTTAACCTTAACGCGATTACCGGATACTTCGTCGGTATCCTTAATTTGTGATATACGTCGCACATCTAAACGTACCGATGCATAGAATTTCAGGGCGTTACCACCGGTAGTAGTTTCGGGGTTACCAAACATAACGCCTATTTTATCGCGCAGCTGGTTAATAAATATGCAGCAACAACCTGTTTTGCTAATGGTACCTGTTAGCTTACGCAATGCCTGCGACATTAAACGTGCGTGCAAACCCATTTTTGAGTCGCCCATTTCGCCTTCGATCTCTGCCTTTGGTACTAACGCGGCAACCGAGTCAATAACTAAAATATCTATAGCGCCCGAACGGATCAGGTTATCAGCAATCTCCAAAGCCTGCTCGCCATTATCGGGTTGTGATATCAATAGATTTTCTACATCAACGCCTAATTTTTTGGCGTAAAAGCGATCGAACGCATGTTCCGCATCAATAAAGGCTGCAATGCCGCCCTTCTTTTGCGATTCGGCAATAGCGTGGATAGCCAGCGTGGTTTTACCTGATGATTCAGGTCCGTATATTTCAATAACACGGCCCTTAGGTAAACCGCCAACGCCTAAAGCGATGTCAAGCCCTAATGAGCCGGTTGATATAACCTCTGTTGGTTCAATAACAGAATCGCCCAGCTTCATGATGGTACCTTTTCCGTATGATTTTTCAAGCTTATCTAATGTAAGCTGTAGTGCCTTTAATTTATCTGCGTTACTCATCTTAAAAATATCTTGAACAAATATAAATAATTATTTTACAAATACTAATATTTTTAGCAATTAATTATGCGTTCTATGTCATTTCGAACGATAGTGAGAAATCTTATACTATTTGCATATCGGTTATGTATAGTGTATAAGATCTCTCCTCGTACCTCGTCGAGATGACAGGGTGCTTTTATTGCTATGTAAATTTACCTAACCCGCAAATAGCAATCAAATATTCTTATCCACACTGCGCTTAGCCAATTGCTTACTAATGGTATCCAACGATTTCTTTCTTTTTGCGTCCTTAGCTTTTTTGAGTTTTAGCGCTTCGGCTTTTATTAGCGCGGTTTCGGTATGGGCGCGTTCATAATACCGGCAAAACCAGGTAAGCGGGCATATTTCGCATTTAGGGCTGCGCGCTACGCATATATACCGGCCATGTAAAATTAGCCAATGGTGCGCTATGGCCAAAGTTTCTTTAGGCAGGTATTTTACCAATTGTTTTTCAACAGCCAGGGGGGTGCGGGCGTTGGTAGTTAATCCTATTCTATCCGCTACCCGGAAAACATGCGTATCAACAGCAATGGCCGGCGCATCATACACTACTGATGCAATAACATTGGCGGTTTTGCGGCCCACACCAGGCATTTTTTGCAGCTCATCAATATCAGATGGCACTATACCATTAAATACTTCTATCAGCATTTTAGCCATTCCTACCAAATGCTTAGCTTTATTATTAGGGTAGCTTACACTGCGGATATATGTAAATACCTCGTCGGCGTTTGACGCCGCCAAACTTTTGGGCGTAGGGAACCGCTCAAAAAGCGCAGGCGTAACCTGGTTAATGCGCTTATCTGTGCATTGTGCCGATAGTATTACGGCAATAAGTAACTCGAACGGATTGGTATAATGCAGCTCGGTTTTTGCCCCGGGTTGGTTCTTAGAGAAATATTCAACAAAATGGCGGTAGCGTTCGGCTCTAAGCATATGGGTAAGTCTGAAGTCTGCTGTCAAAAATAAAAAAAAGTCCTGAGTGAGAAATTAACTTCTTCACCCAGGACTTAAGGCTTTCAACTACCAGGCTTATCGCAAACTTTTAGAATAATCAAGTATGTAATGAATGGTTTGCAGCTTTGGCTGTTTTTGCAACAGGTCCAAATCTGCACGGAGCGAATTGTAGAACATTTGATCGTCCCCTTCCAGATTTTCTATTGTATCTGTTTTCATCACCCCGTTTTGGTTAGTGAGCTGTTTAAAAGTAAAGGTTTCCCCCATAAGCTATTTTTATTGAATCAGTTATATGATGTATAACGTACACCTGTTTCATTTTATTTTGCTTAAATGAAAATTTAATGAAATTTTTCTTTTGGGTTGATTAAGCTGCAATAAGAAGCAAGCCAAATGGAGGCAAATAAGGGTATAGTTAAGGTTTAAACTGGTGGTTTAGTGTGAGGGTGGATTTAGCGCACCCACTACCAGTCATTGCAACGGCTCTTAAACACACAAAGAATTTGCTGCCCCGTAATATCCGGGGCAAACAGCATCTTATAATCACAAATTATTAATGTTTAATTCTTCAAACTCAACTCTTTGGTTTGCATCATTTTGCGCAGGTTGTTTAGCGCGTAACGCATGCGGCCCAGGGCCGTGTTAATACTAACATCGGTAATGTCGGCAATTTCTTTAAAGCTCATATCGCCAAAGTGGCGCATAATTAATACTTCTTTTTGCTCAGAAGGGAGCAATTGTATCAATATCTTTAAATCCTTGTGAGTTTGGTCGCGAACCATGCGGTCCTCTGTGCTTTCATCGTAGTTACCAAGCACCTCAAAAATATCAAAATCATCCCCATTGCTTACCATTGGCGCACGCTTTTCGCGACGAAAATGGTCAATAACCAGGTTATGTGCAATACGGGTTACCCAGGGTAAAAATTTACCTTCTTCGTTATATTTACCTGCCTTTAGCGTATTAATTACTTTAATAAAAGCATCTTGAAAAATATCCTCGGCAAGGTACTCATCCTTAACAAGCAGGTAAATTGAAGTGTAAATTTTTGATTGATAACGGCGGATCAACTCTACTAAACCCTTCTCGTCTCCGGTTACGTATAGATGGATTAGATCCTGATCACTTTGCAATTGAAAATCCATATTAAGCTCTTACTTTTTAAACTTAGTTAATTAAATTGTTAAGTATAGCTTTTAATCGATAGGGGGTCTCCTTTTGGGGTTAAATTATTATTACCTCAAATAAAACAAATTATAAGCTAAAAAACAAATAATTTTTTTGTGTAATAATATTATTGCTTTCACTGTTATTTGGATACTGCTAAATATTTTAGGATTTTTGCATTTTGTAAAAAAGTACACAACAACAGCTTATATGTTATAGACTTATTAATCCATAAATGGTTTAATCACAATAAGCATTTATATATAAATATAATACATGATCAAGGAAGCGGATAAAGATCCTAAAAAGCATATTATAATAAAGGGTAGCCGGGTACATAACCTTAAAAACCTGGATGTAGCTATACCAAAAAACAAACTGGTTGTAGTTACGGGCATGTCTGGTTCAGGCAAATCATCCCTGGCTTTTGATACGCTTTATGCCGAAGGTCAGCGCCGTTATGTAGAGAGTCTTTCATCATACGCCCGCCAATTTTTGGGCCGCATGAACAAGCCCGATGTTGATTATATTAAAGGCATTGCCCCTGCTATAGCGATCGAACAAAAAGTAATTACCTCAAACCCGCGCTCTACAGTTGGTACCTCAACAGAGATATATGATTACCTCAAACTGCTTTTTTCACGTATTGGCAAAACTATTTCGCCGGTATCGGGCGGCATTGTAAAAAAAGATTCGGTTACTGATGTGATCAATTTCATTATGGCTTTGCCTGATGAAACACAGGCTACTATACTTTGCCCCCTGTACCCGCATAATAACCGCAGCTTAAAAGAAGAACTGGCTGTATTAATGCAAAAAGGGTTTGTGAGGGTTGAATATCAAAACAAAATATCCCGCATCGAATCTCTTTTAGAAGAGGAGGGGTTAGATAATACTGTGTGGGATAGTTTTGATGGCGAAGAGGTAAAAGGTAAAAGGTTAAAGGTTAAAGGTGATGGTGAGGAAACCACTTCTAACTCACCAATCACTACTCACCACTCGCTACTTAACACTCACCACGCTGTACATATTGTAATAGACCGTATTACTAAAAACGATTCGGAAGAAACCATGAGCCGCCTGGCCGACTCAGTGCAAACGGCATTTTTTGAGGGTAAGGGTGATTGTTATGTAAGGTATCAGGAACCTGACACATCTGAAGAAAAAGAACGTTTTTTTTGTGATCGGTTTGAGTTGGATGGGATTAAGTTTGAAGAGCCTACACCAAATTTCTTCAGCTTTAATAATCCGTACGGCGCCTGTAAGCGTTGTGAAGGCTACGGCAAAGTAATTGGCATTGACGAGGATTTGGTTATCCCCGATAAAAGCAAAACCGTTTACGAGGGTGCCATTGCGCCGTGGCGCGGCGAGAAAATGCGTGAGTGGAACGATGAATTGGTAAAACATTCTTTAAAGTTTGATTTTCCTATCCATCGCCAGTACAACCAACTGACCGAAAAAGAGCAGCGCTTATTATGGACCGGCAATAAATACTTCCGTGGCTTGGATGAGTTTTTCAAGGAGATGGAGGCGCAAACCTATAAAATTCAATATAGGGTTATGCTATCCCGCTACCGCGGCAAAACCACCTGTCCCGAGTGTAAAGGCAGCCGCCTGCGCCATGATGCTACCTATGTTAAGATAAACGACCATTCTATCACCGATGTGGTTTTAATGGCGCTGGATAAAGCGCTGGCGTTTTTTACCAACCTGCAATTAAACGAAACCGATATCAAGGTTGGCAAGCGTTTATTAACCGAGATAACCAATAGATTAAGTTTTTTAAATGATGTTGGATTAAGCTATTTAACGCTGAATCGTTTATCTAACACCTTATCGGGTGGTGAGTCGCAGCGTATTAATTTGGCAACCTCGTTGGGCAGTAGTTTGGTTGGCTCAATTTATGTATTGGATGAGCCCAGCATTGGCCTGCACCCACGCGATACGCAACGGTTAATAACCGTGCTAAAATCATTACGCGATGTTGGCAATACCGTTTTGGTAGTTGAGCACGAAGAAGAGATCATGAAAGCAGCCGATCATATAATCGACATTGGCCCCGCTGCCGGCACCCATGGCGGCGAACTGATATTTAGCGGCACTTATGATGAAATTATAAAAGATAACAATAGCCTTACAGGCCGTTATTTAAGCGGAAAGGAAGAAATAGCTATCCCAACCAGTCGCCGTAAATGGAACGATTTTATAGAGATAAAGGGCGCGCGCGAAAATAACCTGCAGCACGTTACCGCAAAATTCCCATTAGGTGTATTTACCGCCGTCACCGGTGTGTCCGGCTCAGGTAAAACCAGCCTGGTAAAGCGTATACTTGCTCCTGCACTGCAAAAAACGCTGGGCAATTATTCGGGCGAGCAAACCGGCAGTTATGATGCTATTGAGGGCGATTATGCTAAAATTGAGCAGGTAGAAATGGTTGACCAAAACCCAATTGGCCGTTCGTCGCGCTCTAACCCGGTTACTTATGTTAAGGCTTGGGATGAGATACGCAACCTGTTTGCAGCGCGCCCGGTAGCTAAAGCCGCAGGTTTAAAGCCATCGGCATTTTCTTTTAATGTTGAGGGTGGCCGCTGCGATGTTTGCCAGGGTGAGGGTGAGGTAAAAATAGAAATGCAGTTTATGGCTGACATTTTTTTAACCTGCGAAACCTGTGGCGGCAAACGCTTTAAACAACATATACTGGATATAACCTATAATGAAAAAAATGTAAGTGATGTATTAAGTATGACCATTGAAGAAGCATTAGAGTTTTTTGCTTCTGAGCCTAAGATCATCGCTAAAATAAAACCTTTATTTGAGGTGGGTTTAGGTTATGTGCAGTTGGGCCAATCATCCAATACACTATCAGGCGGCGAAGCGCAGCGTATCAAGCTTGCGTCGTTCCTGGTTAAAGGGAATAATCCACATAAAACACTGTTTATATTTGATGAACCTACCACAGGCTTACACTTTGCCGATATTAAGAAGCTGCTAAAATCGTTCGATGCACTGTTAGAGCATGGCAATACCATTATTGTAATTGAACACAATATGGATGTGATAAAATGCGCCGATTGGGTTATTGATATAGGCCCCGAAGGCGGCGACCGCGGCGGTAAGGTTGTTTTTGAAGGCCTGCCCGAGGATCTGATAAAAGAGAAGAATAGTTATACGGGTAAGTTTTTGAAGGAAAGATTTTAGAAAATGCTTGCTCCCGTTTGCAATAAAAAAAATTTCAAAGTCAATTGATAAAAAAAGCTGATATTTATCAAGCAATAAGCGAGCTGGAAACTTTTATTTTTTTTTCTTAAGACATATTTTATTATGAGGGTTGCATTTTTGGTCCTTTTATTCTCCTTTCTTGGTTATAAAGGGTTTACCCAATGTACTACAACACCTATTAATGTTGATCTTTCTGGTTCTGCAAGTAATGCAATTACAATATCGGCAACGCGTAATGGAGACTGCTGTTTGGATAATAATTGCAACACTTTTAATGTAACTGTTAATCCGGGCACTGATATGATCAATTTTAGTACAGATCAAACAGGCGGAGCTAGTTTTTATACAATAAATTGCGGCTCCCCAATCAACAGTGGTACACCGGCCTGTGTATCCGGACTAGGGACAAACTTTACAATATCCTGGTGTAAGCCGGGCAACAACGTGGTTGCCTATACAATAACCGCATTATCAACAGTAACGGTTTCACCTGATCTTCACTTAAGAACAGGTTGCTCAGGAACTATGTCGGTTAATGGCTTAACACCGTCCACTGTTAGCTGGACCTCGATTTATCCGGGTGCTACCGGTGCTTATGATAGTTATTTAAGCTCACCAACCTCAGGTGTTAGTACAGTAACTGTTACGCCCCAGGCAGGGGCTCCTGCTTATATTGATTATAAAGTTAGTGGTTCGAGGGCAACTTGTGGAACAGCTGGTATTCCCATTCGAGTTTATACTTATCCTACACTTAATGTGTCAATAACACCATCATCTCCTGTAATCTGCTCCGGGGCGCCGGTAACATTAACAGCCGTACCCACTGGTGGATACCCATCCTATACTTATTCATGGAATACTGGCGCAACCACCTCATCAATAAGTGCAACCACCCCGGGCACTTATACAGTCACGGTTAATGATCAAACGTCCTGTGGGCCGGTAACTCAACAGATAAACGTTACTGCACTTGCAGCGCCAACGGTTGCGCCGGCTACTATTTGTTCAGGTAATTCTGCTACACTTACTGCAACAGCACCAGGAGGTTCATATCAGTGGTATAACGCCGCTACCAATGGATTTTTATTATTTTCAGGCGCAAGTTATACAACACCCTCTCTAACCACTAATACTACATATTACGTACAAACTACAGGTGTGAGCTGTACCACCTCCAGAACACCGGTAACGGTAACAGTAATTCCATTGCCTCCAAAGCCTGGCATTACGCCTTAACCGGAATAAGTGTAAGAATTGCCGTTATTTTATTTGCATCATTAAGATATCGTATTATAAATGCTTACCCACATTAAGCACTCGTTGTGCTTAACATTGTTTTACTATTGTATCACAAAGCATATCATCCATCCAACCTCTTCAAAAACTCCAGCCCCGCATCCCATTCACCAAAGCCCGATGCTACATTAATATGCCCGGCATCGCCAATATTAATTAACTCACTCCCCCAGCTTTCGGCAAATAATTTAGCGCGGTCAATAGTTACATAATAATCATTGGTACTTACTACCGCAATTGATGGAAAAGATAATTTATTTAATGGTACAGGTTTAAACCCTATTGTCCCGGTTGGATAAGTATCTGCTTCGGTATCGCTTGGGCCAACTAACAACGCACCTTTAATTTTGGTGTTAAACTTTTGTGCCCAATAAGCTATAGTGGCGCAAGCCAGGCTGTGGCCAACCAATATTACTTGCGATGGGTCGTACTTTTTAATTTCATTATTAATCGTTTCTATCCAATCGCTACAAACCGGGGTATCCCAATCCTGCTGTTCAACCCTGGTAAAATTAAATTGACGCTCCCATAAAGATTGCCAGTGTTGCGGACCTGAACTGCCAAGTCCGGGTATAATAAGGATGGTTGATTTAAAGGTCATGGTTGTAAAAATAATATTTTAAGTTTGAGATTTACTAAAGTGTAAAACTTCGTAATCTTTAAACAACTAACATCACACTGTCAAATCAGTAATGCAATAAACCAATAACTCAATAATTACATATATTAGCTTTGATGAATAAACTGATAGGCTGCCTGTGTTTACTTTTGCTGTTATCAGCCTGTGGTCCGTCCGAAAATAATACCCGGCAAACTGTTTTCAATATCAACCTTGATGAGGGCCTAACCTCGCTCGATCCTGCTTTTTGCCGCAACCATAACACCATTTGGATGGATAACCAGGTATATAATGGTTTGGTACAAATAAATGACAGCCTTAAAACCATCCCCTGCATTGCCAAAACCTGGGATATATCTGCCGATGGTAAAGTATATACCTTCCACCTGCGTAGTGATGTTTATTTCCAGGATGAAGCGCATTTTAAAAATGGCATTGGCCGCAAAGTTGCAGCTGCCGATTTTGCCTACAGCTTTAGCCGCCTTATCGACCCAAAAGTAGCCTCATCGGGCTCATGGATATTTAGCGATAAGATAACCGGCAAGCAGGCTTTCGAGCCATTAAATGACAGCACATTCCGTATCACGCTTAAACAGCCCTTCGCGCCTTTCATTAGCATGCTTACGGCGCAATATTGCTCTGTAGTACCTAAGGAGATTGTTGAGTTTTATGGTAAAGATTTTCGCAGCCACCCGGTGGGTACCGGGCCGTTTAAATTTAAGTATTGGAAAGAAGGTGAAGTAATGGTGCTACTGAAAAACGAAAAATACTGGGAGAAGGATAACAAGGGCCAACAACTACCTTACCTGGATGCTATCCGTGCTACGTTTATTGATGATAAGCAAACCTCGTTTATGGAGTTCATCAAAAAGAAACTCGATTTTTTTAATGATATTGATGGCAGCTACCGCGATGATATTTTAACCAAAGCCGGGCAGATCACCCAAAAATATAAAGGCAAATTTATTTTACAAACCGGGCCCTACCTCAATACCATGTATCTGGGTATGCTGGTGGATACTAACCTGGCCATTGTTAAACACTCGCCCCTCCGGGTGCTAAAAATAAGGCAAGCCATCAACTATGCTATTGATAAACAAAAGCTTATAAAATACCTGCGCAATAGTTTAGGCACGCCGGGTTACCAGGGCTTTATTCCGGCGGGTATGCCCGGCTTTAGTCAGTCGGAAGTAAAGGGCTACAACTATAACCCTGCCAGATCGCGCCAGCTATTGGCAGAGGCAGGTTATCCCGACGGTAAAAATATGCCGCCCATCACCCTTACTACTACCGTTGCCTATCACAACATGATAGAATATATACAGGGCGAATTGGACCGGGCCGGCATAAAAACTAAAATAGAAGTAACCCAGGGAGCCAGCCTGCGCGAAATGGTTGCCAAAAACGGCATTAACTTTTTCTATGGATCATGGATTGCGGATTACCCGGATGCCGAGAATTACCTGTCTGTTTTCTACTCAAAAAACAAGATACCCTTCGGCCCAAATTATACCGGGTTTAATAATGCGGAGTTCGACCATCTGTTTGAGCAATCTTATAACATAAAAAACGACGGGCAGCGTTTCGCCATCTACCAAAAAATGGATAACGTGATTATGGCACACGCCCCGGTGGTTATTTTATATTATGATAAACGCGTAAACCTGTACCAGAATAATATAAGCGGCTATAGCTTGAACGCGCAGAATTTGCTGACATTGAAACGGGTAAAAAAACAGTAGATAATTGTTGTCCGTCCGCTCAGGGGCAGACACCTCGAACATCCTAAAAAAACAGCCTTCCGTCCTATCCGGGCATCTCTTTACTTTTTGTTTATTTATTGATACACCCTTATATAATCAACTTCCATAGCGCTGCTGCTAAAGTTTGGATCAACCGCCCCGGCAAATCCGCCGCCTACAGCCAGATTAAGGATAATAAAAAAGTTGTGGTTAAATGGTATACCACTGTTGTTGATAACCGTTTTAAACACTACACCATCTACCGATATTTTTATAATCTGCGGTGTCCAATCAAGCGAATAAATATGGAAATCGGTAGTAGCGCCGGTTATTACTGTGGTAGCACCATCGCCATTGGCGCCCGAGTGGTTGGGATAATGCAGGGTGCCATAAATACGGTTCATGTCGCTGCCTTTTTGCTCCATTACATCCATTTCGCCGCAGGCGGGCCATATGTTAGTGGCATAGTCGGCGCCTAAGGTCCAGATAGCCGGCCATAGGCCTGCGCCTGTTGGCAATTTGGCCCGCACTTCCATACGGCCATACTTAAAAGAGTACTTGCCGTTAGTTACCAACCTTGCCGACGTATAATTGCTGCCGCTATAAAACTCTTTCTTAGCCGTGATCTTTAATGTCCCGTTTGATACGATGGCATTATCAGCTCTGTTGGTATAATATTCCAGCTCGTTATTGCCCCAGCCGCCGCCACCCAAATCGTAGCTCCATTTGGCTGGGTCGGGAGCGCCGTCGGTATTAAATTCTTCGCTCCAGACAAGCGCCAACGTAACAGTAACAACCGCCTGCGTACTGGCAAACACCGTTTGCCCCGTGCTGCTTTTAGCCGTTACTGTAGCTGTGTACATACCGCTTGATGAATATTTATAAATAATAGTACCGGTAGTGCTGCTTTGTATAGCCGCGCCGTCGCCAAAATCAAAGTAATAAGTGGCAGCGTTGGTGGCTGCTGCGGTAAAGGTTACATTGCCGCTGTTGTTGGTATTAACCACATTGCTTATAATTAAGTTAGCTGGTGGGGTACCTTCGCCGCCCGTATTATTGTTTGTTTTTTTACAATTGGTAAGTACCGTAGCTAATAGCATTAAGGCTACTGTTTTTAAATATCTCATAAGTTATGTTATACGGTTTATTGTGGCGGCTATCATTATAACGGATCTAAGCCCGCTAAATGTTCATTAAATTATTACCTGCGTCACTCCAATAATATTGTTTTTATCGCAATAAACGAAGAATTTATGGTTTTAATTAACGATTTTATATGCTTTTTGCAATACAATCGATTGTAATTTGACTTTGCTGATGACATATTAACAACGGCGGTGGGGGCCGGAAGTTGGCAAGTCAGTAGACAATTTGCGTTAGGGATGGAAATGGATACCGGCCCTGCGCCTAAGGCCATGTGCGCGTATGAATGGACAGCCCGGGCCGAAGGCAACGCCCAGAGATAAGTCGTAAGTTCTGAGTGAAAAGTCTTGAGTCTCCTGTCCGTCCGCCAAAGGGGCGACACGCTATGGACGTTGCGGACAAAAAAAGCCGCCCCGATAATCGGAGCGGCTCTGCAAAACCTTTTAGCTTTACCTTTAACCTTTCGGCCTCAGACTAAGCCATTTGTCTGCGAATAATATTCAACGCGCCACCGGCTTTGAACCATTCTATCTGCTGCGCGTTATAAGTATGGTTAACCGGGAACGCATCAACCGTACCATCTTTATGATGCAATACTACGGTTAACTGTTTGCCCGGGGCAAAGGTGGTTAAACCGTTAATATCAATTTTATCATCTTCCTGAATCTTTTCGTAATCGTTACTATCGGCAAATGTAATGGCCAGCATACCTTGCTTTTTCAGGTTGGTTTCGTGGATACGGGCGAAAGATTTCACCAGTATGGCACGCACACCCAAATGGCGTGGCTCCATAGCCGCGTGCTCGCGTGATGAGCCTTCGCCATAGTTCTCATCGCCAACAACGATAGAACCTATGCCATGGGCCTTATAATCGCGCTGTGTGGCAGGCACCGGGCCGTATTCGCCTGTTAATTCGTTTTTAACGCTGTCGGCAGTATTGTTGAAATAGTTTAGGGCACCAATAAGCATATTGTTACTGATGTTATCCAGGTGACCACGGAACTTCAACCATGGGCCAGCCATAGAGATATGATCTGTAGTACATTTGCCTTTGGCTTTTATCAGCAATTTTAGGCCTGTAATATCTGTACCTTCCCACGCCTTAAACGGCTCCAGCAATTGTAAGCGTGATGAAGCAGGATCAACCTTAACCACTACCCTGCTGCCATCTTCGGCAGGGGCCTGGTAACCGGCATCCTCAACCGCGTAGCCACGTACCGGCATTTCAATACCTAATGGCTCGTCCAGCTTAACCTGCTCGCCTTTTTCGTTGGTTAAGTAGTCTGTTAACGGGTTAAATGTTAAATCGCCTGCAATAACTAAAGCGGTTACCACCTCTGGCGAAGCCACAAAAGCATGCGTATTTGGGTTACCATCATTACGTTTAGCAAAGTTGCGGTTAAACGAGGTAATGATAGAGTTTTTTCTTGTAGGATCATCCGAATGGCGCGCCCACTGACCAATACATGGCCCGCAAGCATTAGCCAACACTACGCCGCCCATTTGGCCGAAGGTATCTAAATAACCATCGCGCTCTACGGTGTAACGTACCAGCTCAGAGCCCGGTGTTATGGTAAACTCGGCCTTAACTTTTAAGTTTTTATCAATAGCCTGCTTAGCAACAGATGCCGAACGGGTAATATCCTCGTATGATGAATTGGTACATGAGCCTATCAAACCAACTTCCAGTTTCTCTGGCCAGTTGTTCTCTCTAACCGCGGTAGCGAATTTAGAGATAGGCCATGCCAGATCAGGAGTAAACGGACCGTTAATATGCGGCTCCAGCTCGCTCAGGTTAATTTCTATCACCTGGTCAAAGTATTGTGCAGGGTTGGCGTAAACTTCGGCATCGCCGGTTAAGTGTTCGGCAACCGCGTCGGCAGCGTCAGCAACTTCGGCACGTTGGGTACCACGCAGGTAGGTGGCTATCTTTTCGTCATATCCAAAAACAGATGTGGTAGCGCCAATTTCGGCACCCATGTTACAAATGGTACCCTTACCTGTAGCGCTAAGCGATTGTGCTCCTTCGCCAAAATATTCAACAATAGCGCCGGTACCACCTTTAACGGTTAATATACCGGCAACTTTTAAAATAACGTCTTTAGCCGATGTCCAGCCCGAAAGCTTACCGGTTAATTTAACACCAATCAGTTTAGGGAACTTTAGCTCCCATGGCAGGCCGGCCATCACATCGCAGGCATCAGCACCGCCAACGCCTATGGCAATCATACCCAAACCACCCGCGTTTGGCGTGTGGCTGTCTGTACCTATCATCATTCCACCCGGGAAAGCGTAATTTTCCAGCACTACCTGGTGAATAATACCCGCCCCGGCTTTCCAGAAACCAATACCATATTTATCAGATACCGACGCCAGGAAATCATAAACCTCGCGGTTCACATCAATAGCGGTATGTAAATCTTCAACAGCGCCAACTTTGGCTTGTATCAGGTGGTCGCAATGTACCGTACTGGGTACGGCAACCTGCGGCCTGCCCGCCTGCATAAACTGCAGCAGCGCCATTTGCGCCGTAGCATCCTGCATAGCCACACGATCGGGTGCAAAATCAACATAGTCTACACCACGGCCAAAGGCTTGCTTAGCATCGCCCTCGCTCAGGTGAGCATATAATATTTTTTCGGTTAAAGTTAGGTGTTTACCGGTCGCGGTACGGGCAGCAGCCACGCGGGTGCTGTAGCGATCGTAAACCTTTTTGATCATCTCTAAATCAAAAGCCATTTGAGTAGTATTTAAGTAAGAAGTAAAACGAATAAACCCTATTTAAAGTAATAACTTCCACTAAAAACAGGCGTGGGGCGAATTTACGAAATATAACGCTCAATGCGAAGTCGCAGTAATGTCAAATGTTATTTGGAAATGTTCTAAGGATGTGCAGGTGTGCAGATGTGCAGATGAGGGTTGGATGATTAAGGGCGTTGCCTGCGGCCCGGGCCATCCGCTTATACGGCTACAAGCATTAGGCTCGGCCTGCACAAAGGCTGCACACGGCCGGTATCCGCTACTGTCCCTAACGCAAGAGGTTGTCCGTCCGCCAGATACCCGACACCCTTTACGACAGGCGGACGGGGTGGGATAGTGAAAGCAATCACACCAAATCACACTCGTCATTGCGAGGACCGAAGCAAACTCTGCATAGGACATTCAAACAGCAGTTTGCCGTTTTATGCGCCCCTTAAACAACATTTTACACGAGGGATTTGCGAGTGCAGAGATTGCTTCGTTCCTCGCAATGACGCGCGGAGGGATTGCCGCCATCCAAGCGCGCAAAGGCCTGTCAGCCCACCGGGCCGGGAGTATGGCCTTGCGGGTGGAAGCGATTGGGCTGACTTGATGTTTGGTTACTTTGCATCTAAGGTAAAGTAACAGCCTTAGCGGCAACTGAGCGTCACCAAGCGATAGGTACGACGCTACTTAGCATTGCGTGAGGTTGCCACGTTACCGCTCGCAAAGACGCGAAGAGAAAAAAAGCTTCCGTCCGCCAGATACCCGACACGCTTTACGACAGGCGGACACTCACCAACCAATCTGCTATATCCATCCCTGCCTCTTGATATTCGGGTGCAAGATCATCCCGGTAACGCGCCATGCCGAAGCGTGTGCCGGGCATTTTGGCGCGGAGCTGGTGCATGCGGGTTTCCTGTTGCCCCGCGGTTTGATTTTAGCGAGTTCGAGATGGCTAAAAAGCAGAAACTAACGACGCAATACCCACAGCATGCAGCTTTGCTGGAAAGGTTGTGCAGGGAGTAAAGCTGGGAACGCCATTATTGTTATTCTGCAAAGCAACTGTTAAATTTGAGCACCTTAAATAATCAACAGTTATGAAATCGATAGAAATTATATCCATCCCGGTTACAGACCAGGCCCGGGCGAAAGAGTTTTATTTGCAGCTGGGGTTCGGCATATTGGTTGAGGCGCCATTTGAGGGCGACAAAAAATGGATGCAAATGGGCCTGCCCGACGGTGGTGTATCTATAACGCTGGTAACCTGGTTTGACAATATGCCCGCGGGCTGTATTGATGGCCTGGTTATAAAAACCGATGATATTGCTAAAGATGCCGCCGACCTAACTGCAAAAGGTATAACAGTTGGTAAAATTGACGAAACGCCCTGGGGTAAATTTATGGCCGTGACAGATCCGGATGGTAACCGGTTGAGTTTGCATGAGTAGATTTGGCGGTGCTTAGCTACTTTTATTCTTTCCCCTTTGCTCCAGGTTGGCTACAAATGTGGTAAGCTCGCGGGTAAAGGCGTCAAGGTCAAGGGCAGATTGTTTCATGTAATCTACTATCTTCTTCAGCTCTTCGGGCGAGTTTGCATATTCGTCAATAAGGTTTACCATGCCTAAAATATTGGCTACCGGTTGGCGCACCTTATGGTGGGTCATGAACATCATTTCTTCAAGCCCATGCACGTATTGCTTTAAAAACTCTTTACGGTTCTCGTTTTCGTTATAACTATTGTTCAGCGGCTCTTCCGCACACTTTTTCTTTTCGGCGGTGTTAATAAGGATATTAACCGCCTGCTGCTCAAGTTTTTTTGCGCTTTGAAACACAAATTCCCTTTTTGCAATAAGTATATCGGCTGCCATCCTGGCCTTACTTACCAGGGCATCTATAAACCCAAACGCGGGTTTATTTTGAATAATGAAGATCATAATTGGGGTTATTATACTATTTTTTTCTAAACAGTAAGTTGGTTAATTAACTGCCCGTTAGCCATTGCGATGAGTTTATTAATATCTACACCACTGCCCGGGCATTTCTTCAACGAATATATTTCGTGATGGCCTATAACGTGCTTACGGTCTATGGGAATGCCCCAACGCTTGCTGATGGCCCGTATCAAGTTGCTGCTGGTTTGATACATTTCGTCGGTCCACTCGGTATTAAAGTCACCCTCATGCTCAATACCTATGGTGTAAAAATCCGGACTTATGTATAACCCGTTTTCTGTTTGCTTGATAAGGCTCCACGTTGGGGCATTAACACGACCCGCATGGTAGGCGGTATCTTTTTCATTCACATACTGGTGCACCTGGCCCATTTTACCTACACCATAATGTGCCGATGCCTTTGATATAAGGCTCTGGAACCAGCTATCAGTACCATATAGTGTGCCTTGCATAATATGTATTACTATAGCTTCGGGTCTATGGCCCTTGCGGCCTGCATAAAAATTTGGGCTGGGTTTATTAATAATATTCATATGATTGCTTTTTACCGGGATTAAACCGGCAAGCTTTCAGCAGCACCCTAAAGCTGCTGATCGCCCTCTTTTGCCGGTCGTTATTAACTAAACTAATTAAACTAACGATACAAATGTGGGCACTAAAAGCAATATCGCTTACAGTAAAATCCCCCTTTTTTATAGGGTGTTTTTACCCTTTTAATTAGGGTGTAATTGCTTTTAATAATGTGCGGTTTAATATTGATTTTAGTAGTATTGTAATTCACAACTTAAACCACCTTTTTAATTTAAACCTTTCACAACATGAAAAAATTAGTGTTACCCCTTATTACTTTAATAATTGGCCTTGTTGCCGGTTTTTATTATGCCAACTCAAAAACGGCTACAGCCGCGGTTACCGCACTAACCGATACAGCCGGATTCAAATCAGAAAACAGCATCAGCTATGATGAAGCAAAAATGCTGGTAGACACCTTTGGTACCCACGGCCTTGACGATGCCAGCAACAAACCCGGCGGCACGGGCTCAAAAACCCGCAGCATTTTTATGCCTTTATCCAAGCTTGACAGTTTAGTTGCCGCGTTGGATGCCGCCAGGAAAAAAGACGGAAAGACCGACGGGCTACGTATCTATTTCGGCAGGTACCCTAAATTACAATTGGACAGACAACCGTATCAGCATCCGTACCGAAACACTATCATATTGGTTTCTACAAGAGATACCAGTGTGTTGCCAAAAGGCGCTAAAGACCCAATACGCATACACATGGATTATTTTGGGGCGCCAAACCATAAATTACCTATGCATATGTTTGCACTCGATCCGCAAAACCGCGGCGAAATGTGCCCTAATAACTGCGATGGCGCCTTATTAGTATGCCCTGACCCAACCGACCCAAGCTGCGGCTATTAAATTAAAGACAGCCCTACAATCACCCCCAAAGTAGAAGGGGGATCATAGGGTGAGGTAAAAAAAGAAAATATGTCGTTTATAATTTTTATCGAAGCTGCCTGTTTTATCATTGCCTTTATTTGTTTAATAAAGGATTCAAATTTTGCGTGGCGCAGCATGGTTCTTTTCCTGCTGATAACCTGCGCTACAGAGATATCGGGCAAGCTGTTAAAAATCGCGCATCAGCATAACCAGTGGTTATATAATATATTCCTGGTTTTCGAGGCCGGCTTTACCAGCCTGATGTTTAGCAGCATATTAAGCAAATACATTAACGGCAGACCCCTTATTTTAGGGGGGCTTGCTGTTTTATTGCTGTTATATGGTTATGATATTTACGATCATGGCTTCTTTGTATTTAATGATGTTACGGCAACTGTTATGTCGGTTGTGTTTGTGATATACAGTTTTTACTATTATTTCCTGCTGATAAAGGATGAGCATTATATAGATCTTAAACGTTCTGCTTCTTTTTGGTGGGTTGCCGGCACACTGTTCTTTTATTTTGGCAGCACGGCAGTTAATCTGTTCTTCACATCGCTAAAAAATGTAAAAATTGCAGGGCATAACATTACCTATTTTATATTTACGGCGCTTACTATTATTTTGTATGGCTGCTGGTGCTATTCATTCATTTGCAAAAAATGGCTAACAACAACATCACAGAGCTAATTTTAATAGCTACGCTGATATTTTTATTGGCGCCCGTTTTTATTATCCTGTATGTGCTGGTTTATAATCGGCGCAAAATAAAGCACATCGAAGAAAAAGAGCAGATGAAGCTGGCCTTTGATGCCGAAATTGTAAAAACCCAGCTCGAGGTGCAGGAGCAAACCATGCAAAACATAGGTGCCGACCTGCACGATAACATTGGCCAGCTGCTTAGCTTGAGCTCGCTCACCCTAAACTCCATACAGCTTGACGACCTTGAAAAAGCGCAGCAAAAAATAGACGCCGCTATTGATCTTACCGGTCGATCCATTAAAGAAATGCGCCTGCTTGGCAAACTCCTGCAGGGCGACCAACTGCTGGGCGTGGGCCTGTCTGAAGCGATATGTCATGAAATTAACTGGATAGAAAAATCTGGCAAGTACCAGGTTAATTACCTGCACGAGGGCGAAGAGCCACCAAATAGCAGTTTGGATAAAGACCTCATCATTTTCCGTATATTACAGGAGGTAATGAATAATATTATCAAGCACTCGTTTGCCACGCAGATCAATATAAAATTAGCCTATATCGGGCAACAAATGCAATTGCATATTCACGATAATGGCGTAGGTTTTAATGCCGGTAACCCGCAAGCCACAAATATGGGCATGGGCTTGCAAAACATGAATAAAAGAGCTCATATAGTTGGCGGCGAAGTAATCATCCGTTCACAAAAAAACGAAGGCACCCATATAAGTGTAATAATTCCCTATCCCTAAACAATGAAAATCCCTAAAATCCGCATCGCAATTGTTGATGACCATACCCTGTTCCGTAACGGCGTTGCCGCGCTGATGCGCGAGTTTGATGATCTTCAGGTACTGTTCGAGGCCGATAACGGCTACCAACTGCAGCAAATGATAACCCGGCACCCCTTGCCGCAGGTAATATTAATGGATATAAATATGCCCGTGCTTGATGGCTATGGCGCAACAACCTGGCTAAAGCAAAACCACCCAACCGTAAAAGTTTTGGCCCTAAGCATGTTCGAGGATGACAGGGCCGTAATACAGATGATAAAATGCGGCGCATGCGGCTATTTGCTAAAAGAGTCGAGCCCGCGCGAGGTGCACGAGGCCATTAAAGTAATTGCAGAGAAAGGGATGTATATAAATGACCTGGTATCAGGCAAAATGGTGCGCTCGCTTACCAATACCGAAAGCGTGCCAGTTTTCTCGAAAAACGAAGCCGCATTTATGGAACTTTGCTGCACCGAACTAACCTACAAAGAAATAGCCGACCAAATGTTTATCAGCCCGCGCACGGTTGATAATTACCGCGAGGCCCTCTTCCAAAAGCTGAACCTTAAATCAAGGATAGGTTTAGTGCTATACGCCATACAAAATGATATGGTGAAATTGTGAGGACGCACAAGTGTAGGTGTAGTGTAGCCTACACCTGTATACACCCATATACACTGGCAAAATGGTGTCACCAAAAGCTTGGTGGAAAATGTGTATAATCAAATGGCTATATAGTAGTAAAAAGGGCATTTTATTAAAGATTATTATTAAATTACTGCACTTTATCAACCAAAATGACTATCTCAATTAGTGAGCTTACAGCCAGTCTCAATAAAGCATATCGCTTAATTAGCCCTCGTCGTATAGATCTTGACCAGTTTAAGAAAAATTTAACGCTGCTTTTAGGTTTGATTGATGAAAAGGAAAGCGAAGAAAATGTAAAAATCCATTTAATGGATTTTTTGAAAAACACTTATTACAATCCTGATTATTTAATTGCAACTAAAGGAAAAACCGATTTTGTAATCCACTTAGGTAAAGATTCTTCTGCCCCCTCAGGTATATTATTTGAAGTTAAGCGTCCAGGCAACAAAGCAGATATGGTTACCCAAACCAATCTGAATACAAAAGCCATGCATGAACTCATTCTTTATTATTTGCGCGAAAGAACAAATGATAAAAATAATTCATTAACCCATTTAGTAATTACTAATATATATGAATGGTACATATTTGATGCGACAATATTTGAAGCAATATTTAATAAGAACAAGCAATTACTAAAAGCTTACAGCGAATGGGAAAACAAACAAAAAGTAAGTAATTCGACCGATCATTTTTATAAAGAAATTGCTAAACCTTTTTTGGATTTATTTGATAAAGAAATAAGCTTTACACATTTCGACCTTAAAAAGTTTTTACCCCTTTTAGATAGTACCAACAATAATGATGATGAATTAATTCCGCTTTATAAATTTTTCACACCTATTCATTTACTTAAATTACCATTTCTTAATGACAGTAATTCATTAGATAAAGGTTTTTTTTCAGAGTTATTGCATATAATAGGATTGGAAGAAGTTAAAGATGGTGGACGTAAAATCATTCGTCGTTTACCCAATGACAAACGAAACCCGGCATCCTTTATTGAAAATACTATAAATATTTTAGAGGTAGAAAATGCCTTGCGAAAAATTCCGTCACAATTTATTCAGGGTGAAAATTCAGAAGAACAACTGTTTAATGTAAGTCTTGAGTTAAGCATTACATGGATAAACCGAATATTATTCTTAAAGCTGCTCGAAGCTCAATTAATTAAATATCACAGAGGCGATAGAAAATATCGCTTTTTAAATCAACAAATAGTAAATGATTACGATGAACTCTATAAATTATTCTTTCAAGTATTAGCTAAACAAGCAAAAGATCGTAGTTTACTTATACAAAGCAAATACGGTCATATTCCTTACTTAAACAGTTCGTTGTTTGAATTTTCTGATTTAGAGGAATGCACTTTTAAAGTAAATGCTCTTGACGATAATTTAGATATTGATCTATATGCCAATTCAGTTCTTAAAAAGGCAAGTAATTATCAACCCGTTGGCACTAAAAATACACTTCATTATTTATTTGACTTTTTAGATGCTTATAACTTTGCTTCGGTAGGTAAAGAAGAAGTACAGGAAGAAAATAAAACAATAATAAATGCAGCAGTATTAGGTTTAGTGTTCGAAAAAATAAATGGTTATAAAGATGGCTCAATTTATACACCTGGTGCTGTAACTACTTTTTTATGTCATGAAACAATTAGAAAAGCTGTAATTAAAAAATTTAATGACAGTTATAACTGGAAATGCGAAAGCATCGCCGATCTTAAAAACTACTTAAAAGACAAACGGAATACTAAGGACATACTTAAGTTTAATGATTTAATTAATAATATAAAGATAGCTGATCCTGCGGTTGGTTCTGGTCACTTTTTAGTTTCCAGTCTTAATGAGTTGATAAGCATTAAATCCGAATTAGGCATTTTAGCTGATAAAGACGGAAGTTGCCTTTCTGAAATTGAAGTAAGCATTGCCAATGATGAATTAGTAGTTACTTATACCGACTTGAAATTTTTTGATTATAGTATAAAGTCTTCATCTGCGATGGCTAATGTCGTGTCACCATCAGAGCAACGCATACAAAGTACCTTATTCGAAGAAAAGCGGAAAATTATTGAACACTGCCTGTTTGGGGTTGATATAAACCCTAACTCAGTAAAAATTTGCCGGTTACGTCTTTGGATAGAATTACTTAAACATACTTATTATAAGCCTGGTGATTATTTAGAGTTAGAGACACTTCCCAACATTGACATTAATATTAAGCAGGGTAATTCTTTATTAAGCAAATATTCTTTAACCGAAGATTTGTCGGAAGTATTTAAAAAGCAAAAATTTAGCATTTGGGATTATCGCAATGCGGTACAAGCCTATAAAGAAGAATCAGATAAAGACGCCAAAGAAGAATTTAAAGAATTCATAAAAAAGATAAAAGAACAGTTTCATGAAACAGTTGGCAGGCGCGACCCACGGCGTAAGAAGCTTTCTGAGCAGCGTGGAAATTTAGGATTGGCCCAAAATAATTTCGATCTTTTTGGGCAAAAACGCACCGAGAAGGAAATGGAGCTCGAAGTGCGTAGAATTAGCTTACATATTGAAAAGATAGAACAGGAAATTAAAGAAATTGAAAACAATGCGGTATACAAAAATGCTTTTGAATGGCGTTTTGAGTTCCCGGAAGTATTAGATGACAATGGAGATTTTGAAGGATTTGAAGTTGTTATAGGTAATCCGCCTTACATTCAGTTACAAAAAATGGGAGCTGATGCTGACGTTCTACAAAAATGCGGCTATGAAACATTTACCCGTACCGGCGATATTTATTGTTTATTTTATGAACAAGCTACAAGATTGCTAAAACCCGGCTATTTTTTCGGCTATATAACATCCAATAAATGGATGCGTGCCAATTATGGCGAAGCTATGAGGCGCTTCTTGCTTGAAAAAACCAATCCTTTGCTATTGGTTGATTTTGGGGGTTATCAAGTATTTGAGTCAGCAACAGTAGATACTAATATGCTGATTGCTCAAAAGGCACCATATACAGGAGAAACAGAAACTTGTTTGCTTGATAAGAGTTTAGGTAGTCTAGAAAAAATGAGCGTTTTTATTAAACAGCACACAAGCACTGTCAAAGGCTTTTCTAAGGAAAATGGGTGGGTGATTTTAAGTGAAATAGAAGCACGAATAAAGTCAAAAATTGAATCAACCGGTACCCCACTAAAAAATTGGGATATACAAATCAACTATGGAATTAAGACCGGCTTCAATGAAGCGTTTATTATAGATCAAGCAAAGCGCGATGAACTACTAAAAAATTGTCCTGAAGCTGGCGAAATTATACGTCCGATTTTATTGGGCAAGAACATTAAGCGATATCAATTTAATTGGTATGATAAATGGATTATCTTCACTAGGAAAGGAATCGATATTGATCAATACCCAGCTATCAAGAATTATTTACACACTTTTTACGATAGTTTAAGACCAAGAAATAATAATGAGCCGACTGGAAGAAA
>NZ_JAQBOD010000064.1 GCF_028288205.1 Mucilaginibacter sp.
TAAAAGCGGTCTCTTCCAATTGATAATGGTACGCTGCATCCCGATAAGCTTGATCCAGCATTACTTTCAAGGAAATGGCCTCTTCCGGGTTTGCCACGATCATGTCGTATAAGTTTCTCGCCTGCTGATCTTCAAGCGCCAGAGCTGCTTCGGATTCCTGATTCGAGGCCTGCACAGCAAAAGCCGCTTGCAGAGCGACCAGCGTTAAGGCTACGGCATTATTGGCATCCTTTCCTGCGGTGTCGACCATGCTTACCAATTCATCGGAGATGAGCGGGTTCAGCGCCTTTTGCCTGACCACTTTCTGCGCCAGCTTATTGATGAGTCCGGCTGAATAGATCAGCTTATCGATCACCTGCTTCATGGACAGGGAAAGCTTATTAGTACTGTTATTGGCGATATTCATTTCGGACAGTGTTTTTTCCGAAATGTTTTTCAAATTGGAAACGCTGTCGGCCAATTGACCGGCTAAAACGGTGTTGTTATAGGTCTGGTATTGGTTCTTTTCGGCAAGGCTTAAAAATCCCTGGAAATCAGCGGCTTTCTGTGTAAGCGAATAGACAATGGCCTGGTACCGTTCTACATTATGCTGGGCCGCTATTATCAGAAGCGTTAAGGCATCCAGTTCGGCCTTTTTCTGTTCGCTAATACCATTATTGGGTTTTATAATCAGGTTTTTTGGCGTTAAGGGTTGTTCGCTCATGATCGGTCGCTAATTTGGTATTGAAATTTACTATGAACGCCCAGGTCAGAGAGTGTATCGGTGAACCCGGCTGTATTTTCGACTGTTGGTGATGATGTTGTCAAAACCAATACGTAATATTCGGCTTGATCAGTCAGTGGGCTGCCAAAATTATCGGTCGTTTCGCCCCCGATATAAGCAATATAATGATCATCCATATCCTTTGTATCCATATACGCTGCTACTGTGTAATTTCCAGGGGCGACCTGTTGCGCAATAGCCAGATCAAAAACAAAGCCCGGCTTGCTGAGTCCTGTTGTTGCCGGTAATAAAATGCAACGGTATTCCGGCAGACAATCGCATAAAGGGTTTTGTTTGATATGAAACCGCAGCGCGTAGATCGAGCCTGTTTGTTCCTTGTCTTTTTTTGTAGTAACGAATGCCGATTTTACGGTAATTTGAACTTTTGGCCAAAGAATAGTTAGCACGAACGTATTGGATGGAGCAGACAAATAATTACTAAAGTCATTGAGCGCCATTTTGTATGCTTGGGTATAAGCGGCTAATAAAAAAACCACATAGGGCTGTCCATAGCAGATCTCGTCGCCATCTGCGTCTTTCAGTACTTGTTCCTTGAATTTTACCATCTGCGAACAGGTGCCTTGCGGTATGGAGATGTCTATTTTAAGGATATGCCGCTTGCTTTCCTCTTCCTCAAGGATAGCCGCCGCAGTGGCCATCGAAAAGGTAAATTTCTTGCTGTTCTTTACCACGATGATGTAGTAGTCCTGCACCACAGGTAAAGGCATATTTCGATCTTCAAAAGCGTTGACAATAGGAGCGAAGTGAACAGTAAAGCTGGTTTCACCGGGGTTGTCGACGTTCAGGTCAAGGTTGAGCCGTTCGTTCATCGTCCGGTAAACTGATTGCGCGGCATCCAGGTCCACAGCGATATCCTGCAGGTTGCCCTCAACCAAGCCTCTGTTGACGACTGCTGTATCCAGCTCACGGCTGGCCGCAGCTGCCGCCTGCGATGTCGCATCAAAGTCTGCTGAGCAGCTCTTGAGTAAATTATTTACTAACCCGTTCGTGTTTTTCGACTGGTCGAGCAATGTCGCTGAGGCCACCTCCGAAGTGTACATGGATGCCTCCATGGCCGTGTGTGAAGCGGTTTCGGCACTGTATGCAGTGTCGTTGATCAGATCACGGATATATTCCGCGCTTTTATACAAGGCAGAATCCTGATCAGCGGCCATCAATATGCTAAAAATGTTACCGATATCGCCGGCCAGCCGGAGGATAGAGTTCGCAGCGACCTTTACGTTCGCAGCACAGACAGCAGCATTGGTAACCGATTGCCGGATGTATTGGCTTGCCTGGGTAGTCGATGCCAGCTGGTTATTGGCCATGTTGCTGCTGTTCACCGCCTGCTTCCTCACTGTGGCTTGAAAGACTGCCTGTTTACCGGCCGCTTCTAGTTTTTCAGCGGCGATGATCTCAGCACCCTGGGCATGATAAAGCGTAAATAAAGCGGCGTTCTTTTGCGATCCCAGTTTTTTCTGATCCACTTCCTGGCTCAATAAGGAGCTTACTATTGTAGACCTCAGGTTTTCGTTATAGGTATTCATTGCCGGATAAGGTGATTATGTTGAGCAAGATACATAAAAGGTGGTAGCGAAATATAACCGCGTCGGCGAATCTGCCGAGATAAGAACAAAAAAGCGAAAAAGTGTTCAAGAAAATGACACCTTTTCGCTTTTCAGCGGAGAGGGAGGGATTCGAACCCTCGATACACTTTTGGCGTATACACACTTTCCAGGCGTGCTCTTTCGACCACTCAGACACCTCTCCGGGAAAATAGGATTGCAAAGGTAAAATAATATTGCATTACCGTGTATAAAAAAGCGAAGCACCCAACTGAATGCTCCGCTTGTATAAAAAAAATAACCAAAAACTACATCACCACTTTAATCACAGTATATTACTGCAATGTCAATGTATTATTATAGAGTGCTTGTACCTCATTTAGTTTAATTGTACTCAAAATTTTTATGGTAATAATGCAGATAAACATTTTTAGCTTATGTTTGCTTCCGTTAGCCAAACAGGCAGTTTGGCATATAAAAAGCCCGTGCAATTTCAATGCTGAGCATCAACGAGATCAAAAAACCCATTGCTGCAGATATTGATGTTTTTGAGGAGCGTTTTAAAGCCTCCATGCAAAGCTCAGTACCATTGCTTGACCGTATTACCCATTACATAGTAAAACGCAAGGGCAAGCAAATAAGGCCAATGTTTGTATTCTTTTCGGCCAGTATTTGCGGCGGCATCAATGAGTCGACACATCGGGGAGCCGCGTTGGTTGAATTGCTGCACACCGCCACATTGGTGCATGACGATGTAGTTGATAATTCGTATCAACGACGGGGATTTTTCTCTATAAACGCTTTATGGAAAAATAAAATAGCTGTTTTGGTTGGCGATTATTTGCTATCAAAAGGCTTGCTGCTTTCTATTGATAACGGCGATTTTAAGCTATTGAAGATCGTGTCAGAAGCAGTGAAACAAATGAGCGAGGGGGAACTGTTGCAGATAGAAAAAGTGCGCCGTATGGATATAGGCGAACCGGTTTATTATGATGTTATCCGTCAGAAAACAGCGTCGCTTATTGCGGCATGCTGTGCTTGCGGGGCAGCATCGGCCGGGGCAGATGATGAGACTATTGAAAAGATGAGATTATTTGGCGAGAAGATAGGCATAGCCTTTCAGATAAAAGATGACATATTTGATTTTGGCACAGATGATGTAGGTAAGCCGTTAGGAATTGACATTAAGGAGAAAAAGGTTACTTTGCCATTAATCTATTCGTTAAGCAATAGTAGCGCTGCTGAGAAAAAAAGGATGATTAATATGGTGAAAAATCACAATGATGATCCTGAAAAAATTGCAGCAATCATCAATTTTGTTACTGAAACCGGCGGCATACAATATGCGGAAACCCAAATGATAAAATACCGGGACGAAGCTTTTAACATTTTGAATACTTTACCAGAGGGTGATTCGCGCAGTGGTCTGGAGCAGCTGGTGCGGTTTACAACTGAACGTGATAAATAATGACAAACGAACTTCTATTTATTGCAGGCTTTTTGGTTTTCATTTTTATAATGATGGCTTTGGACCTGGGCTTATTTGGTAAATCTGATAAACCGGTAAGTCTTAAACAAGCCGGTTTCATGAGCGCGGTTTGGGTTGCCCTTGCGCTTGGGTTTTATATGCTGATTTTAAAGTATGGCGATTTGCTGCATCACATAGACAGCTTTGCTACTCTAAAAGAAATAAACACCAAAAACTTTCACGACCTAAAACTAAATCCCAATGATTTTGCCGGTAGTTTAGCGCTTTATCGTAAAAACCTGGGTCTTGAATTTATTACCGGTTATGTGGTTGAGTACGCGCTATCGGTTGATAATATATTTGTGATGGTGCTAATTTTTACGGCTTTCGCGGTTAATCAAAAACATTATCACAAGGTATTGTTATGGGGTATTATTGGTGCGGTAGTTATGCGGTTCCTTTTCATTTTTGTGGGCGCGGCATTAATTGAGGAGTTCCATTGGGTATTGTATTTATTTGGCGCGTTCCTGGTTTATACGGGCGTTACCATGTTTATTAATCGTAATCAGGAAGAAGAAATAGACCCCGAAAATCATAAAATAGTTAAGCTTGCCTCTAAATATTTTTCGGTTCATCCCAAATTCGAGGGGGGTAAATTCTTTATTAGAATAGATAAAAAGAAATTCATCACGCCGCTTTTTTTAGTGTTGTTAATCATTGAGGTTACAGATCTGGTTTTCGCTGTGGATTCTATACCGGCAATATTCTCTATAACCAAGGATCCGTATATTGTATTTTTCTCTAACATATTTGCCATATTGGGTCTGCGTTCCATGTTCTTCTTGCTGGTAAATATTATTGATAAGTTCCATTACCTTAAAGTAGGGTTGGCGGTATTGCTGGCATTTATCGGCTTAAAAATGCTGGCAGCTAACTATGTTGATGAGATAGGCCTTACCACCGGCAGATCGTTACTGATTATCATGGGCATTTTAACAGTAAGTATAGTAGCATCTCTTGTATTTCCTAAAAAAGAAACCGTGCATAAATAGTATTGATATGGAAAACAGTAACCCTATTCCCTCGCTATTTGAATGGGCGGGCGGTATGCCTGCTTTCGAAAATCTTTTCGACAAATTCTATGATAAGGTGTTGACTGATGATATTTTAGAGCCGGTATTCAAGCATATGTCGGCACAGCACCGGCTACATGTGGCTCATTTTGTTGCCGAGGTTTTGGGCGGCCCAAAATTGTACAGTGAATCAGAAGGCAGTCATTTCCTGATGATACAAAAGCACCTGGCTAAACACCTAACCCAACAGCACCGTAAACGCTGGATGGAGTTACTGCTTGAAACGGCCGATGAATTACAGTTACCCGACGATCCCGAATTTCGTTCTGCATTTATGGCCTATTTAGAGTGGGGCACACGTATAGCAGTGCTTAACTCGAACCAGGATAATACAGACGAGGACCCTAACATGCCCATGCCCAAATGGGATTGGGGAGTACCCGGCGGCCCGTATAAAGGGTAAAAACTTACCTGCCAATGGTATTGGTGTTTATATAAAAATATTAACTTCGTGAATGCACTCATTAGATTTTAGCTTTCTAAAAATTACGCCTTTAAATGTATTAGATGTACTGCTTGTAGCATTTATTATATACCAGTTATATAATCTTATTAGGGGCACCATAGCAGTTAATATTCTGATAGGGCTGGGCATTATATACGGCTTATACTTTGTGGTAAAGGCATTGCAAATGCAGTTGCTTACAGAGATACTGGGCTATTTTACCAACGTGGGGATAATAGTGATCATCGTAGTATTTCAGCAGGAGATACGGCGGTTTTTGCTGTTGGTGGGTAAGAATGCTTCGTTACAGCGCAACAAAGCCTGGTGGCGATATTTCTTTGGTAAGACAAAGGAAGAAAAAAACAATTACGCCCGCATAAAACCTATTATAGATGCCTGCAAAATCTTAAAACAAACCCGTACAGGGGCACTTATTGTATTTGCCAAATACTATGATGAACAGTTTTACCAAAACAGCTGCGAAGTATTAGAGGCCAAAATATCAAAACGTTTATTAGAGAGTATCTTTCAGAAAACAAGCCCGCTGCATGACGGGGCAGTGGTTATAGCCGAAAACAAAATTAAATCGGCCAGTTGCATTTTGCCGCTTACGGATAAGGCCGATCTGCCCGCTCAATTCGGCTTGCGCCATAGGGCCGGCATTGGTGTTACCGAGGCCAATGAGGCTACAGCTATTATCGTATCAGAAGAAACCGGCGAAATATCATATGCAAAACAGGGCCGGATAAAAATGAATATCAGTTTTGCTGAACTGGAAAAACTGTTGAACAAAGATTTTTAAAGTGTAGGTGTATACGGTAACTGTATACACCATATACACCCATATACACTGGCAAAACAGTGTCACCAAATAATTAAAATTAATTACTTAAGGTAATGGTTTAACTGTAGCGCCCGGCTTTTTCATGTAATATATTTTTGGCTGGTTTATACCTGCAACAGGCATAGTATAGCCGGTTTTGTCGGGCTGCACTATGGCCATATTGGGGTCGGTGTTTCTAAGCCTTACAACAGGCATATGATCGATTTTAATTGCCGGGGGCCTATTGAAATTTAAATCGGGGTTATTTGCCAGCGAGTCTATATTTCCTTTAAACAATTTATTAAAATTAGAATCAGGTTTTAATCTATAGGGTGGCAAGGGTAGTTTATTATTGGGCAGGCGCGGTGTTTGTTGTGCCCTCACTGCTAAAATGCAAATCAGCATTAATGCTGTAAATACAAGCGTTTTCATAACTGATAAATTGGTATACTAATTTATCAGTTTTACCAATTAATACCTAATTATTTAACTTTTTTAACAAATTGCTTGTTTAGTTGCATTCTTTGCAATAATGTGAATTAGTGCAATAATAAAATGGGGCGACTAACCAGTCGCCCCATCTCAAAAAATAATTTTACTCCTTACTTCGCATTTATCGCTTTAACAGCTTCATCCGCGGCATTAGCTGATGCGGTATCGTTTATTTTGGCCCGTTGTGTTTTTACATCATTTAACAAACCAGTTACAACCGGCGCAATACCATACACTTTATATTTTATACCAAAATCTTTTAGCGCGTCTATTCCTTGCATTACATACTCTGGTTTATCCATTTTAGCGGTCATGGCTGCAAATTCCTTAATCATATTAAACTTAGCTTGTATGCCCGCATCCTGGTATTGTTTGTAAACAAATGGCCATTGTGCACCCGAGCCGCCCGTAGCATAAATATGTACTATTGCCTGGGTTAAGTTGCCTTTGTTATCCTTTTCAAAACCTTTGGCTAATTCTAAGGCTTGTGCAGGCTCTTGTAATGATATAGCATTTAAAGCCGAGCCTTGTACAGCGTACGATTGGTTTTTAAGCGATTCTTTAAACAGGGTCATCATACCGGCTGCTTTAAGCTTGCCTAATACGCTAATAGCAGCAGCACGTACTAAAGTATTATCATCAGTTTGCGCTAACGCGATCAATATAGGCTGGGCCGCGTTGCGTACATCATCATTAGCCATGTTTAAGCCACGGATAGCTTTTATGCGTAAGCCGTAATATTTATCCTTTAAAGCGGCTATCATTACTTTTTGCGCGCCGGCATTGCCTTGCTCTGGTGTTGCATGATCTATCGCTTCAAAGCGGTCAAGATATAATGGCGCGTTAAAGTATTGGAAAACATATTCGTCCAGGGTTTTGCTGTCTTTCTTTTCGGCCAATAGCACCTTATTGCCGTCAACATTCACCAGGTCTGGTTTTACAGCCGATGCAAAAGTTAAGGTGTCGGCTTTATTATTCATCCATATATTGTGGTGCACTTTTTTACCGCCCGCATAAACATCAATTGCCATAGGTAAAATAAAGGCGTTGCCATCCTGGGTTTGCTGCAGATAAACCGTTTCTTTTTTTGCTGCGTCATCCCATTTATAGCTAATTGTTAATGCCGGGTTGCCGTGGCCATAATACCATTGGTTGAAAAACCAGTTCAGGTCGCGGCCGCTGGCTTCTTCAAGCGCTAAACGTAATTGTTGCGCTTCACCGGCTTTAAAAGCGTTGGTTTTAAGGTAAATACCTAAGCCTTTATAAAAAGCGTCTTTACCTAAATAGTTGCGCAGCATATTTAATATACGGCCACCTTTTTGATAGGTTACCAAATCAAATACATCTTCTTTATCAACATAATGAAAACGAACCAGGTTCTTTGTTTTATTTGCCGGGTTGGCCAAATAGTTAACCATGGCAGTGTAACTATGCGCATCGGCTTCATCCTGGCCATATTTATGTTCGGCCCAAAGCATCTCGCTAAAATCAGCGAATGATTCATTTACGGTTGTGTTGCTCCAGCTTTCGGTAGTAACCAGGTCGCCAAACCATTGGTGAAACAACTCATGTGCTATGGTGCTTCGTCCGGCATCGTAATTGGCATCTAATAATTCGCGGGGTGTTTCCTGCACATATGCACCATGCAGCGTAGCTGATGTATTTTCCATCGCGCCGCTCACATAATCGCGCACAACAATTTGGGCATATTTGTTCCATGGGTAATCAACACCTAAAGTTTTCGAGTAAAACTCTATCAGTTCCGGTGTCATGCCAAAAATTTGCTTGGCATACGGTGCATACTTTGGCTCCAGGTAATAGTCAACCGGCTTGTTGCGCCATTTGTCATGAAATATTTTAAAATCGCCAACGGCCATCATAAACAGGTAAGGCGAGTGGGGTAGCTCCATCTTCCAGGTATCGGTACGAGTACCGTCGCCATTAACTTTTTGCGATGCCAGCCTGCCGTTTGATAAGGTTACATATTTGGCGGGCACGGTCATAACAATTTCGTCGGTAGTTTTTTGCTGCGGCTGATCAATAGTAGGGAACCAGCATGATGAGCTTTCGGTTTCGCCTTGTGTCCAAATCTGGGTAGGCTTGTCTTTTTCGGTACCGTCAGGGTTAATAAAATATAAACCTTTAGCATCGTTTATAGCGGCGCTGCCTTTTACATGAAGCTGGTTAGGTTTTGAGGTATAATCAATATAGATGGTATAGTTTTCATTGTTATGATAAACCTTATCCAGCTGTATAGCCAAACTCAGGCTATCCTGGTATTTATATTTTAACGGAATGTTTTTGCCGTTTTTTACTACTGATATATTTTTAATATCCATACCCTTGGCATCAAGTCTTAAGGTATCTGTTGCATAAAAATGCGGCTTTAAAGTAACCCATTCTTTGCCATATAAATAGCGTTTTTTGTAGTCGAAACGTACATCCAGTTTAGTATGTATCAGATCATTAATGCGGGAAGGTGTTGCCCGGTATATTTTCATTAACGGGTCCTCGGCCTTTGGTGCCTGGGCCATTACCGGGCTTAGCGAGGCTGCGGTAATTACAATACCGGCAACTAAACCGGTTAGTGTGGTTTTTTTCATATAGAATAATGAGTCAGGTTAATAAGCGAAAATAAGAGTTTTTAATTTATATTTAAGATGCTTTGTATCACTAAAATGTTACAGGGGGAGTGGAGAGATTAGAGGTTGGTGATTAGAGATTAGGCTAGACAAGGTTTATAAAAGAAAAAAGCGATAAGGGTTACTCATCGCTTTTTTTATTAAATTTTACGGGCAACTAATCTCTAACTAACAATACTGCTCAAAAGCGCCTATCAAATTATCTGCTATCATTTGTGCAGGGCGACCTTCAATTTGATGGCGCTCTATCATGTGTACCAGCTTGCCATCTTTAAACAAAGCCATAGCAGGTGATGACGGCGGATAAGGCAACATATAGTTACGTGCGCTGTCTACAGCTTCTTTTTCCATTCCGGCAAAAACAGTTACAAATTTATCAGGGTGCTTTGCGCTTTGTGTCGCAATTTTAGCAGCCGGGCGCGCGTTGGCAGCAGCGCAACCGCAAACAGAATTAACCATTACAAATACCGTTCCTTCGCTTTCTATAGCATTTTTCACAGCCTCGGCATCTTTTAACTCTTCAAAACCAACCTTGGTCAGATCTTCCCGCATTGGGGTAACTAAATATTCTGGATACATCATAATATGTGTCTTTTCAATTTTTATTATACAAAAATAACAATTAGGGCAACAGTTAGTACGTTAATTTCGTAATAATAACATCATGCTGACAATGGTGAATACAACTTAAGCGTCAGTATGTTTAAATTTAATATTGATTTATTAGCTGCATTTTATAAATTGCAGACCCTAATCGCAATTAGAGTAAATGAAAGTTAACCCCAAAGATGTTAGTACAATTGTTATTTTAAGTAAAAATAAACAGGGTACAAAAACAATTCAGATAAAAACAAGGCATATAACCCGCCTTAAATATTATGCGATGGGTTTGTTCTCTGTACTTGCTTTATTGATAGGATCAATAGTTTTTTTGAATAACAGAAACGCGCAGCAGGAAGTTGAAAAACAATTATTACTCACGCAAATTGTAAGCTTAAAGGGCCAGATACCTATTGCTCTTCAAAAACAAAGTGAAAAAAACTCTGCACAATCATACATACAGGCTATTGAAGGTAAATTAAAAAGCATTAATGATTATTTAAAAAAGCGCGGTTTAAAAGGTTTTTCAACCAAAGCAGTTGGGGGTGATACTAATGACGAAGGCACTAAACTTTCGGATAAAGAGGTATATATGGCTTATAATGATTACCTGGCACATGTAGTAAACTCAGTCGCTTTTACCCCGATGGGCTATCCGCGTATAAGTTCTATGACATCAAGTTTTGGTTATAGGAGCGATCCTTTCAATACGGCACATGCCGAGTTTCATCCGGGCATTGATTTTAAAGGGAATACGGGCGATGTGGCCAAATGTACAGCCAACGGCAGGGTAGTTTCTGCCGGTTGGAACGGCGGCTATGGCAACTGCGTGCGTGTAGCGCATGCTAACGGATTCGAAACGTTATACGGCCATTTATCACGCATAACAGTTAAAGTTGGCCAAGAGGTTTCTGTAGGCGAAAAGGTAGGCGAGGTAGGTTCAACGGGACATTCAACAGGGGCGCATTTACACTACGAGGTAAGGCAAAATGGTAAGCCAATAAACCCGGTTAAATTTTTAACCTTAAATAATTAATAATCTTCTATATCTATAAGGGCGGGTAATGGGTGTTTTTTCAAAAAAAAATAAAATAGCGCTTGATTTGCAGGCTATATCAACATTAATAAGTGAAGGAAGTGTAATTACCGGCAACGTGAAGGCTCCGGCTTTTGCACGTATTGATGGCCAGGTAAACGGCGATGTATATGTTGACGAAGGTTTAATATTAGGCGAAAAAGGTGTTGTACAGGGTACTGTAACTACTAAAGAAATGATTGTATATGGTACCTTAAATGGTAACATTACCGTACAATCTTTAGAAATTAAAGGCACCGGCAAAATTACCGGCGATATTGAAACCGGCACCCTGCTGGTTGAAGCCGGCGGTGTTTATAATGGCCATTTGGCTATGGCATCTGCAAAGACTAAAGCGTAGTCGCATTAATCGTGCGCCGTTGACTCACCCCGCGGCACTTCGTGCGCGACCCTCTCTTCGCTGCGCGTAAAGAGGGTGATAAAGAGAGAGTGATTGAGCGAAGCGATAATCGGGTGAGTAAACTCGTTAAGGATTGAAGCGGATACCAGCCACTTCGAGGGCCTCAGTGCAGGCCGCGCCTAAGGCCCTGCGCAGTATGAGCGGAAAGCCTGACCCAAAAGGGAAACGCCAATAACCACCAATGACCTTGCAATAATCGCATTCCGAATGCTTTAGCATTTCACTTTAACAATAGAATGTGTTATTTTTGCATTTCAAAAAAAAACAAAACGCTATGTCATCAGTAGAGACCGCTTACACCAAGTACAAAGTTAAAGACTTTTCATTAGCCGAATGGGGCCGCAAAGAAATTGGATTAGCCGAAGCAGAAATGCCGGGTTTAATGGCATTACGCCATGAATTTGGTGCTTCAAAACCATTAAAGGGCGCGCGCATTGCAGGCTGCCTGCACATGACCATCCAAACCGCTGTTTTAATTGAAACATTGGTTGAACTGGGTGCCGAGGTTACCTGGTCATCATGTAACATATTTTCAACCCAGGATCATGCTGCTGCCGCTATTGCTGCTGCGGGTGTATCTGTTTATGCCTGGAAAGGTTTAAACGAGGTTGATTTTGACTGGTGCATTGAGCAAACCTTGTTTTTTGGCGAGGACCGCAAACCATTAAACATGATATTAGATGATGGCGGCGATTTAACCAATATGGTATTTGACCGTTACCCTGAATTAGTTGCAGGCATTAAAGGTTTATCAGAAGAAACTACAACCGGTGTTCACCGTTTATATGAGCGCATGAAGAATGGTACTTTGCCAATTCCTGCTATCAATATTAATGACTCTGTTACCAAATCAAAATTTGATAATAAATATGGCTGCCGCGAATCGCTGGTTGACGCTATACGCCGTGCTACCGACGTAATGATGGCCGGTAAAGTTGGCGTTGTTTGCGGTTATGGCGATGTGGGTAAAGGCTCTGCCGACTCATTGCGCAACGCGGGTGTACGTGTTATAGTTACAGAAATTGACCCTATCTGTGCTTTACAAGCAGCTATGGAAGGTTTCGAGGTTAAAAAATTAAGTACTGCTATTGCCGAGGCTGATATTGTGGTAACTGCTACAGGTAACATGAACATTGTTCGCGAAGAGCACTTCCGTGCCTTGAAAGACAAAGCTATTGTTTGTAACATCGGTCACTTTGATAACGAGATTGACATGGCCTGGTTAAACAGTGCTTATGGCAATACCAAAATTGAAATTAAACCACAGGTTGATAAATATACCATTGATGGCAGCGACGTTATTGTTTTAGCCGAGGGCCGTTTAGTAAACTTAGGTTGTGCCACTGGCCACCCAAGTTTTGTAATGAGTAACTCGTTCACTAATCAAACTTTGGCTCAATTAGAGCTTTGGACAAACGCAGGTGCATACGAAAACAAAGTTTACACCTTACCAAAACAATTAGACGAAAAAGTTGCCCGTTTACACCTTGCTAAAATTGGTGTTGAGCTGGAAGAACTTGACCAAAACCAGGCTGATTACATCGGCGTACCGGTTGCAGGTCCGTTTAAACCGGAGTATTACAGGTACTAATTTTAAAGTCAAAATTAAAAACTGCGTAGCGCTCTTGAGCACCTTTTAAAAAAGATAAAAACGCGAAAAATTCAAAAGGGTATGATTTTAGGATCATGCCCTTTTTTGTGTGGGATTAACTGTGCGTCATTGAGCGCAGCATGGCAATCTCTGCGCAGCAGATATCCGGTTTACTGTGCTGTAGAGATCGCCACACTCGTACCTCGTTCGCGATGACGTGGCGGAGAAAAGGATGTTACATAAAGACCGAATTAAATGGTGATACTATTTTGCCAGTGTTACAGTGTTCCACTTACTAAAAATGGAACACCCTTGTTATACCAGACTTACAAAGTCTTAAAAACTAAGTCTTTATTGTAACATTTCCGGTTTTTCATCGTCTTATCTTACATGAAAAATCTAACACCGACCATCGCAATAATAGTTATTGTATTTACAATTGCCGCTTGCAAAAAGAAAAACAATCCTGCCAATGAAGTAACCCCGGTAAAAGAACCGGTTATGATCTATACAGATCTATCAGGCAAAATATTAAAAGATCCCAACACCGCTTATCATATTGATATCAATAAGGATGGGATTGCCGATGTGCATATGCAGGCATTCGCACTTGGCGCCATAGACCGATATGAACTGCAATTTAAAGCCGTTACATCACCAGGCACGTACCTGTCGGTTGATAATAATGAACAAACAGCCCCTTTCCTTTTAAAAGATAAAATAACCACCGCTGATATGACCCTACACCAATGGCTTGAAGTGGCCGCCATTGTATTAATGAATAATGTAACACCCGCAGGTGCGCCTTATTGGGCCGGTAACTGGCAAAATCTGTCGCATGTGTATTTACCTATAATGCAAATAAAAAACGGCACCTACTATGCCGGCTGGATAGAACTAAGCACCAATACTAAAACGGGTACTGTTGAATTACATCGCGCAGCGATAAGCACAGAGCCTAATGTTGCCGTTAAGGCAGGGGTATAGTTTATATTAGATTTAAGAAGTTTTTAAACAGTGAAGCGCTCAATGAGGCCTTTAAAAACAAACACTACCGAATTAAACTTCGTAAATCTTCTTCGATACCCAACATCCGCCCAATCTCCTCATAAACATCTTCCGGGGTTTTACCTTGCTCCCTCAAATATTTTATAGAAGTTGCCCCGGCAGATTTGGATAGTTTTTTATCGCCACTTTCCATTAACAGCGGGTGATGATGAAAGGTGATACTTTGAAAAGCATCTTTATGAAGAACTGAGGCCAGATAATGCTGCGCTATGGTTGATGGGTAAAGATCCTGACCGCGCACTACCAGGTCGATACCAAAATGTAAATCATCCAATAATGATGCTAATTGATAGGATGGATAGCCGTCCTTCTTTTTTACAATAAAATCTTTCATGGTATCTGGCAGCTTAGTTTTGATTATACCGTCATTCAAGGTGTGGATGGATACGTCTTTTTCATCAGTGTATAATCGCCAGGCGATATTGGGTCTATCAAGCGGTATGGCTTTGTCACGGCAAGTGCCCGGATAAATATTGCCCTGTACCTGCGCTCTTGAGCATTGGCAGGCAAATACATCGCCTTGTTGTTCTAATTGTTTCAGCGCGGTGTTATAGCTGTCCATCCGGTGCAATTGCGACCACGAACTTTTATATTCTTCCACATCGCGCGGGCCCTCATCCCATGGGATATTTAAAAAGTTGAGGGTGTCAAAAATATCCTGTATATAAAGCAGGTTAACACGTTGCTGGTCCAGATCATCTATGCGGAGCAATATTTTAGCACCTGTTTTGCGTGCCAACGCGGCAGTTAGGGCAAATGATAAGGCATTACCCAAATGTAAATAGCCACTTGGAGTTGGGGCAATCCGGGTTTTATTAAAATGTCGCGCGGGTGTATTCAGCATCTATACCGTAAACATAAAAAAAGGGCATGATAATTACCATGCCCTTTGGTTTTATATGTAGTTAAGGTTTTTAATTGATGCCTACAGCGGCAGCTACCTGGCTATAATTATTTAAGTTAAGCCCCGGGTTATGCAGCATTAAGGGGGTAAGTGAAGTGCCGGGAACTACCACTACCCTTATATCAAGGCCTGTTGCTGTAAAGTTTGCTTTAAGATCTATATATCCTATTCCATATGCCTGCAAATTCAAGGTATTGCCTGTTTCACTATAAGGCAACGCAAACCAGGATGTTGAAACACCGGTATTTCTAAAATAAACTAAAATTATACCCTTGTCAACAATTGCCTGGGTTATTGCCGGCACCATAAACCGTGTACTACCGGCTAAATAAACGCTTTTATTAGTAAATAAATAGTTTGCAATATTTGTAGAAGCGCCGTCGGCCCCTGTTGCGCCGGTTGCGCCGGTAGCACCTGTAGCGCCAGTTGCACCTGTAGCACCATCAGCACCTGTAGCGCCGGTAGCACCAGCCGGGCCGGTAGCACCAACTGCACCTGTAGCACCGGCAACACCTTGCGGCCCGCCGGGACCCACGGCCCCTGCAGCACCTGTTGCCCCGTTAGCTCCTGCTGTACCATTGGTGCCGTTAGCTCCTGTTGGGCCTGGTGTAGTGCTTTTACAAGCGTTTAAACCAATAACAGCCAGGGCAAATAAAGGTAATATGTATTTGATTTTCATAATTCGGACTTAAGTAACTTAATATGTATGGAGCTTTTACGCAGCACTATACATATAGTTTCATTTATTTGTTAGTAGGTAATTAAGTTTCCTTTGGTTTTATAATATTAACGCGCACGATTTTTGTGGTATTTTAACAAGTGTTTATAAAAGTATTGAAATAGTTAAAACTTATGTTCTTCCTTTTCGTTAAATTAATAAAACATTAACCTAATGAATAATATACGTAACCTGCACACTAAAGTGCATGCATGGATTGATACTATTGGTTTTAGGCTTAATACGTCGCAGACTGACAAAAAAAATAAAATAACAACCAATCATTATTTTTTTGAAACCTTTAATTTCTTCGAAAGAAATAAGGATGGTGACATAAAAAATTCAAAGTTTTTGTGTTTCGATATGTACGGCGAAAAAGTAAATGTACGGTCGTTGCTTGACCTGCAGACTGCGTTTTTTGAAAACATAAGCCAGCTTAAATAGTAATTGAATTGTTTTAAAGTTTTTTTCTAAATTCTTCGTTTAAGGGTAATTGGAATGGTATAATACTTTTTATCGCGGTAAATTCGTAGCAAATAGGTACGCCCATTTTGCGATTTGAACAGCTCATCAATGTGTTGTAATGACATTTCACTAACAGGCCTTAAGTTTATTGACACTATTTCATCATCCTTTTCCAGGCCAATATCATCAGCTGCCGATCCTGGATCAACCTTATTGATGATCAGGTGGTTATATCCATCTCCGGATGCGTAATACCATAGCCCGCTCATATCATGTTCATCTATGGCGCCAAAGCCAGCCCGGGATTTTAAATAGAGCAAGCCATTGGGGTAATCAAATATAATATCAAATTTTTTAAGCAGGCTAATACCGATATTGCCATCACGCGGCACACTTAATGACCGCTCCTCATCAGGAAAAGCTGCTATCACATTCTTTAGTTTATATTTCCCCAGGTCAACCTCCTGTATGCGGCTAAGCGAGCCGCTAATGAGGCCCCTTATCCCCATGCCCAAACTTGCATTGATAAATTTTTTTTGAAGCGTGTTCTTATTTGGTACATTTTCCAGCGATATAAAATGCCCGGCACCTAAATCAATAATTAATTTACTATTTATTGCCGTACCGTTGGCATAAACAACTTTGGTATTAAGGTAGGGCTTCTTGTTTTCAATGGTTATTGGTATGCGGGTCCCTTTTTTAAAGAACCGCATGTTTTTTGGATCAGAAACCCTTATAATGCTGTCTGTAAAACTTATATTAACAGCCAGGTGATTAAAAAACTCATAACCTAACAAGCCATGTATAGGTATGCCTGCATAATTTGAAAGACTAAAATGATCTTTTTTTAATATAGCGGCTGCTACATTATGACTAATTAGCCCCGGAATATCAATTTTTAATGGAGGCGTTACATAAGCATCAAAGTCATCGCCTTCGCCAAAGCCCGACATTTTTATGGTTCTTTTGCCCTCCATTTTTATGGAGTCGACCAATGTGGGTTCAGTTATCAGCATAAAGCCAACACCTGTATCTAAAATAAAGTTATAGGGCCCCTTATTGTTTATTTTAAGCTCTATTATCACCAGGTTACGCACCAGCTTAAACGGAATAGTTACACGCCGGGCATTATCCATAGTAAAATACTGCGCATGCGTTGTAGTAAAAAAACAACAACACAATAAACAGGATAACCATATAGCACTTATGCGTATCATATAATTTAGCGAGGCGTTAATTGGTTACTAAATTTACAACTAATACGCTTTAAAACGGCATCTTAATTACATAGATTTGGTCATGTCAGGTTTTTTCGGGCGTTTTAAGTTCGCCTTTCAGATCGGGGTTTTGCGCGGGCAATATTTTTACTGTATGTTCAACTTCGGTTTGAACTACATGTACAGCGTATTCGGCAGGCTCTATCTTACATCCCACAGCTTCGGCATAAACTTGTGTAAACTCTGCGCCAATGTATAATATGGACGCGGTATAATATATCCATAATAATAATAGAATAATAGAACCGGCAGCACCATAGGCCGAGCTTTGTGCTGTATATTGAAGATATAAGCCTATAGCATATTGACCCAGCATAAACAGCAAAGCCGTAAAAATGGCGCCTGAACGTACATCTTTCCACCGTATTTTAACATCGGGCAATACTTTAAATATAATGGCAAATAGTACAGAAATTACAACAAGCGTTATGCCTGTATTAACCACTTTTATTAATAGATTGGTTACATAAGGTAAAAAATGAAGTAACTTTTTACTTAGTGCATCCATCAAAAAATTAATCACTAATGATACCAGCAACAAGAAGCCTAAACTAATAATAAGCGAGAATGACAGAAACCTGTTTTGAATTAGTTTAAGCCAGCCTTTTTTGGGTTTGGCTTTTACTCTCCATATTATATTTATTGAGTCCTGTATCTCAACAAATATGCTGCTTGCGCCTATCATAAGGGTTATCACACCAAATACCACAGCTGTACCAGTTTTGCCTGAAAAGGCCAGGCTTTTTAACATTTCCTGTATCTGTAACGCGGCCGATTTGCCAACATATTGTGCAATTTGGGGATACAGGTTATTGGTTATAGCATCATGTGCAAAAAATAAACCCGCTAATGAAATTATTAATATTAAAAGCGGGGCCAAAGAAAAAACCGTGTAATAGGCCAGGGATGCGCTTAGTTTTAAGCCATTATCATTAATAAAGCCGCCAAAAGTGGCCACTAAAATTTTCCATATTTTTTTTAGATATTCCTTATTAAAAATTCTCATGCTAAATAAAATATATTTGTATTAACCGGTATAAATAAGCCACGGGTTAGAAAAACTAAACTTTTTAATGGTATTGTTAAATTAATAGCAGTTAGTTATTACTTAGCAATTTTAGTGCCTTTACTTAAAAAAACTAATATTTTGAATTGTAAGGGAAACCGAAAGCAGTGAAGCAGCTAACGAGGCTTATCAAATGAGGGGCAGCAAAGAGGCGAAGATTTTAAAAAGTGCTTAAACGTGAGCATATACAAGTAATTTATATGCTACCCTGATACGTCTTTAATGGTGCGAAACAATTAATAGGTCAAGGTCTTTGCTGGGTAACGAAAAGCGTTCGGCAAGATGTTTATTGGTTAGGTGGCCCTGGTAAATGTATACCGCTTCGCGCACGCCCGATTTTTGCCAGATAACATTCTTTACACCGCCATGCTCACCAATCTCTAACAAAATAGGGGTAAAAATATTTGTTAACGCATAAGTAGCGGTACGTGCCACACGCGATGCAATGTTTGGTACACAATAATGTATAACATCATATTTTCTAAATATCGGGTGAGTATGGTTGGTGATCTCTGAGGTTTCAAAACACCCGCCCTGGTCAATACTTACATCAATAATTACCGAGTTAGGTTTCATTTTACTTACCGTAGTTTCGGTTACAATACAAGGGCTGCGGCCATCTTCGGCACGCATAGCGCCAATGGCCACATCGCAGCTTGTAATGGCTTTCTCTAATACTATAGGTTGTACTACTGAGGTAAATACCCTTGAGCCAATATTATTTTGCAACCGGCGCAGTTTATATATTGATGGATCAAAAACCTTTACTTCGGCACCTAATGATATGGCGGTACGCGCGGCATATTCGCCTACGGTACCGGCACCCAAAATTACAATTTCTGTTGGTGGTACACCGGTTACACCACCAAGCATTAAGCCTTTGCCTTCAAATACATTGCTCAGGTATTCGGCAGCAATTAATATAGAGGTTGCGCCTACTATCTCGCTCATGGCTCTTACTACCGATAAAGAGTTTCCCTCATCACGCAGGTGCTCAAAAGATAGCGCGGTAACTTGTTTTTTTAATAAGGCTTGCAGGCATTCGGCCTTTAGGGTTGATATTTGCAGGGTTGATATTAATATCTGGCCTGGCTTCATCATCTCTATTTCCTGTAAGGTAGGGGGGGCTATTTTTATAATAATATTAGCCTCGTAAACTTTTTTGGTGTCGAAAACAATTTGCGCGCCTTGCTCGGCATAATCCTGGTCTAAAAATTTAGCTGCTTTCCCGGCATTGCTTTCCAGTATTACCTCGTGCCCGTTATTAATTAATAGCGCGACAGATAGCGGGGTGAGAGGGATACGGTTTTCCTGGAAAGAAACCTCCTTTGGAATGCCAATATAAAGTTTATTTTTTTTGTTCTTTATTTCAAGCATCGACTCCTGTGGCTGCATCATTGCCTGCTTGGCAACATCTGAAAACCCGCTGTATTTCCCTGAACTCATGGCATGTTTTTTATGGCTGATGAAGATAAGAAAAATAGATTAAATTTTTTCTACGGATATTTTCCTTTTCTCGTCATTTAAAACTTCTATGCTGATACTGATATAATGATGGGGCAGCATATCAGGGATTTTTTCGGCCCACTCTATAAAACAGTAATTACCCGAGTAGAAGTACTCCTCGGCACCCATATCCAATGCTTCGGTTTGGTTTTTAAGCCGATAAAAATCGAAGTGATAAATTTTAGCATTGGTGCCTGCATATTCATTCACTATAGCAAATGTTGGGCTGGTTACTGATCCGGCTACACCCAATGCTTCGCACAGTGATTTAATGAGCGTGGTTTTGCCGGCACCCATATCGCCGTGAAAAAGGAATATTCTTTCATTGCCTGCATAGGTTAGGATTTGCGATGCAATTGCGGGTAATTCTGAAAGGGATGAGGCGGTTAAAGTCACGTGAAACAATTATAAAGCCGTCATTTCGAGGAACGAAGCAATCTCTGCACATGTAAATCCAGTGTAAATTTCATTCATTAATCTAAAACAAGATGATACTTTTGTTTTACTATCCTATGTAGAGATCGTTTCGGTCCTAATAATAACGCGATTGTAAGTTATTGATTATCAGTAAAAATAAAATTGTCATCTCGAACGTAGTGAGAGATCTTATACACTCTGCTAAGCAACCATGCCTGGCGTTTAAGATTTTTTCGCTATCGCTCAAGAGATAGTTCTCCTCGTTCCTCGTCGAAATGACAACGAGTTTTATATAATTTCTTTTTTGCATACGTCATTACTATTTTTCCGGGGTGAGCCCTGGTGGTACTCGCAATGGCGCATTAATTATATTCAAAAATACAAAATAACTGTGAATTACTTAGGCCCGTAAGTAACAATCGGGATGATCATTTCTTCTAATGAAATACCTCCATGCTGGAAAGTTTCATTATAAAAATTAACAAAATGGTTGTAGTTATTTGGATAAACAAAATAGGTATCTTCCTTAGCAAACACAAAGCTTGAGCTTACATGCAGGCGCGGCAGCATAGCATCGTGCGGGTTGCGAACATGGAACACATCCTTAGGATTAAAATTAAGGTTACGGCCCTGTTTGTAACGCAGATTGGTGTTAGTGTTACGGTCGCCGATGATCTTGCTTGGTTTTTTAACGCGTATTGTACCGTGGTCGGTAGTAATAACTACGCGCGCTTGTTTTTGCGCTAAAAACTTAAGCAGGTCAAACAAAGGCGAGTGCTCGAACCAGGATAGGGTTAATGAACGGTATGCGGCGTCATCGCTGGCCAGCTCACGTATCATTTGCATATCTGTACGGGCATGCGATAGCATATCCACAAAGTTATATACCACTACGTTCAGGTCATTCTTCATCAGGTTGCTAACCGAATCATTCAGCGCGCGGCCCTCATCCAAATTTAAAATTTTATGGTACGAGTGTTTGCAATCTTTACGATAAACCCGGGTTATCTGGTCGGCAATAAAATCAGACTCGAACAGGTTTTTGCCGCCCTCATCCTCATCATTTTGCCACATTTCGGGATAACGTTTTTCCATCTCCAGCGGCATCAGACCGGAGAAAATAGAATTACGCGCATATTGGGTTGCAGTGGGTAAAATACTATAATAAGTATCTTCTTCTTCCATCCTGAAATATTCTGATATGATAGAATTAATGATCTTAAACTGATCATACCTTAAGTTATCAATCAATATAAAAAACACGGGGCCCTTGCCATCCAGTTTAGGGAAAACTTTCTTTTTAAATAACTGTGTAGAGCTGGTTGGCGCGGTATCGGGGTTTTTTACCCAATCTAAATAATTACGTTCAACAAACTTGCAGAATTGTGTATTGGCCTCTGCCTTTTGCAGTGTAAGTATTTCGTGCATGCCGGCATCTTCCAACTGTTGTAATTCAAGCTCCCAGTAAATTAGTTTTTTATAAACATCAACCCATTCCTGGTGGTCCAGGTTATCATTAAGCGTAATACCCAGGTTCCTGAAATCCTGCTGGTAGGCCATGGTGGTTTTTTCGGTTACCAGGCGCTTGTTTTCTGTAAGTTTTTTTATGGTAAGCAGTATTTGCTTGGGGTGTACGGGTTTAATAAGGTAGTCGTCAATTTTTGATCCTATGGCATCTTCCATTAAATATTCCTCCTCGTTCTTGGTTATCATCACGATAGGAACATCGTTGTTTAGATTTTTTATTTGTGCCAGGGTTTCAATCCCGGTTAGGCCAGGCATATTTTCATCTAAAAAAACCAAATCAAAATAGTTATTTTTGAAAGCTTCAACTGCGTCATTTCCGTTAGTTACGGTAGTAACTTTGTAGCCTTTTTCATTTAAAAAAAGTATATGTGGTTTTAACAGGTCAATCTCATCATCAGCCCAAAGTATAGTGGTATCCTGCATTGTAGTATGTTTTATAATATCAGTAAAAAAATGTCGTTCAAGTAAATCGGGCAGAAAAAGCACAATTTTATATCAAACATACCGATATAACCTCAAAGCGAGCGTTTTGTTACATATTATGGCAAAGTATTAACAAAAATTAACAAATATAAGCTACATTGTTTACCATAATTTAACACTTTTGCAGCGAATAAACTACATATTGAATAAGAAGAAAATTATTAACGACCCGGTTTACGGGTTTATAACTATACCTACCGAACTGGTGTTTGATCTGATTGAACACCCTTATTTTCAGCGGTTAAGATATATTAAGCAATTGGGCATGACCCACCTGGTATATCCGGGAGCGCTGCATACCCGTTTCCACCACGCGCTGGGCGCTATGCACCTCATGAAGATGGCTATTGAAACACTGCGTGGAAAAGGCCATATGATAAGTGCAGAAGAGGAAGAGGCTGTAACTATAGCTATACTACTGCATGATGTTGGGCACGGCCCGTTTTCGCACGCTTTAGAGAATACTATTGTTAAAGGTGTATCGCATGAAGATATATCCATCATGTTAATGAATAAGCTCAACGAGCAGTTTAACGGGCGCCTTAGTATGGCTATAAACATTTTTAAAGATATTTATCAGCGGCGTTTTTTACATCAGCTGGTATCAAGTCAACTGGATATGGATAGGCTGGATTACCTTAACCGCGATAGCTTTTTTACAGGAGTATCCGAAGGAGTGATCAGTTCTGACCGTATCATTAAAATGCTTAATGTAAAAGACGACAATGTAGTTATTGAAGAAAAGGGCATTTACTCTGTAGAGAAATTTATTATTGCGCGCCGTTTAATGTACTGGCAGGTTTACCTGCATAAAACCGTTATAGCTGCCGAGCAGCTGTTGGTTAAAATACTCGAACGTGGCCGGGAATTGGTTTTAAGAGGAGAAAAATTGTTTGCTACACCGGCCCTTAATCACTTTTTGACCAGGGAACTGGTAAAAGAAGAATTTATACAAGACGGTCACCTGGAAATATTTACCCGGTTGGATGATACCGATATTTTATCGGCAGTAAAAATTTGGGCCCATAATGATGACTTTGTGCTGGCCAAATTATGCGGTGATTTTGTACACCGCAAACTTTTTCATGTTGATATTACCAATGAACCGGCTGATGAACAATTGGTAGCCGATTTAATTGCGAACGCTATTGAAAAATATGGCATTACTAAAACGGAAGCCGGTTATTTTGTTTTTACTGATGCTATTAGAAATAACGCCTATAGAGTAGGCGATGGCAATATTGGCGTATTAATGAAAGATGGAACTATAAAAGATATTGCAGCAGCCAGTGATTACTCAAATTTGGAGGCATTGGCTAAAACGATAGAAAAAAATATACTTTGTTATAGTAAGGATTTGATCATAGGAGATTAGTTAATTAGAGATTAGTGATTAGTTTCAATGGTTGCAAATTATTATTCAGTAAGCTAATCTCTAATTAACTAATCTCTAATCACTAATAATTAATTAAATTTGCCCAATGCAATTTACCGCCCAGCAAATAGCTTTAGTACTCAACGGAACAGTTGAAGGTGACCCGTTAGTAACGGTTAATCAGCTGGCTAAAATAGAAGAGGCCGGTGAGGGCTCGCTTTCATTTTTGGCTAATCCTAAATATGAGCAGTACCTGTACAGCACCAATGCTTCGATAGTTATTGTTAATAATGACCTGGTACTTGCCAATACAGTAAAAGCTACGCTGATACGTGTAGAAAATGCCTACAGCGCGTTTTCTGTATTGCTTGAACAATACAACACCATAAAATTAAATAAAAGCGGTATTGAGCAGCCTTGTTTTATAGACCCATCCGCACAAATTGGCCAGAATGTGTATATAGGCGCATTCGCTTACGTTGGTCCGGGTGTTAAGCTGGGCGATAACAGCAAAGTTTACCCTAATACTTACATTGGTGATAATGTAACCATCGGCAAAAACGTTACGCTGTTCTCGGGCGTGAAGGTGTATTTTGATTGTGTTTTGGGTGATAATGTAATTGTACACTCGGGCGCAATAATTGGCAGCGATGGTTTTGGGTTTGCACCAAATGCAGACGGCACCTACAAAAAAATCGCTCAGATAGGCAATGTTATTTTAGAAGATGATGTAGAAGTTGGCTCCAATACTACTATAGACAGGGCAACCATGGGGTCGACCATTATACGCAAAGGCGTGAAGCTGGATAATCTGATACAGATAGCGCATAATGTAGAGATAGGCAGTAATACCGTTATAGCTGCACAAACCGGTATATCCGGAAGTACAAAAATTGGCGAGCACGTAATATTAGGCGGGCAGGTTGGGGTGGTAGGGCATATCAGCATTGCCAAAGGATCGCAGGTGCAGGCACAATCAGGCATAAGCCGTACTATTGTTGATGAAAATAAAAAATGGGCCGGGAGCCCCGCGGTCGCATATAGCAACAATATGCGGTCGCAAGTCGTTATACAACGCCTGCCCGATCTGGAAAAAAGAATTGAAGAATTAGAAAAAATAATTGCAGAACTGCGTAAAGACAGTTAATTAGTCATTAGTTAATTGGGCGTAATTGCCAATAATAAACAATGACAAATGACTAATGACCAATGAACTAACAAGAATGAATATAAAACAAAGAACTATTAAGGCGCCTGTTTCTGTTTCGGGTTCAGGGTTGCACACCGGCGAAAAGGTGACGATGACTTTTAAACCCGCTCCCGAAAACCATGGCTATAAGTTTAGAAGGATAGACATAGAGGGCATGCCAATTATTGATGCCGATGTAGATAACGTTACTGATACCTCACGTGGTACTACCATCTCGCAAAATGGAGCAAGCGTAAGCACTATAGAACACGTATTGGCCGCTTTAGTTGGCTTAGAGATAGATAATGTGCTTATTGATATGGATGGCCCTGAAACACCCATAATGGACGGTAGCTCTATACAGTTTGTTGATGCCATGTCGGCAATAGGGTTTGTTGATCAGGAAGCTGACCGCGAATATTACCACATACCTTATAACATACATTATTCTGAACCTGACCGGAAAGTTGAAATGGTGGCTATGCCATTAGATGATGACTATCGTTTTACCTGTATGGTTGATTATAACTCGCAGGTATTGGGCAGCCAGCATGCCAGTATATCGTCAATAACAGAGTTTGTTGATAGTATTGCTTCATGCCGTACCTTTTGCTTTTTGCATGAGCTGGAAATGTTGTTAAAGCATGACCTGATAAAAGGGGGCGATTTGAACAACGCCATAGTGGTAGTTGATAAAGAAGTTGACGATGAAGAACTGGCACATTTAGCCAAGCTATTTAACCGCAAGGATATTAAAGTTGCTCCGCAGGGTATATTAAACAATATTGAGCTGCGCCACCAAAACGAGCCGGCAAGGCATAAGCTGCTGGATATGATAGGTGATTTGGCGCTGGTGGGTGTTCCCATCCGCGGACATATTATGGCGGCCAGGCCGGGCCACGCTGCAAATGTAGCCTTTGCTAAGAAAATAAAAACCCTTATCAAAAAAGAACGCAGCCGTAAGCACTATAAGGTTTACGATCCAAATATGAAGCCGGTTTATGATACGGTAGAGATCATGAATTTTCTGCCGCACCGCTATCCAATGTTAATGATCGATAAAATATTGGAGCTTACCAAAAGCCACGTGGTGGGTTTAAAAAATGTAACCATGAACGAAGGAATATTTATGGGCCATTTTCCCGGTGCGCCTTTGTTCCCCGGCGTGCTGCAAATTGAGGCTATGGCACAAACTGGTGGTATACTGGTTTTAAATACCGTACCCGATCCGCAGAATTATATTACCTTGTTTTTGAAAATAGAGAACGCCCGTTTTAAAGACAAGGTTGTACCCGGCGATACTTTGATATTTCATTGTAATTTAATAGCCCCTATACGCCGCGGCATCGCGCAAATGAAAGGTATTGGTATGGTGGGCAGCCGCGTAGTGGTAGAGGCCGAGTTGATGGCACAAATTGTTAAAAAAACAAAAACAGAAGAAGTATGATCCAGCCATTAGCATATATACACCCACAGGCCAAAATAGCCGACAATGTAGTGATTGAACCCTTTGTTACCATACACAAGGATGTTGAGGTAGGCGAAGGCACCTGGATAGGCTCTAACTCTGTAATTATGGATGGCGCCCGTATAGGTAAAAACTGCCGTATATTTCCGGGTGCTGTAGTTTCTGCGCCGCCGCAGGATTTGAAATACAAAGGTGAGCCAAGTACCGTTACTATTGGCGATAATACCGTCATCCGCGAATGCGTAACCCTTAACCGCGGTACCGCTTTAGATAAAAATACAACCACTATAGGCAGTAATTGCCTGTTAATGGCCTACGTACACGTAGCGCACGATTGCGTTATTGGCGATAATGTAATTATTGCCAACGCTGTGCAGCTTGCCGGCCACATTAATGTATATGATTATGCTTTCATCGGCGGTACATCGGCCGTACACCAGTTTGTAGAGATAGGCGCGCATAGCATGATATCCGGCGGATCGTTAGTTCGTAAAGACGTGCCGCCATTTACAAAGGCCGGTCGCGAGCCGTTATCATACATCGGTATTAATTCGGTTGGTTTGCGCCGCAGGGGGTTTTCTGCAACTACTATTAATGAGATACAAGAGATCTATCGTATTATATTTTTGAAAAAGTATAACATGACAAAAGCGCTTGACATTATTGAAGCCGAATTTAACCCAACTGTTGAACGCGATGAGATCATAAACTTTGTGCAGAACTCGCAGCGTGGTATTATGAAGGGGTTTGGTAGTTCGTAATATCCTGAACCGTCATTATAAGGAATGAAGCAATCTCTACGCTGATAGGCACAGGAGTTACTTATTTGTTTTTGACTTCTAAAAAAACTTATCATATTTGATTTGTATGTGCAGAGATTGCTTCGTTCCTCACAATGACGCTTTATTATTGATTTTATAAAATGAATTCCCACAATGAAAATCATTCTCGAAGATATTGGCCGTCGTTTTAACCGCGACTGGATTTTCAGGAGAGTTGATTGTACTTTTACCAGCGGAGAAAGCTATGCTATATTGGGCCCGAACGGTTCAGGAAAATCAACATTATTACAAATATTGAATGGCAGCCTGACACCATCTGCAGGAACGATAAACTATTTTTTTGAGGGTAAGCCAGTTGATGTTGAACAGGTTTTTCAGCACCTAAGCTTTGCAGCCCCATACCTTGAACTAATTGAGGAGTTTACGCTGGAAGAAATGATAGACTTCCATTTTAAATTCAAAAAATACAAAACAGGTATGGATAAAGCGGCAGTTATTGACCTGCTTAACCTGCCCGGCAGTATGCACAAGCTGATCCGTTATTTCTCATCAGGCATGAAACAGCGGCTAAAGCTGGCGCTGGCTTTTTGTGCCGATACGCCCATACTAATGCTGGATGAACCTACCAGTAACCTGGATACCCAGGGTGTTGATTGGTATTTAAATTTGGTGCAGCAATTTGCTAAAGATCGTTTAACCATCATCTGCTCCAACCAGGAGCATGAGTATAGCTTTTGTAAGCATAGGTTGAGTATTGTTGATTATAAATAACAAGATAAAATTTGAAGCAATGAATTCTGCATTCGTAAATTCGACATTAAAAACCTTTCACCTTCACCTTTCACCTAACTTATTGCAACTTTGCCCATAACTAACTAATTTTGCGCCTCAATATAAATTGTTATGTCTAAAGCATCCGAAATAAAAAATGGTAACATCCTTCGTTTTAACGGGGAGCTGTTACAGGTAGAAGAATTTTTACACCGTACGCCGGGTAACCTGCGCGCTTTTTACCAGGCACGCATGCGTAATGTAAAGAGCGGTAAACTGGTTGAATACCGTTTCCGTACAGACGAGGATGTAACTATTGCCCGTGTTGAAACAAACAATTACCAATATTTATATGATGACGGTTCTGGACTGGTTATCATGGATAACGATACTTACGATCAGCATACTGTACCTAAGGCTCTATTTGGCAATGCCGTAAGATTTTTAAAAGAAGGAATGAATGTTATAGTTGCCTTTGAAAGCGAAGAGCCTATTATGGGCCAGATACCCGGATCAGCAGAACTGGAAATTACTTATACCGAGCCAGCCGTAAAAGGCGACACCTCAACAGGTGCACTAAAGAAGGCTACAGTTGAGACCGGCGCAGAAATTAATGTTCCGCTGTTTATCAATATTGGTGATAAGGTAAAAGTTGATACAGCCAGCGGCTCATATGTAGAGCGCGTTAAAGGGTAGACCGTTGATTTAAATGATTTTAAGATTTCGTTGATTCTCATAATTACAATTATAAAAGAAACAGTATAGTTACCTAATTGATTGGCCTCAATATCCTGTTCCACCTTATCTTGTTAAATATATTCTGAGTAGAATCAGTACTAAAAAACGTTAACACTGCTTTACCAATTACATGGTCCTCGGGCACATATCCCCAAAATCTCGAATCTAACGAATCATGGCGGTTATCGCCCATCATCCAGTAGTAATTCATTTTAAAGGTGTAGGTATCGGCTTTTTTGCCGTTTATTAAAATGTCTTTTCCGTTTACGGCAACTTTGTTGTTTTCATACACCTCTATGGCCCTGCGGTACAGGGTTAATGTCGAATCGTTCAGCGGGATAGTCATACCTCTTTTCGGCAGTGTTAATGGTCCGAAATTATCCAGGTTCCATTTAAACTTTGGGTTGTGTGGGAATATCTCCGCATCATACATGCCTGCTTGCGCAATAACCGGCGTAATGCTTTTTATATTAGAGTAACTTTTTAGTGTTGTCACGTTTGCGGTCGGTACTATCATTTCATAAGTATCCGGCGCTAATTGCTGGCGAATTTCGATGTGTAGGTCGGTCAATAACTGCGGATTAATATCCTTGCCATCAGTCACTACAGTATATGATGTTTGCTGCTTTTCTGCATTTGGCGCCGGTTTGCCATTAATGTAAACCTGTGTATTTACAATGGTTAATACATCACCGGGGATACCTATACAGCGTTTAATTAAGCAGGTGCGCTCATCAACAGGCAGGTTATATTGCAGGTCGGCTTCGTCGGGTTTGTTGAATACAACAATGTCGCGGTTTTTAATTGTACCAAATCCGGGCAGCCTGAAATACGGCAGTTTAATAGCATCCCAATAAGTTTTAACGCCATACAGTGTAGGCTCTGTAAAGGGAATAGACAAAGGCGTATTAGGCATCCGCGAACCGTAACTTATTTTGCTCACAAACAAATAATCGCCGGTAAGCTGTGTGCCTTCCATGGAGCCGGAAGGAATAGCATAAGCCGAAAATAATAAGCCACGTATAACGGTTGAAACCACTACCGCGAAAACTATAGCATCAACCCACTCGCGGGTTTTAGTTTTTTTAGGCTTTTCGGTAACAGGAGTGTTCTTTTTAAAATTGAGCTTCCATTTCATGGACTTAAGTTTTGATACAAAACTTAGATGGTGGAGCAGGGGAAATGTTACAGTTGGGGTAAAGATTTGACAACTTTTAAAAAGTTGTCAAATCTAATTTCTAATTAAAACTCCATCTCCAATAAAACCGGGCAATGATCAGAATGCCTTGCTTCGGGCAGTATGGCTACGCGTTTAATATTATCTTCCAGCTCTTTACTCGCCAAAACATAATCAATGCGCCAGCCCAGGTTTTTGGCGCGGGCATTAAAGCGGAAACTCCACCAGGTATAATTATGCGGCTCTTTGTTTAAATGGCGGAAGGTATCTACATACCCCGACTCAATAAAGTTCTCCATCCATTCTCTTTCTTCGGGCAAAAAGCCCGACGAGTTGGCGTTCGATTTTGGGTTATGAATATCAATGGGGCGGTGGCAAATATTATAATCGCCGCAAATAATAAGGCGTGGATGTTCCACTTTAAGCAGGGTAAGGTATTTGCCAAACTCATCTAAAAACCGAAACTTAAATGCTTGCCTGTCCTCGCCGCTTGAGCCCGACGGGAAATAAACACTCATTATCGATACCTCATCAAAATCAACCCGGATATTACGACCCTCACGATCAAAATCGGCAATACCGCAACCATATTCTATATGATTTGGAGTGCGTTTGGTAAATATTGCCGTACCGCTATATCCTTTTTTCTCTGCCGGGAACCAGTAGTGCTGATAGCCTATTTGCTCAACTAAATGCAGGTCGGTTAATACCTCGGGTGTGGCTTTAATTTCCTGCAGGCAAACTACATCGGCATCGGTAGCCTGCAGCCAGGCCAGCCAATTTTTATTGATAGCCGAGCGTATGCCGTTAACGTTATAAGTGATAATTTTCATATCGGATTTCGGATGTTAGCCCCAATAACTTATCTAACAGTTTACATTCTCTTTTCTTCAATAAGCTAACCGTCATGGGCACATTTTCTAACGGTCGGTCATTCTTATCTTTCTTTACGGCAGCAATACGGTCCACCATATCAATATCGGTTACTACCTCGCCATATACGGTATAGGCCTGGTCCAAATGCGGTACGCCACCAACTGTTTTATAAATTTCGCGTTGCGATTGGGGTATTATCCTGCCTTTCATTCTTCCTTTAATCAGTTTATCCAGGTCCTCATCAGTAAAGCGTTTTCCTTCTACAATATAAAACTGGCAGCCGCTTGATGCTTTGGTGGGGTTATCATCCCGCGCAGCGGCCAGCACACCACGTTTATGGAACAAGCTATCTCTAAACTCGGCAGGTACGGTATAGCCAACATCACCATTGCCCAATTCGGCACCCGGTTTGTTTTTGCTGGTGTCTCTCGAATCAGGATCACCGCCCTGTATCATAAAGTTTTGTATCACCCTGTGAAACAATGTGCCGTTATAAAAACCTTTTTTAGTGAGCTTGATAAAATTATCGCGGTGCTTTGGGGTTTCATTATATAACCGGATAATGCAATCGCCATAAGCCGTACTTATCCGTACATATTGGTTTTTGGGTGGTTTGGCAAACGAGGTAAGCGTTATGAGTAAAATAATTGCGGTAAAGAGTTTTTTCATATTGCTAAATATTTTCTTCCTCAAAATAGTTAATTATTAAGGTTTTTAGTGTCATTTCCTGTTCTAATAAAGTATAATTAGGAATAGTTTTTACCAGTTTCCAATGGGGCCAGCCATCCTGGTCCAGGCCTTCCAGTTCATAAAACCCCATCAGGCTGAATAATTTGCAGTTGGCTATATGCATCAGCTCTTCTTTTTGGCGCTTGCTAAATTTACGCGGGCCTTGCCCCAGTTCCTGCACACCTATTAAAAACAGCATCACTTTAACATCGGGTTTTTCACTGTCAAAATCTTGCGCTATCCTTACTTGTAACTCACTCCATTTTTTGTTGATCTCTGCCGGTGTCATGGCAACAAATATACATGGAAGGCCCGGATGTTTATAGTTAAAACAACATTGGTGTTGCAACTATATTGCTTTTATGTATTGATTTTGTATTTTAATGCGTAATTTCGACTTAATAAAAAAAGCTACCTGCTGATTTGAAAAGAAACAAAGCAAATATTTTTTACTCCTGGCTGTTATTACTCTGTTTTATAGCGGGCCAGTATGTGGTTTATGCGCATCAGCACAGAATAATTGCAGGTAGGGCCAGCAACACACATAAGCCGGCTAAAAATCAATCTCACACTGTAATTCAGGAAAAATGCGCATTGTGCGATGCTATGCAACATGCAAATGCAGTAATTAACCACTACAGTTATGTTAGTCCTAACATTGTTACAAATCATTTTTATATAGTTTATAACTATGATTTTATAAGCATTGCGCTTGTATTATCTGCTGGGCGCGCTCCGCCGGTTTTAGCATCCTGCTAATATAATTGATCTATAATTGATCATTTTAAAACCGTTCAAAACAATTTCTGATTCCATTTTCTAAGAGCAATAGGTATGAAGCTATTCACCAAAAAGAATAGTCATACTTCAAAAACATAAATCACAATGAGACTAAAAATAAAATTAATTGGCCTGCTGTTTATTTTACTGGCAGGTTCTATCATAACAAAAGCTGCTGATATTGCCCCGGGAATATTAATGGGAACAGTAACCGATAAAAAAGATGGGACACCCATAGTAGGCGCAACCATAAACATACCCGATCTGAAAATCGGCACTAATACTGACGCTAATGGCAAGTATGTAATAAACCGGTTATCAAAAGGAGTTTATTTGGTGCAGATAAGCTATTTAGGTTATTCAACATTTACGCAAAAAGTTGATTTTTCTAAAACTACGGTATTAGATGTGCAGTTACAGGAATCGTCCATTGAAACCGGCGAGGTAATTATTACCGGCGTAAGTAAAGCTACTGAGCTAAAAAGAAGTCCTGTACCAATGTTAGCCGTTAGTAAAGCGTTTATTGACCAACGCTCGGCCGCGGGTAATGTTATTGATATGATAGCCAATTTACCGGGTGTAAGCGCGGTAACAACCGGCCCCAATATTTCAAAACCATTTATACATGGCTTGGGCTATAACCGGGTTATTACTTTAATGGATGGTATACGCCAGGAGGGCCAGCAATGGGGCGATGAACATGGTGTTGAGGTTGACCAAAATTCAATTGACCGGGTAGAGGTTATAAAGGGCCCTGCCAGTTTATCATATGGGTCTGACGCTATTGGTGGTGTTGTTAACTTAATATCGCCGCCGCCGGTGCCTGAAGGCTCTATATTAGGATCGGTGCAGGGTACGTACGGTACTAATCAGGGATTGTTTAATAACTCATTCAGGCTGCAGGGCAATCAAAATGGTTTAATATGGGGAGCAATACTTTCGGCTAAAGAAGCGAAGGATTACCAGAACCAGCATGATGGGCGTGTTTATGCTACCGGATTTAAAGAAAAGGACGCCCGTGTAATGGTGGGCCTGAATAAATCATGGGGATATTCTTACTTCAATGCTTCATTGTTTGATGATGAGCAAGACATTCCTGATGGCAGCCGCGATTCCATCTCCCGTAAATTCACCAAGCAAATTACGGAGGATGATGCATTTCGCCCGATTGTTGACGCATCACAATTAAATTCATACGCCATACCGGTTCTGCATCAGCATGTACAACTTTACCGCATATATAATAACAGCAGTTTTAATTTAGGTAACGGTAACCTGATAGTTAACTTAGGGTACCAATTTAGTCACCGCAGGGAATATACACACCCCGAAGATGCCACCATTGCCGGTCTTAACCTGCATTTAACCACCTATACTTATGATTTTAAGTATAACCAAATTTTGGGCGATGGTTATGAAACTACCATTGGCCTTAATGGGCAGTATCAAAACAATACTATTGGCGGTGCTACCGCTTTCCCGATACCGGCTTATCACCAGTTTGACATTGGTCCGTTCTTTATTGTGAAAAAGAGCTTTGGTAAATTAGATATTTCGGGAGGAGCCCGTTATGATAGCCGCACATTTAATGGGCAGCCTGCTTATATAGATACACTTAATAATAAATACCCACAGTTATATGTGCCGGGTAACGGCGCTACTCCGCCGGGTGTTATAAAGCAATTTGATGCTTTAAATAAAACGTTTACCGGTGTTTCCGGAAGCTTTGGCGCTACCTATAATTTCTCGGACGCGTTTTTATTGAAGGCAAATGTTTCGCGTGGTTTCCGTGCGCCAAGTATTGCAGAACTATCAGCCAATGGCCCCGACCCGGGCTCTCAGATTTATCACGTAGGTAACAGCAGTTTTAAGCCCGAGTTTAGTGTGCAGGAAGATATAGGCGCTTTCCTTACTTTACCAAATGTATCGGCCAGTGTAGAGGTATTTAATAATAACATTCAGAACTATATATATCAGCAGCAGGTATTAAATCCTGATGGTAGCCCGTCTGTTAATCCCGCATTCCCGCTTTATGCCATATTTACTTATACACAAAGCAAGGCACGCATTAATGGTGGCGAAGTTAGTTTAGATATTCACCCAACATCATGGCTGCATTTTGAAAACTCTGTTGCATTAACTTATGGTACCAACTTAGGCAATGGTGGCAAAGTGCCGGATAGCTTGAAGTACCTGCCGTTTATACCGCCATTGCATACACACTCAGAATTGCGCGGAACATTTAATAAAGGATTTGGCGCTATTAAAAGCTTATATGCTTTTGTTGGCTTAGACCATTACAGCGCGCAAGACAAGTTCTTCTCTGCTTATGGCACAGAAACCTATACCGCGGGTTATAACCTGTTAAGTGCTGGATTAGGCGGCAACCTGGTTAATAAAGCGGGTAAGAAGGTAATAGAGTTATTTATTGAAGGCACTAACCTGGCCAATGTTAACTATCAATCAAATATGAGCAGGTTAAAGTATTTTGATAATGCCAATACTGCACCCGGTGTGCAACGCGGTATTTTTAATATGGGCCGTAACATAAGCTTTAAGGTTGTGGTGCCTTTTGATCTGTCACCGCACGCGGAGAAAAAAATATAAGCAAACACCCCCGAAAGGGAGGCATTTATTAATAGCGATGGATTTCAAATTCATCGCTATTTTTTGTTTAATACCAGGCAATGTATAGGTTAGTGTCACTAACAATGAACCTATTTGTAATTGTCAATTCCCTTCGTTATTGAATGTCAATTAGAATTTTATTAATAAATTTGTTTAAATAAAGATCTATCATGAACTACAAGTTATTAGGCCGGTCAGGCCTAAAGGTTTCTGAACTTTGCCTGGGCACAATGGGTTTTGGTACAGAGGCCGGATGGGGTGCCGACAAAGAAACCAGCTTTGCCATAATGGATGCCTTTGCAAATGCAGGAGGTAATTTTTTAGATACGGCAAATGTTTACAAACTGGGTACCAGCGAAAAAATAATAGGCGAGTACGTACATAACCATAACAGGGATTACTTTGTGCTGGCTACTAAATACTCATTAAAGGATAACATGACCAACCCCAATGCATCGGGCAATAACCGGAAGAACATGATGCGCAGTGTAGAGGAAAGCATGAAACGCTTAAAAACCGACTTTATTGATGTACTATACTTACACATTTGGGATGATATTACCCCGATTGATGAGGTAATGCGTGCCATGGACGACCTGATACGGCAGGGAAAGGTAAACTATGCGGCCATAAGCGATACACCTGCCTGGGTGGTAGCCCGGGGTAATACTTTGGCCGAGTTAATGGGTTGGAGCCAATTTGTGGCCCTGCAGGTAGAATATAGCCTCATACAACGCACTCCCGAGCGCGAATTGATACCTATGGCCAAACATTTTGGGATGACGGTTACACCATGGGCGCCATTGGGTGGCGGTGTACTAAGCGGCAAATACTTACGTGGCGAACAGGGCCGCATTAAACCCGAAAGCAAACGACTGGATGAGCGCAGCGTAAACATAACCAAAGCCGTTGTTGCTATTGCTGATGAACTGGGTGTATCGGCAAGCCATGTAGCATTGCAGTGGGCCATGAGTCAGGGGTTTTCGTCTATTCCGATTGTAGGCGCAACCAAAATAAGTCAGCTGGAAGATAATCTGAAAACTATTAATGTTATTTTAAGTAAAGAACATCTGCAAAAACTGGATGAGGTAAGCGCTATAGACCTGGGTTTCCCCGGCGAGTTTTTTAAAGAGGACGCTGTGAAAATGAATTCCTTTGGCGGGTTTTATGATAGGGTGGAGAAGCGAAATTAATCAAGCTTACAAAGTTGTTAAACTTCGTAAGCTTGAATTACATTTATACTGCTTTGTTCATTTTATGATAAGTAATATAAGATACGATTAATATTCCCATAATAATAACAGGCATAATACGCATACTTACAGGATCGCCTGAAGCGGTGTGTGCAATAAAAGCAGAGATAAATACAATAGCGAATGCTGCATAGGCCCATTCTTTAAACCTTACTGCAACAGGCGCCAGTAATAAAATTGCCCCAATCAATTTGCATATAGCCAATTCAACTCTAAAATAATCAGGATATCCCAAATGATGAAATCCCTTCACCACAGTATCTTGTGTTAAATAGGCATAGGTAGAGAACATCATCATTAATGCCACTATTCCGGTAGTTATCCAATAAGTAATTTTTAAGGTTTTCATTTCTGTTTTTTTATTTCAAAAGTAGATATCTTTACTATCGTTTATATACTACTATCCTAAAGGATAGTAGTATCCTTTAGGATAGTTAATTAATTAGCATATGGAAAGTAAGGCCGACAAGATTATACATAACAAAGAAACTTGTAATACAAACGTAACTGCTGTTAGAGACACATTATATGTATTAAACGGTAAATGGAAACTGCCCATGATAATTGCATTAACGAATGGCCCAAAGCGATTTAATGAAATACAACGCGCATTGGGAGATATTACGCCTAAAATATTATCCAAAGAGTTAAGGGAGCTTGAGTTAAATGAGTTTGTGGTACGCAAAGTTTCTTCAACAGTACCCGTTTCTATAACGTATGAGCTTACACCTTACAGCAAATCACTTGAAAAAGTATTGGAAGAATTGAAAAATTGGGGGATAGAGCATCGCGAAAGAATTATAGCCAGCAGGCGGCAACCTGCGGCCTGATTACCCCCTCGCCATTTTCTCTAAAGCATCAATAAACATTGGCGAGTCGTTTAAACTCTCTACCAATTGTACATGCTCGCCGCCTAAGGCGCGAAATTCGCCGCCATATTCTTCGGTTACCTCATAAACTGTTTCCAGGCAATCTGCAACAAAAGCCGGGCAAAATACCAATAGGCGTTTCTTGCCTTCGTTGGCTAATTTGGCTACAATTTGACTGGTATAAGGCTGTACCCATGGGTCATTACCCAAACGCGATTGAAAACAAACGGTATATTTTTCTTTAGGCAGGCCCATCTTTTCGGCAATCAGGCGCGCCGTATCATATGATTGTGCAGAGTAGCAAAATTTATTGGTGTCATTCAGCGTATCGCAGCAGCCATCAACCTGCAGGCAGTAATTGTGGGTATGATCGCATTTTTTTATTTGTCTTTGTGGCAAACCGTGAAAGCTAAATAAAACATGATCGTAAGTTTCAGGCTGATATTTCAGGCCGTTGTTGGCAAAGGTTTCTATCATCAATTCATCATCATGAAACGAATTGATAAAAGAAATATCAGGAATAGTTTGCCAGCCTTTAACCAGCTCCATCACCTTATCATGCACAGAACCGGTACTTGCCGATGCATATTGAGGAAACAAGGGGATAACCGTAATATCACTAACCAATGCATCCTTTAACCGTTGCAAAGCCGACCCGATAGACGGGCTTTGATAGCGCATAGCCAATTCAACCTGGTACTCATTACCTAAACGGTCCTGCAATGCCTTATGTTGTAGTTTACTGTAATGCAATAGAGGCGAGCCGGTTTCGTCGCTCCATATTTGCTGATATAGTTTGGCTGATTTTGGCGCCCGGAACGGTACTATAAGGCCCTGCACCAAAAATGTACGCAATAACGGGTTAACATCTATTACCCGCGGATCCATTAAAAACTCGTTTAAATATTTCCTTACATCCGCAGTACTTGGACTATCCGGTGTTCCCAGGTTAACTAATAGAATTCCTTTTTTAGCCATAATTAAGTCCGCAAAAATAACAAAAAACCCCCTAACCCCCTAAAGGCGGAATTTTATTACAAGAAAATTAGATTAGCAAATACAATTGCTCAGGGGGCTAATACCTCTCCAACTCGGCTTTCACTTCTTCCATCAGCCACATAGGCGTAGAAGTTGCCCCGGCTATACCCACTTTATCGCCGGGAGCGAACATGGATTGTTGTAACTCACTGGTAGAAGAAATAAAATAAGTATTTGGATTATGCTTGCGGCAAACCTCGAATAGTACCTTTCCGTTTGATGATTTTACACCGGACACAAACACAATTTTATTAAAGTTCTTTGCAAATGCAGGCAGGTCCTTATCGCGATTTGATACCTGGCGGCAAATAGTATCATTGGCATTTAACTCATAGCCGCGCGCGGTTAGTTCTTCCTTTACCTGGTAAAACTTTTCCATGCTTTTGGTGGTCTGGCTGTAAAGCGTAATGTTTTGCGGCAGTTCGATATTATCCAGTTCGGCAATATCCTGGAAGACCAGCGCCTCGTTGTTGGTTTGTCCTTGCAGACCAATAACCTCGGCATGGCCATGCTTGCCAAATATTAATATCTTCTCTTTAGCATCAAATGATGTTTTTATGCGGTTTTGCAGTTTCAACACTACCGGGCATGAAGCGTCTATCAGGGTAATATTGTTTTCTAACGCGGTGCGGTAAGTGTCAGGTGCTTCGCCATGGGCGCGGATCAGCACTTTTTCGTTATGCAGATTTTTTAATTCCTGGTGGTCAATAATGCGTAAGCCGCGGGCCTTTAAGCGCTCCACTTCTTCATCATTATGCACAATATCGCCTAAACAATAAAGGTAGCCATCCTCCTCTAAAATATCCTCTGCCATATCAATAGCATAGATCACCCCAAAGCAAAAGCCCGAATCTTTATCTATAGTAACCTGTAACTGATATGAGCCCATTGTAATACAAATTTACACCATTAGTATGATAGTAGCGCCAAAAAAAATATAAACTGACTAACCAGTAACACGGCACCCACCATACTTTGCTTTTTAAACCGGGATATTTCAAATATAGAAAGCAGCACCAGTCCTATAATAAACCAACATACATAATTTGTAATTGGGATAGTATTGCCTGCCCAGTGCCAATAATTAAATTTAACGGCTACGGGCTCTATCACAGCATCCAGCAAAACCAATATTAGCGCGCCCACCGGCACACGCACCCAAACCGGTTTGATGCGGCTTTGTTGCAAGAGTACCCCGGTAGAGTAGATCAATAAGAACCAGTTAACGCCAATTATTAGCGGAACAGCGTCAAACTTTAAACCCAATACATCTCCATAAACATAATTGCCAAATATCATCCGGGTGTGTACGCCTATCCATTCAACCGCAAAACCGATAATAAATATAAACGCAAAGAAAAGTGCGAATTTTGTGTTGAACCGGTTATGGGTAAAGACGAGGATCAGCATCATCAGCAATAAATGGTATGGCACTAATTGCAGGAAAAACGGTCGTGAAAAATTTATGGATAAGCCTATCAGCCCAACTAAATGAAATACTATAATTAGCCTAACCGCCCGGGCCGTATACCTTGAATTTATATTCTGCGGCCTTTCCATATAATGGTTTTAGTTAGGTGCCTTTGTATAGCCAGGAAAGCAATAAGTGTTAGGCTAAGCATTTGCAGGGGGTGCAAAATAATATTGTACCATGCATTTTGCCCGGCAGATAACGAGATCATGATACGGGTAAGTATAATTAAACCGGCCATAAAAAATATCAGCTGAAAATTAAGCGTTATCATTACCATCATTGGGCCGCCAATAATGAATACAATATAAATTAAAAACCAGAGTACATTATAACTAAATGCAGCCAGGAAGTTTTTGCTGAACCCGTTTACCGCATCTGTATAGTTTTTATACATACGGCAATTTACCATCCCGTTAGCCATTAATGCTTCGCCGTTGTAGCCCGAAGCTTTAACCAAACGCATTATTTCTACATCCTCTACAACTTTGTCTTTTACCTGTTCGTGCCATAAATTGCTGCGATAAGTTTCGGCATCAAACAGCATAAACTGACCGCTTGCAGCGGCAACTGAATAATTTTTAACCAGGTATATTAAACGCAAGGGCAATAAATTCAATAAAATATAATGCATTAAGGGCACTACCAATTTTTCGCCGATAGTTAGCATTTGCTGGTTAGCAAACAGGCTTAACAGCGCCAGCTTTTGCATATACATGCGATGAATGGCACTATTTATTAAACCCTTGCTCATTTGTTCATCGGCATCAATAAATAAAAAGAAGTTGCCGCGGGCCTGCTCTGCTAATTGATGACAGGCATAGTTTTTACCCAGCCAGCCACGGGCCAGGTTATCGCCCTTTATAACACGAAAATTGGAATGGGCCGCGGCGAAAGCAGTGCAAAGCCCGAAAGTACGGTCGGTTGAGTCATCATCTAAAATTATAACCTCGTAGTCTTGATAATCTTGTTGATGGATGGATTGAAGCAAGTTTAAAATATTTTCTTCTTCGTTACGTACGGGTATTAAAATAGAAACCATATCATTATACGGCCTGTTTACACGGCGAAGTTTAGGATCTGAAATAAAATTGAACAACGTTACCGCAAAACGCAGAATAATGAAAAAAAAGGTAATGGCTATTACAATTATCATTGTATAACTATTTGCGTTTGTTGCTGATGTGATGCGGTGTAATGTTGCTGATAGGCACCTTGTAGTTCGTCTATAGTTGTAAAATTATCATCCGCGGTTTTTAAATAAATATAAGCAACCGGATGCTTATGCTCAAAGTTTTCAATAAATGTAGCAGAAAATATAGTTTGAAACTTACCGGCTGCCTGTTTAATTATTTTCATTATGCCTTTTTCAAAGTCTACCCCGGTAATAAAGTTAGAGTAAAGTTTACCTTGCGGGAAAATAAGCACAAGGTTACCCGGCTCGTTTAAAAGTTGCGCGGCGTAGTTAAGCGATTCAATTATACCTCTCGATTTTTTATTAATAGAAAAAGCGCCGCCATATTTCAAAATAGGTATACGTTTAGAAGTTCGTTCCAGCAGCATAATGTGAAAATTCTTTTTAAATACTTTACAATTTACCCAATATAGCAGAAAGCCATCCCAAAAACCACAATGATTGGCAATTAATAAAACCGATTTGTTTTTATTGATATCAATAGCATTAAAGTTGATGTTGTTAAAATGCCTGCGAATTATCCAATGCACATAAATATGAAAGGCCCGGCGGATAATGTTATTTTTCTTTGGATAGATCACACGGCGATAATTTAATGCGCTACGTTTACCTGGTCTTTAAGCGCTTGCTGGTGGAAGGTGTTTATGTTTTTAACCAACTCATCAAAGGGCACTTCGCCGGCTACGCCGCAATCATATAAATGAATATAGGCAGATGGCTTAAAGCTTTCAAAATAATCAATTAAAGCGCAGGCATATACAACCTGGCAGGGGCCTTTTATTTGTTTAATTATACGATCAATCCCTTTTTCAACATGCACTGTTGTAGTATGATTGGAGTAAAGTTCGCCCTGTGGAAATATTACCACCAGGTTCTCCGGGTTTTCCAGTAAATGAGCGGCATAGGCTAATGATGTTATCATTTCTCTCGATCCCTTTTTTAACGAGAAAGCTCCTATATAATTAAAGTAAAAATGTTTTTGAAACTGGTCATGCTGCATCATGATATGGAACTTTCGGTTTAAATTAGTGCCTGCCATATAGTTGCCAAATATCCCATCCCACCAGCTGAAATGATTGATGAGCAATAACACAGAATGACCCTCTTTTACCTCGAAAGGCATAGGTTTAATAAGCTTAAAATTTCTGTTTATCCACCACCTTGCGCAATGGGTAGACAGGTAGCTGGCAAATTTATTTCGGCGCGAGGGTGTCATATCTCAAATTTAGCTAAATATTCATCAAGCGCGGGTATAACCAGCCAATGCCCTAATGGCAACTCATGTACCTCTGCATTGTTCAGTTTTTGTATAAATGGCAATGCCGCGGTTTTTGGGAATAAATGGTCATGCTCACCAAATATTAATTTACAGGGTATTTGGTAGTAATTTATCAGGCCTGCAATTTTGTCTGTGTCTGGTTTAAGCATACGGATAAGATTAAGGGTATAATAAACATCCAAACGCTTTTTCGGCGTATCCATTTCGCTATAAGCTATCTTGTACAAATTTTCATCAATAAACCCTATTTTTTTAAGGGTATTCAGCATTGTAGTTGCCAGCCATTTGCTTTGGGTTACGTGTTTAAAAAACCACCGGCCAACAGGCTGGTGAATTAAAAAATGAAGGCCCTTATATACCGATAAGCCATCAGGAGCCATTAAAATTATTTCATCAATCAGGTCGGCATATTCTTCAACCAGTATCAGCGCCAACTTAGCGCCGATAGAATAACCCATTACCGAAAACCGCTGCCTGCCATACAGTTTAAACCATTCTTCAATATAATTACGTACCATTGCCCGGGGCATTCCGGCCAAAATTTGTTCTTGGGTCCAACCATCCAACTTGCTTTCATTATGAAAAAAATGATCGAAGCCATAAACATGATATTGTTGTAAAACAGATCGTTCCAATACATGAAATTGTTTACCAGTCATGCCATAACCATGAAAGGCCAGCATGGGTTTTTTGCCAGCGCCATATTCATGAAAATGCACTTTACCCAAACCGGCGAGATGTAAAAAACCCATTAAGCAATAATAAGGATAATGCCGAATATTTGAGAAAATTACTCACCGTGTCCGGGCAAATGCATTAAAATTTATTTAAACATCTTTTAACCCGTACCAATCTATACGGGGCTGTATAGTTTAAATACAGCTAATTTTAAAAAATAAGATTACTGACAAAAAGATTTTATAAGTACAGGTAGGTCAGGTGGGGTCAGGTGGGGTCAGGTAGCTCAGGTCGGTTCAGTGTATCCATAGCGCCCGAAAATATGCTATGAAAAATATTTACAAAGATACAGTCTGCCTTACATGCCCCATAATAACAGCTGTGGCTCCTACATGCTCTTCCACATAACTTTTTGATTTTTTACTTACAGCATTATAATAGGTCTCATCATTAATCAAAGCGGCAACAATCTTTTTCAATTCGCGGTCGTCGGCTATGCTAAAACCCGCGCCAAGTTCAATCAGATCCTTCGCTTCTTTAAACTTAGCATAATTAGGGCCAAATATTACCGGCAAGCCAAATGCAGCTGCCTCTAAAGTATTGTGTATGCCTGCGCCAAATCCACCGCCTATAAAAGCTATATCGCCATATTGATATAGGGATGATAACATACCAATGTTATCGATTATCAAGATTTGAGATTTGAAATTTGAGATTTTAGAGAAGCGCGCAGTAGAATTTTCAGGCAATAAGCTTATCAGTTTATTGATCTTATCCTCACTGATTTCATGCGGAGCGAAAATAAATTTCCAGTCGGGGTATTGAGTAACTAATGTAGCTGCCAACTGTTCATCAGCGGGCCAGGTACTGCCGGCAATGAATAGCTTTTGATTATTTTTAAATTCGCTGATAACTGGTAGTTGTTTGGTATCCTGTGCATTGGCCCAAACTCTGTCAAAGCGGGTGTCGCCGCTAACAGTTGCATTGGTGATATTAATAGATGCTAATAATTGAATTGATTGCTCATCCTGCACAAAAAAATAACTTACAAACCCAAGCATTTTACGGTGCAGGCCGCCGTACCATTTAAAAAATACCTGGTTTGGCCTGAATATGCCCGATATGATGTATAAAGGTACCCCCCGCATATTCAGTTCATTAAAATAATGATACCAATACTCGTATTTGGTAAATATAGCCAGTTTAGGGTTTATGGCTTTAATAAATTCTTGTGCGTTTTGTGCAGTATCCAGCGGTAAATAATAAACGGCGTCGGCCAATGGCGTATTTTTCCTTATTTCATAACCCGACGGGGAAAAGAACGTAATAACAATTTTGCTTTGAGGATATAAACTCCTGAATTTTTCTAAAACCGGGCGTCCCTGCTCAAACTCGCCAAGCGAAGCGAAATGGAACCATATACTTTGCTCAAAGTGGGTGTAAATAATATGTTGGCGCCCCTTTATCCACAGCCCGGCTTTTTTATTAAAAAAAGAAAATAGTAATATTAATAGGTAGTAGATGCGTAACCCAAGGTTATATAATAATAACATTTTAAATACGAAATCAGTATCTTCGCCGGGATAAATATAACAACAATAAAAACAATATACTTTTGTGAAAATAGCCGTAGTAGGAACAGGATACGTAGGCCTGGTAACAGGAACTTGTTTGGCCGAAACCGGCAACCAGGTTATCTGTGTTGATATTAATGAAAGTAAAGTAAAGATGATGCAGGAGGGCAAACTGCCCATTTATGAGCCTGGTTTGGAGTTGCTTTTCCATCGTAATATAAACCAGGGACGGTTGCATTTTACCAATGACCTTTCGGCAGCAATTGCAGAAGCTAAAATTATATTCCTGGCATTACCCACCCCTCCTGATGGCGATGGGTCGGCAGATCTGAGCTATGTGCTGGGCGCCGCAAAAGACATTGCTAATTTGATTACAGAGTATAAGGTTATTGTAACAAAATCAACTGTTCCGGTTGGTACGGCAGATAAAATTACCGCCGTACTAAATGAGCATACCCATATTGAATTCGCGGTAGTATCAAATCCTGAGTTTTTGCGGGAAGGCGTGGCGGTTGAGGATTTTATGAAACCCGACCGGATTATTATAGGAACAATGGACGAGCGTGCCCGTAAGTTAATGAGTGAGATTTATTCGCCATACGTTCGCCAGGGAAACCCCATTATTTATATGGATCAGCGCTCATCCGAATTGACAAAATATGCAGCCAACTCATTCCTGGCAACCAAAATATCATTCATGAATGAGATAGCAAATCTTTGCGAATTGGTTGATGCCGATGTAGATATGGTTAGGCGTGGTATGGGTGCTGATGATCGTATAGGCCGTCGGTTTTTATTTTCGGGTATTGGTTACGGCGGCAGCTGTTTCCCCAAAGATGTGCAGGCGCTGGCCCTATCAGCAAAAGAGCATAGCTACGATTTTAAAATATTAAATTCGGTAATGGATGTTAATGACATCCAACGGAAAATATTGGTTGAAAAGGTAAGGAAATATTATAATGGCGATCTGAAAAATAAAAAGTTTGCTATTTGGGGCCTTGCCTTTAAACCAGAGACAGACGACATTCGTGAGGCACCGGCATTATATATTATTGATGAATTATTGAAAGAAGGCGCGTCGGTAACGGCGTTCGACCCTGAAGCAATGACAAATGCAAAAGGCCTGATTGGAGATAATATAAATTATGCTGCCAATCAGTACGATGCTTTAACAGATGCAGATGCTTTATTAATATTGACGGAATGGTCGGTATTTAGAAACCCTGATTTTGACCAGTTATCCGACCTTTTAAAATCGAAGGTTATTTTTGACGGACGTAATTTATACGATATCCAGAAAATGATAGATTGCGGATTTTACTATAACAGCATTGGAAGGAAAATAGTAAGTTAATGGCACGTAAACGCATATTAATTACCGGTGCAGCCGGCTTTTTGGGCTCACATTTATGTGATAGGTTTATTAAGGAAGACTATCATGTAATTGGTATGGATAATTTAATTACCGGCGATCTGCGCAATATTGAGCATTTGTTTAAACTGGAAAATTTTGAATTTTATAACCATGATGTTTCCAAATTTGTATACGTGCCCGGCGAGTTAAATTATATTCTGCATTTTGCCTCGCCTGCAAGCCCAATAGATTATTTAAAAATACCTATCCAAACTTTAAAAGTAGGCTCATTGGGCACCCATAACCTGTTAGGTTTGGCAAGGTCGAAAAACGCGCGAATGCTGATTGCTTCCACATCCGAAGTTTATGGCGACCCAAATGTTAACCCACAGCCCGAAGAATATTGGGGTAACGTTAACCCGGTTGGGCCACGGGGAGTGTATGATGAGGCTAAGCGTTTCCAGGAAGCTATTACTATGGCTTACCATACCTTTCATGGGTTAGAAACGCGTATAGTACGTATATTTAATACTTATGGCCCGCGTATGCGCCTGAACGACGGACGTGTATTGCCGGCTTTTATTGGCCAGGCTTTACGGGGCGAACCATTAACCATGTTTGGTGACGGGTCACAAACACGTTCATTTTGTTATGTTGATGATCTGATAGAAGGCATCTATCGTTTGCTGCATAGTGATTATGAGCAGCCAATGAACATAGGTAATCCGGATGAAATTACTATCCGCCAGTTTGGAGAAGAAATTATAAAGCTTACAGGTACAGACCAGCAATTAATAAGTTTGCCTTTACCTACCGATGATCCGAAGCAACGCAGGCCCGATATTACAAAAGCTAAAAGTATTTTGGGCTGGGAGCCTAAAGTTTCAAGAAGTGAGGGACTGAAAATAACTTATGAGTATTTTAAGTCATTGCCCGAAAAAGAAATTCTGCATAAAGATTTTACTTATTATAACAAAAACTAATGGCAAAGATATTAGTAACAGGAGGCTTGGGTTTTATAGGTTCGCACACGGTTGTTGAGCTGGTAAATGCGGGTTATGACCCTGTTATTGTTGATGATCTTTCAAATTCAGATCCTAAAATACTCAATCAGCTTGCTAAAATAATCGGGTATAAACCGGCATTTTATAAGCTTGATCTTTGTAACGAGCAAGGTGTAAAAGAGCTGGTGAAAAAAGAGCCGGATATTACCGGTATTATACATTTCGCTGCATTTAAAGCTGTTGGCGAATCGGTGCAGTTTCCTTTAAAATATTATCGCAATAATTTTTACTCGTTACTTAACATATTAAATGCATATTACAGTAAGCCTGTAAATTTTGTATTTTCATCAAGCTGCACAGTTTACGGGCAACCAGATAGTTTGCCGGTTACAGAAAATGCCCCTGTAAAATCTGCAGAGTCGCCGTACGGAAATACAAAACAGATAGCAGAAGAGATGCTAAAGGATATGTCAGCTGCTGGCAGTAATTATAAGGTAATTGCTTTACGTTACTTTAATCCGGTAGGCGCCCATGAAACAGCGTTAATAGGCGAGTTGCCTATTGGTGTGCCACAAAACCTGGTGCCGTTTATTACGCAAACGGCTATTGGCAAACGCGAAAAAATAACGGTATTTGGCAATGATTATAATACACCGGACGGAAGTTGTATACGTGATTATATTCATGTAGTTGACTTAGCCAAAGCGCACGTAGCCGCGCTAAAGTTAATGGAAACAAAAGGATTTACCGGTTATGATGTTTTTAATATTGGTACAGGTAAAGGCAGTTCGGTGTTAGAAGTAATAAAAGCTTTCGAACAAACAACCGGAATTAAATTGGCGTATACAATAGGGCCGCGCCGTGATGGAGATATTGAAAAGGTTTGGGGCGACGTTACCAAATCAAAAAATGTTTTAAAATGGCAAACCGAACTTGATCTGGATGCAATGATGCAATCTGCCTGGGAATGGGAAAAATACATTGCCCAAGACCCTTTATAACAGTATAAAAAATAAGTATGAAGAAAATTATCATTACCGGCGGAGCCGGTTTTATAGGTTCACACGTGGTACGCCGGTTTGTAAAGAATTATCCGGAATATAGCATTATCAACCTGGATAAATTAACCTATGCAGGTAACCTGGCAAATTTGAAGGACATTGAAAATGCTCATAATTATAGGTTTGTAAAGGGCGATATAGTTGATATGGCTTTCATTAATCAATTATTTATTGACGAGCAACCTGACGCGGTGATACATCTGGCAGCCGAATCGCACGTTGACCGTTCTATAACTAATCCGCTGGAGTTTGTAATGACCAACGTAGTTGGTACAGTAAATTTATTAAATGCCGCACGCGCGTGCTGGAAAGGCAACTATGCCGGCAAGCGGTTTTACCATGTATCAACCGATGAAGTATATGGTACTTTAGGTGAGGATGGGATGTTTACAGAAGAGACCGCGTATGATCCGCATTCTCCTTATTCTGCATCAAAAGCAAGTTCTGATCATTTTGTCAGGGCATATTTTGATACTTATGGTTTAGATACCGTTATCTCTAACTGCTCCAATAATTATGGATCTTTTCATTTCCCCGAAAAATTGATACCCCTTGCCATACATAATATTAAACAAAAAAAACCTGTCCCGGTATATGGCAAAGGTGAGAATATACGAGATTGGTTATGGGTTGAAGATCATGCCCGTGCCATTGACCTGATATTCCATAAAGCAAAAACCGGAACAACCTATAATATTGGTGGCCATAACGAATGGAAAAACATAGACCTTATAAAAGCGTTATGTACTATAATGGATAAAAAGATAGGCAGGGCAGACGGAGAATCTGAACAATTAATAACTTTTGTTACAGACAGGGCCGGTCATGACCTTCGCTATGCAATTGACGCCTCAAAACTTAAAAATGAGTTGGGTTGGGTGCCAAGCATTACCTTTGAGGAGGGTTTGGAAAAAACAGTTGATTGGTATTTAGCAAATGAGGAGTGGTTAACTGATGTTACATCCGGCCATTACCAGCAATATTATACCGAACAATACAACGATCGATAAATGTTTAATTTTTTAAAAAAAAAAGAAGCCGGGAAAGATGTTTCTTTCAATTACGAATCCGTCGTAGTTGATATGCATTCGCACGTTTTGCCTGGTATTGACGATGGGGCGCAAAACCCCGAAGAGTCTATCTTTTTGATTAAAAAAATGATGGAGTTGGGAATTAAAAAGATAATCGCTACCCCTCATATCATGGTCGATTTTTATAGAAATACGCCCGAAACAATTAACGAAGCGCTTGAAATACTGAAAGCCGAATTAAAAAAGCAGGAAATTGATATAGAAATTGAAGCTGCAGCCGAGCATTATTTTGACGAAACTTTTGAAAAACGCGTAGAAGATAAGCGGTTAATGACAATGGGGGATAATTATGCGCTTTTTGAATACTCATTTATAAGCCCGCCCCCTAATGCGTTTTCGGTTATACAAAAAATGATTGAGTGGGGCGACTATAAACCCATATTAGCACATCCCGAAAGATATACTTATATGGATACAGAGGCTATGGCAGTTTTGCGTAGCTGGGGCTGTAATATGCAAATGAATACGATATCATTAACCGGATATTACGGTAAAGATGTAAAGAAAAAGGCCGAGGATATGGTAAACATGCAATTAGTTGATTTTATTTCGAGCGATATGCACCATCCGCGTCATGCCCAGGCATTTAAGGATGCATTAGCTATGCCACTCCTGAAAAAAATATTATTTGATTATCCGCTTAAAAATATAATGCTGAAGTAGAAGAATCCTGATTCTTACATCTTGATTCTGGTTATTCATATCTCAATGCCTCAACCGGGTCAAGTTTGGAGGCTTTTTTAGCAGGATAAGATCCTGATAGCAACCCAATCAGGGTACATAATCCTATAGCAGCAAACAGCCAAAGCCATGGCACAATAAATTTACCACTAATTTGTATGGCAATGAGGTTACCAACCGCCATGCCAAGTATAATACCCCCTATGCCCCCTATTAAACATATCACAATAGCTTCTATTAAAAATTGCTTACGTATTACAGCGGGGGTAGCACCAATTGCTTTACGGATACCAATTTCGCGGGTGCGCTCAGTTACAGAAACCAGCATAATATTCATTAAACCAATTGCTGCGCCAATTAAGGTAATTATACCAATGGCAAAACCGGCAATCGTCATCCCGCTTAACTGACCGGCCAACTGTTGTTGTACAGAATCACTGCGGGTAATTTCAAAATTATCTTTATTAGCAACAGTAAGGCCACGTATGTTTCTAAAAAGGGATGTGGCTTCCCCAATACTGGCATCAAATCCGCCTGCCGTATTTACCATTATAGTAATAGCAAATGACGGATTTGAAATTGCCGCTATTTGTTTAGCTTTAAGTATTGGTATGGTACAAAGCCTGTCGCCGCCCATACCTGCGCTTGATCCTTTTGGCGCGAAAACACCAATCACCCTAAATTTATTAGAACCAACAAAAATTGATTTGTTAATAGGATCTTCATTTTTAAAGAGCTTGTTTTTTAGCTCGTTGCCAATAATTACAACATTGGCGCCATGTTCTAACTCGGTTTCTGAAAAATTGCGCCCAAAAGCTAATTTATAGCCATTGGTTTGCAAATAGTTTTCATTGGTACCGGTTACTGTAATATTAGGGTTGGTTTTTTCACTGCCGTATTTTGCAATGGCGATGCCCGATATATCCAGGTTTATAGCAATTAACGCAGGTAGTTTAAAGGCTTCCCTAAAATGCTGGGCCTGGTCATACCGTATTGAAGGGTAAATTTTTCTATGCCCGCCGTTACCAAAATTTACCCCCGAACCACGATTTTGTATAGTAAATGAATTTGCCCCAAGGCTTGAAAAAGCGTCGGTAGTATATTGTTTAATACCTTCAATAGCAGTTAAAATGCCCACCAAAGCCATAATGCCAATAGCGATGATAAGTGAGGTAAGCGAAGTACGCAGCCTGTTTCCTGCTATAGATTGTAAAGCTATCGAGATGTTTTCTTTAAGAGTGGTTTTTACCGGCATGGTATAAATATAAAAAACTTAGTGATATGACTAACCTGTATGCCAATTTGTTACACTAACCCGTTACAATTAATAAGATATGCTTAAATTTACCTTTTATTTTATACAACATGAAAATTATAAAGCTAACCTTGCTTTCAATTTTATTATTGGCAGCAACTATAAAAGTAAAGGCCCAAACAGCCGCCGCAAATATTACTTTAAACAATATAATTACAGCCTACTTAGATATAAAGAGCGCATTGGCTGCTGATAACAGTACGGCTGCGCAGGATAAGGCCAAAGTTTTAAATACGCAAATAAACGCCGTGTTGGTCAATGATCTAACTGCTGCTCAGCAAAGTGTATGGAAAAACTATGCTGATAAACTAAGTTTTGATAGCAGGCACATGAGCGAAACGAAAGCGATCGACCATCAGCGCGAGCACTTTGCATCTTTGTCAAAAAACTTGTATACAGTTATAAAAGATTTAAAAATAAACAGCTCTGTGCTTTACTGGCAATATTGCCCTATGAAAAAAATGTCATGGCTAAGCGCGACATCAACCATAGAAAATCCTTATTATGGAAAAGCAATGCCGGATTGTGGTAGTACAAAGGAAACTTTAAAAGCAGCTAAGTAAAAGCATCAGGAAGCTTAAACAAAAAGAGTCAGGAAATAAGAATTGTTTAAAATCTTATTTCCTGACTCTTTTTATTTAAATATATATGTTTTATACCGCAAACGAGGTTCCGCAACCGCAGGTGCTTGCCGCGTTAGGATTATCAAAAGTAAAACCACGCGCGTTCAAACCATCCTGGAAATTTATCTGCATACCCATTAAATACATGCCGTGCGCTTTATGCATAAAAACACGGAGGCCATTGATCAAAAATTCCTGATCGCCATCTTTTTTCTGGTCAAAGCCTAATACATAGCTCATGCCAGAGCAGCCACCACCTTCAACGCCAATACGCAGGCCAAAATCGTCACCAATTTCTTGCTGATCTCTTAATTTATACAATTCTTTAACGGCGCCTTCTGTAAGGGTAACCGGTGCAGGTGCAATTTCAACAGCAGTACTCATCTTATTTTTAATTATCTACACAAATATAAGGTAAAATGCGGATTTTTGTTTCTGTCGCGTTATTTATGACCTGCACCTAACATTAAACATACATGGTACTATATCCTTATTTATTAGATATTATAAAATATACAGTTTCCGGTCTTGGCGTTGTGTGGATAGCATTTTATTTACTAAAGCCTTATCTTGACCGGTCAGAAAACATGCAACTCGTCGAGCTTAAAAAAACCATAAGCAGCCAAACGCTGCCATTACGGTTACAGGCATATGAGCGGGTGGTATTGTTTATTGAGCGAATTAATCCGTCGAATCTGCTTATCCGGTTAAATAATCCCGATTACTCGGCTGCCGAATTATATATGTTAATAGTTGCCGAATTGCGTAACGAATATCAGCATAACGTTACCCAGCAAATTTATGTGAGCAGTAATACCTGGGCAGTAGTAAAAAGGTTAAAAGACGAAACTCTGGGCATAGTGAATAACGCCATAAAAGTATTACCCGAAACAGCTACCGGGCTTGAATTAAGCAAAACCATACTCGCGTACATAAGCCAATCAGAAAATAATCCATATGATATTGGCCTCAGCCTGATCCGCAAGGAACTGGAAGAATTATTTTAGAAGCTATGGCTGGTAAAAAACGAACAACCACATCAGGCATTGAAATTAAGGAGGTGTATACTACGCCTTCTTCAATGAATGAATTGCCCGGCGAGTTTCCGTACACCCGGGGTATCCAAAAAGATATGTACCGCGGTAAACCCTGGACCATGCGCCAATACGCTGGTTTTTCTACCGCCGAAGAATCGAACAAACGTTACCATTATTTATTGAGCCAGGGTACTATGGGCCTGTCGGTAGCTTTTGATCTGCCAACGCAAATAGGTTATGACTCTGACCATGAATTGGCCGAAGGCGAGGTTGGCAAGGTTGGTGTAGCTATTGATTCATTAAAGGATATAGAGATTTTGTTTGATGGGATTGAGTTGAAGGACATCACCACCTCCATGACCATTAATGCTACCGCGCCAATTTTATTGGCTATGTATATCGCGTTAGCAAAAAAGCAGGGGGCAGATCTGCAGCAACTATCGGGCACCGTGCAAAATGATATATTAAAGGAGTACGCGGCAAGAGGCACCTACATTTACCCGCCCGGGCCATCCATGCGGCTGATAACCGATGTGTTTGAATATTGCAGCAAGGAAGTACCTAAGTGGAACACTATATCTATATCAGGCTATCATATTCGCGAAGCGGGATCAACCGCGGTGCAGGAACTGGCATTTACCTTAGCCAATGGTAAAGCATACTTAAAGGCTGCGCTAACTAAAGGATTGGATATAAATGTGTTTGCTAAAAGGCTATCCTTCTTTTTTAACTGCCATAATAATTTTTTCGAGGAGATAGCCAAGTTTAGAGCCGCGAGGCGGATGTGGGCACATATAACTAAAGAGTTGGGAGCGACGGATGCCGGGGCGCAGAAACTACGCTTTCATACCCAAACCGGTGGCTCAACCTTAACCGCCCAGCAACCCATGAATAACATAGTACGGGTAAGTAACCAGGCATTGGCCGCGGTATTAGGTGGTACACAATCATTACATACCAATGGTTATGACGAAGCTATAGCCCTGCCAACCGAAGCTGCCGCCAAAATTGCCTTGCGCACGCAACAGATCATCGCTTTTGAAAGCGGAGTAACTGATACCGTTGACCCATTAGCGGGTTCATACTTTATAGAAGCGCTTACAGACGAACTGGAAGCCGCGGCCCAACAATACATTGATAAAATTGACGCTATGGGCGGTTCGGTAAAAGCTATTGAGCAGGATTATATTCAGCAGGAGATAGCCAACTCGGCTTACCAATACCAAAACGAGATTGAAAGCGGCGAAAAAGTAATAGTAGGTGTAAATAAGTTTACGCAGGAAGAAGCACCGCTAACCAATGTATTTAGGGTAGATGACGCTATACGCAAACATCAAATAGAAAAAATTACCACTTTAAAGGACGAAAGAGATAACCGGGCTGTTATAATTTGCGTACAACAGTTGAAAGACGCGGCAGTCGGAAAGGAAAATCTGATGCCTTATATATTAGCAGCGGTTGAAAACTACGCCACTCTGGGCGAAATTGCTGATACGTTACGCGCGGTTTTTGGTGAGTTTTAAAACTAACAGGAGTAAAATTAAAATCTACCGAAATAATGGGAGTTCTTAAAATTAGTGTAATACTATCTTCTTGTTAAGAAGATATGAAGTCAAATTTTTTGAGGTAATTAATAATAAACCTGCTAAATCTGCATGAAACGCAATGTTTACTATTAAAAAGATTATAAATGACGTTTAGGTCATGCGTAATATAACTTTTTATCTTTAAAATTACACAATAGCGAATGTATTTTTTTTGATATTTATTTTCATAAAAAGTGAAAAATAAATTTTTTAATTCGCTTTTTTTCTGAATATTCGATGTTCCGTAGCAGCCCCAATAAATATGTCGCTGGGGGGGTGTAAATCAACATTTTACTAAAAATCACATATGGAAAAAACTTGTACTAACGTTTGGAATAGCTGCCTCTTTATAATAAAAGACAACATACCGGCACAAAGCTTTAAAACCTGGTTTGAGCCGATTAAAGCTTTACGTATAGAGGGTAGCGTTTTAACAATACAAGTTCCTAGTTTATTCTTTTACGAATGGCTTGAAGAACATTACGTTCAGTTACTGCGTAAAACAATTAAAAAACAATTGGGTGATGATGGACGTTTGGAATATAACATAGTTGTAGAGCAATCATCAACTAGCAAACCATATACAACTAATATGCCTTCAAACGGAAATGGCGCAGAGTCAAAAAATCAGTCTATGCCTATCCCTATTTCTATAAATAAGGATATTAAGAACCCGTTTGTAATACCCGGTTTAAAGAAACTGAATGTAGACCCGCAATTAAACCGCCAATATACCTTTGAAAACTTTGTTGAGGGCGATTGTAACCGCTTAGCACGATCTGCAGGATATGCTGTTGCAGCCAAACCGGGCGGCACTTCGTTTAATCCGTTAATGATATATGGCGGCGTAGGGTTAGGTAAAACTCACCTGGCACAAGCCATTGGTAATGAAATTAAACGGTCATTACCGGATAAACTGGTACTATATGTATCATGCGAGAAATTTACACAGCAATTTGTTGATGCCCTAAAGCATAATAATATAAATGATTTTGTGAACTTTTACCAGGCTATTGATGTGTTGATCATGGACGATGTACACAACTTTGCAGGCAAAGAAAAAACACAGGATTTCTTTTTCCATATTTTCAATCACCTGCATCAATCAGGTAAGCAACTAATTATTACATCAGACAAAGCACCAAAGGACCTTGCCGGTTTAGAGGAGCGTTTGCTTTCAAGATTTAAATGGGGCCTTTCTGCCGATCTGCAAATACCTGATCTGGAAACCCGCATGGCTATCCTTAAAAATAAAACTTACCAGGATGGCATTGAGCTGGGCGATGATGTAATAGAATACGTAGCGCATAATATTGATAATAACGTGCGTGAATTGGAAGGGGCAATGGTTTCGCTATTGGCACAATCAACCCTTAACCGTAAAGAGATTGACCTGAACCTGGCCAAGCAAATGCTGAAGAACTTTGTAAAAAATTCTTCGAAAGAAATTTCAATGGAGTATATCCAGAATCTGGTTTGCGAGTATTTTGAAGTGCCTATTGAAATGGTTAAATCACAAACCCGCAAACGCGAAATTGTGCAGGCCCGCCAAATATCTATGTACCTGGCTAAGGCACATACCAAGAGTTCATTAAAATCTATCGGTCACTTCTTTGGTGGCCGCGATCACTCAACCGTTATCTACGCTTGCCAAACAGTAGAAGACTTAATTGATACCGACAAAAAATTTAAAGGTTACGTAGCAGATATACAGAAGAAGCTAAAAATGTCGTAAAGATAATATCCCCTCAATATTGAACGCCATTGTGATTATTTACAATGGCGTTTTTTATGCTTATCTTTTGTATAACTATTTACTATTTAATGTGTTTAGCGATTAGATTTTAATTTCAAAATATGATGGCAAAAACGGATGGCTAAAGTGGCTGTGACCGTCATGCAATATATATACCATTTAAACAGCAAGCCCCTTAACCATATTAAACATATGCTTGCTGCTTAATTTTCAATCGCTAAACGCGTTAATTTAATAGTTAGTTTATTTGTCAATGAGTTAACATGATTGATTTT
>NZ_JAQBOD010000014.1 GCF_028288205.1 Mucilaginibacter sp.
GTACCGGTTTTGGCTAAAGCCCGTCTATAATTATAATCTTAGCCCGTTGGCTGAAGCCAACGGCAATGAAAAAACTATTTTGCTATCATTGCCGTCACATTTATGTGACGGACCCGTAAAAGAATTAGCACCGGCTTTAGCCAAAAAAATCGCCATTATGGGTAAATGACCTGTTTGGTACAGTCAATTTTTAAAAGCGATTTCCCTGTCATAGATGATGTTTTTTTGATTTTCTATTGATTTGCAATTCTTCTTTGAACAATATAAAGAATAATTATATTAGCCTCGTCTAAGTCATAGTCGCCACTTATCTCTATAAGCTATGATCTATTTATCAAGATATACATTAACCATGAATTTAAACAATAACCGCCGTAGTTTTATCAGGAACGCTTCTATTGGCACTGTCGCCGCCATAAGTATTCCGCAAATAGTATCAGCAGCTTTAGCCGCCGCGCCCAAAGGAAAAAAAGTAAGCATTGAAAAGGGCGATGTTATCCTTTTTCAGGGTGACTCTATTACTGATTCCGGCAGAAACAAAACTAATATGGCTCCCAACAATGCCGCGGCATTAGGTAATGGTTATGCTTTAATGGCAGCCGGCGAATTGCTATTGAAGCATCCCGATATGGATTTGAAAATATTTAACAAAGGTATAAGCGGCAACAAAGTTTTCCAACTGGCCGATCGCTGGGATGCCGATGCGCTCGATCTGAAACCTAACGTATTAAGCATACATATAGGTGTAAACGATTTTTGGCATACACTAACCAATGGTTATAAAGGCACAATTGATAATTACATTGCCGATTATAAAAAATTGCTCGACCGTACTAAAGCGGCACTACCAAATGTGAAACTGATTATTTGCGAACCATTTGCAATAATGGGTGTTAAGGCTGTTGACGAGAAATGGTACCCAACTTTTGATACATTCAGAAAAGCAGCCGTTGATATTGCTGCAGAATATAACGCGCCATTTGTACCGTATCAGGCAGCATTTGATAAGGCCATAACACAGGCACCACCCGCTTACTGGACAGCCGATGGTGTACACCCATCAGCTGCCGGGGCAGCCTTAATGGCACGTACATGGCTGGAAGCGGTGAAGGGGTAGGTTTTGAGGTAAAAGGCTAAAGGTAAAAGGTTTTTGAATAGGTAGTAATATGAAAAGTTCCATTGTATTATTTGCATTTGTTTTGCTCAGCTCTTTATCTAAAGCACAAACAAAAGAAGGAGATAAAATATATTGGACGGCACTCGAAAAATATACACTTTCATTAGATACTATGGGTTTTAAAAAAGCTGAAGAAGACAAAGTTAAAACCATTTATCTGGAAAAACCGGACTTTGTAGATAGTATTCCGTCTGTAATAAATGGGTATAAAATTATACTGATCACTAATGAAAATCAGCGTAAAACATATAAAGATCATAAAGGACTTCTTACTCATACCAAGCTATTTCCGATCAGCGTACATGATAACGTTGCAGAAATATCATTTGTACCTTATCGAGGAAGACTGAAAAAACGCAATCATTATATGCTTTCAGTATCAGACGGTACAATAATTTACTTTAAGTTTGACTCTAATAAAAATCAATTTGTTTTTTCTAAAGTTAAAAATTGGGGTATTTAGCATTCTGATTTGAATGTAACCTTTCGCCTTTAACCTTTTATCTTTCGCCTCAAAAAGCGTATCTTCGCGCCAAATGATTGCTATTAACAACCTTACGTTCGAGATCGGTGCGCGGGCATTATACGATGAAGCCAACTGGCATATTAAACCCGGAGAAAAAATAGGCCTTATAGGCGCTAACGGAACCGGAAAAACCACCCTCTTAAAAATTATTGTAGGCGACTATAAACCTACATCGGGCACCATATCAATGGCTAAGGACCTTACCATGGGTTACCTTAACCAGGATCTGTTGTCATACTCGTCTGATAAAAACATAGTGCATGTGGCAATGGAGGCTTTTGAGCGCCAAAACCAATTGCATGACGAGATAGAAGTATTGCTTAAAAAACTGGAAACAGATTATACCGAGGACCTGCTGCACAAACTTAGCGATAAACAGCATGAGTTTGAATTGCTTGACGGGTATAATATTGAATATAAAGCTCACGAAATTTTAGCGGGCTTAGGTTTTAGCGAAGCTGATTGCCAGCGCAAACTAAGCACCTTTTCGGGCGGATGGCGCATGCGGGTAATGCTGGCTAAAATACTATTACAGGCGCCGGATATTTTATTGCTGGATGAGCCTACCAACCACCTGGACTTACCCTCAATACAATGGCTGGAAGATTATCTGAAAGCATTTAGCGGCGCTATTATCATTGTATCGCACGATAGGTGGTTTTTGGATAAGGTGATAAACCGTACAGTTGAATCGCGCAAAGGCAAGCTGAATGTTTACGCGGGTAATTATTCTTTTTATTTAGAAGAGAAAGCGCTACGTGCCGAAATTCAGCGTGGCGAGTTTAAAAATCAACAATCAAAAATAAAACAGGAAGAACGTTTAATTGAGCGTTTCCGTGCCAAGGCATCCAAAGCAAAAATGGCTCAATCGCGCATAAAAATGCTGGATAAGATGGAGCGGGTTGATGATGTTGATGATGATAACCCTGAAGTTAACTTTAGCTTCAAATTCAGCAGGCAATCGGGGCGTCACGTAACTACACTGGAGCATATTACCAAAAAATACCCTGCCATTGATATTTTGGATGATGCCGAAGCCATCATTGAAAAAGGCGATAAAATTGCTTTGATTGGTGCCAACGGTAAAGGTAAATCAACTTTGTTACGTATTGTAGCAGGTGCTGATAAGGATTTTGAAGGTACCGCCGTTACAGGTCATAACGTTACCCAAACATTCTTTGCGCAGCACCAGTTAGAGAGCTTGCACTTAGAGCACCAGATATTACAGGAACTGCAATCATTCGCTCCAAAGCATACCGACACCGAGCTTCGCTCAATATTAGGGTCGTTTTTGTTTACCGGCGATGATGTATTTAAAAAGATTAAAGTATTATCGGGTGGCGAGAAATCACGCGTGGCGTTAGCAAAAGCTTTAACTGCAGATGCTAACTTTTTAGTACTGGATGAGCCTACCAATCACCTGGATATGGCGTCTGTAAATATATTGATACAGGCTTTGCAACAGTACGAAGGTACCGTGATCGTAGTATCGCACGACAGGTATTTCCTGGATAATGTGGCTAACAAAATTTGGTTCATTGAGGATCAGAAAATAAAACAATACCCTGGCACCTATGCCGAGTATGATGAATGGCTGGCTAAACGTAAATTAGAGCCTAAAGCCGCTATACCTGCACCTCAACCTAAAAAGGAAGAGAAAAAGCCTGAGCCGGTTAAGCAACAGCATTCAGAAAATAAACATCAGCAGCTAAAAAAATTGAATCAGGATCTTTCTAAAATGGAAGAACAGATTGCCGGACTTGAAAAAACGGTAAAAGAGCTGGAAGCTAAATTAGCTGATGATAAGATATATAATGACGCTGCTAAGCTAAAAGAAACCAATACCACCTATTCTCAAAAACAAGCCGAATTAAAGCAAATTCAGCAGCAATGGGAAGATCTGGCTGAACAGATAATGGAGCTGGAGGCTTAAAAAATTAAAAAAAGCGTCATTGCGAGGAACGAAGCAATCTCTGCATATGCAAATTAAACAGCACAATATTGTTGAAAAGATAAAAACAAACTGCAATGCCTGCCGGTGTAGAGATTGCTTCGTTCCTCGCAATGACGTGGGGTTTTTATATTTTTTTACGTGCCTGTTTATTTCTTTATTTAGTGCCAGTTCTTTCGCGCAATCCCCATATAATGATAACGTTTACAATGCCCATATAAAAAGCGTAGAATTTTATAATACGCAAAAGCAGGCCTCCTTCCCGGCAATAGTATTAAAATCTGGCGAGCAGGTTCTGTTAGCCTTTGATGACCTGCGGGGGGGCAGTCGTAATTATTATTATACTATTGAACATTGCGATAGTAAATGGAACTCATCCAACATAGCAACTGCCGAATATTTACAGGGCTTTACTGATGACCGGTTGACGGATTACACTTATTCTTCAAATACCATTCAAAAATATACGCATTACGAGTTAAAGCTGCCCAATGATAACATCGCACCTAAAATATCAGGCAACTACATCTTAAAGGTTTATGAAGATGGCGATCGATCCAAGATGATACTTACCCGCAAGTTGTATGTAGTTGGCAACCGGGTGTCGATAGCTGCTGATATTGCAACCTCTAATGATGTAACCTTACGGCAAACCAATCAAAAGATAAATTTCCAGGTTAATTACGCGGGCCTGCAGGTACAAAATCCAAATTCGGATATCCATGTATTATTAATGCAAAATGGCCGTACCGAAACAAGCGTTTGGAGTAATACACCCACCAATATCCGAGGATCGCAGCTGATATATAATGATACTTATACCAATGACTTTCAGGGTAGGAATGAATTCAGGCACTTTGATACGCGTAGTTTAAAACTGAACTCAGACCGTATATCGCATATTTATCATGATACTGCCTATACCGTAGTTTTATTAGGCGACCCGCTTAGAAACTCGGCTAATTATCTGTTTCAATATGACAACAACGGCAGTTTTTTCATCTTAAACCAGGATGGCAGCGATCCGCGCCGCGATGGCGATTATGCACATATGTATTTTAGCCTGGCTGCCAATAAAACAGACAAAGAGGGCACGGCCTATATAGTAGGTAAGTTTAACGATTATAAAATTGATGAGCGCAGTAAAATGGATTACGAACCTATTAAGGGCCGGTTTTTCACTAACCTGTTTTTAAAACAAGGTGTGTACGATTATGAATATGTGTGGGTAGACCACAGCACAAATAAGCCCGATGATATCACCATAGAAGGTACTCATTTTGAAACGGAGAATGATTACCAGTTATTGGTTTACTACCGCCCTGCTACCGCCCGCTGGGATGAGCTGGTAGGGTACAGGTTGTTAAATACGGTAAAGAAATAAATGCCTTGAACAAAACTACCCGGTAACTGTAGTAGATACATGGATGTTGTAAAAGTTACCGTTAAAGTGGGCCAGTTAGAGTACGATTATGATATAATTAAGAATACCGATAACTATACCATAACGCAGCAGAACAAACAGGTTGCCGTAATTGAATACCGCGACGAGTGGGTGCAGATATCAGGCAAACATTTACCTGATGGCGCTATCGAAGAAATAATTCATGCTATAGAAGTAAACTACAATTAGTTAAAGTTGTAAAGTTTTAGAAACTTAAGTTTTCTTTGTTTTACGGCGATTGCAGGCACTTTTTTTTGAAAAAAAATTCCCCACCCTAAATATTACACAGGTAATAAAATATTGAGCAGGTATAGAATAATGATGTTTAAACGCATGATATTCGTACGGCTTTTTATATAAATTTCTCTCGGTTCCGACGTAACATTTATAGCTAAAATTTGCCGGTAGTAGCTATAATTTGTACCTTAAACGCTTTAAATATGAGCTTAACTTTACAATATTTCAACTTTCCAACATTACCACACAATGAATAAATTTTACAAGTTATTATTAATAGGTGCTTTGGTAACGGTTACTTGTTCGGGCATCGCGCAGCAAATAAAATTAAGTGCCAATGTTAAACAGGCATTAACCAAAGTAAGCCCGGACCAGATCAAGGCAGATATTGCCTACCTGGCCGATGATAAGCTACAGGGCCGCTTACCCGGCACCCCGGGTTTCCAGATGGCAATTGATTATGTGGTTGGCCGCTTAAAATCATTGGACGTAAAACCTGCCGGCGAGAACGGTACCTGGTTGCAGCAGGTTAAATTGCGTAAAGCTTTTGTTAAAGATCCTGCTATTTCGTTAGATAATGGCCTGCCTGTTAAAAGCGGGGCCGATTATACTATTTCGCCCAATCCTGTAATGCCCGCGGTTAGCTTTAACGCGCCATTAGTATTTGCAGGCTATGGCATTAGTGAGCCAGCTTTGGGCTACGATGATTATGCCGGGCTTGATGTAAAAGGTAAAGTAATAGTTATCACCCGCGGGTCGCCTGATAAATTTTCATCATCAGTTGCCGCACATACCATGAATGCCGCCAAAATTTTAAAGGAAGCCGCCGCGCATGGTGCAATAGGCGTAATTATGGCTAATGCCGATTCTACTTTACGCATGACGGCCGCAAGCAGAGGTGTCTATAGTGTATTAGATAAACAAGGCAACGTTGTGATAAGCAGAACGTATGCTGACAAAATAAATATGGTAGCCGCGTTTGGTTATAAACTATTTAATACTTTATTAAAACAATCGGGCAAATCAATGCCTGTATTGTTAGCACAATTAAAAGCGGGCACACCGGTATCATTTCCTTTAAATACAGGTATCCATGCTTCATACACATCAACTTATGTAGATGTGATGGGTTATAATATTATAGGCAAAATAGAAGGATCTGATCCTAAATTAAAAAAACAATACATTGTTCATAGCGCACACTTAGATCACTTAGGCGTAGGCACACCTGTAGAGGGCGATTCTATTTATAACGGCGCGCATGATAATGCTTCAGGCGTGGCAAGTTTATTAGGTATTGCCACTATATATAAAAATATCAAAATAAAACCCAAAAGGTCTATATTAACGGTGTTTGTAACCGGCGAAGAGCTGGGCGAATTAGGCTCGGGCTATTTTGCCAAACATCCAACGGTACCAGTTAAAGATATAGTTGCCGATGTTAATACCGATATGCCTACTATTATAGCACCGCTGCTGTCTGTTACAGCATTGGGTGCAGAGCATTCCTCATTATCAAAACCCGTAGCAGAAGCGGCAGGATATTTAGGTTTAGGAGTTGAGGACGACCCCGAACCCAAACAGGCGCGCTTTACACGAAGCGATCAATACAGCTTTGTTTTAGCGGGTATACCTGCCCTGCATATTAAATATGGCAGTAAAACTATGGATGGTAAGAATAATATGAACGATCTGGTGGCGCCATGGAGGGCCAAATATTATCATAAACCACAGGATGATATTAATGGTATATTTGATTTTGGTGCAGGTAAAAAATATGCGCAGCTTAATTTCCTGATTGGTTACCTGGTGGCCCAGGACCCAATTAAACCTACGTGGAACAAAGGCGATATTTTTGGTACAAATTAAAAATTAATACGTTATACTAAATAATGCTATAATGAACGGGATACTAATACAACCCATACGACTATCCACGCGTATTGTATAAAATATCCCGCTACCATTCGGAGTAGTGTGAATTAATAAATATATAGAAATGAGTAATCATATTGAGTTGGAACAGGCATCTTTACTGACAGATTTAAAGTGTCCTGAGTGTGGTACAATACATGATGCCGCTGTTATTAATACGGTTTGTATTAATTGCGCATCAACCTTATTTGCACGTTATGATCTGCATACCGGCATCAGTAAGGATATTTTATTAGGTCGCCCGGCCACAATGTGGCGCTACAGGGAGTTTTTGCCGGTTATCGACGAGAAAAATATTGTTACCCTGGGCGAGGGTTTTACACCGATACTTCCCGTTAAAAATCTTAAGAAATTTACGGGCGATAATGAGGTTTTCTGGAAAGATGAATCAGGCAACCCAACCGGCTCATTCAAGGCAAGGGGAATAAGCGCCGCCGTATCCAAAGCAAAAGAATTAGGCATACAAGCCATTGCCACACCAACCGCGGGGAATGCTGGTGGCGCGTTAGCCGCCTACGCGGCAAGCGCGGGTGTAAAGGCTATTGTGTATATGCCAAAACAAACACCTAAAGTTTTTAAAGATGAATGCCACCTTTATGGTGCCGAACTGGTAGAGATAGACGGCAACATAAGCGATTGCGGCAAACTGGTAAATGAACATGCTTTATTAAATAACTGGTTCCAGGTATCAACGCTGAAAGAGCCCTATCGCCTGGAAGGCAAAAAAACAATGGGCTATGAAATTGCCGAGCAGTTTAACTGGCAATTGCCCGATGTTATACTTTACCCAACCGGCGGTGGTACCGGGCTGATAGGTATCTGGAAGGCCTTTGATGAAATGGAGCAGTTAGGCTGGATAGACAGCAAGCGCCCGCGCATGGTAACTGTACAGTCTGAAAGTTGTGATGGTATAGTTAAAGCCTTTCACGGCGGGCAAACTGTATCAGAATTTGCTGATGGCGGGTTTACTATAGCCAATGGCCTGCGTGTGCCCAAACCTTATGCCGATAAAGTAATACTAAAAGTATTGCGCGAAAGTAATGGTACTGCCATTACCATAAGCGATGATGAAATGAGCAGCGCCCTAAAAGAAATAGCCAAAAACGAGGGTATGCTGATGGCACCCGAAGGTGCGGCCTTATGGCAAGCTTACAAAAAATTAAAAGCCACCAAATGGATACAACCCGGCGAAAAGGTATTGTTGATTAATACAGGCAGCGGGTATAAGTATTTAGAGAATATAATGTAGGGATTTTACCCATTGTCACCTCCTGTATTTATAACCCCGGACTTAAAATAACAGGGATTTATAAATCCCTGATGCAAGTAATACTTTTATTGCTATTAATAGCATAAATTGGTAAATTTGAGAAAGCAAAAATAAATATGCTATTACTAATTAACATTCAGGACAAAAAGGCCGATAGGTTTATGGAATTAATTAAAAATAATTCTGACGCGAAAGTGAAGTCGATCTCTGCGCCGGATGCGGAGCTTTTTGCAGAGATAAATGAGATTAAAAAGGCTTTTAAAAATGCAGAAAAAATAAAAGCAGGTAAACTCAAGGGCCGTTCGGCAGATGAATTGTTAAATGAGTTATAATGTTTTAACAATTGCACCGTTTGATAAACAACTAAAAAAACTTGTCAAAAAGTATCCATCATTAAAAACTGAAATAGCAAACCTTATAAGTCAACTAAAAACTGAGCCTGATAAAGGGACATCGCTTGGTAACGACTGTTATAAGATACGGCTTGCAATTGCATCTAAAGGAAAAGGTAAATCAGGCGGCGCGCGTGTAATTACCTACTTAACAATTACCGATAGTGAAATATATTTGTTATCAATATATGATAAATCGCAGCAATCAGATATTGAAGATAAGGATTTACTTCGCCTGATTGATTTAATAAGATAGCCTTTCCGTTATTCGAACACATGATTCTATACTTATCTGCCAGGAAAATAGCTATATTTGATAATAGATTTTCGCCAATTAGTAATACTAAATAAAGTATAATATGAAAAAGATAAGTTTAAGCACACTTGCGATACTGATCGCAGCTTCATCAGTAATGGCTTTAGATAAAACTCCTGTTAAAAAGGAAAAACCCAAAGCTGCAACAACAAAAAGCCTTAAAAGCGACAAATGCGTTAAAGGCTCTAAAGAATGTAAGAAAAAAGGTTGCTAATTAATTGCCACCGTTTTGAGGGAGGCTGTATCAACTCAGCTTAATTTTACTTTTGATACAGCCTCTTTTTTAGTAAGTTATCCAGCTTACGTATTATCACAGTCATACATAAATAGACTGACAAATACTTGTCAGTGTCCCATGCACCGTCCCAGGTGTATTATAGCAGCGACCGTAATTATTGCAAATTAATTCCGAAATTCGCCACATGCTGCAAATCCAACAGAACGTTTCGCTTAAAAATTTCAATACTTTCGGAGTAGAGGCCAATGCAAGTTTTTTTGCCGAGATAAACCATGAAGATGAATTGGTTGAATTGTTTATGGACCCCCAATGGCAGCAAACCGAACGGCTGGTTATTGGCGGCGGCAGCAACCTGTTGCTGATAAACGATTTTGAGGGGTTGGTTATCCGCATAAATATCCGCGGTATTGAGCATCGCATTAACCATAACGAAGTATTTATAGAAGCAGGCGCGGGCGAAGTATGGAACGACCTGGTAAATTTTTGTGTAACCCGTAATTATGCCGGGTTAGAAAATTTGAGCCTCATTCCCGGCTCGGTAGGCGCATCGCCCATACAAAACATAGGCGCATATGGCGTGGAGCTAAAAGACGTGTTTCACAGTTGTAAAGCTTTTGAAATAAGTACGGGTCAGTTTAAAACCTTTAGTAAAGATGACTGTAAATTTGGCTACCGCGAAAGTGTTTTTAAAAGCGAGCTGAAAGGGCAGTATATTATCGTGTCGGTAAAATTAGAATTATCGCTAATACCCGATATTAATTTACGCTACGGCGCGATAGAGCAGGAATTGGCTAACCGTGGTATTACCGGGCCTACTATAAAAGATGTATCGCAAGTGGTGTCACATATCCGTGTAGCCAAGCTGCCCGATCCATCAACCATTGGCAATGCCGGCAGCTTTTTTAAGAACCCGGTTATTACTGCTGATGAGTTTGGCCCGATAAAAGAAAAATTTCCCGAAATAGTAAACTATCCGGCGGGTGAAGGGTTTATTAAATTAGCAGCGGGCTGGCTCATTGAGCAATGCGGGTGGAAGGGGAAAATAGTGGGTAATACCGGAACCTGGAAGAACCAGGCCCTTGTTTTGGTGAACCACGGCGGTGCAACGGGCGAAGAAGTGTACAGCTTTTCGTCGCAAATCATAGACAGTGTGTACACTAAATTTGGCGTTATCCTACAACGCGAAGTGAATATTATTAGTTAATTTATTTTACTGAGCGGCAATTTTTCAAGTGTAATCTTAGTGTCATTCCGGGTAATTATTATTAAAATATGGTATGTAAATATCTGTAAATAAATATGTTGTGCTTTTGTTAGTGTATTAAGTACACTAATGATTATTTTAACAGTAGTTGTAAAAAGTTTGATTAATGCTTTTGTATAGTGGTATACTGTTTGTCTACATACCAATACAAAACATTTAACAAATGACAAAGATTGAGTTTAACACCCTAGTATTACGTCAGGCAAGTTCATTAAGGTCATATGCCTTACACTTCACACATGACGCAGATGATGCTAACGACCTTGTCCAGGACACGATGTTGAAAGCCATAACTTATTACAATAAGTTTAAAGAAGGCACTAATTTAAAAGGATGGTTATATACCATCATGAAAAATACTTTTATCAACAATTATCGCCGTTTTGTTAAAATGAGCACTTTTGTTACCAAGTCTGATGAAATATCATCGCCTAACCTGGTATTTAGTTCTACAAAAAACCAGGGCGAAACAAAATTTGTAATGGATGACATTAAAAAAGCTTTAGACAGGTTGCCTGAAGATTATTATGTGCCATTCACCATGTATTTTGAGGGCCACAAATACCACGAAATTGCCGACCATTTAACAATCCCTATCGGAACAGTTAAAACACGCATACATGTTGCCCGTAAATTATTAAAGAAAAATTTAAAAGCTTATGATAATGGTATTAAAAAACCAATCTATGCAGAGAATTAAGCTATATTAAACTCAACATATATACCAGGAAAGAACCCGTTTTAAGAGCGGGTTTTTTGTAGCGATTATTTTTAACTTTCTATTAATATTGTTTTGCCGGTATTTTCGATCATTCTTACCTAAATAGCGAATTAACTGACAGAAATTTGCCAGTTAATTCGCTATTTTTACAGCAATGAATCAGCAAATTACCTTAGACACAATTAACCGGGCGCATGATAGTATCCGCCCGTACATTCACCGAACACCGGTATTAATTAACCAAACCATAAATAACCTGGTTGGCGCGTCCATATTCTTTAAATGCGAAAATTTCCAGAAGATAGGCGCCTTTAAAGCGCGGGGAGGATTAAATGCAATTTTACAAGTAGCGGCAAATAATGAGGGTAAGGCCATTACTACCCACTCATCCGGCAATCACGCCCAGGCGGTGGCTTTCGCTGCGCGGATAGTTGATTTGCCGGCTTACGTAGTTATGCCCAGCAATGCCCCGCAGGTTAAAAAAGATGCCGTAAAAGGTTATGGTGCCCAGGTAATTGAATGCGAACCAAATATTGCCGCGCGCGAGGCTGGTGTAGTAGAAATAATTAATCGCACGGGCGCTGTATTGGTACATCCGTTTGATAATGACCGTGTAATTGCCGGGCAGGCTACCGCGGCTAAAGAGCTGCTGGAGGACGCCGGAGAGGATCAACCATTCGATATTGTATTTACACCGGTAGGCGGAGGCGGCATGCTTAGCGGAACCGCATTAGCGGTTCATTATCTATCGCCCCAAACAAAAGTAATTGGCTGCGAACCGGAAGGCGCCGCCGATGCTATATTATCTTTTAAAAGCGGAAAGGTAGAGAAGGCCCCTTATATAAAATCTGTCGCAGACGGTTTGCTGCCTAACTTAAGCGAACGCACACTGGCCATAATCCGCGCGTATGTAAGCGATATTTTAACCGTATCAGACGAAGAGATAATTGCTGCCATGAAACTGATATGGGAACGTATGAAGATCGTTATTGAGCCATCAAGCGCGGTGGCCCTTGCTGTTGTGCTAAAGCATAAAGATAAATTTGCCGGGCAAAAAATAGGTATCATCCTTACCGGCGGGAACGTGGATATGGGCAAACTGCCTTTTTAGCCTCATCCAATTTCTTTTTGGAGAGGACTCCGGATAAAAATTTACTATAAATATATTTCAATGCCAATTAATTTAACTTTAGCTCATCTTCAAACTCCATGTTTAATATTGGATGAGGAACGCATGGTGCGTAACATTACCCGCCTGCGTGCTCATTTAAACGGGTTGGGTGTGCCTTTGCGCCCGCATTTAAAAACGGCTAAGTCTGTCGAGGTGGCTAAATATTTAGTGGATGAGCAGCAAAACTCTGCCACTGTATCCACCTTAAAGGAAGCCGAAATATTTGCCGAAGCAGGAATAAAAAATATACTATACGCGGTAGGCATCGCCCCGCATAAATTGGTCAGGATAGCCGCCTTACGCGCTAAAGGCGCAGATATAATAGTTATATTAGATAACCTTGAACAGGCAAAAGCAATAACCGATTTTGCTAAAATTATTAACGACCGCATTCCTGTACTCATAGAAATAGACTGCGACGGCCACCGCTCTGGCATTGCGCCTGATAATGCCGAAACCATAATAGCTATTGGTAAAGCGCTTACAGATGGCGGTGCAGAATTGCGTGGCGTACTTACCCACGCCGGTAAAAGCTATACATCCCGCAATAAAGCCGAGTTAGAAATGTATGCCGAACAGGAAAGAGCAGCTGTGGTAAAAGCGGCAACTACTTTGCGCGAAGCCGGGCTGCCTTGCCCTGTAGTTAGTGTAGGCTCATCGCCAACGGCGCATTTTGCCCGTAATTTGGATGGCGTTACCGAAGTACGTGCCGGTGTGTTTGTTTTCTTTGACCTGGTGATGGCCGGCATTGGGGTTTGCAGTGTTGATGATATTGCCTTGTCTGTGTTGGCAACGGTTATTGGTCATCAAAAGGATAAAGGTTGGATTTTGGTAGATGCCGGGTGGATGGCCATGTCACGTGATAGGGGAACTTCAAGGCAAACTGTTGACATGGGTTATGGCGTAGTCTGTGATGCTAAGGGTAAGCCTTATGCCGATCTTATCATGATTGACGCCAACCAGGAACATGGTATACTGGCTATTCAGCCAAATTCAAATGCAAAACTTCCTGAATTAGAAGTAGGCGACCTGGTACGGATTTTACCCAACCATGCATGTGCCTCCGGTGCGCAGCATGATCATTATAATGTAATTAACAAACAACAACAAGTGGTGGCTAAATGGTCACGCTTTTCTGGATGGTAATATGAAAGAATCAATTAAAATAATAAAAGTAGAAGGCGCACCCGCGCCTGCCGGGCATTATTCGCCGGGTATTGCTTATAATGGCATGTTGTTTATATCGGGCCAGTTGCCGGTAAGGGCCGATGGCAGCCACACCAATACCGAATCATTCGAAGTACAGGCAAGACAGACGATCCAAAACGTATTAGGCATTTTAAAAGCTGCCGGAAGTGACGCGTCCGACCTGTTAAAAGTAACCGTATATGTAGTAGGTATTGAAAACTGGAAAATCTTTAATCAGATATACACAGAAATGATGGGCGATGCCAAACCCGCCCGCGCGGTAGTACCTGTGCCCGAGCTGCATCACGGTTATTTGGTAGAGATAGAGGCTACAGCAGCGGTGTAGGTACCTACAAGTATATACAGCCATATACACCCGTCTACACACTTATTCGTCAGTATTTAAGCATGGATTGTTTATACTAAACCTGCGTTGCAATTTGTCAGCCCCATATCAAAATGTACCGTGCATTTGTGCTTAGCCCATAACTCTTACTATAAAGCTTTACCTTCATTTTAAATTACAACAACAACTAAAATGGAATATAGACAATTAGGAGCATCGGGATTATTTGTCCCGGTATTAAGTTTTGGAACGGCCACCTTTGGCGGTGGTAATGAGTTTTTTAAAGCATGGGGTACCACACAACTGGATGATGCTAAAAAGCTGGTCCACCTGTGCCTTGATGCCGGGGTTAACTTGTTTGATACGGCTGATGTTTATTCAAACGGCTTATCGGAAGAAATACTGGGTAAGGCATTGGCAGGTTTGCGTGATAAAGTATTGATATCAACCAAAGCCACCTTTAAAATGGGTGCCGGCCCTAATGATTTTAGCTCATCACGTTATCATCTTATTAAATCATGCGATGATAGCTTGCGCCGTTTAAATACAGATCATATAGATATTTACCATATGCACGGTATGGACGGTAATACGCCTGTTGAAGAAACGCTGCGTGCATTGGATGATCTGGTTACCAGCGGCAAGGTGCGTTATATAGCCTGTTCTAACTTTTCGGGGTGGCATTTAATGAAATCATTATCAGTGTCCGAGCGTTATGGCTGGTCTAAATATGTGGCCCACCAGGCTTATTATTCGCTGCTCGACAGGGAGTTTGAGTGGGAGCTGATGCCATTAGGTATCAATCAAAATGTAAGTACCATAGTATGGAGCCCGCTGGCCTCTGGTCAGTTAACCGGGAAGTTCCGCAGGGGGCAGCCCATACCACAGGATAACCGCAGGAGCCAGGGCGGCAGCCATGGCCCGGAAACTAATTTTGAGCGCTTGTACACTATTATTGATGCATTGGATGAAGTAGCAGAAGAGACCGGCAAATCAATAGCGCAGGTATCTTTAAACTGGTTATTGCAGCGCCCAACAATTGCCAACATTATAATAGGCGCCCGTAACGAAGAGCAGCTTAAACAAAATTTAGCGTCAGTAGGCTGGAACCTTACTGTTGAGCAGATAAAGAAACTGGATGTCGCCAGCGAAATGACACCCGTATATCCTTACTGGCACCAGCGCCAGGATACAAAGCTTAATCCGTTACCTAAGTTTTATTAATAATTGGTAACAAGAATGTAGATTATAGCAGTCTATTTTGCCGGGTAAATAATAACGTCTATCTTCGAAAAGATAGACGTTATCATTTTTTATACCAATTAAACCTATCAGCACTAAAGCTGATGCAGCTCAATCTATGAAAACTAAAATTACCTTTTTAGCCTGTTTACTATGCTTTACAACCATTTGCCGGGCACAGAGCAAGCATAGCAAAACCACTTTATTTCCTACTTATAAAGGGTTGATAATGGCCGGTTACCAGGGGTGGTTTAGGGCCGAGGGCGATGGCAGCGGGTCCAAGAGGTTTGCGTATGGTAATGAACAGCGCAGCGGCATGGATATGTGGCCCGATGTTACAGAATATGCAAAAACCTATCAAACATCATTCGTGCTTAAAAGCGGGGAGAAGGCAAAGGTTTTTAGCTCGTATGATAAAAGTTCGGTCGATCTTCATTTTAAATGGATGCAGCAATATGGTGTGGACGGTGTTTTTGTACAGCGCTTTTTCGGTACAGTACGCAGCCGGGATAAAGAGTCGTCGGTAGTATTAAAAAACGCGTTAGAGGCTGCTTCAAAATATAAAAGGGCCATTGCCATAATGTACGACTTATCTGGCCTGGCTGCCAAAGGCGAAGATTGTACTAAAATAATTGACGATTGGAAATACCTGGTTGATGAATTAAAAGTAACTAACCAGGAGGGCGCAAAAACCTATCTTAACCATAACGGCAAACCAGTTGTTGCCATTTGGGGCATCGGCTTTAATACCCGTCCATTTAATATCAGAAACATCGGCATAGAAAAAGTAATAGATTTTTTAAAGAATGATCCGGTTTATGGCGGTTGCACCGTAATGCTTGGTGTACCTAACCAATGGCGCGAGCTTAGAGCAGATTGCTTGCATGACCCCTATTTACATACATTAATAAAGTCGGCAGATATTATTTTTCCGTGGAGTGTACAGCGCTACTCGCCGTTGTTGCATAATGATATGGATAGGTTTAAGGATGACCGTATTGATGATATGAAATGGTGTGCCGAAAATCATATTGATTATGTGCCAACCGTATATCCCGGTTTTAGCTGGCATAACCTGAGTGTTTATGAGTTCCCGGATGATATTAAACCGGCGGGCTCTATACCGCGGCTGGGGGGTAAGTTTTATTGGCAGCAAATGTATACGGTGCTTTCAATAGGTTCGCCTATGGTATATGTAGCTATGTTTGATGAAATGAACGAAGGAACGGCCATCTTTAAAACTACAGATAATCCACCGGTAAGCCAAAACATACAATTTATAAATATGGATGGCAAACCGTCTGATACTTATTTATGGCTAACAGGCGAAGCAGGTAAAATGTTAAGAAATGAAATGCCATTAAGCAGTAAGATGCCGGTGAGGCAATAAAACAGGTAACAATGAAGCGTATTCTGCCTGTAATAGTTATAGCTCAATTTTTTTGTACTTCACTATGGTTTGCGGGTAACGCAATTATTGGCGATATAGCTAAACAATTACATTTGGAGCCAACCTATCTGGCTCACCTGGCAAGCGCCGTGCAATTTGGCTTTATTACCGGCACCCTTATTTTTGCCATATTGAGCATTGCGGACAGGTTCTCGCCGGTTAAGGTTTTCTTTACGTGTGCAATTATAGCCGGGGTAATTAATTTGGCAGTAGTTATTAATGGAATGAGTTCGACAGAATTATTATTGCTGCGATTTTTAACCGGGTTTTTTCTTGCCGGAATTTACCCTGTGGGGATGAAGATAGCGGCAGACCATTACCAGCAGGGACTTGGAAAATCATTAGGATTTTTAGTTGGCGCTTTGGTTTTAGGTACAGCTTTCCCTCATTTATTAAAAAGCATGACAGCGACCCTGCCGTGGAAATATGTTATTTTTTCAACTTCCCTGCTTTCGGTAATTGGCGGGTCGGCGATGTTTTTGTTAGTGCCCGACGGGCCACATCGCAAACAAGGTCAAAAGCTAAATCTTATTGGGTTTTTAAATGGATTTCGTAATGTAAAGTTCCGCGCTGTTGCTTTCGGGTACTTTGGCCATATGTGGGAACTATACGCTTTCTGGGTATTTGTACCGGTAATATTAAGTGCTTATAAAAGTCATTACCCGGCTGCCGGTTTTAATGTTTCCTTATTATCGTTCCTTATAATTGCGGCAGGCAGCGTTTCCTGTGTGTTTGGCGGGTTATTATCGCAACGTTTTGGGGCGAAAAGAATAGCTTCAATTGCCTTGTTTACATCCTGTGCTTGTTGTATTGTTTCGCCGTTATTATTGTTTAGCAATTCGGCAGTTGTGTTTATTGTGTTCCTGTTTATATGGAGCATGGCCGTTATTGCCGATTCGCCGCTGTTTTCGACCCTGGTTGCTCAAAACGCGCCTGCCGAATCAAAAGGCACATCGCTAACTATTGTAAATTGTATAGGCTTCACTATCACTATTATCAGCATACAATTAATAAACGCGCTGCGAAATGAAGTAAATGTACAATACATTTACATGCTGCTTGCCATTGGGCCAATATTGGGGCTGATAGCATTGCTTAGCAACAAAAAGAGGTTTAGCGAATAAAAAATAAAATGAAAATTACAACATTAAGCGAACAGGAAGTTAAGCAACTAAGAGCCGAAACAAAAGGGACAGCAAGCAAAATACACTTTAACAACGCCGGCACTTCTTTGCCGCCTGATGTGGTGGTTGAAACCGTTGTTAATTATTTGCAGGAAGAAGCCGTTCAGGGGGGCTATGAAACCGAATTTAAATATAAGGATGAGTTAGAAAATACCTACGCTTTAATAGCAAAACTGCTAAACGCGCATAAGGATGAAATTGCCGTAGTAGAAAATGCAAGCACCGCCTGGGGACTGGCATTTAATGGAATTGACTTTAAAAAAGGCGATGAGATCATCATTTCTGAAATGGAGTATATAACCAACTTAATAGGTTTTTTAAATGTTAAAAAGGCTTATGGGGTGGTAACTAAAGTTATACCTAATGATGAACAGGGTAACTTTTCGCTATCAGCATTGGAGGCTGCTATTTCGCCGCAAACTAAATTGATAGCTGTTACCCATATCCCATCTACAGCGGGGGGGATGATACCCATTGTTGAAATAGGTAAGATAGCACGCAGGCACAACATTTTGTATTTGCTGGATGCCTGCCAAAGTGCCGGACAAGTGCCTGTTGATGTGGAAAAAATAGGCTGCGACATGCTATCGGTAACAGGGCGCAAGTACCTTAGGGCACCAAGAGGAACCGGCTTTTTATATGTAAGAAAAGAGGTGCAGGATAAATTGAAGCTTTTATTTATGGACGGCTTTAGCACCCCAACAGTAAGCGTTGATGATTACAAGGTTAGACCTGACGCCAGACGGTTCGAGTTGTATGAAAAGAGCCGAGCGCTAACCCTGGGCCTGAGTAAAGCTGTTGAATATGCTTTGAATATTGGGATAGACAGGATATGGCAGCGCATACAATTATTAGCCGGCTTTATGCGGCAGGAACTAAGAAAAGTTGATGGTATAACGGTACACGATTTTGGTGCCGAACAATGCGGCATAGTTACATTTTCTGTAGCCGGGACAGACAGCGCGGCAATAAAAAGCAAGCTGGCCGAAAAGCAGATCAATGTATCAGTTGGCCTCGCCAAATCAACACTGATCTATATGAATAAAAATCATTTAGCCAGCATTGTTAGGGCATCGGTACATTATTATAATACCGAAGAAGAGATATTGGTGATGTGTAAAGAGTTGGCAGCTATGGCGTAAGCTTAAGTGCCAATTATTTTTAGTGAACTTTTAGAAAAGTATTTAGTAAAGTTAATTAGCAACACACTCAATAAAATAACAAACAGCCCCAGTAATTGCAGACTTGAAATAATTTCGCCGGCAAATATGGTTCCTAATAAAACGGCTATAACCGGGTTTACATAAGAGTGTGTGCTTACTTGTGTAGCAGGCCTTACTGATAGTAGCCATACGTAGGCGCTAAATGCGATGATGGAACCAAAAACAATTAGATAAATTATAGCCAGCCATGCATGCATGGGTACGCGACTAATGTTAAATGTACTAAACTCGTTATCGGCAAAACTGGCGGGGATATAAACTAAGCCTGCAAAAACCATTTGCCAGGCAGTATTTATACGGGCAGGCGCATTGCTTCCCTGCCTTTTTGAATATAACCCTCCAGCCGCCCAGGCTGCGGGGCCAAACAACAATAACAATAAGCCAATTAACTGGGCCGGGCTAAATTTTCCGTTAGCCGATTTGTTTATAGCCTCGCCAAAAAGCAAAAATACACCGCCAAAACCTAATGCCAGGCCGCTTAATGTAGTTTTGCTTTTAAAGTTTACTTTCCAGTTGGCCCTGTCCAGCAATACAAACCAAATAGGATTGGTTGATACCATTATGGCTACCATAGCGCTGGGTAAGCTGCGCTCGGCCCATATTACTATGCCCATACCAACAAACAACATCAGCAAGCCGCTAACAGCCGAAGTAATTATATCTTTTTTAACCCATAGCTTGTCGCCTTTTATGGCGCACCACGCTAACAATAATCCGCCGGCAATTAAAAAACGTACAGCTCCCATCATCATCGGCGGGAAACCGTTTATAGCCATCTGAATAAAAAAGTAAGTAGAGCCCCATACAACATATACTATCGCGTAAGCAATTATAACAAGCGCTGTTGATACGTTTTTTTGATTAGTTGTCATTTATCGGCTCTTTAACACTTATTGAAGCAGCAGTAGGGGAATTTTTTGGATAAGTTATCTTTCCTGTTCCAAGCCATTCAACGGCCCTTATCACCGGCAAAATAAATAGGCCAAAAACAGGCAAGAATTTTTTAAAATGCATAACGGTTTAAGTTAATAAACAATAATACCATTTTACTGCCAATATCTGATACAGAATAAGCCCCGGTACAGCAAATAATTAGCCCTCACATTAATAAAATGACTATACTGCGTTTTATTTAGATTTCGCAACCCTAATTTAGCTAATCTGTTAATAATCAGCTTCAAAAGCTTGTTGTAGTTATGGATTTTTGTAAATTGTCAAATCAAATATTTCATTATTATGGAAAACTACAACAAAATTTGGCGGTCATTTTTCGCTATTTGTTTAATCGCAATAGGCATCCAGCAGTTAATTGTTGGGGGCTTTATGCCGGTAATTATCCCGCCATCGCCGATATGGCTTTCGGGTTGCATAGCTTGTGTATGGGTAGTGAGTATTTTGCTCATAGTCTCTTCGGCAGCTATCCTCTTTAATATTAATGCACGTACAATAGCGGTTTATCTGGGCGCGGCGCTTTTACTATTATTGTTAATTTTTCATATTCCTTATCAACTGCAAACCAACCTGCATTTTTTGGGCGGGTGGGGTAACGCGTTTAAGATTTTGGTATTAACCGGCGGCGCCTTTGTTGCAGCATTATCCTTACCAAAAACAGAAGGAGCAGGCAGAATAACCAATTTATTGGAGAAACTATTGCCTGCCGGCCGTTTCTTCTTTGCCATTACTATGGTTGTTTTTGGTATTACCCATTTTGTTTATATCCAGTTTGTGGCCATGCTGGTGCCTGCATGGACACCCTGGCATATTTTCTGGGGTTATTTGGCAGGTGTGGCATTAATTGCGGGCGGCTTGGGTATTATACTAAATATCCAATTACGTTTGGCTGCTAACGTATTGGGTGTAATTATATTTATATGGCTGATAACGCTGCATATACCCCGCGCCATTGCCGATCCATACACCGGGCATGGTAATGAAGTGGTAAGCGTGTTTGAAGCACTGGGTTTTAGTGGGATAGCATTTTTAATTGCCGCTAATGCAAAATCGCGCAAAGCTTAATCTACTTAGTGCTCTTCTATCACTGATAAAATATTACCTGCCGGGTCTTTGAACCAGGCAATGTTAGGTCCATGGTCATTACCCCGGGCAATGCCTTTTTCGTCAGTTTTTAGCTCGCCGCCGTACTGCTCAAAAGCTACACCCTTTTTTGTTAGTTCATCCACAGCCTCATCAATATTTGGCACCGGAAAATTAAGCACAGTATAAGTTGCGGGCTCATGGTTAGGTTTGGGGTAAACCATGATGTTGTTACTGCCGGCTATATACAACTCAATTAATCCCATTGGGTTATCAACTACTTCAATACCCAAAACTTCGCTATAAAATTTTTTTGCTTTCTGCAGATCATCTACAGAAAAACTGCTAAATGCTTTTGTGTTCTTGAACATAGTGATGTGTTTTTAATCCATACTAAAGTTACCTGCTAATTATTATAAAAGGGTGGTGGTAAAAGCCAATTATAAGGGTCATTTAAGACATTAACATACAGATGTATAATTAGTTTGTAGTGTTTACAGTACCTGTAATTTGAGGTGATAAGTACAAAAAGAGTAATATACCCGATAATATTTATTATTATATTATTAATTTTAATGATGATATAAGACCTATTTTTAAATTTTTAACAGTTTGTTGGTGTAAAAATTATTATATTTATATAATAACAATTTAATGCTAAACCAGGTCTAAATCAAAATCATGAGAAGAATTTTATTTATCGGCCTTACGTTATTGCCTTTTTTAGGGCTTGCGCAAGGTTTCCAGGTTAATTTGCATGGAGAAAAGCAAATTGGCATGGGCCACACAGGAACGGGATTGTTGCAGGACGGCGCTTCTGTATTGTTTAATCCGGGTGCGGTAGCAATGCTGCCGGAAAACTATATCCAAGGCGGAATAAGTCCGTTGTTCTTTAATTCGGCATTTTTAGCTGCCGGCTCAAACCAGCAGGAAAATAACAAAAACCAGGTTGCTACGCCATTCAGCGTATATGGGGTATGGGGACCTGAAAAATCGCCATGGAAAATAGGCCTCGGTGTTTATACGCCGTTTGGCGGCTTAACAGATTGGGGTACATCATGGTCTGGTAAATATGCTTTAGAGAGTTTAAATTTAAAAGCCATCTATTTTCAGCCTACTATAAGCTATAAATTATGTAATACTATAAGCATTGGGGCGGGCTTTGTATATAATCATGCCAGTGTTGATTTAACCAAAGCTATCCCAACCGCGAGCAGTACAGGCGCTGACGGCCAGGCAGAGCTAAAAGGCAGCGGAAAGGGATACGGCTTTAATGCCGGTGTATTTATAAAAGCCAGTGAAAAAGTAAACATAGGTTTAAGCTACCGCTCGAAGGTTAATACCAAGATTGACGGCGGGGCAGCAACTTTTATGGTACCAGCTTCGTTATCAGCCAATTTCCCTTCACCTAATACGTTTTCGTCATCCATTCCGTTACCGGCTACCGCATCATTAGGCGTCGGATATTATCCAACCAGTAACTGGACGGTAGCTTTTGATTTTCAATACGTAAACTGGTCGGTTTATAAATCGCTTGATTTTGTGTATGGCCAAACTACTTCTACGCTGCAAAACACACATTCGCCGCGCAATTACCAAAATGCATATGATTTTAGGGGAGGCGCGCAATACAAAACATCGCCAACTGTGGCTTTACGTTTTGGCGGCGGTTATGCATCAACAGCAGTTAAAGATGGTTATGTAACCCCAGAGGCTCCTGATGCTAACCGTATTTACGGCACCCTGGGTTTGGGTTATAAATTAGCTAAGCGGCTTGATCTGGATGTATCGTTAGAGTTTGAGCACTTAATGAGTCGCACACAAACTAATATGGAATCTAACCTGTCGGGTACATTTAAAACTGATGTTACTATCCCGGGTTTATCACTTGCTTATCACTGGTAATATTTAATAACGATAAAGATGAAGAATTTTAAAAATTACATATTTATACTGGGTGCGTTTATTTTTATAGTTGCCTGCAAACCCACTATTACCGTGCCCATTTCAAAAGGTTCGGCAGATTTTACAAGATATATTGCAGTCGGTAATTCATTAACTGCCGGCTATGCCGATGGTGGTTTATATCTTAAAGGACAGTTAAACTCCTACCCCAGCATTATTGCCAAACAAATGGCATCGGTGGGTGGTGGTAGTTTTACCCAGCCATTGTTTACAGATGCCCAGGCAGATGGCACGGGCTATCAAAAGTTAACCGGTTTTTCAAGCACCGGGTCGCCGGTACTTACTGCTGTGGCGGCTACTGCTGTGCGTGGTTCAATTACCTTACCGGGTTTAGGCACCATTCCGTTATTTACAAAATATAGCGGCGCGTTAGAGAATTATGGCGTACCGGGTATTAAACTAAATGATATTTTAAACCCGGCTTACGGCAATGGTAACCCATATTATGAACGTCTGTTACCAAATGCAAGCCCGACCAATACTACTAATTACCTTGATTTTGTAACTGCCAAATCGTTCACATTTTTTACCAACTGGTTAGGCAATAATGATGCGCTATCATACGCGACAAGCGGCGGCGCAGGTGATGTATTGACCGACAAAGCTGCTTTCACCAATACTTACACCACTTTAATAACACGTTTAACCGCTAATGGTGCAAAAGGCGCCTGTGCTACCATACCTGATGTAACTACTATACCATATTTTAACACGGTAACTGTACCACTGGTATTAGCCAGTGTGCAAAAGGCTAATCCGGCAGTACAGGCATTATATATAAGTGCACGTGCTTCAACCGATCCAACGGTTACAACATACGCGCCGCGCGCGGCAACAGCAGCCGATCTGATTGTGCTAACCTTCCCGACAAGTAAAATAGGTGTGCCTAACGCCAGCGGATATCCTTATGGGCTGCATCCGCTTAACCCTATAGAAACGCAATATGTTTTAGATGCTAATGAGATTGCCTTAGTTAAAGACTATGTAAACGCTTATAACAGTACTATTAAATCTGTAGCAGCTTCAAAAGGGTTGGCTGTGTTTGATGCCTTTGCATTTTTAACCAATTTAAAAACAAATGGATTGTTAATAAATGGAGTAGCTCTTAATACAAATTACATAAGCGGCGGTATATTCTCTTTAGACGGAGTGCATCTAACGCCGCGTGGTTACTCAATTGTTGCCAACCAGTTTATAACGGCAATTAACAATCAATATAACTCAACTATACCACTGGC
>NZ_JAQBOD010000023.1 GCF_028288205.1 Mucilaginibacter sp.
CATGCGTGGAAAGTATGATCTGCTTATTATAGTTTACAACGATACTTCTTAATAGGTCGATAGTTGAAAGGATATTGACGCTGTCCATAGACTGAATCGGGTCATCGATAAAAATACAATCGTAACCTGAGGTGTTTAGCAGTAGCCAAAAAGATGCCTAAACTTAAAATATTAATCTGAGCGGTGCTAAAATAAAGGTTGGGTATCAGTTCGATCTTTTTGTTAACCTTATCTCTGACAAAGACATCCAGGCGTGGCGTGTCCGCGTCAAAATCAGCACTGAAATGCACTTCTTTGAAATCGGGGTGAGGGTCAATCTTGCGGTATAGGTCGTTAATCAAGTCCTCGAAAAAGAATTCTTTTGCCAACTGCCTAAAGGGAGTCGAACACCTAAAACATTGATTAAATAACCCCAGGGCACTTTTTTTAGAGAGAAAAAGTTCTGCAAAAATTTTCATTAAAACATCGAACACCTTTTTCGGGCTTACATGAATGTTCTAATTTCATGATAGTCAAAAAGTTAACTGCATAAAAAAAGGAAACATACAATTATGTACGTTTCCTTAAGTAGCCCGTAGGGGAATCGAACCCCTGTTTCTAGAATGAAAATCTAACGTCCTAACCCCTAGACGAACGGGCCATTTTAGGGCGTTTATTCCCTTATTTTGGGATTGCAAAGATATACCTTTAATGATAAATTAAAAATATTCTTTCAAAAAAATGCGCTTATGACTTTTAAACGGCAAAACTGAACTAAATCGGGCAAACAAAAACTGCCTTTACGCATTGTAAATCTATCAAAGTATAAACTTATCTTTATTAAATAAAACCGCAAAACCGTGAAACCAAAGCAATATGACGTAATAATAATTGGTGCAGGGCAGGCGGGCTTACCCCTGTCAAAAAAACTGGCAAAAGCCGGCAGAAAGGTAGTACTGATTGAAAAGCGATGGGTTGGTGGCACCTGTATAAATGATGGCTGTACACCTACAAAAACCTGGATAGCATCAGCTAAGGCTGCATATATGGCTGCAAATAGCGGCCCGCTTGGTGTTAAAGTTAAAAGCTACAAGGTAAATATGGCCCAAATAAAAAAGCGCAAGGATGATATTGTAATGCACGCGCGCACGGGCAGCCAAAAGGCTATAGAAGAAACCACTAACCTCGACCTGGTATTTGGCGAAGCTGTTTTTACCGGCATTAAAACTATAGCGGTAAAACTAAATAATGGCGGGACCGCGTTCTTTACGGCTGATTTGATATTTTTAAATACCGGCACAAAAACATTTATACCTGACATTGAAAGTTTGGCCGACATAAACTATCTTACCTCAACCTCTATTTTAGAATTGGACAAAGTGCCTAAAAAACTACTGGTGCTTGGCGGCAATTATATAGGGTTGGAGTTTGGGCAGATGTTCCGCAGGTTTGGTAGTAAGGTTACTATACTTGAAAAATCGCCAAGATTAATTTGGCGCGAGGATGAGGATATTTCTATCGAAATGCGGAAGATATTAGAGTTGGAAGGTATTGATATACAGACGGGTTCGCAGGCTATAAAGTTTGAAAAAACCAGGAAGGGTAAAGTTGTTGCTACTATCAAAAATGCCGGGCGTGAAAGAAAAATAAAATTTAGTCATGTTTTGGTAGCCGTTGGCCGTACACCCAATACAGAAACATTGGGACTTGATAAAACCGGTGTAAAGGTTGATGGGAAGGGCTATATCATAGTAAATGGTAAACTGGAAACCAATGTAAAAGGTATTTATGCATTAGGCGATGTTAAAGGCGGGCCGGCATTTACGCATATATCGTACAACGATTATACCATTGTTTACCGTAACTTGATAGAAAAAACGAATTACAATACTAATGATCGCCCTATACCGTATTGTATGTTTACCGATCCGCAATTAGGCCGTGTGGGCATAAGCGAAAAAGAAGCTAAAGAACAGGGTTTGGATGTAATAATAGCCAAACTACCTATGACCCGTGTGGCCCGTGCTGTTGAAACCGGCGATACCCGCGGATTTATGAAAGCTGTTATTGATGCAAAAACCAAAAAGATATTAGGCGCAGCCATTTTAGGTGCCGAGGGTGGCGAGATCATGTCGGTGCTGCAAATGGCTATGGAGGGTGATATTACTTATGACCGTATACGCTATTGTGTTTTTGCTCATCCACTCTATTCAGAGTCATTAAATAACCTTTTTATGCGCCTTAACAATTAGCTCCTTATGATAAAGGTTGATCATTTAAGCAAATCATTCGGGAAGATTAAAGCTGTGGATCATATTTCGTTCGAGGTAAAGGAACAGGAGAACCTTATTCTTTTAGGCACCAGCGGCAGTGGCAAAACCACTACGCTTAAAATGATTAACAGGCTTATTGAGCCAACCGGGGGCAAGGTGTTTATTAATGGCGAAAATATTTTAGATCAATCGCCTGAGGTTTTGCGCAGAGGCATTGGTTATGTATTGCAAAATAATGGGCTGTTTCCTCACTATACAGTTGCCGCAAATATTGCCATTGTTCCCCAATTGCTTAAATGGGATAAAAAACGAATTGAACATCGCGTTAGCGAATTGCTGGAAAAACTACACCTGGATAAAACCTATCTTAATGTTTACCCTAACGAGTTGAGCGGTGGCCAACAACAACGTGTAGGATTGGCCAGAGCGTTAGTTGCTGATCCGCCGGTTTTATTGATGGACGAACCCTTTGGCGCGCTGGATAATATTACCCGCTCAAAAATCCATGCCGAATTTAAGGCATTGGATGAGTTAAAGCGCAAAACCATTATCATGGTAACGCATGATGTGCAGGAAGCTTTTGAATTAGGCGACAGGATCTGCCTGATGCATAAGGGTAAGATCATTCAAAACGGCACGCCAACCGAATTGCTTTTTAGGCCGGCTAATAGTTTTGTGAAGGATTTTTTAAAGGAACAGCGTTTACAGCTTGAGTTTAAGGCTATAAGGCTAAATGATATAGCCCCCCTGCCCCCTGAAGGGGGAGCTTTTGATTTGCATGGTGAGCGTGTTGATGCTGGCGTGGCTTTGTGGTCGGTGCTTGAGCAATTTAAATTTACCAAAGCCGAGGGCTTGTCTATCATCAATCATCAAAATAAAAAAATAGGATCTATTAGTTTTGAGGAGTTAATGGCGGCATTTTATCAATATAAAAAACACCAGCCGCATGAATGAGCAACAGCAAACTTTATGGGGTTTTATGGTACAACAGAGCGATAAGTTGCTTACACAAACGTTGCAGCATATCGGGCTTACTTTTATCTCGCTTATAATTGCCGTGCTGGTTGGTTTGCCATTGGGTATTTTAATTACCCGCAAAAAAAACTTATCCGGCTCAGTATTAGGAATTGCGGGGATATTACAAACTATTCCCAGCATTGCTTTGCTTGGTTTTATGATACCATTGTTAGGCATTGGTGTTAAACCGGCTATTGTTGCTTTGTTGTTATATGCGCTGCTTCCCATCATTCGCAATACCTATACCGGCATTACCGGGGTTGATGCAGCGGTTAAAGAAGCTGCAGTTGCTATGGGCATGAATAAATGGCAGGTGCTTTTTAAAGTAGAGCTACCTTTGGCTATGCCGGTAATACTGGCCGGTATCCGTACCGCTACGGTAATCAATGTGGGTGTGGCTACGCTGGCGTCATATATAGCGGCGGGTGGCTTAGGCGAGTTTATATTCGGCGGCATATCCCTTAATAACACCAACATGATATTAGCAGGCGCTATCCCGGCAGCTTTGCTGGCTATTTTGTTTGATTTTTTGTTATCGTTATTACAGCACCTCAATTTAAAAAAACTAAAACGTGCTGCTATTGCTTTGCCGGTGTTGCTTCTTGTAATGGCATCGTTCTATTTTATTCCATCAGCTTATGGCGGCAAGTTAACTGCCGGTTTTACGCCCGAGTTTATGGGTCGGCAAGACGGTAACCTGGGCCTGCAAAGCAAGTACGGATTAAAGATCCGTACCATCGTTATTAGTGATGCGATTATGTATAAAGCCGCTTTTGAAAAAGAGCTGGATGTAATAAGCGGCTACTCGACAGATGGCAGGTTAAAGGCCTACGGATTGGTGATTTTGGATGATGACAAAAAAATATTCCCACCTTACTATGCCGCGCCAATTGTGCGGGAGGATGCCTTGAAAAAATTTCCTGACCTTGAAAAAATATTAAATATGCTATCGGGCAAAATAAATGATAGCATAATGACAGATTTAAACTACCGAACTGATTATCTTCACCAAAGCCCGGAACGTGTGGCTAAAGACTTTTTAATTGCACATAATTTATGGCAACCCAAACGCGGGGGAAATGGAAGTATTGTACGTATAGGCTCAAAAATATTTGGTGAACAATACATATTAGCCAGTATGTACACTATGCTTATTAAAGGCTATACCAATTATAATGTAGCCACAAAAACCGGTTTAGGGGGCACAAAAATTTGTTTTGATGCGCTTACCAATAACCAGATAGACCTTTACCCGGAATATACCGGCACTGGTTTGCTGGCAATATTACAACCCACGCAAAAAGCAATTGACGCGTTAGCGGGCGATAGGGATAAAACTTATATTTATGTTAAAAATGAGTTTGAAAAACGATACCAAATTAAATGGCTGCAACCTATAGGTTTTAACAATGCATATGCTTTAATGATGCGTAAAAAACAAGCAGACGAATTAGGTGTTAAAACTATTTCAGATCTGAAACAATATTTAGAGCGTAAATAAATCTGATGGACTTAACCGATTGCTACATAAAAGTTAGAAAACGTACCGAAAAGATATGCAGCCATTTGCAGATTGAGGATTACGTTGTACAGCCTGTGGTTGATGTTAGTCCGCCTAAATGGCATATTGGCCATACCACCTGGTTTTTTGAGACTTTTATATTGAAGCCCTATTTTACGGCCTACCAGGAATATGACCCGGATTATAACTATGTATTTAACAGTTACTACGAAACCGTTGGCAACAGGATAATACGCACAGACAGGGGTAATTTAAGCCGCCCAACGGTTAGTGATATATACCGCTACCGCGAATATGTGGACGAGGCAATGGCTAAGTTTTTGTGCCATGAGCCATCAGCAGAGGTGAGGGAACTATTAATCCTCGGCTTAAATCACGAGCAACAGCACCAGGAGCTTCTATATACCGATATTAAATACATATTGGGACATAACCCTTTGTTCCCGGCTTATGATAAAAGTTATATTTCGCCAAAGGTTGCGCAAAGCGATGCGGGTTTTATTAAATTGAATGAAGGTGTTTATGAAATTGGCTTTGAAGGCGAAGGCTTTAGTTTTGACAATGAATTAAATCGCCATAAAGTTTATTTAAACAGTTTCGGGATTAGCCCGAATTTGGTAACCAACGCCGAATATTTAGAATTTATAAATGCCGATGGTTATCACGATTTCCGCCACTGGCACGCCGAAGGTTGGGATTGGGTAAAAATTAATCAGATAGCAGCACCGCTTTACTGGCACTTAATTAACGATGAATGGTACCAGTATACTTTTCATGGTTTAGAGCAGCTTAAATTAAATGACCCGGTTTGCCATATCAGCTATTTCGAAGCTTATGCCTATGCGGCATGGAAAGGCTTAAGGCTGCCAACAGAATTTGAATGGGAGGCCGCGGCACTACAATTTGCATGGGGCAAAAGCTGGGAGTGGACAGAGAGTTCTTATTTGCCTTACCCGGGTTTTGCAAAAGCGGCCGGGGCAATTGGTGAATATAATGGTAAGTTTATGGTAAATCAAAAAGTGCTGAGGGGGGCGTCAGAAGTGACATCACCAGGGCATAGCCGTATTACTTACCGAAATTTTTTTCAAACACATTTACGATGGCAATTTACTGGCATAAGGCTTGCTAAGTAATAACACTAACCATTATACTATGAACCAACCTGCCACAAAACCCGAAATGATGGGCGCATCAAAGAATACAACCGCTATATTTTATGAGGATGTTATTAATGGATTGCAGTCATGCCCCAAGCGGCTTAACTCCAAGTATTTTTATGATGCTAATGGCGATAAGCTTTTCCAGGAACTGATGAATTGCCCCGAATATTATCCAACTAAATGCGAACTGGATATATTCTCCAATAAAACCGCCGCGTTGGCACAATCTATAATTGCTGATGGCGATGGGTTTGATTTGATAGAACTGGGTGCCGGCGATGCCATGAAATCAAGTTATCTGCTAAAATATTTATTGGAGCAGCAGGCTGATTTTAAGTATTTGCCTATTGATATTTCAAGCAGTGTAGTTAATTACCTTACCGTAAAGCTTCCGCTTACGTTGCCGGGCCTGCAAATTACCGGATTAAATGGTGAGTATTTTGAGATGCTTACAAAAGCGGCATCACTATCCGGCAGAAGAAAAGTTGTATTATTCCTGGGATCAAACATTGGTAACATGCCCGTAAATGAGGCTACAGAGTTTTGCAAGGGGCTGCGTAAACATTTAAACCCCGGCGATATGGTATTAATAGGGTTCGATTTGAAAAAATCGCCAAAAACGATACTTGCCGCCTATAATGACAAAGGGGGCATTACAAAAAAATTTAACCTGAATTTACTGGCACGAATAAACCGCGAATTGAACGCCAATTTTGATTTAACCCAGTTTGATCATTACGCCATGTACGACCCCGAAAGTGGTGCCTGTAAAAGCTATTTAATAAGCCTGAAGGACCAGGTTGTAACTATCGGTGGTAAAGAAAACGTACGGTTTATTAAGGATGAATATATTTATATGGAGATATCGCAAAAGTTTACCATTATGCAAACCGATCAAATGGCGGCAAACACGGACTTTCGGCCGGTCGATCGTTTCTTCGATAATAAAAAATGGTTTGTTGATGTGATTTGGATGGCCGGGTAGAATAACTCATTGTCATTTCGACGAGGAACGAGGAGAACTATCTCTTGAGCAACATCGAAAAAAATCTATACACTTAAAGGCTGACGATACAGGTGTATAGATTTCTCCCTATGGTCGAAACATGCTAAATATAATCTGTATACTAATTACCGCGATGCGTAAACAACTTGGGGTTCGCCTGCCTTTGGCGGGGTCTTTACTTTACCAAAGTGCGGGCAGCCGCAATCTTTTTTGAAAATACTGCACGCCGAAAGACTTAATGTGCCCAACAAACCAAGTATTATAAATCTACTTTTTAACATATTTAATTGCTCCAATTGTTACTAATATACTAAATATCCCCATACAAGCGCCAACAATGTCGGCAAAAAAGTCGTTCCAATCCGCGCTTCGCCAGGTAAAAACCAGTAGCTGAAGTAATTCTGTAAGGCCGCCAAGTGAAATAGCCACCAAGGTTATTATACCAGCAGTTTTATACGATAATTTGCTGCCATTTTGTTGCCTTATAAAACCATCACAGCAAAATACAACAAACACAAAGAAGAACCCGCAATGCACCAATTTATCAAAGCCGGTAAAAAACAAATGCGATTTCCCTACACTGCCAAAATCAGCATTGCACATTATTAAAACAAACAAGGCCCACAAAATTGTGAGCCTTTGATATTTAATAAATTCTTTCATTAATGTTATGCACCTACAAGGCCTTTATAGGCATCGGCAGATAATAGCGATTCTACATCGGCTGCATTAGCTACCGTAATTTTTACCATCCAGCCTTCGCCATATGGGTCAGAGTTTACCAGTTCGGGCTGGCTGTCAAGGGCCTTATTAACCTCTGTTACCGTACCGGTAACCGGCATAAACAGATCAGACACTGTCTTAACAGCTTCTACTGTACCAAAAACGTCTTCTTTACTAACCTCTTTGCCTACTGAGTTAATATCTATATAAACAATATCACCTAATTCGCCTTGGGCAAATTCGGTTATGCCTATAGTAGCTACGTTGCCTTCTAATTTAACCCATTCATGGTCTTTAGTATATTTTAATTCAGTAGGAAAATTCATGTTGCTTGATTTTATTTGGCCAAAAATAAGAAAACTTTATTCAACCAAATAAATTAACCTTATTAAACCGTATTTTTAATAAATATCAATCCCTAACTTGATGAAAAGAATAACACTATTAATTTGTACGGTATTTTCCGCATGCCTGCTACAAGCGTGCCACAGTAATAAAAATAACGAAGGCGATTCGGACGAGGGTACAACCAATACAGTTATTGATGCCTCAAAAAAAGTTACCATTATAGTTGGAAAGGACGATGCTAAATTTGTAATTGATGTTGCCCAAGGCTGCCTGGCCGAAATTAAAATAGGCGCGTTAGCCAAACAAAAAGGACAGGATAAACGAATAAAGAACCTCGGCGCTATGATGGTTAAGGACCTTACAAAAGGTAAAGGCCGATTAGTTGCCCTTGCAAAAGCCAAGAAAATAACCCTGCCCGATTCAATTAGTGCCGATGAGCAAAAGGCTATTGCTGAATTGGCCAAAAAATCAGGTAAGGAATTTGATCATGCTTATCTGGATAAAATAAGAGTTGATTATAAAAAGGCGCTGGAGCAGTTTCAAAACACATCCAAACACGCTTTTGACCCAGAGATAAAAGGGTTTGCAGCAAAAAATGTGCTGACCATACAAAGGCATTTAGATTTGATTGATGCAGTGCATGGGAGTATGAGATAGTTAACCCGTATCACTAAAATCCGTATCACCAAAAGACACTAAGATAAACAATTGCGCTATTATCAGAGGTCTCCTCTAAAGTAATCAGCTTAATTTGCGTTAAACATTTCTTTTATCTTATCAACGCTTAGAGGTTTAGAGATAAAGTTTTTTACCAGTGGATAAGATCTTGCCTTATTTATATCATTGCTAAAAACAGATGAGGATATAATATAGATCTTGCTTTTACCTAACGGGTCAATATTCAGGCGTTTGTATTCATCTAAAAACTCCCATCCGTTCATAATGGGCATGTTTATATCCAGCAAAATAAAGTCAGGTAATAAGGAAGGATCGTTTTTTTGTATTTCAACAAGCTCTTCAATAGCAAACCTCCCGTTAAGGCATGCGGATATAGCTGTATTATCCACAGCTTTTTTTATTAATTTAATTGAAATAAAATTGTTTATTTCATCATCATCCACTAATAAAATACTTACAGGTTTGCTATCGGCATTCATATATTAGGTTTATACGGACTAAGTTTTAAAAGGTTATTATTCCTATATGTTGTAAATATAAAGAAAAACAAAATTGTTTTATTGGTAATAAATTAACAAAAAACAATAATACATAAACTTAATTTTAAAAAGGTATAGCGTAAAGCTTTTACTTTTTAAGTAATTATACTGTCAAGCAAATATAATATTAATAAAATAAAATGCAATAATGTTGCATTTGCGGTACCTTTGCAAGATGGCAGCAAAAAAAATGAGATCTAAACTGGATAGCATAGGTATGACGGCTTCTACATTATGTGCTATACATTGCGCTATTGTGCCCATGCTAATTACCTTTTTGCCATTGGTTGGATTGGGTTTTTTGACTAACCCATGGTTTGAGTGGGGCATGATTATATTAGCTTTACTGTTAGGCGTATCATCAATTTTCATGTCATACTTCGGTACCCATCGTAAGGCATTGCCATTATTATTACTGTTTGCAGGTTTTACATTGGTAATAGCCGGCCATATATATTTAAGAGGCTGGATAGAGGCTATTGTTGTACCTGCCGGAGGTTTAACTATAGCTTTTGCACATTTTGTAAATTTTAAATATGTGGGTATATGCAACAATAGCAACCAGTTTTTTCATTTAAAACATGCACATAACGAAAAGCATATAGAGGGGGCTAATTCCGCTAATTCTTAGTAATTTTGTAAGGATAACCAATGAACAATAATCAACAGTTTGAATATTTATTAAAAAGGCACCAGTTAAAACGGACAGAGCCCAGGCTAAGGGTATTGTCATTGCTGTCGGCCAAAAGTGTTGCTACCTCACAGCCCGACCTGGAAAGTGTTATTGGCGATGTTGACCGGGTTACGCTATACCGGATACTAAGCGCATTCGAGGAAAAGGGCATTATTCATAAAGTATTTGATTTGAACGGGACCGCTAATTATGCCCTTTGCTCATCAGATTGTGCTGAGCATGATCATCATGACGAGCATTTGCATTTTAATTGTACATCCTGCAAAAAAGTGTATTGCCTTGATGACCTGGATGTACAACCCGTAAAGCTCCCGGCCGGATTTAAAGTAGAAACATTTAGTTTGAGCGCTACCGGCCTATGCCCAAAATGCAACAATAAAGAAGCATAAATTATACCCTATCGGCTAAATGAATAAAACCACCAGGAGTTTACAGATACTACTAAACAGTGCATTGCTGGTATTATTCATCTTATTAAACTCATTTACTAACCCGCAAGATTCTTCAAAAAAAGGCACTTTCCGTTTTAAAACAGTGGTGATAGATGCCGGCCATGGCGGTAAGGACCCCGGCACGCATGGCCTGCACATTACCGAAAAAACGGTGGCGCTATCTATCGCCAAAAAACTACGCAGGGCAATGCAGGAACAAATGAGCAGTGTTAATGTGATAATGACGCGCGCTGATGATACTTTTATACCGCTGGATAGAAGATCAGAGATTGCCAATGCGAATAATGGCAATTTATTTATTTCTATCCATTGTAATTCATCACCAGAGGGTACGGGCTATAGCGGTCATAAACAAAAAGGCACTATGATGCTGGTATATGGTTACCACCGTGTTAAAGAACAACTGGAAGCCATTCGCGAAAACTCCTCTATCCTGATTGAAAAAGATTATCAGACAAAGTATAAAAGCTATGACGAGAACGACCCGGTAAACCGCATTTTGCTAAACGCTTACATGCAAAAATACCGTAAGCAAAGCATCTTATTTGGCGATCTGCTTAATAAAGAATTTAAAACCGAAGGCAGGCAAACCATCGGTGTAAAAGAACAGGGCATATTGGTTTTGGCCCACAGCGCCATGCCGGCAGTAATGATAGAAACCGGCTTTATTAATAACCCTGCTGATGAAGATTACCTTATATCAGACGCCGGCCAGGATGAAATTGTACAAGTAATAATGAATGCGCTTAAAGAGTATAAGGTTAAGACGGCGGTGCAGTAGCCTAGGCGATTACTCACCGGTCTACGCTTCGCCGAAGAGAGGGTCGACGAGCATAGCGATGTCGGGGTGAGTAATCACCGCAAGCTTAACAAAGCGATAAAGTATATGAATAGATTAATCAATTATTAAAACCAATATAACCATGGATGAATTTGATAAAGCAATTGTACAAATAGGCATAAATAACTCCAGTGAAATAAACGGAGACCTGAAGGATTATTTCACTGTTATAAAAAAAGAAAACGGCACCTATAACTTAAAATGGGAAAAAGCCATTTCTACACATATACGGCATAAAGTTTCTGCTTTGGTTAAGAAGTATTATGTGCCGGAGGTTTTATAATGTTGACCGGGATTAATATGTTTCTTATTTAAATTTAATCCCTAACTTTGATTTCAACAAACGGAAATGGTGTCTTCCGACTCAACCGCCCTAAAAAAGCTGATGGCGCCTACAAAAATTTATTAACCCGCGGCATAGCCGTGCTTATTTTTGTAGGATATAATCATGAACAAAATATTTACCGCCACACACTTAACTACCCTAAAACATTTAATCCGCTGGACGTTGATCACGCTACCCATAGCAATTGCTATAGGCAGTATGGTGACCCTGTTTTTATGGCTGCTTACCTGGGCCGTACATTTCCGCTTTGCTCATCCCGAAATCTTATATGCACTGCCTTTGGCCGGTATAGCCATTTACTTCACCTATAAATATTATGGTAAATCATCTGATAAAGGAAATAACCTCATCATGGACGAAATACATGAGCCCGGTGGCGGCGTGCCTAAGCGCATGGCACCACTGGTATTATTAGCTACTGTTGTTACGCACTTGTTTGGCGGATCGGCAGGGCGCGAGGGTACGGCTGTGCAAATGGGGGGCAGTATTGCGCAATTATTCAGCAACTGGTTTAAATTAAGTGCTGCCGATACCCGTATTATACTTACCGCGGGCATAGCAGCAGGGTTCGGGGCGGTATTTGGCACACCCCTAACCGGGGCCATATTTGCTATGGAGGTGTTAACGCTGGGGCGCATTCAATATAATGCCTTGATACCCTGCCTGGTTGCAGGCATAGTGGGCGATATAACCGTTGCGGCATGGGGCATTCATCACACCGCCTATCATATTGATATTGTACCGGCTGGTCAGCATTTGTTTGCCGATTATTTGCCGTTTGATTTGTTGCTGCTGGCTAAAGTTATTGTAGCATCCATAGCATTTGGGTTAACCAGTTTGCTATTTGCAGAATCTGTTCATGGCGTTAAAAACCTTTTCAATAAATTCATCTTCCCAAAGTGGGCCATACCGGCATTGGGCGGATTAATGATTATAGCGCTAACATTTATTATTGGCAAACCTGATTATTTAAGTTTAGGGGTAGATGCAGAACATGCGGGAGCGGTTACCATACCATCGGCCTTTACTGCCGGTGGCGCCGATACCTGGAGCTGGCTATGGAAAACGATTTATACAACTATAACTCTGGGCACGGGTTTTAAAGGCGGCGAGGTAACCCCGTTGTTTTATATTGGTGCAACGCTGGGCAATACCTTATCTGTATTAATGAATGCACCCGTTAGTTTGTTTGCCGCGTTGGGCTTCATTGCAGTTTTTGCCGGGGCAACCAACACACCATTGGCTTGTACTATTATGGGTATTGAGCTTTTTGGTGGTGAGTATACTTTGTTTTTTGCGATTGCTTGTTTTACGGCTTATTTTTTCAGTGGTAACTCGGGTATATACAGCGCGCAACGAATTGCTGTCCCTAAAATTTTTGAGGAGAAATCGCCGGGCAAAATTATTTCCGGCACAAGCAGTAAAAGACGAAATTATCTGCAGGGAAAATTGGTAAAGTATAAGATAACTAAATAGAAGTGATCACTTTATCTCTTCTATCATGCCGAATTTATTTTTGTTACTTTGTTACTAATAGATTGATAGCATGAGCTCTCCAAAACAAATTATTGAACGCTTATTTAATGCCGCCGGGATCAAAATAAATGGCAATGACCCCTGGGACATAAGGGTGAATAATGAAAAAATATATAACCGTATCCTTAGCAAAAATTCTTTGGGAATGGGCGAGGGTTATATGGAAGGCTGGTGGGACTGCGATGATCTGGACGGTTTTTTTTTCAGGATACTGGCAAATCAAATGGACAGTAAGATCCCCATTGATATAGGTACAGTATTAACCGTATTAAAAGCACGTTTATTTAACCAACAAACTAAGGAGAAAGCAAAAGAAGTAGCCTATAAGCATTATAATATTGGTAATGACCTTTATAAAAAAATGCTGGATAAACGGATGATATACTCCTGCGGATACTGGGAGAACGCGCAAACTTTAGATGAGGCCCAGGAAGCAAAGCTCGACCTGATATGCCGTAAACTAAAGTTAGAAAGCGGTATGCGCCTGTTAGATGTTGGCTGCGGTTGGGGTGGTTTGGCTAAGTACGCCGCCGAAAAGTATGCCGTATCAGTAGTTGGTGTAACCCTATCAGAACCACAGGCGGTAATTGCCCGCGAAATTAACAAGGGGTTACCGGTTGATATAAGGGTGCAGGATTACCGCGATTTGAATGAACAGTTTGACAGGATAGTTTCGGTAGGTATGTTTGAGCATGTTGGTTATAAAAACTACAGCGCATTCATGAAAAAAATTTCAGTGAATTTAACAACCGACGGCATTTTTCTCCTGCATACCATAGGCGGCAATACAACGGAAACGAGTACCGACCCATGGATAAACAAATACATTTTTCCTAACGGCATGCGGCCATCTGCCAAACAAATAACAACCGCTATCGAGCCTGTATTTGTGTTGGAAGACTGGCATAACTTCGGTTTATACTATGACCGCACACTGGTAGAATGGCTAAAGAATTTCGAGCAGGGTTGGCCAGCTATAAGCAAAGATTACGATAATACCTTTTACCGCATGTGGCGATATTACCTGACCGTAAGCGCCGTATCATTCCGCGTACGCAAAAACCAACTTTGGCAAATAGTTTTAACTAAACAGAGTAGTTTACGAGGATATCAATCTGTTAGGTAAAAAAGCAAGTTATTCTAAAATAACTTTATTAATTGCAACCTCCATTTCGTCAGAATAGCCCTGATTTATCTATCAGGAAGTCCCGGTAGGCGAAAATTACAAAACGGATATAGCTGCGTTGAAAAGCAGAATAAAATAAAGAAGTGTACCAAGGTATACCAGGGTGTATTAACGTGTGCGTGGTACAGTACACTATCAAAATAGCCTATTCTTAACGTTTTACCTCAACTTGTAATTGCTTTTTTACAGAATACCTTACATTTGTGCGGTAATTTTACCTGCTCATAAACCCGGTATATTTTAAAAATTATTAGTCATGATCTTCATAATTGTTAATGTTGTTTTTTGCTTGTCGTTTTTGGTATTTGCTTACCTGAATCTGAACGATATTGATTGGTACCTTTGGGTGCCTATATATGTTGCTGTGGCCGCATGCTGCGGATTAGCTGTTTTTGGTAAGTATTACCCATCGGTTTATTTAGGATTGATTGCTTTTTACCTTATTTATGCCGTGATCCTGTTTTTTGCCAAAGACGGCGTGCGCGACTGGATAGTAAAATACAAACAGCCAAGCCTGGTAGAAACCATGCAGGCCGAAAAACCTTTCATTGAAAACACCCGCGAGTTTTTTGGCCTGCTCATTATATCCGCAGCGCTGATTATTGATTATTTGGTGGTGATGCATGTATAATTACAAAGTGGAAGAGATCAGGCCAATAATAAAGGATATCATCCGGGCCAATGTTGTGCCCGATATTTTGAATTGGCTGGAAGAGGAACGTGCGTTAAATACTTCGTTTGTTTTGCTGCCGCGAAAAACGGGTAAGGCAATTATAAATATTAACAAAGAGCAAACGGAACAGCTAAATACCATCATCCCCGGGTTTTCTGTAGGTGGCTGGAGCATAGACAGATTGGGACGCGCTTACCTCCTGTTGAATTTAGATGCCGCCAATAAAAGCGAATATTTCCGCAAAATAGAAAGCTTGTTTTTAGCCGCCGAGATGGGGGAATTAGTCGCGCTGTACTCAACTTTGCCATTGCTGGCTTACCCCGAGATATGGGTTAAAAGGTGTTCGGAAGGTATACGTAGCAATATTGGGTCTGTACTTGAAGCTATTATGTATCAAAATCCTTATCCCGCCCAAAACCTTGATCAAAGCGCCTGGAACCAGTTGGTGCTGAAAGCATTTTTTACCGATAAGGAAGTTGGCAAAATAATAGGTATTGATAGCCGTGCAAATAAAGAGCTGGCCTACATACTAAGTGATTACGCTCACGAACGCTGGGCCGCCAAACGCGAAGTAAATCCGAATTTGTGGAGATTAGTTGGTAAATTTATTGACGATAAACTTTTTGAAGATATAAAACGCCTGTTTGATGACGGCAATTTGGTTGACAGGAAAGCCGGGGCATTGGCTATATCCGCATCAAACTACCAGCCTGCAGCAGCGTTATTAAATAAATACCCCGAGCTGTCAACAGCAATTGAAAACAAGAAATTAAGCTGGGACACTTTAACCGGCAAATAAAATATAGAAAGATATGTGTTGCACCCATTCGTTTGAAGAAGTAAAATCTGAGCCTTTATCACCGCCTGTAAGCCTGGATGGCATAAAGGGTATGAAATTTTTTGATCCGCATGTTCACATGACCTCGCGTACTACGGATGATTACCAGGCCATGGCCGATGCAGGCGTTGTTGCCTTAATAGAGCCCGCTTTCTGGCTGGGTCAGCCCCGTACCGGTATTGATAGTTTCCGCGATTATTACAGCAGTCTGATTGGTTGGGAAAGGTTCCGCTCATCACAGTTTGGTATTAAGCATTATTGCACCATTGGCCTAAACTCGCGCGAAGCAAATAATGAAGCCTTAGCCGAACAAGTGATGGAAATATTGCCGCTGTTTGTTTATAAAGAGGGCGTGGTAGGTATCGGCGAAATTGGCTTTGACGACCAAACCCCTGCCGAAGAAAAATATTACCGCCTGCAACTGGAACTGGCAAAAGAATCTGGCCTGCCGGTACAGATACATACCCCGCACCGCGATAAAAAAGGCGGCACCAAACGCAGTATGGATATTGCCATAGAGCATGGCCTTGACCCGTATAAAGTTATCGTAGATCATAACAATGAAGAAACGGTTAAAGATGTATTGGACCGTGGCTTTTGGGCAGCATTTACTATTTATCCGTTTACTAAAATGGGTAATGAGCGTATGGTAGAGATAGCCAAACAATATGGCTCTGAACGTATCATGGTAAACTCTGCTGCCGATTGGGGCATAAGCGATCCGCTGGCTGTACCGAAAACGGCTGCCCTGATGAAGATTCGCGGTATTAGCGATGCGGATATTGAATTGATAACCTATCGTAACGCCATAACCGCGTTCGCGCAAAGCGGACAGATTGATGAGGCTGATTTTGCATCAATTACCAACGTGATAGACCAAAGCCAGAAATTTGAAGGCAATACCATTTTGCGCGGCGGACAACAACCACGGATAGATAAATCATCCATAATTATTAGTTAACATGAGAAAAAAAATAACCGTTTATTTAAGGCTGATGCGCCCGGCCAACATTGTAACCTCGGTTGCTGATGTTTTGGCGGGTGTGGCCATATCCGGTTATTTTTATCATCTCACGTTTACTACAGGCAGTTTTTATCCTATTGCTTTACTATGCCTGTCAACCATTGGCCTATACGGTGGCGGCATTGTTTTTAATGATGTTTTCGACGCAGAATTGGATAAGATTGAGCGCCCCGAACGCGCCATCCCAAGCGGGTTGGTCAGTAAAAAAGAGGCATCCTATTTAGGCGCATTTTTATTGCTATGGGGAATTGGATTTGCATTTTCATACAGTAATCATGCCGGGGCTATTGCCGTAACTATCGCGTTTTTTGCTTTGCTTTATAATAAGGTAAGTAAGCGTTATGCCTTTTTTGGTCCGCTTAATATGGGGCTGTGCCGGGGATTGAATTTGCTGTTAGGGATAAGTATAGTAGTATCATCTATTAACCAATATTGGTATTTAGCCGCAGTGCCTATACTGTATATATTCTCTATCACCATGATAAGCCAGGGCGAAGTACATGGCGGAAACAAACGCAATTTGTATATCGGCGGCAGTTTGTATGCAGTTGTTATTATTGCTATACTTTATTATTCGATTATTCAAAATCAGTTTATAACCATCCTGTTTATCCTGCCGTTTGCCTGGATGATATTTAGGCCGTTAATAACGGCTATACATCACCCTATTGGCAAAAATATAGGTATGGCTGTTAAGGCGGGCGTTATCTCGCTTATTTTAATGGATGCTGCGTGGGCCGCTGCGTTTGGGTCTATATGGGCGGCTATATTTATTGCTTGTTTGCTGCCTGTGTCTATGCGGTTTGCTAAGATGTTTGCGGTAACGTAATAATGAAATTAAAAGGAGGCACCTAAGGAGCCTCCTGATCCTAACTCAATATTTTCGTCAAATTTTGGATATATAAGCGATATTAATTTTATGTTTTAGATATTAGCTTTTTGATATGGAATATTTACAGCAGTCGTTTAGTGTGAAGTTTGAGTACAAGGTCTTTTTTACCACCGGCCTTTTTGATCTGACCAATACCGGTTTTGATGATTTTTTGTCGGCAGACGCGACATCAGCATCAGTAAAAAAAATATTGTTTGTAATAGACCAGGATGTACTAAATGCCAGCCCGGAACTGGCTGATAAAATAAGCAGATATTTTGCTATCCATAAAGCCGCGCAACTCATCCCCGAAATTATATTAATGCCCGGCGGCGAAACCGTAAAGAATAACGAATCTCATTTTAGTAAGCTATTAGATACCATAAATCACTATAGTATTGATCGTCATAGCTATGTTGCTGCCATTGGCGGCGGCTCACTTTTAGATATGGTGGGCTACGCGGCAGCGGTTGCGCATCGCGGGGTAAAGCATATCCGTATACCTACTACGGTTTTGTCTCAAAATGATTCGGGTGTGGGTGTTAAAAACAGCATAAATTACTTTGGTAAAAAGAATTTCCTGGGCACGTTTGCACCGCCCGTAGCTGTTTTTAATGATGACCAGTTTTTACTAACCTTGACCGACCGCGATTATCGCTCGGGTATATCAGAAGCAATAAAAGTCGCGTTAATAAAAGATGGCGCATTTTTTGAGTGGCTTGAAAATAACGCGGCCGCATTAGTGGCCCGCGATATGGAAACCATGAAATATTTAATAAAACGTTGTGCCGAACTACACCTTAACCATATTGCCAGCCTGGATCCGTTTGAAAAGGGCTCATCGCGCCCGTTGGATTTTGGTCATTGGAGCGCGCATAAATTAGAACAATTAACCAATTTTGCAGTTTTACATGGTGAAGCGGTAGCGTTGGGTATAGCTTTGGATACAGTTTATTCTAATTTATCCGGCCATTTACCGGTAGATGAAACACACCGCGTTATTAATTTAATAAAGAAGGTAGGTTTTGAAATTACTCATCCGTTATTGGAAGTAGTTGCAGATGATAGCCCGATTTTGGTTGGCCTGCAAGAGTTTAGAGAGCATTTGGGAGGGGAACTAACCATTATGCTGCTTGACCATATTGGCAAAGGAGTGGAAGTGCATAATATGAATACCACGCTGATAAAAAAAGCGAGTGAGGCATTACGGAACGAATACTCTGTGCTTGATCCGGCATAATTAGCCTTATCAAACCAGGAGCTTATAATTGTTAACTTATAAAACTTAGTATAATGCAATTAGCGTCTGGCCATTTAACTTATTGTACAAATATTCATGCGGGCGAAACCTGGTCCAAACATTTTGCTGCATTAAAAGAAAATTTTCCTGCTATAAAAACCCGGGTATCGCCGGATAAGCCAATGGGTATCGGCCTGCGCCTGTCAAATAAAGCCAGCCTTGATTTGCAAAAAGCAGAAAACCTGTTACTGTTTACACAATGGCTCAAAGAAAATGATGCTTATGTTTTTACCATGAACGGGTTTCCGTATGGCGAATTTCATCATACCGTAGTAAAAGACCAGGTACACGCGCCAGATTGGACAACCAAATTGCGTGTTGATTATACCATCAGGATGTTTCATATCCTGGCTGCCCTGCTGCCAAAAGGTATGGAAGGCGGCATTTCTACCTCGCCGTTAAGCTATAAATACTGGCATAAAACCGAACAGGAGTTGCAGAAGGTAAAAAATGAAGCTACCTCAAACATTTTATTGGTTGCAGGGGAGTTAATAAGATTGCGCCGGGCAACGGGTATAATAATGCATCTTGATATTGAGCCCGAGCCTGATGGGGTATTAGAAACCGGCAAAGAATATATTACCTGGTACAAAGACGTATTGCTTCCACTGGGAAGAGAAAGTATTGCAAAAAGATTTAATATTTCTGCTGATGAAGCGGAGCAACTGATTAAGGATCATATTACCTTATGTTATGATGTTTGCCATTTCGCAATTGGTTACGAGCCGCACCACGAAGTTATAAATGAACTGGCTGCAAAGGGCCTAAAAGTTGGCAAAATACAGATAAGCGCTGCTTTAAAAGCTACTTTACCACAAGATGCAGAACTACGTGAACCAATTAGAGATGCTTTTGCAAGATTTGATGAGTCTACGTATTTGCACCAGGTTGTCGCTAAAAAAATCAATGGCAAATTACTGCGTTACCCTGATCTGCCTGAAGCATTAGCCGATATAGAAAATGTTACGGTTAAACAATGGCGCGCACATTTTCATGTTCCGATATTTACAGAGGAGTTTGGCCTGGTGCAATCAACCCAGGCAGATATTGTTAAGGTGCTGGATATCCATAAAAGCGCGTTATTTACTAATCATTTAGAAGTGGAAACCTATACCTGGGGTGTATTGCCTGATGAAAAGAAGCTGCCTTTAAATGATTCGATAATACGCGAATTGAATTGGGTTAAAGATCAATTATAATTTATGATGATGAAAAAAACGGTTGTAATAGATGTGGTTGGATTATCCAAATCGGTAATAGGCGAGCATACCCCGTTTCTTCAAAAATATATAGCTGATAAAAATATTACTACAATCGAGCCGGTGCTGCCTGCAGTAACTACTTCGGTGCAATCAACTTATTTAACCGGTAAATGGCCCACGGAAACGGGCATAGTTGGGAATGGGTGGTATGACCATGTCGATGCTGAAGTTAAATTCTGGAAACAATCTAACAAACTGGTTAACGGCGAAAAAATATGGGACAAGGCTAAAAAAGAAGACCCTTCTTTTACCAGCGCCAATATGTTTTGGTGGTACAATATGTATTCAACTGCCGATTATTCGGTAACCCCTCGTCCGCAATATTTAGCTGATGGCCGTAAAATGCCCGATTGCTATACGCAGCCTGCCGGGTTACGTGATACTTTGCAGGAAAAACTGGGCCAGTTCCCTTTATTTCAATTCTGGGGACCGGGAGCCAACATTAAATCGACTCAATGGATTGCAGATGCATCCATGATAAACGATGACCTGCATAACCCAACGCTAACTACTATCTACTTACCCCACCTTGATTATTGCCTGCAAAAGTTCGGTCCCGATTTTTCAAAGATCAGCAAAGAGCTTAAAGAAATAGACCAGGTTGTTGAACAACTGGTTACCTTTTATAAAAAGAAAGGCGCCGAGATTATTATCCTGTCAGAATATGGTATTGCGCCGGTAAGCAATCCTATACATTTGAACCGTTTGTTCCGCGAGAATGATTTACTGCAGATACGGGTTGAACGAGGCTTAGAATTGCTGGATGCAGGAGCATCAAAAGCATTTGTAGTTGCCGATCATCAGATAGCGCATATTTATATTAATGATCCGGCTGTTACCGAAAAGGTAAAAGCATTACTAAAAGGCGTAAAAAGCATCGAGTTGATCTTAGATCGCGAAGCACAAAAAAAATATCATATTAACCATGAACGTGCCGGCGATATTGTAGTTGTCGCGGATGAAAAAAGCTGGTTCACCTACTATTTCTGGCTGGATGATGCCGTAGCGCCCGATTATGCCCGTTGTGTAGATATCCACAAAAAACCCGGTTATGACCCGGTTGAAATGTTTATGACCTCGAAAGGCAGAGCAGCTTATAAACTGTTGCGAAAATTGGCAGGCTTTAGGTACGTAATGGACGTAATCCCTTTAGATGCGACTTTAATTAAAGGTTCGCATGGGCGAACAAATATTGCTGACGAATATAAGGCGGTTTTAATAACTGATGGGGTACAAAAGGATGTTTTACCTACAGATGTGTTTACTATTATCTGGAAGAGTTTGAAGGGTTGATTGGTTTCAGTTTTTTTGCCCGCTTTAACTTGCTTCTATTCTATCGTAATTCTTTTGCTACAATCCATATATAACACTTAACTACCTGATGAATTTCTTAATTTGGTTATCTCTATAAACAATAAACCAAATTATAAACCATCATGTTAGTTCAAGTTTCACAGCAAAGCTGCTTTATACAAGTATCGGCAGCAAAAAATAAATCCCCTTTTTTAAAGCAGGCTTTATCTATACTGCTAATTTTTACCGCTATAGGCCAACAGTTGCGGGCACAGGATGTAGTAGACGCTACCACCATGAGTAATAAAATATTGGCCGGCTACCAGGGATGGTTCCGTGTACCTGGTGATAGGCCGGGAAGCAAAAGCTGGGCGCATGTATTTAATGGGAGCAACCTGGTGCCTGAAAAATTAGCCTTAGATACCTGGCCGGATATGAGCCAATATGACGCCGACGAAAAGACCGTCGTGCCCGGGTTTACCAATCCCGACGGCAGTCCCGCTACTATGTATAGCGCGCAAAATCCAAAAACCGTATTGCGCCATTTTCAATGGATGAAAGACTATGGCATTGATGGTGTGTGGCTATCAGAGTTTTGCGGAAGTTTTCGCAATGGTAAGCCGGATTCGGCCATGTATACAATTATGAAAAACGTACAAGCCGCTGCAACTAAAACCGGGCGCACCTGGGCATTTATGTGGGATATGAGTTCATTCGGCCCAACCACATCTAAAGAAATGGTTTACAATACAATAGTAGAGTATTGGAAAAAAATGGTGGACGACGGCATTGCCACAGATCCGCGATATATGCACCAGGATGGCAAACCTGTATTGTTGATATGGGGCTTTTTTCCTGACCGGCCAGCCTCACAGCCAGATCACATGACACCGGTTGTAGATTTTTTGCTAACCCCCGGTAAATATCAAGCCACTTTAATAGCCGGTGCTGATAATAAATGGAGAAAAGGTACGCCCGAGTTTATAGCCATGCTAATGAGGATGCAGGGCCTGCAACCATGGAGCGTAGGCCGCCGGGTTGTTGACCACAACACAGGCTACCAGGTAGAATATATGGATGAATGGGCAGACGATATGGCTATGTGTAAAGCTCATGGAGTTGTTTTTCAGCCGGTTATCAATGCGGGTACGCATAAAGCCGGCCCGCCGCCAACGCCTCCCGCGCTTCCGGCTGTACCAAGGCGTATGGGTAACTACTTATGGGAACAATTTATAAATGCTTCTAAAACAGGTGTTATAAACAGCGCGTTTATTGCCATGTTTGATGAGGTAAATGAAGGAACGCAAATAAATAAGATCACCAACAAGCCACCGGTACAAGCGCCGTTTTTAACCTACGACGGAGCTACCAATGATTATTATCTGCGTTTGATAGGTACCGCGTCAAAAATGTTGAAGAACAACGTACCCTTTACTTCAACTATTCCTATTTCGCCTTTTGATGAAAAGAAAATATATACTATCAAAAATAAGGCAAGCGGTTTAGTACTGCATAGTAAAGGCAAATTAGTAAAAAGCCCTATTGTACAGGCCGCGGGAAAAGGTATAGAATGGCAACTGGTATATGACGGCAATGGCTTTTTCACTATAAAAAACAAATTATCAGGCATGGTGCTAAGCGCAGGTGCGGATAATATACATGTAACACAGGTAGCCAACTCAAAAAGCGATAATGCGAAATGGCATTTAGAATGGGACGCTACAGGCGCTTGCAGAATAATTAACAAAGCAGTTCCAATAACTTTAAGCAGCAATAACTCAACAATTGCTAATCCGGCAATTACGCTGGTAACAGCCCCTGCAAAACCTGATGATCTGAAAACCCGCGATGATTTGCGCTGGCAGGTTATTGAGCAGTGAGTTAGTATTGGAGATTAGTTGATTAGAGGTTAGTTATTATAGATTTGACAACTTTTTAAAAGTTGTCAAATCTTAATTTAAAGCCTCCGTCGGGATGCCTCAAGAGAGTAAATTTTTTGTTTCATCACTCCCAAATCTGCCTATTTGTAATTAATTGATAATTAGTAATATAATTACCAATTACGCATAAATATACTGACGAATAAGTTGTTACATTTTGTTACATCGCTTTTTTGTAGTTTGTTTATTTTCAATTAGTTAAGTCAAAATCTTGTTTCACTTGTTACATTTTGTTTCACTATCGCGTGTAACAAAAACAGCGCTGCACCACATGCAACGCAAGCTTAAACTGGCACACACGTGCCTTTCCGGGAACGCATTCGTAATTCTTTTGCTACATTCAATCGATTGCACTAAACTGTCATAATGAATTTCTTAATTTGCTTAATCTCCGTTACTGCAGTTAAACCAATTAATAAAACAAACCATATGACACTTCAAATTTTACAAAAAAACCGTTTTCGGCTTTTAAAGCGCGCATCAGTTATGCTGATGGCACTTATGGCTGCAGGCATCCAGCTTAGGGCGCAAAAGAGCCATGTTAACACACAGAAAGTTGACGCTGCTACCTGGGACAATAAAATAATGGCCGGTTACCAGGGATGGTTCCGCAACCCGGGTGATAACCCGAAGAATATTAACCAGGGATGGTCGCATTTATTTAGCGGCAATGGGGCTAATGGAACAATTATGCGCCCCGGTTTTGATATGTGGCCGGATATGAGTGAATATACCTCAGACGAAAAAACCGCGGTACCGGGATATACTAATCCAGACGGGAGCCAGGCTTACCTGTACAGCGCGCAAAATGCTAAAGCGGTAATGCGCCATTTTCAATGGATGAAAAAATATGGTGTTGACGGCGTTTGGGTGTCTGAGTTTTGCGACCACTTTCCGCTTGGCAGGCAGCAGAGCGATAGCACCACTGTATATACCATTATGCATAATGTACAAGCCGCTGCCAAAGCTACCGGGCGCACCTGGGCATTTATGTGGGATATGAGTGGCTTTACCAGCAGAAACCCCGCAACATTAATTAGTAAAGAGGATGTGTACAAGATCATAATAACCAACTGGAAAAAAATGGTTGACGAAGGCGTTACCAGTACCAGTGGGTGCTATATGCACCAAAATGGCAAGCCGGTACTGCAAATATGGGGGTTCTTTCCTGATCGCCCGGCATCACAGCCGGATTATATGAACGCGGTTATAGACTTTTTACAAGCTCCCGGAAAATACCAGGCGGTTATATTAGCCGGTGTTGATGATAAATGGAGAACCAAGGGAACCCCTGAATTTGTAAATATGCTGATGAGAATGCCTGGCTTACAACCCTGGAGCGTAGGTCGTGCCACTGTTGACGCGGCTACCGGATACAAAGTGCCCAATAGCATTAATTCATGGGCCGCCGATATAACCATGTGTAAGGCTCACGGTGTAGTATTTCAACCTACCATCAATTCGGGCACCAATATAGCAGGACCGCCGCCGCCGCCTGGGAAATTACCATCTGTGCCACGTCGGAGCGGTAACTACTTGTGGGCACAGTTTGTAGCTGCTCAAAAAACAGGCGTCATCAACAGCGCTTTCATTTGTATGTTTGATGAGATAAATGAAGGTACACAGATCATGAAAACTACCAATCATCCGCCTACACAGTATCCGTTTCTAACATTTGATGGGGCTACCAGCGATTTCTATCTGCGTTTGGTAGGTACCGCCTCCATGATGCTGAAAAACCATATACCTATTACACCGGTTATACCTATCTCGCTTTTTGACACGAAGAAATGGTATAGGATACAAAATAAAGCCAGCAGCTTAATGCTTACCAATCAAAGCAAAACAGCAAAAACACCATTGGTGCAAACGGCTGATGAAAAATCAACCGGTGGCGAGTGGCAGTTAGTATATGTAGCCGATGATGGTAACAGTTATTATAAAATAAAAAGCAGGTTATCAGGCAAGGTATTAAGCCGCGCAGCGGATGACTCTATAATACAAACCCCTGACGTAAAATCTGATTACTCAAAATGGCACTTTGAATGGGATGGCACAGGCTATTGCCGCATTATAAATAAAGTAAGCGGGAAGGCCTTAAGCAATGATAACCTTACTACTGCAAGTGCCCCGGTTATACAAGTTAAAGATCCAACCAAACCGGCTGACCTTAAATCGCGGGACGATCTTCGCTGGAAAATAATAGAAGAATAGTAAACCGTATATAAATAAAATAAAGCCCGCCCCGATATTATTGAGGCGGGCTTTATTATTTAACGGACAGAATTGCTATGCGTGAGATAAACCGTATAAAGTATTGACCCGCATAGGGATTAATTTAGTATAAACGGACTTGTAATAAAGGCATATCCCCAGCTATGGCAAGCAGGAAACGGCAAAAATGTAAACATTCTGAGTATCTGTCTGTATATAGATAAATATTAAGCCGATGTCTACAAGCGTAAACTATACAAAGTTGTTGCAGCAGGTTAAAAAGTTTGTTTTATCTTATTACAAAACGCATTTTGATCCAAAATTTACCTATCACAATGCCGATCATACAAATGATGTAGTAGCTGCGGCAAAAAAAATAGCCGGTCACTATCAATTAAATGACGAAGATAGCTTCGCTGTTTTAACCGCAGCCTGGTTTCATGATATTGCTTATTCAACGGGCCCCACAGATCATGAAGCGAAAAGCGTTATTATAGCTATGGACTTTTTGAAAGGTTTTAATCTTCATGATGACCTGCAGAAAAACATTATGGATTGCATATTAGCAACCAAGCTGCCGCAAACTCCTGCCGATATATTACAATGCATTATTTGCGATGCCGACCTTTTTCATTTTGGTACTGCTGATTTTCAACGGAAAAGCAAACTACTGCGAAAAGAGTTTAATGCTTTATATGATACGGATATGAGCAAGGCAGAATGGCGCAAAAAAAGTATTCAGCTAATGGAAGAGCATGAATACCATACAGATTACTGCAGATTATTGTTAAATGAAAAAAAGGAAAGAAATCTCCGGGAACTAAAAGAGAAACTGTATATACAAGAAGATAAATTTGAACAACTTGAAGAGCCAACTATAGCTTCGCCTGAAGATAATATGCATGTTTTTAAAAATGGCAAGAATAAGCAAGAACTAAGCAAAGGGGTTGAAACCATGTTCAGGCTTACCTCAAGCAACCACCAGCGCTTAAGTAATATGGCCGATAGTAAGGCTCATATTATGATATCTGTTAATGCTATTATTATTTCACTGTTGTTGAGCCTGTTGTTAAGGAACATAGCAACACACCATAACCAGATTATTCCGGCTATTATGCTGCTTACAGTAAACCTTGTAACTATAGTATTTTCAATATTAGCTACCCGTCCCAACATCTCGCGGGGTACTTTTACAGAAAAGGATATTGATGATAGAAGTGTTAACCTTCTTTTTTTTGGCAATTTTTATAAAATGGATTTTGACGATTATAAACAAGGTATGGTAACCCTTATTAATGATAATGAATTTTTGTACGGTAGTTTAATAAGAGATGTATATGCCCAGGGGATAGTATTAGGGCGTAAATACCGGTTGCTAAGAGTGTCTTATAATGTATTTATGTTTGGGCTGGTAGTTTCGGTTATAGCCTTTGTTATTTCTTCATTAGTTAAATGATAGGGCGCCGGCGCTTGCCCATTTAACATTTTATCATTCAGGTAAATATTAAAATTAACCCCTATCAACATGAAAGCAATAATTATAAACAGTATAGTAATAATAATTGGCGGATCCATTTTATTATCATGCATACAAAAAACCACCTATAGCAGCCCTATTGGCTATGATTTTACTAAGCCCGTAAAATATAATATGCCTGCGGAACTGAATGAAATTTCAGGTATCACATTCAATAAGGGTAAAAGCGATAGGGTATATGCCGAGAGTGACGGAATTGGCAGAGTTTTTTATTTCCGCCCGGGCGATAAAACAGTTAAATACACCGAATTTAAAGAGAACGGCGACTTTGAAGATATTGCGATAAGCGGGAGCCAGGTAATTATGCTGCAAAGCAAGGGTGTGCTGTTTACTATCCCTTTATCTGAGATTGGTAAACCACAAACCACAAACCTGCAAAAAAACAAAGATATATTGCCCGAAGGCGAATATGAAAGCATGTATGCTAATGACGCCGGCGAAGTATATGTATTATGTAAACATTGTACTATGGATAAAACAAGCAAGAAAAGCAGTGGCTTCATATTTCAGCTGGCGGCGGATGGAACAGTGAAAAAAACCGGAGACTTTAGTGTGAATGTAAAGCATATTGAAGAATTGCTGGGAGTGGATAAGATAAGTTTTCATCCATCGGCATTAACCAGGAACCCGCTTAATAATGATTGGTATATACTTTCATCAGTAAATAAAATACTGGTTGTGGCAGATGCTAAATGGAAAATAAGGCACGTATATAAATTAGATCAAAACCTGTTTACACAGCCAGAGGGTATAACTTTTGATGATCAAAATAACCTGTATATATCAAATGAGGGCCATGTGCCCCAACCGGGAAATATTTTAAAATTTCCGTATAAAAAGCAATAATTTTTTTGATGAAGAGACTTTTATTATTACCCTTATTATTAGCTGCATTTATAACTCATGCCCAGGATTCCGTTCGCTATCGTATTATTTTAATAGGTGATGCAGGCGAATTGGGTAAACAGCAAAATGGGGTGCTTCAAAGTGCTGTAAGTAATATTTTAAAAAATAAAACTTCTGTATTATACCTGGGCGATAACATTTATCCCATAGGTATGGGGCTGCCGGGAAGCAGAGAAGAAGAGAGTACAAAAAAAATATTGCAGATGCAATACCAACCCATGCGCGCAGCAGGTGCCCCTGTATATTTTATACCCGGCAATCATGATTGGGACAGGATGGGCCCAAAAGGCTTATCAAAAATAAAACGCGAGGGCGAATATTTGTTAGAGCAAAAGGATTCATTGTTAAAAGTGGTTCCTGCAAAGGGCTGTCCGGATCCCACAGAGATAAATATTAATGATGACCTGGTTGTTATTGCGTTTGATTCGGAATGGTGGCTGTATATTTATAATAAAGATAATCCTGATGCCGACTGCGAGTGTAAAACTAATGAAGAGGTTATTGACCGCTTTAGAGAATTACTTTATAAAAACAGGAATAAGATCATTATCCTGGCAGATCACCATCCCTTTGAAACTTATGGGCACCATGGCGGCAGCTATATATGGCAGGATTATTTGTTCCCGCTAACATCTGTTAAAGAAAGCTTGTATATACCGTTACCCGGGCTGGGTGCACTTTACCCCCTTTTGCGCGGCACCTTTGATAACCCCGAAGATAACGGTCACCCGCTATATAAGACCATGATCAAAGAAATTAACCGTGTTTTTAATGTAGACTCGAACGTTGTACGCGTTTCTGGCCATGAGCATGGGTTGCAATTTATAAATGATGGCGGAGTAATGCAGGTTGTAAGCGGGGCCGGTGCAAAGCGGGCGGTCGTAAAAAAAGGCAAACATTCTTTATTCGCTTTAAAAGAAGCAGGTTATGTAACGGTTGACCTGATGATTGATAAAAGCATGAAGTTTACTTATTATGCCAACACAGCTAAGGATAGCGTATTTAAAAAAGTATTTACCCACAGCAGGTCATTTATTAAGGTGCATATTCCGGTTGAAAAGAGCGACCAGGTAATAAAAGAAGATAGCATTACCATTGCGGCTCACCCGTCGTTTGATAAAGTGGGTAAACTGCACAGGATTATATATGGCGAGAATTATCGTAAAGAATGGTCTGTAAAGGCAACATTGCCCATTATAAAAATAGACGAATATCAGGGTGGCCTTAAACCGGTAGGATTTGGCGGTACACATCAAACTAAATCATTATTGTTAAAAAATGCCGCCGGTAAAAGTTATATCATGAGCAGTATTGAGAAGTATCCGCTTATTTTACTTCCTCAGGCTTTAAGGCAAACCTTTGCCAAGGCATGGTTACGAGATGCTATGTCGGCACAATATCCTTTTGGCGCCGTTATAGCTGCCGAGCTGGCTGCCGCGGTTAAAGTGAGCCATACAAACCCCACCATAGGCTGGGTAGCTCCGGATACACATCTGGGCTATTACGAGAAAGAATTTGCTGGCAAAATTTGCCTGATAGATGAACGTGAACCCGGCAGCGACACCTCAATTAATACAGGTAATATGATAAAGCTTTTAAATGCCAGCTTTAATAACCGTATTGATAGTATTGAGTTTTTCAAGGCCCGGTTGCTTGATTGGTTCCTGGGCGATTGGGATGAGCACGAGGATCAATGGCGCTGGCAGGCTAAAATACGTAATGGTGTAAGATACTTTACTGCCGTTCCGCATGATAGGTCGGAAGTGTTTTTTACTAACCAGGGCATAATACCTAAAATTGCATCGAGAGAATGGGTTGCCCGGTATTTAAAGGGGTATAATGCAGGGTCTAAATCTATAAATGATTTTTATTATAATGACCATACGCTGAACACCCGTTTCATGACCCAGATAGGCCATGAGCAATGGATGCAGATAACCCGCAGCTTTGCAGTGGCACTTACCGATGATGTTTTAGAAAATGCCTTGCGAAAAATGCCGCTGGCTATTTATCGTATAAGACATAAAGAGCTTTTGGCACAAATGAAAAAAAGACGTAATAGCCTTATTAATGCCGCCGAAACATACTACCGGTTTTTTAACAGGCGGGTAGATATTAAGGCAACGGACCGGAGCGAAAAATTCTCTATCCGGGACACCCTTAATGGTAGCCTGATTATACAAACCACCGTATCCGCAGAAAAAAGCAGAAAAAACATTTTATTCTCAAGAATATTCGATCCGAAGATTACCAAAGAAGTGCGGCTATATATATCTAAAGGCGATGATAGTGTTTTTATCGACAAAAAAACATCATCAATAAAAGTCAGGGTAATTGGGGGGAACGGCCATAAACAATATAACATTGTAAATGCCAGCCCCAAAGTGAATATTTATGAAAAAGTAAATACTGCCACATTTATTGGTGCTGCGCAAGGTATGGTTGATAAACATATATCAAACGATACATCGAATATAGCTTACGTTCCTACTAACTTATATCATACCCTATTACCACTACTTAATTTAGGATATAATTTTGATGAGGGTTTTTATGTTAACGCGGGCTTTAAATATATTCACCAGGGATTTCGTAAAAATCCCGGCAGTTCACAACAGGTAATGCTTGGCCGTACGTTTGGTACAAGATCAACACATTTTAGCTACACCGGCGAATGGATAAATGTCATTGATAAAGCCGATGCTGAAATAGCTGTTAAAGCAGCATTTCCAGATGTTATCAATTTTTTTGGTCTCGGTAACCAAACGGCATTTAATAAAGCCGGCGAGTACCAGGATTACTACCGTGCCCGTTTTGGTTTTTATACAGCCGATGCAACATTGCGGTTTCAAAATCTGGCGGGCACTACCAGTTTAAGAATTGGCCCATCAATACAATACTATCATTCTATTACAAATAATGACCCGCATCTTACTGATAATATCTCACTCGTTCACAGCTATGATAGCACCAGCATTAATAAAAATAAAATGCATGTGGGTTTGGTAGTAACTTATACAAATGATAAACGCAACAACAAGGTACTTACTGATTGGGGCGTATATGTTAATGTAAGAATGCAGGCTTATGCCGGCTTGGGTAATTCTGCACATACTTTTTTCCAGGCCATACCCGAGGCAATTTTATATAAAAGCGTAGATACCAAATCAAACTTTGTGATTTCTGAAAGGCTTGGTGGTGGCATAACATTTGGGCAAACAACTTTTTATCAATCAATGTTTTTAGGAGGGGATAATAACCTTGTTGGTTTTAAGCAAAATCGGTTTGCGGGACAGCAAATGATGTACAACAACTTAGAAGCAAGGATAAAGCTCAGCGACTTTTTTCCATACATTACACCCGGCCAATTTGGTTTTACCGCAGCTTACGATATTGGGCGCGTATGGGTAAAGAACGAACCCTCTAACGAATGGCATAACGGTTTTGGCGGCGGGATGTATTTTTCGCCATCGGATATGGCGCTCTTCCAGTTTAAAGGAGGGTATTCTAAAGAAGGATTTTATCCGTATATTAATTTTAGTTTAACTTTTTAACTATGCATACCAGGGTAATAAATATTAGGGAGCAATTGCATATTAAAAACTTTGTTGAAGAACATTTGTCTTTTAAGCCCTTTATCAAATACCTAAAAAATCATATCGGGGTTGAAAAAACTATTAAATCTCAATTTTACCAGTTGGTTTTAAATAAATTTAAAAATTATCCCAATTTAAAAACAGATTTTATTGAGTCGCAGGATGCAGCAAAGTATGCCGAAATATTAGAGCTGGTATACACGATACTTTCACCCACTACTGATGATGAAAAAACGCTTTTTTGGGCACTGGGCACACCGGTCTGCGCTAAAATAGTTTTTAGCACAGATGCTTTTTCTGAGCTGGTTAAAGAACAAAATAAGCAAGATAAAAAAACGCGCTTAAGTGATAAGGAGTTTAAGCAAAATCAGTTAAATTTTATTTACAGGCTGATATTACAACGTCTTTATAACTTCCCTGATGATTTGATTAATGATAGTGTTTATGCATTGCCGGATGCTAAAACAAAGCTCACCAAATACTACCGTGTACATATTGATACCAGATTTATTGATATTACCCACAACAAACCACTGCCCGAGTTAAATCCCGAAGTAATAGAACCTTTCATTTATGAGGGTGCCGATACTATGCTGTTAAAAGATATCATCCCGTTAAATATGTTTAGCATGGAAGGCTTTTCGGTAATTAAAATGGAAGATATTACACCAGAACATTCTATTGAAACTATCCGCCTTGCATTAATAAATAATACCGGTCAGGATGATTTGTATAAAGAAGTTATCAATTCATTACAAACGCTTGCAGGTAATGCTGTTATCAACTTTGGGTTGCTGCCCTTTTTAAGGATAAACGGTAGGCTGATTTTTGATACTGAAGAATGTTGTAACAGCATATTAATACAAACCAGAAAAAACCAGCAGGACGAGGGAGACGCTTTTAATAATTTTATCAGTAGCTATATTGAAAAGCCGGAAGCTATGTTTTTTAATACACTATCGGCCCAAAAAATTTCAAAATATCCTTTTTTAAAAGCGCTTAAAGAAGCAGGTATTACTTCGTATGCTATATTGCCTGTTTTTTATAATAAACACCTTGCAGGCATCTTAGAAATACATGCCGCACAACGGGTTTTGTTTTATGAAAAACTGCTATCGCAAATACAAGCTGCTATACCCTTAATATCACAACTATTACATAATACTGCCGAGCAATTAAATGAAAAGCTGGAAGAGGTGATAAAAACCAAATTCACCACGCTTCAACCATCGGTTCAATGGAAATTTAATGAGGCTGCATGGCACTATCTGCTTGAAGGGCAGAAAAACGAAAGGCCCGAAATAGAGATTGTTTCTTTTCGTAATGTGTATCCTTTGTACGGTGCCATTGATATAAGAGACTCGACTATATATCATAACAGGGCATTAAAAAATGATATCGGTACATTAATAAATGTATTAAATACACTCGTTAAGGAGCTGAAAATTCAAATCAGTAATAAACGTATAGTCGCCGCTTTATTAAGCAAACAAACATTATGGATTAAAAAGATAAAAGCGTTTGAAAAGGCAAATGATGAGACCATGCTTAAAGATTTTCTTCAGTGTGTTGTAACTCCTTACCTGTTTAATTTGATAAATAAGTATCCATCAAGTGAAAAGCTGATAAATACTTATACCAAATCAATTGATGAAACCGGCGAAACCTTTAAGAACAGGCGCGAGCTTGAAACGTCGATTAAGTATATTAATAAAACGTTAAGCAACTATTTTGACCAGGCACAGGGGAAGCTCCAAAAAATATATCCATGTTATTTCGAAAAATTCAGATCGGATGGCATAGAGTACGATATTTATACCGGGCAGGATATAGCACCCGAAATACCTTTTGATGATAAACATTTGAAAGATTTTAGGTACTGGCAATTAAAGGCCATGATTGATGTTGCCCGGCTTACCAATGCGTTAATTGAGAAAATGCCGGTGCCATTACAAACCGCGTCGCTGATATTTGTACACTCCAGCCAGATAGATATTTGTTTTAGAAATGATGAAAGGCGTTTTGATGTAGAGGGCTATTATAACATTAGGTATGAGGTTATAAAAAAACGCATTGATAAAGTACATATAAAAAACACCAAAGAAAGATTAACCCAGCCCGGCAAAATTGCGTTGGTGTATTTTAATAATGCCGAAGCTGATGAATATATTGCTTTAATAAAACAATTCCAAAAAGACAAAAGCCTTAAAATGGATATTGAATTTATTGAGCTTGAGAATCTGCAAGGCGTTACCGGCTTAAAAGCGTTAAGAGTGAGCATTAACTTAACTAACGTGTTTGGCGGTTCGCTTTCCGGTTAAGAATTTCAATCACTAAACCCTTTATTAATATAGCATTGCTAACAATTTATGTACAATGGTGTTATGTTTAAAATACTTATACATAGCCCTTATACTTAGCCCATGCTTTTAAACATACCTTATAAAAACTGTATTCCTTTTATTCTTTCAGGATTTTTAACTGTAACCTTCACAACTGTTTTAGCACAACAAAATAGTAACGACAGCATTAAAGCGGCCCCCCATGCCAAATATGATCATGTAACCCCGCAGCGCAGGTTGTTTTTTGGCGAAAATTACCGTAAGCTTTGGGCATTGCCAGTTAACATGAAAGTGTTTTACCTGGGAAAAGAAAAGGGCGGCTTAACTATAACCGGGTTAGGCGGGGGTAACCAAACCCGCTCATTGCATTTACAAGATACTTCGGGTCATAAATATGCTTTGCGCTCCGTTCAAAAATATCCTGAAAAAGCATTACCTAAAGACGAAAGACATACCATAAAAAAGGATGTTGTACAAGATGAAGTTTCTACCTCAAATCCATATTCGGCATTAATTGTACCGCTATTGGCCGAAGCTTTGGAAATACCACATGCCAGCCCGCAAATAGTTTATGTGCCCGATGATCCGGCGTTAGGAGAATACCGTAAAGAGTTTGCCAACCAGGTTTATTTGTTTGAAGATATGGAGCCAATAGATGGTAAAAAAGCATCTAAAACTGATAAGATACAGGATAAATTACAGGAGGATAATGATAACAAAGCCGACCAAAAACTATTGCTGCGCGCCCGGCTGCTGGATATGATAATTGGCGACTGGGACAGGCACGGCGACCAATGGCGCTGGGAAAAAGAAGATGATACCGTTAAAGGGAGTTTGTACAAACCAATTCCACAGGATAGAGATAAAGTTTTTTATACCACATCCGGAATTTTGCCCTGGTTTGCAGCCGGCAGTAACCCGCAGCTGCAACCATTTGGCGATAAAATTAAGCATATTGGTAAATGGAACCACAATGCACGTTTTTTCGATTTGTACTTTCTTAATGAGTTAAATGAGCATGATTGGGAAGAGCAAATAGCCTATGTGCAAAGCAAATTGACTGATGGATTGCTTGCAAGCGCTGTGAAATTAATGCCTGCAGGCATATATACGCTTGTAGGTAAAAAAACCACAAAAAAACTTATAGCGCGGCGCAATAATATTAAAGAGAACGCCTTGGAATATTATCGGTTCTTAGCCAAAAATGTTGACGTTCCTGCTTCTGATAAAAGAGAACAGTTTGCAGTTGATCAACAAAAGGATGGAAAGATTAATGTAACCATTTATAAAATCAAGCAGGGTGATAGCTTAGGAAAGGCCTTTTATCAGCGTACATTTAATCCGGAGGTTACTAAAGAAATAAGGCTGTATGGCATGGGCGGGAAAGATGTATTTCAGGTAACCGGTAATACAGCATCACCTATAAAAGTGCGAATGATTGGTGGTAATGATGAGGATAAATTTGTAGTGGATAGTTTGCTGAACGATCGAAATAAACTATTCATCTATGACAGGTCTGATGAGAAAAACACTTTACCTTCTGATAAATATGCCAGGATAGCTACATCCAAAGATACCAACGTTAATAAATATGATAAGGAGAGTTTTAAATATGACCGGTCATCACCCAAAGCCGGCTTAGGTTATAATACAGAAGACGGGGTAAGGCTACAAGTAGGCTATGTTATTGAAAAACATGGTTTTCGCGATGATCCTTACATTTACAAGCAGGATTTTTCTGTAGGATATACTTTATCTAAAAAATCATTCATATTTACTTATTTAGGCGATTTTAAAAACGTTATCGATAAAAATGGTCTGGCTATAAATATACTATCCCGGGGGCCGCGTAATGTTAATAGCTTTTTTGGTTATGGTAATGAATCTGTTTTTGTAAACCAGGGCGCAAAAACATTTAATTATTACCGTAACAGGTATGATTATATTATAGCAGATGTACGGCTTTATCAGCAAAGCGAAAAATGGCGCATAAGTGAAGGATTAATTGGTCAATATTACACCAGTAAAGCTGATAATAATACCGGTCATTTTTTTAATGAGTACAACCAGCTTCGCCCCGGCGACAATTTATTTGCTGCTAAAACTTATGGCGGTGTAGTTTTTGGCACTGAATATGATACCCGCGACAGTAAAACATTTCCTACAAAGGGCGTGTATTGGAATACAAAAATTACCGGTTTAACCGGTATTAATTTAAGTGGGCACACCAATGGACAGATACTTTCTACATTTAGTTTTTATTTAAACCCCGGCAAAGATTCTGTATTTGTAATTGCTGACCGTATGGGTGCCGGCGCATTTACCGGCAATGGAGAATTTTTTCAAATGATGAACCTGGGTGGCCCATTTAGTTTACAGGGATATCATACAAGCCGTTTTATTGGCAGGCAAATGGTGTTTAATGACTTGGAGATTAGGCTAAAACTCTTTAAATTTAATGCTTATTTGTTTCCAGGCACATTGGGCCTTATCGCTTACAATGATGCCGGCCGGGTTTGGCTTCCCGGCGAAACATCAAGTACCATACATGATGCTTATGGTGGCGGTTTGTTTATTACGCCTTACAGTAAATTTATATTGTCTGCGGTTTTAGGTCATGCTCCGGCGCCTGAGGGTAATTTACTTTATTTAGCAGCCGGGTTTAGATTTTAACATTAATAATAAGGCTATTAAGGAGATATATTAGGCTTTGGTGGATTCGGATTAACGGTAACTGTTACCGCAGTTCTTGAGCTGTTACAACCGCTATTGGTTGTTTGTAAATAATAAGTAGCAGTAGCAGATAATACAGGAGTTAGATAGGTTGAATTTGTAGACAATAGATTGCCGCCAGTAGCGGCATTATACCACTGGTATGGGCCACCGGGAGCCGTTGCTGTAAGCGTTGCCGTATTACCTGAGCAAATGGTTGCCGACGATGCGGTTGGTGCTACTGTTGTAATTATACTTAAAGTAGCTTGTTTAGTAACCGGCCCGCAATTGGTTATCTGGTCATTCACAGAAACAGTGTAAGTGCCTGCTGTACCAACAGTTATTGATGGGGTGGTTTCGCCCGTACTCCAGGAATAAGTATAGGGTGCACTTCCGCCGGTTGGTGTTGCCGTTAATGTGGTCGTGGTGCCCGGACAAATTAGCGGGTTAGCTGGCGTTATATTAACAGCAAGCGGCGAAAAAGTATAAACCCTGACAGTGTCATTTTCTGTTCCGCTACAAATTGTGCTTAAACTTCCGGTCGCCTTATAATCTATATATGCGGGAGCCCCTACCGCTGGAGTAACATTGACACTTGTCCCCGATGTTTGGCTTAAATAGGAGTTATAGGCCCCGGTTGCACCCGGATAGATGGATGTCCAGGTAACAGATTGCGGCAGTAGCCCCGAAACGCTCATTGTGCCCGTACATCCCTGCCTTAATTTAAGATTACCTGATGTTGAAGACCCCTTTATAGCAGTAATTGTATAGTCTATAAAATTATTACCGGGTTTACAAAATGATATTTGAATGGTACTTAACCCGCTTATACAAGCCGGTGTTCCGATAGGAGTTAATGGCCCGCAATTAACCGTATAAAAACAGGATCCGCATAATTGATCTGTATTAAAATTGATCAGGCTTGTAGATGGATTAACTTTAACAGTAAAACTTATACAATTTGATCCTGAACAACAATTTCCGCTTCGGTTCCCGGATATAGTTACTGCGGTATCAGCAGTTTTTGAAAAATCAACAACAATAGGGGTGGCACACGATTGTGAGTAACCCTGGTAAGTTAATGTTACAAATAAAAGAAATAATAAATATGCCCTCATCTAACAAAATGTTATTGCTTTTTTACGAAAATATGGAATTAAAGTTGCTTGCTGTAAATAAGGGCTTGCATCGTCAAAGGCCTGTTACCGGTGTAATATTAAACAAATAGGACCTGCTAAAATGAAGACGCAAAAATACGTGAAAAATCAATTTTGTAAAAACAATTAAAACTTGTTTAAGTTATTAATAATATTCATGGTATTCATTTAAAAGAAAAGCGATATAGGGAAAGTGATACTAAATAACAAGTTAAATTAAATAATGAATAACATGAAAAAGTCAATTGTAATGATAGTCTTATCTGCTCTGATAAGTATAACTGCAAATCATGTATTTGCACAAATACCAGACACTTCAAAAAAGGTAACACCGCCTATAACTGCCCCTGTCCAGCCTACCGGCGATGTGATTAATGCTTTATCAAGTAATGCCAATTATTCAACAACAGCACAGCTTATAAAAGCAGCCAATCTTGAACCTATTTTAAAAACAGGTGGGCCTTATACCATATTTGCACCAAATAATATTGCATTTAGTAACCTTCCGGCCGGGCGTTTAGATAGTTTAACCAGGGACACAGCAAAACTTACCACGTTGTTAAAAAGCCATATAGTTACCGGACGATATGCTAAAGCTGATATAATTAAAGCCCTGACAGCAGGTAAAGGGAAGGCAATCTTAACCACGCTGAACGGCCAAACGTTAACACTGGCTGTTAGCCCTAAAAGTACGTTACAACTTACCAATGCTGCCGGAAATACTGCCGAAGTGACTTTATATGATCTGATAGGCACAAATGGTATTGTAAATGGCATTAATAGCATTTTGATGCCGGGCAAATAGATACTAGCAGAGAAGAAGGGAATACAATTCGACCCACTGATGCCATTTTGATGTTTTTTAGATGGTTTAAAAAGAAGGCAAGGCCAGATAATTATTTATTTGGCGTGCCTTGTTGTTTGTTTTCTTTATAATAGTATCTAATTGAATTGATGCTGCACCTATCATATCTATAAGCTCTGCATTTGTTGGATCAGTGTTGTTTTTTTGTTAAATAATTGCAAAAGCCCGGTGCTTGTAACCGAACTTCGAACTTCATGCGATTGTATCCATTATATTTTCCTAAGTTTCTCATTTTGCTTTTCTATCATTCTTAAATATAAATGCTGCTCTGTAATGTCTCAGGAAAAAACTACCGGGACATTAACTGTTACAGAAAAAAAGCCGAAGGCGGTAAATTGCTTTATTTTTAAAAATTAATTAGTTTTTTGGAAAAAAGACCTGATTTTATTTATTTTTTTAGGTTAAATTTCAATATCGCTAATTAATTGAGATTATTTGTGTAGAAAAACGCCTTATAAGTGAATATGTTTCAATATTACTAAGATGATTATGCATTTTTTATAAATAAAAGTTTTAATTTTACGATTAGTTGATCTTAAAATTATATTATTATTAAAAAATATTCTAAATATAACGAAGAAAGTCTGCTTGCTTGTCTAAAAGAGGGCGATATATCTGCTTTTGAGCAAATATATCAACTGAATTGGTCGATTCTTTATAGTTATGCCTACAATATTTTAAGAAATAAAATGATTTGTGAGGAAATAGTTCAGGAAACATTTCTTTCATTATGGAATAAGCGTGAAAACTTACCTATCATAAATTCACTAAAAGCTTATTTGTTTTCAGCTGTTAAATTTCAAATTTTAAATTATATCCGCTCTGAAGAAGTAAAAAGAAAATACGCTGCGAGTTATACTTTATTTGAAAAGTCATTATATGATAATTCAAACGAAGAAAATATACACCTGGTAGATTTGGAGGATTTGATTGAAAGCGAGGTTTCAAAATTATCTGATAAATGCCAGCAAGTTTATAGATTGAGCAGGAATGAGCATCAATCTATAAAAAATATAGCCGATCTGCTAAATATATCTCACAAAACTGTAGAAAATCATCTTACTAAGGCATTAAAGCAATTAAGGTCAACTTTGAGTGGGTTTTTCTTATAGTTAATTGCACTATTCGCACTGTTTTGTTATTATACTAATACTTTTTTCATGTTTTATTTGCAATTGTATGTCATTTAATGAGTTTTTATTAAAAAAATTAAATAAATGACTAGGTGTATGGGGGCAGTTAACTGACTTACATATATAACTATACAATTGTTGTAACAAATGCAAGAAAAGTTTGATAAATTAATTGATGGGTATCTAAAAGATCAATTAAGTTTTGAAGAAAAAAACAAGGTTGAGATGATGCTTGATTATCTGACCGATTCTACAGCATTTGATAATCTGTCTAAGTCGGAGCGGGACAATTCTAAAAAGGAAGTATACAAGCGCTTAATTGAACAGATAAAGCCTGTAAAAAAAAGGCCCGCATTGATAATACGTATGTATCCTTTTTTAAAGGTTGCTTCCTGTATTCTTTTATTTGGTGTTTTTATAGCTGTTTTCCAGGACAAGCTTAAGGATGTGTTCAATATCCAACAATATGCTTCAGTTAAAAACTCATCCGGCCGCATTACCAAAAAAATACTTTCAGACGGAACTATTATTTGGTTAAAGGGAAATAGTAAATTGGATTATCCTGTAAAGTTTAAAGGGGCTGTAAGAAGTGTTAGCCTGGAAGGGGAAGCGCTTTTTGAGGTAGCGAAAGATGCAGCACATCCCTTTATTATTCATTGCGGTATCTTAACTACCCGTGTATTGGGTACTAGCTTTAATATTAGGCATACAAATAATAAAACAGAGGTGAATGTTTTAACCGGGCGCGTTTTTTTAAGTTCAAAAAACACTACTATTACTTTGCGACCTTATCAAAAGGCGGTATACTTACCATTAAAAAACGTTATTACCAAAGTAGTAAAACCTGTTTTTGATGTTACTGCACTTACAAAAGGAACAGAATACGATATGTTATTTAATGATGTAAAGGTAGGGGATGTTTTAAAGCGAATTGAAAAGAAGTTCGGTATATCCATTACTGTAAAAGACTCCACAATATACAACAGCCTTATTACTGCTGATTTTACAGATCAATCTTTGAAAAATACAATTAAAATGATTAGTGAAGCGCTCAATATTGATTATGAAATAAATGGAAACGCTATAATATTAAAAGATAAGCATATACTAACCAACTAACCAACTAACTAATTAAGATAATTGCCTATGATTTAAATAAGGACTCACTAAAATTAAAAAGCAGAGATGCTGAATCCATCCCTGCAGTATAATAACCCCTTAGTTCTCTCACGAATAACCCATTGTTTGGGTAAGGGATTTTTTTGTCTCATTCAATCAGGAAATCAACAAAATTTAACAAAAATATGCAAAAATGTAGGAAAAGGAAAAAGGATTTTTTAATAAAGCTTATGCGAATATCAGTTTTACAAATCATTGCGTTGACCGTACTATCGGGTATAGCTTTCGCAAATCCTGATTATGCACAGATTTTAGATAAAAGACTATCAATTAACGTAAAAGACGTTACGTTAATTGATGCATTAAGTAATATTAAGAATAAGGTTGATGTAAAGTTTGTTTACAGCTCCAGTATGATCCCGCTTAATACTAAAGTTACTATTAATGCCAGTCAGGAAAAACTGGGTATTATTTTAAATACGCTGTTTATCAAATTAAATATTAAATATACTGTAAATGATAATAGCGGTTACATCATTCTAAAAAAGGATGATAAGCTAATTTCAGATAAAGCAACGCTTATTACACCAATAAATGTTGCACAGCGCGTGGTCGCGGGAAAAGTAACATCAAAGACAGACGGATCTACTTTGCCGGGAGTTAACGTATTAATTAAAGGTACCAATAAAGGTACTGCTACGGATATAGATGGAAAATATTCATTAATTGTTCCGGGTGATGAAAGTATTTTAGTTTTTACATATATAGGTTATAAAACGCAGGAAATTGCAGTAGGTAATACTTCTGTTGTTAATGCTCAACTTGTAGATGACTCAAAAGCTCTTAATGAAGTTGTGGTAACTGCAGCCGGTATAAAACGGGAAAAAAATTCATTAGGATATTCTGTAACAACAGTTAATGCCGACAAATTAGCTCAAAAATCTGAAGCTGATCCATTAAGGGCGTTAGAAGGAAAAGTTGCCGGTGTTAATGTTGCTTCATCTGGCGGTACAGCGGGTGGTGCTACAAATATTACTATCAGGGGTAATTCTTCCCTTAATGGAAATAACCAGCCATTATTTGTTGTAGACGGTATACCATTTGATAATTCAAGCTTTGCAAATGTTGGTGCTACCAGCGTTGGAGCTGCTGCCGTTACTAACCGTGCTTATGATATTGACCCAAACAACATATTAAGCATGACTGTTCTTAAAGGTGCAGCAGCGGCGGCGCTATATGGTTCAAGGGCCGCTAACGGAGCTATTATAATTACAACAAAATCCGGAAAGAAGCAGAGCAGAAAAGGAACAGAAATAACCTATAGCACATCTTATGCTGTTGAAAACGTTTCTGGTTTACCTGATTATCAAACCAGTTACGGACAGGGAACTAATAACGATTACAGGCAAGGTGTTTATGCATCATGGGGGCAGCCTTTTCCGGGGGTTTCAAGTATTCTTCCAACACGTACAACTATTCCGCAACAGTTAACCCGTACGTTTAGTTCAGCGGTATTCCCTCAATTTTATCAGGCGGATGGTATAACACCTATCCAGATACCCTATAAATCTTATGCTCAGAGTAACGTAAAAGACTTCTTTCAAACAGGTAATTTATTTGAAAATGCCATTTCCATTTCTTCAGGTAGCGAAAAAGGCAGCTTTACGGCTGGTATATCCAGAAGTAACAATACTGGTGTAGTTCAAAATAATACTATTACCCGTACCTCAATAAATTTGGGTGGCAACATCAAGCTTGAAAATAAATTTTATGTAAGCGGCTCTATCAATTATGTTCAGACAGATCAAAAAGCACCTCCTATTGGTGGTAGTGGCTCTATCATGTCGGCCTTAATGTATACCCCTACAAGTTTTGACCTTACACATAATCCTTATGAAAATCCAATAGATGGTAGTAACGTATATGATTATACAGGTGTTAATAACCCTTACTGGTCTGTTAAGCATAGTGTTTCAACAAGTAATGTCGACCGTTACTACGGAAACTTAGTGATAGGATTTGACCCGTTGCCATGGTTAAATATTCAAAATACTGCCGGTTTTAATGGATATACTGACAGGCGGGTAGACGTTAGAGGAAAAGGCGCATCTTCTTATAGCCCGGGAAGTATCACTATAGATAATATTTATCGCCAGGAACTTGATAATACCTTGTTGGTTACTGCCACCAAAGCGCTCACTCAAAATTGGTCTTTAAAATGGATAGTAGGTAATAATATTAATCAGCGTTTAACAAGCCGTACAGCTTTTTATGGTGACGGAATGATTGTTGCCGACTTAAATACCATTACAAATACAAGTTCTATAACACCTATACAATTAACAAATAATAGAAACTTTATTGAACAACGATTTTACGCATTTTTTACAGATATAACTTTTGATTATAAGAATTATCTTTCTCTAAACTTAGTGGGCCGTAATGATATATCTTCAACATTGCCTGTAAACAACAGGACCTATTATTATGGTGGAGCAAATGGCTCATTTGTGTTTTCTAAGGCATTAAAACTGCCTGATAATATACTTAATTTTGGTAAAATAAGAGCAGGATATACCCGGGTTGGTAATGAAGCAACACCTTACCAAACAGCAGAGTTTTATCTCATTAATTCAAGTGCAGGCGGTATAGGCACACCTTTTACACCAGCTAACGGTAGTACTTTTAACACGGTAACGCAAACCAATTTGCTTACCAACAGCAATTTAAAGCCTGAATTTATTACAGAGCTGGAGTTAGGAACAGAATTGCAATTTTTCGATAATCGTATTGGTTTAGATTTTACTTATTATAATAAAAAGAGTACTTCTCAAATATTTGAAGTAACCGCGGCTCCTTCAACAGGCTATACCTCGCAAATACTTAATTTAGGTAAATCTACAAATAGTGGTATTGAAGTTGGGCTTAATTTGGTGCCTATACGTACTAACGGTGGGTTTAACTGGGATATATCAACCAATTTTACCCGTAACAGAAACATCATTAATAATTTAGGCGGTTATCAGCAATTTGTTTATGGCGGCTCTGTGCACATTGTTGGCCAGCCTTACGGCCAAATATATGGTACCGGTTATGCACGTGATGATGCAGGTAATATATTGATAGATCCTAATACCGGAAAACCGCTTACCTCGCCTGCTCAAAAAGCAATAGGTAATCCTAATCCTGATTTTGTATTGGGCATTACAAATAATTTTAGCTTCAAGAACTTTTCATTAAGCGTGTTATTTGATTGGAAAAAAGGCGGAGCCCTATATTCCAGCACCGTTGGCAATATGCTGGCCCGTGGTGTAACTAAAGATACGCAAAACAGAGAATACCAAATTGTTTCTCCGGGTGTATTAGGTAATGTGAATACTTTAAAACCATTGCTTGATGCAAACGGTAAGGAAATACCTAATAACGTAGGCATGTCTTATGAGGATTATTTCTTCAGCGGTGGATTAGGGCCCGGTGGTGTAGATGAAGGTTCTGTTTTTGATGCTACAGTATTTCGGTTGCGTGAGGCATCTCTTTCTTACCAGGTACCAAAGAATGTTTTGAAAAAGACGCCATTCGGAGCTGTTTCTATTTCAATAAGCGGCCGAAACCTATGGTATTATGCGCCAAACTTCCCTAAATACACAAATTTTGACCCCGAAGTAAGTTCAAATGGTGTAGGCAATTCTCAAGGTTATGATAACCTTGCTGTTCCAACAACTAAAAGGTTTGGGTTTAACTTAAGAGCAAGCTTTTAAACAAATGAAATCAATGGCATTTAAATCAGATATACTTATGAAATTAAGATATAAAAACTACATTTTGCTGCTGACAATTATATTGTTAACGGGCAACTCCTGCAAAAAGTTTGTAGATATAAACAAAGATCCTAACAACCCCACATCGGCACAGTTAGCATTATTATTACCTTCTACTGAAATATCAATGGCCGGTAATCTTACCGGAATAATAAATGGTACATCTACCATTATGCAACACACTATTGCTTCAACTAATTTAAGTCGTTATCAAGAATCGGGCAGTGATTTCAGTAGTTCCTGGGATGGGCTTTATAGCCAAACGCTGAATGACATCGAAGCCATTATAGCCTCCGGAACAGCGCAGCAGCAATGGGGCTATGTAGCTATTGCTAAGATTGAAAAGGTTTATGTATATAGTTTAATGGTTGATATGTGGGGGGATATACCTTATTCGCAAGCACAACTTGGGCAGCAGAATAATGCTCCTGCTTTAGAAGGCGGCGCGGCAATTTATGAAAAGCTGCTTACCTTATTAGATGACGGCATTGCGGATGCAAACAAAATAACTGCAACCACTTTGGTTCCAAATAGCTCGGATGTATTCTATGCAGGTACTAAAGCTTCATGGATCGCTATGGCTAACTCATTAAAGTTAAAAATGTATAACCAGATTCGTTTGGTTGACCCCGCAAGATCAACCGCGGCAATAAAAACTTTAATTGCAGGTACATTAATCAATAGTAATTCGATTGATTTTACCTTTAAATATGGTTCGGCTATAAATCCAAGCAATCGTCATCCATGGCATAAGTCAGAATACACATCTGGTAAAAGTTTCTATCAAAGCCAATCGTTCATAGATTTAATGTTTGGTCTTGATGATCCTCGTTTGCGATATTTTATCTTCAGACAAAATGCTACAGTAGGCTTAAATAATTCAAGCAACGGTAATGGTTATTATGGCCGTAATCCCGGTGATGGTACAGCAGCACCTGCTTATCAGGCCCGCCGGTCAACTTTTGGTATTTATCCGGCAGGCGGCTTGTATGACAATGCTCCAATAAATAACTTACCGGTAACCAACCTTTACCTTACAAATACCGGCGCTACCGGTTCAACAA
>NZ_JAQBOD010000038.1 GCF_028288205.1 Mucilaginibacter sp.
TTAAAATCGCACGTAAGCGAAATCTCATCATAACCTTCCAATGCATTTAAAATAGTATATTTTTTGTCAGATCGCTGATAAAGATAGGCATACATGCGCGCAAGCTCTAAATTATAAACGCCAACCAGCTGATTTTTAGGCTTAGCCGGATTAACCATTGGGCCCAGCATATTAAAAAATGTTTTAACACCAAGCTCCCTGCGTATCGGCGCTACCGTTTTCATTGCAGGGTGAAATAAAGGCGCATGTAAAAAACAAATGTTGGCCCTATCTATACTATATTTAAGATCGTCAATATTATTAGTGAATTTATAACCTAAATACTCCATCACATTAGATGAACCACAACCGGATGAAACACCATAATTACCATGCTTTGCAACTTTATAGCCTGCACCCGCTACTACAAACGATGCCAGGGTTGAAATATTAAAAGTGTCCTTACCATCGCCACCAGTGCCGCATAGGTCAATTAAATCATCTGTTCCCAAATCAACTGGTAAACATAGCTCCAGCATGGCGTCCCTAAAACCCTCCAGCTCAGTAACAGTTATAGATCGCATACAATAAGCAGTCATAAAAGCGGCCATCTGCGAATTATTATACAGGCCCTGCGATACCAGAGTTAAAATACTCTTTGCCTGTCCTCTGGTAAGTGTTTTATTCTCGAAAAGATGATTTAAAATTTGTTTCATATATTATCCCTTAAAGGGAAATTTTAGTTAAAGACCATTAAACGTTGTTAACAAAAAAGGGTTACCTTACGGCAACCCTTTAAATATAATTTTATAATAACAGGAGTTTGCCTTACGATCAATCGTTAAGCCACCACCAATTATTATTTAAACTTTTAATTATCATTATGTGGCAAATATGGAAATAGTTTTTTCTAAAAGCAAGCAGAATGAATAAATTTACGGTGTTAAGTTTAATTGGTTGATTGTGTTGGTTAAGTGAGTTGTTATTATCGGTCCAAAAAAACACTTATCTAACCCAATCAACTTAATCCAACCACTCAACCAAACATGGCTATACATAAACGAAAATTCAATCCCGAAGATGATCTTGGATTTGGCACCCAGGCCGTTACCAAAAGCCAGCGCTTAATAAACCAGGATGGATCTATAAATGTAAAACGTAAAGGGCTATCTTTATTTAACACCTCAAACAATTACCATACATTAATTACTATGGGCTGGGGTAAATTCTGGCTGTTGGTATTAACCGGGTATTTAATTGCCAATATAATTTTTGCATTTATATATGTGTCGTTAGGGCCCGGGGCATTAGATGGCGCCGTTGGAATTACTTATTTCTACCGCTTTATGGATGGGTTCTTTTTTTCGGCGCAAACTATATCAACAGTGGGCTATGGCCATATTAGTCCTCATGGAATGGCTGCTAACAGCGTAGCCGCGTTAGAATCAATGATGGGGCTGCTTGCCTTCGCTTTAGCTACGGGTTTGTTATACGGGCGCTTTTCGAGGCCATCGGCAAAAATTAAATATAGCGATCATCTGTTGGTTGCACCTTACCGCGATAACGGGAAAGGTATCATGTTTAGATTAGCCAATTTGCGCAGGAATACATTGATCGACCTGCAGATGGAGGTTATCTTCTCTTATAATGAAGATGTCGACGGTAAAAAAATACGCCGTTTTATATCCTTAGAACTGGAAAGAAAGCGCGTGAGCATACTAACACTAAACTGGACCGTAGTGCATCCACTTGATAATGACAGTCCATTAAAAGACATGACTGCGGAAGATATGGTAACCACCGAAGCTGGCTTTGCCGTATTACTTAAAGCGTTTGATGATACCTTTTCACAAACTGTGCATTCGCGTACCTCCTATCAATATGACGAAATAATATGGGGTGCCAAATTCAAGCCGGCATTTGACCGGGACGAAGAAGGCCGAATTGTTTTAAATCTGAATAAGATTGATGATTATGAGTCGATTGCTTTGTAGGTTAAAAAGATTACAAATTATACAATATATCGCCGCAGATAGCAGAAATTAATCTTATTTCAACAATGCATCCTTCTCCTTGGCAAACACATTATAAACCAGTTTATCCAACAAACCCGGTAGCAACTTGCTTAATAAAACAGTGAGTTTACCCTGGCGGGTCATAATCAAAGTACGTTTACGATTTTCTACGCCATCGGCAATAATTTTGGCTACTTCATCGGCAGTCATCATTTTTTCTTCGTGCAGGGTGCTTTCGCCTTGCTGGTTGCCATCTTTATTTAAAGCCGTATTACGAATGTTTGAGGCGGTAAAACCCGGGCAAGCAGTCATAACATGCACGCCTGTTTTTAAATTTTCTACCCTCAAAGCATCCAAAAAACCATTCATCGCAAATTTTGAGGCCGAATAGCCTATCCGCCCCGGTAAACCTTTATAACCGGCTATGGAAGAAACGCCTACTATACTGCCTTGTGCTTTTAATATCCCAGGCAATGCATATTTAGTACAATATACCATTCCCCAAAAGTTTACATCCATCAGGGTTTTTAAAACCTGCACATCAACATCTTTAAATAAAGCGCGCATAGAAATGCCTGCATTATTTACCAATATATCAATTTTACCATAGGTTGTAATTGCCTGGTTTATTAAATGGGCGCAATCACTTTCGACAGCTACGTCGCATTGTACGGCTACGGCTTTAATATTATATTGTTGTTCGAGTGCTTGTGCAATTTCGCACAGGGTAACATATTGGCGGGCAGCTAAAACCAAGTGGGCACCGCGCCGTGCAAATTCTGTAGCCAATGATTTACCAATGCCTGATGATGCGCCGGTTATTATTACTATTTTATTGTTCAACTTCATATTGTGGCGGGTACAGCTGTATGCCTTCTATCTTTATTTCAGGCAATTTAAACAGGTACTTGGCAGCGAATATAAGCATAGCTCCATAAAAATCCTTTATGTACTGCCAGCTAAATTTGGGCTGGCTATTGCTTTTAAAATTGATAATATATGTTTTAGGGTAGTAGTAGTTTTTAAATCCGGCTAAACGCATTCTGTATGATAGGTCAACATTATGACCATACCCAACAAAACGTTCATCAAACAAACCAATTTCATTAAAAACAGATCTGCGTATCAGCATAAAAGCATCATTTAATATATCAATCTCTGATGTTTGAAACTCTTCTACCCATGCTTTATGGTTACGGTTGGTTAAGCGTGATTTTGGTAAATTTTTTTCAAAGCCAATCAACTTAATAAATGCTATCCATTGTTTGGTTAACCCCCGGTTTGATTCGGTAAGGAAAGTCCCCTGCGGGCTAAGCATACGCACACCTAAACCATTTGCATCATCATGAACGTCCATAAACTCAAGTACTTTGCCTAAAGTCTCTTTGCCGCAAATAATATCCGCATTGACCAGTAAAATGTACTCTCCTTTAGACATTTCTATCCCCCGGTTACTTGCTTTGGCAATACCTTCATCTACAGAATTAGCAATTACCCGAATTTCCGGAAAATCCACAGTAAGCATTTCAACTGAATTGTCGGTTGATGCGTTATCAACTATAACAACCTCAAAATCAATACCATTTGAAGCTTTAATTAAAGAATTTAAAGCGAGTTTTAGCAAATCACAACGATTGTGATTAACAATAATTACTGATAGTTTCATACTTACCTGGATAAAGAATTTTCATACGGAACACGTGTAGCGATAGACCGACCTAATGTGATCTCGTCTACGTACTCCAATTCTCCTCCAAAAGCTATGCCACGAGCTATTGTTGAGATACTTATGTTGAAATGTTTTAATCTTTTATGCAAATAAAAGATGGTGGTATCTCCCTCCATTGTAGCGCTTAACGCGAAAATGATCTCTTTTACTTCCTCACTATTTAAGCGTTCAATAAGGGTATCCACTTCTAAGTCTGACGGGCCGATACCGTCCATCGGCGAGATCAATCCGCCCAATACGTGATATACACCATTATACTGGCTGGTGTTTTCTATAGCCATAACATCACGGGTATCCTCAACAACACATATCAGGCTGCGGTCTCGCTTAGGGGCCGAGCATATCTCACAAACCGCTTGATCTGAAATATTATGGCAGGTTTTACAAAATTGTATTTCGTTGCGTAGTTTGCTGATGGTAGCACTAAACTTTTCCACCTCGTCTTTATCCTGGTTAAGCAGGTGCAAAACCAGCCGTAAAGCGGTTTTTTGGCCTACTCCGGGTAATTTTGCAAACTCAGCAACAGCATTCTCCAGTAACTTTGACGAAAAGTTCATGTTACGAAGATAGGCAATAGTCCGGAAGTCCGAAAGATTGAATAAGTCTGAAAGTTTTTTGTTTAATGAAGTACTAATACATAACTTGTGAGCAAGAAATTTACCGTAATGTCATCAAACGATCTTCAGAAAATGACATTATCAAACTAAATTAGCGTATGTCCCCGGGAGTACTATTATCATTCATTGTAGGTTATTTTTTAATGTTATTAATCATATCATGGCTTACATCAAGAAAATCATCCGATAACGATACTTTCTTTGTTGCCAATCGTAATTCTAAATGGTATTTAGTAGCATTCGGGATGATAGGTACCGCATTAAGCGGGGTTACTTTTATATCCGTCCCTGGGAAAGTGGGTGCACAAAGTGGGGACGAATTTGCCTATTTCCAGTTTGTGTTGGGCAATGCGGCAGGCTTTATAATTATAGCAACTGTTTTACTCCCTTTATATTATCGTTTAAAGCTAACATCAATTTATAGTTATATTGAAGGGGCATTAGGTACCTGGAGCTATAAAACGGCAGCGGCTATATTTTTAATAAGCAGGGTTATTGGTTCGTCTTTCAGGCTATATCTGGTAGTTATAGTGCTGCAGAAATTCATATTTGATAGTTATAATGTTCCGTTTGCTGTAACGGTATTGATATGTCTGTTGCTAATTTGGGCCTATACATTTAAAGGCGGGCTAAAAACAATTATTATTACCGATAGCTTGCAAACGCTATTTTTGGTTTCATCAGTTTTCTTGTCGATACTTTTCATTTGCCGGGCAATGAACTTTAACATTTTTGAAGCTGCCGATGCTATAAAGAACAGCAGCTACTCAAAAATATTTTTCTTTAATGATTTTTTAACCAGCCATTTCCATTTTAGTAAAGAGTTTATTGGCGGTTTATTTATTACCGTTGGTATGACCGGGCTTGACCAGGACCTGATGCAGAAGAACCTGAGCCTTAAAAATATCCGCGAAGCGCAAAAAAACATGTTCAGCTTTACCGCGGTGTTTGTGGTTATTAATATTTTCTTTTTAAGTGTGGGCGCTTTATTATATATGTACGCCACGCGCTATGGCATTACGGTTACAAAAACCGATTACCTCTATCCCACTATCGCATTAAAGTATTTAGGTGTAGTACCGGCAATTGTATTCATGCTTGGGCTTACAGCAGCGACTTTTGCAACTACTGATTCGGCTTTAACCGCATTAACTACCTCGTTTTGTGTTGATTTTTTAGGTTTTAGCAAAAGCAAGGATATCAACAGTAAAAAAATGGTTAATACCCGTCATTATGTGCACGTGGCATTTTCAGGATTGTTATTTTTAACTATTATTATATTCAACTCTATTAATAATGATGCGGTAGTTAGCGCAATTTTTAAGGTAGCATCCTATACTTACGGGCCATTACTTGGGTTATATTCGTTTGGGTTATTTGTAAGCGGCAGGCAGGTTAAAGATAAGCTGGTGCCATTTATTTGTTTAATATCTCCGGCGATATGTTATTACCTGAGCGCTAACTCTGCCAAATTATTTGGTTATACGTTTGACAATGAGCTTATCCTGCTAAATGGAATTATTACATTTGCGGGCTTACTACTTAGCTCATCAACTAAAACAAAAGCGGTAATAGTTTAGCAATAGTTTAATTATACTACATTTAAGATATGACTGGCGAAGAAAAAATAAGACACGCGTTTGAAAACAAGAACTGGCAGGAAATTAAAGTAACCGATTCCTGGCAGATATTTAAAATAATGGCCGAGTTTGTTGACGGCTTTGAGAAACTGGCTAAAATAGGCCCCTGTGTATCCATATTTGGGTCGGCACGTACGCATAATGACAATCCATACTATAAATTGGCAGAGGACACTGCGAGGCTGCTCACAGAGCGTGGATATGGAGTAATATCAGGCGGTGGCCCTGGTATAATGGAAGCTGCTAATAAAGGCGCTTATGAGGCCGGCGGTAAATCGGTAGGTTTAAATATTGAGTTACCATTTGAGCAATTTCATAATAAATATATCGACAGAGATAAAGTACTTGAATTTGATTATTTCTTCATCCGCAAGGTAATGTTCATGAAATACTCGCAAGGGTTTATTGTGCTGCCGGGTGGTTTTGGCACATTAGACGAATCGTTTGAGGCTATTACCTTAATACAGACCGGTAAAATTGCCCGTTTCCCTATTGTATTTGTAGGCGTTGAATATTGGGGTGGCTTATTTAACTGGATAACCGAAAAAATGCTTAACCAGGAGCACAATATTCACCCGGACGATATGAACCTTTTCCGTTTAGTGGATACCGCCGAAGAAGCGACGCAGCACATCTTCCGTTTCTATGACAAATATGTATTGAAACCGAATTTCTAAAAAAAATGCAGGCGCAAAAAAGGGCGATGGTTTAAAACCATCGCCTTTTTTTATAAATTTTTATTCTTTACATCCTATTTTTTTAACTACTTAACTGGTGCTTTAACTGGGTTATTGGCTAACGTTATCATATTACTAACTTCGTCCAATACTTTTTCATCTGATCCCGAATAACCAACATATTTAAAGCGAATTACTCCGTCTTTATCAATTACAAATTTGGTTGGGATGCCTGAAACACCAAAAGCACTAACCACTTTTGCTTGCCTTCCATCGGCATTCTTTTCATCGAAAAGTACATGGAAGGTATATTTATTATCCTCTATAAACTTTTTAACGCCGGGTATATAATCTTCTACACTTTCCCAGGTATCAACAAATAAAAACACAACATTAGGGTCATCCTTATATTTGTTAACTGCTTTTTGCATACCCGGAAACGAAGCCTTGCACGGCCCACACCAGGTTGCCCAAAAATCTACAACAACAGTTTTACCTTTTAAGTCAGCCAGGGAAACAGTTTTACCATCAAAATCCTGAAGCGCAAAAGCCGGCGACGGTTGATTAAGCATCGTCTTTTCTAAATTGGCCATTATTTTCCCCTGAGAAATAGACTTTAAGCCGGCAACATATTCTGCATAACCATTATCGCTGCCATTAAGTTTAACATAGCTAACCTTTAAAGCAGGCTCCAGTTCGGGATCTATTTTTTCTGATTTCATCCCGTTTTCGGCTATCTCCTTGGCTTGCGCATAGTTACCTGTTGCATTTAATATCTGTACATAGTGCGCAATTACCGGCCCGCCTTTTTTATCACTTCTTTCGTACAAGGGCTGCTGAATTTTTAGTGCTTCGGCAAACTTACCCTCCTTAACTAAAATATAAGCATAAGTATCACCCACCATAAACCTATAACCGGCTGCATCATTTTTGGCTTTTGCTACTGTACCAAACGGGCTTGCAACAGGGTTTTCAAATCTATCATTAACAATATCAACAGATTGTTTTGATAACTTTTCTGCCAGTTCCATTCTTTCACCCTTTACTGCCAGCTGCCATGCTACACTATTTAGCGCGTTAAATAATATTGATTTATCATTAACCAAAGCAAGATATTTTTCACAGGCGTCGTAATTATTACTTTTAAGATACCCATATACAAGCTGCATTTTTAACATATCATATAAACTTGATGGCTCTATTGGATTTTCCGGAAAATGACGAACAAACACCTGGTATAATGAGTCCATTTTTTTTACATCTTTTTCTTTCATAATATCGTTTATCTCCGCATTTTTATCCACGGTACCCTGCGGAAATTTCAATTTGATCATAGCGGTCAAAGAATCGGCTTCTGGCTTTTTCTTTTGCATCATTAAAATCGAAACCGCTTGAAGCAGTTCCTTTTCGTCCCTGCTGTTTTTAAGATCAGCAAGTTTACTGTTTAGCAAAACAATGTCGTCCGGATCGGTAGAGATAGACAATGCCCTGTAATATTGACTCGCATATTCTTTTTCACTCTGTGAAAAAGCAGCTATTTCCTGTTTTAATAACTTAAGTGATCGCGCTTTATCTGCAGGTATTTTAGCTAATGAGTTTCCTAATCCGCTATAAACCATTGCTTCTGATGCATAAGCGCCCTGTATAGGTTCTTTTCCATTATACACCATGTACGTATAGCCCTTACCGCTATTATTATCAACGCTGGTATCTTTACTAATTTTAAAGAAAAACGCCCTTGCACTTACCGGTATAGTCAAACTCCCTTTAAGCAATTTACCCTGTTGGGTAAGGGTAATATTGTCAGCCGGATTTTTCTTTCCATCTATATAATAAATTGTGGCTGTAATGCTTTCTTTATTTGCAAGTTTTGTTCCCGCAGGGTCATAGGTAAAACTAATCGTTTCTCCCTGCGACGGAAATTGATCTGAAATGGTTAAATGATTTGTTTGCGCTGTTAATGTTTGACATACCAGCATGGCCGGTAATATCAACAGGTGATTTAGGCTTTTCATTGGTTTAAGTGGTTAGATTTCTTTGGACTGAAAACTATAATTTTAGTCAAGTTAACAATTATTTAATTAATATTTCCAAATTACTTTTATTTATTTTGCGGAGATGGATAAACCTGCCAAATCAAACAAACAAGCTGCTTTAGGATTTATATTTATTACCCTGTTAATTGATGTAACAGGCTTAGGTATAATCATACCGGTTTTACCTAAACTTATACAGACACTTATACATGGTAATTTAGGCGAGGCATCACGTTACGCCGGATTATTAACCTTAGCCTATGCTGTTATGCAATTTTTATTTGCGCCTGTACTGGGTAATTTAAGCGATAAGTTTGGTCGCCGGCCTGTATTATTAGGTTCATTATTAGGGTTTGGTATTGATTACCTGTTTCTTGCCTTCGCGCCAACTATCGGCTGGTTATTTTTGGGCAGGGCTATAGCCGGTATCACCGGGGCCAGTTTTACTACCGCATCTGCTTATATTGCTGACGTAAGTACACCCGAAAAACGTGCCCAAAACTTCGGGATGATTGGCGTGGCATTTGGCGTTGGCTTTATTATTGGCCCGGTTGTAGGTGGTATATTAGGCAAATACAGTACACACCTACCCTTTATTGCTGCCGCGGTTTTAGCCTTGCTGAATACAATTTACGGCTACTTTGTATTGCCTGAATCGTTAGACAAAGAACATCGCCGCCCATTTGAACTTAAACGTGCTAGTCCATTGGGTTCATTGCTGCAATTAAATAAATATCCCGCAGTGTTGGGGCTCGCTGCTTCATTATTTTTAATATACTTTGCTGCGCAATCTGTACAAAGTGTGTGGACGTTTTATACCATGAGTAAATTTGGATGGAACGAGGCCTGGGTAGGTTATTCTTTAGGATTTGTGGGTTTAACTGTAGCACTTGTGCAGGGTGGGCTTATACGTATAGCCATACCTAAATTAGGTAAACACCGCAGTATATGGATAGGTTTATTGTTTTATGCAGTCGGATTGATCTTATTCGCATTTGCTACCCAAGGTTGGATGATGTTTGCTTTTATGATACCTTATGCCCTGGGCGGTATAGCGGGCCCTGCCTTACAAGGAACGATAACCGAACAAGTGCCGCCCAACGAACAAGGCGAACTGCAGGGAGCGTTGACCAGCCTTGCAAGTTTGAGCTCCATATTTGGACCGTGGTTAATGACCTATCTCTTTTATAGGTTCACAAAACCCGGCGCGCATTTTATACTACCCGGAGCCCCTTTTATTTTAGGCTCATTATTAATGTTGTTAAGTGCCTTGCTGGCAGTAAGAAGTTTTAAAAGAAACACAAATTAAAATTATTGGTTATACCCACTGTTAAGTATACATTTTAACTATTTATGGCCGAAAAGCTTTCTCCTGTCAATAAGCTAACTAAAACAGTAACCAAATCAAAGCGATCTGCCGCGCTGGGGTTTATTTTTATTACCATATTTATTGATGTATTAGGGTTAGGCATAATTATACCGGTAATGCCTAAGTTACTGCAAACTTTAGGGCATGTTGACATTAGCACAGCCTCAAAATATAATGGCTGGTTAACCCTTATTTATGCTACTATGCAACTGGTTTTTGCATCGGTAATGGGCAATCTAAGCGATAGGTATGGCCGCCGGCCTGTTTTATTAATATCGCTATTTGGATTTAGCATCGATTATATGTTTATGGCGTTTGCACCATCAATTGCCTGGCTTTTTGTTGGGAGGTTTATTGCGGGGGTAACAGGGGCTAGTACATCTACCGCTACTGCTTACATAGCAGATATAAGTACCGGCCACAAAAGAGACGCGAATTTCGGCTTAGTAGGCGCAGCATCCGGCTTTGGGGTAATCATTGGTATTGCATTGGGCGCTTATTTGGGCGAGATCAACATTAAATTTCCATTTATGGCTGCGGCCGGTTTTGCGTTTTTTAATGGATTATATGGGCTATTTGTTTTACCCGAGTCTTTAAAACCTGAACATAGAAGACGCTTTGAGTGGAAACGTGCTAATCCGTTAGGTGCCTTAATAAGAGTATTTACAAAACATACCGGTTTAGCTGGATTAATAGGCTGTATAACGCTGGTTTACATTGCCCAAAAATCTGTTGAATATCTATTATCGTTCTTTTTGTTCGAAAAATTTAATTGGGCGTTAAGCAGCGTTGGCACATTGGGTATTTTTATTGGGGTTGTGCTTGTGGCTATACAAGGTGGTTTAATACGTTATACCATACCCAAATTTGGGCAGGAGAAAAACATTGTGTTTGGTTTAATATTTTATGCTATTGGCCTTATTTTAATTTCTTTTGCCAACCAGGGATGGATGATGTATGTATTTATGATACCTTATTGCCTGGGTGGCATTTCCGGACCGGCTTTACAAGGATTGACAACAAACCAGGTAGCCAAAAATGAACAGGGCGAACTGCAGGGTGCAATAACTATTATTAATAGCATAAGCGTTATTATTGGCCCATTTGTATTTAGCTTTATATTTTACCACTTTACCAAAAAAACCGCCGAAGTGTATTTCCCCGGAGCACCATATATTCTTGCGGCATTGCTTATGCTGATAAGTGTTTTCCTTGCTATACGCAGCTTCAAAAAACCAGTTAAAAAAATAAAGGTCGCCCGTTCTTGATGATATAGATTTTAAAAAGAATTGAGTAAACTTGTATTAATGAAGAAGTTGCTATTGGCTTATTGATTGATGCGTTTTAATCAAGCCCGCTCACACCGCCTGATATTACAAACTTCATCATATCTGCAGCGTTTTTATCAATAGGTTTCACCTTATCGGCAGCAATAATAACCACCTGCCCCGCAAATGAATAAGAATACGGAAAATATACAGCCACCTCGCCAGGTAAATTCAGTTTAGACAGATCCTTTTGAACAAGAAAACCTATCTTTTTTAAACCAAATTCATTAACCTCAACAATAACAGCCTCATTAAACTTTTTCTCATCGCCAACAAATGCTTCGGTAAGGTCTTTTATAGATGAATATAAAAAATTAAAAAAAGGCAGGCGATTTACCCAGCGCTTAAACCAGCGCTTTATTGGGTCGGTTACTACGTTGGTTACCAATATTCCTGCTATCATAATAATTACAAGAACATTTAATATACCCAGACCGGGGATATACATGGGCTTACCATTTCTGGTTGTCCATAAAATATCACTTAAATTTAATGCTGCATCAACACTTGAAACCGCCCAGAATATCAAAAAAGCCGCTGCACCAATAGGTACAACCACTATTAAACCTTTAAAAAAATAATTTAACAGGGCTCTTGCTAAGTTTTTCATGATCTGCAGTATCTACTCGTAAAAATACACCCTTTTTACGCGTTGCGAAATATTAGTTAATATTTCATACGGAATAGTACCTATTTGAGTTGCAAGCTCCTCAATTCTGTGCTGATCGTTAAATACAATCACCTCATCTCCTTCCTTAACCTCAACCGTACTTACATCTATCATACACATATCCATTGATATATTGCCTATTGTTGGAACCACTACCCCATTAACCATCATTTTACCTACCCCATTGCCAAAGGCACGCAAATAACCGTCGGCATAGCCAATACGTACGGTAGCTATTCTGCCACCCTTTGCCATAACTCCATTGCGGCCATAGCCTATAGTATCACCGGCTACTATTTTTTTTACCTGGGATATGCTTGTTTTTAAACTGGTAATGGGCTGTAATGCAGTATCAGTTGCCGAAACGGCTGAATCAATGCCATATAAGCCAATACCTAACCGCACCATATCAAACTGTGCCGACGGCCAACGGGTAATGCCCGATGTATTGGATAGATGTTTGATCACTTTATAACCCAGGCATTTCTCAATTTTTTTAGCCGCTTTTTCAAACCTGCTTATCTGCTTACCGGTAAAGTCATCATGTTCTGCGGCTTCGCTTGCTGCCAGGTGAGAAAATATAGATTGTATACGTATATATTTATTATCTTCCAGCAAGTCACATAATACTTCAACATCAAAAGGTTCAAATCCCAGGCGGTGCATCCCTGTATCGATTTTCAGATGTACCGGGTAATTTGCAACATCGGTTTGCTGCACATACTTTATAAAATCATCAAACAAACCGAAACTATAAATTACCGGTTCCAGTTTGTATTCGGTCAGCTTATCAAATGCAGATTGTTCTGCATTTAAAACCATAACAGGCAAATTAATACCCGCCTGCCGTAATGAAACCCCTTCATCTGTATACGCAACTGCCAGATAATCAACCTTATTATATTGCAGCATATTGGCCAACTCAAAGGTGCCGCTCCCATAGCTAAATGCTTTAACCATAGCCATTACCTTTACGCCGGGTTTTAATTTTGATTTATAATAATTCAGATTATTAAGTAAAGCGTTCAGGTTTATCTCCATCACTGTTTCGTGCGTTTTTTGAACTAAAGCACGGCTTACCTTCTCAAACTCAAAGCTCCTCGACCCTTTTATCAGTATAGTTTCTCCCTTAAAATTAAGGTTTAGTAAATGGTTCAGCAATTCGGTTGTATCCGTATAAAAAAACTTTTCGGATACATCAAAATATTCCTGGTGTTTTACCAATGCCTCACCTACCCCTATAAACTTGTCAATTTTTTTTGATTTAATAAGCTCTGCGACCTGTTTGTATAAAACATCCTCCTGTAAACCTGATTGAAAAATATCCGACAATACCAATGTCTTTTTTTGATGCTGATTTTGCTGATTCAAAAAATTCAAAGCGATCTCTAACGACTGAATATCCGAATTATAAGAATCATCAATAATAGAGCAATCATTTATTCCCGTTTTAAGCTCCAGGCGCATGCTTACCGCGTTAAGGTGCTCTAAACGCTTATCAGCCTCAACCGCCGAATAACCTAACGCCAGCAACGTTGCCCAGCAAACGATGGCGTTTTCTATGGATGCCTGATCAAGGAAAGGTATTAAGCATTCAATCTCTTTTTCTTTAAACTTAGCTCGCAGGTAGTAATTTTTTTTAATAACTGTTTCGCTAAAAACATACAGATCAGCCTGCTTGAAATTTTTACTCCAGGTAAAGCAATTTAGTGCTGCAATGTCTTTTTTATAATCAACCAGCTGGTCATAGTTATGAATAAGCAGCTTACAGTTTTTAAAGAGCTTTAATTTTTCTAATACTTTTTCGCGGGTATTTGCAAAGCCTTCGTCGTGCGCTGGGCCCAAATGTGTTAGCACACCAATGGATGGCTTTATAATAGCTTCAAGCTTATCCATTTCGCCGGGTAACGAAATACCTGCTTCAAATATGCCCAGATTATTTCTATCATTTATTTGCCATACAGAAAGCGGCACACCTATTTGCGAGTTATAACTTTTTGGGTTACGTACAATGTTTTTATCGGCCATCAGTAATTGGTATAGCCATTCTTTAACAATAGTTTTACCGTTACTGCCGGTAATACCTATCACTTCCAGATTAAAACGGTTGCGGTGATGCTGTGCCAGTGCTTGCAGGGCCGCCAGCACATCCACTACAATTAAACAATTAGCATCGGTCAATTTTATTTCGGGCCCTTGTTTTACCACAAAGTTGCGTACACCTGCTGCATATGCCTCGGCAATAAACTCATGGCCATTGCGCCTGCCGCTCAATGCGAAAAACAGCCCTTCGGACGCAGTGCTTATGCGACGGCTATCAGTAAGCAATACGCTTATGATGTCGTCATTTATTAAATCACATTCGGCATTAATAATTTGTTTAACTTCTTGTATGGTATACTGGTTACTTAGCATAGGGCACTAATTTGATTATATTTCTGTCAATAGAAGAATTTTTTAACAACTTTGGTTTTAATGGATATCCCTAAAAAACAAAAAATAACTGATGAGAAGATTGCCTTAACCAAAGCCGAGCATTATTGTGCATACCAGGAACGATCGCAACAGGAAGTTAGGGATAAATTATATGAGTGGGGATTATGGCCGGCAGCTGTCGAAAATATTATTTCACAATTAATAACTGCGGGTTTTTTGAATGAGGAACGCTTTGCAAAAGCTTATGTTACCGGAAAGTTCAGGCAAAAAGCATGGGGTAAGAACAAAATAAAACAGGGCCTCAAGTTTAAAAAAGTATCGGATGTACTGATAAAAAAAACATTATTAATTATTGACGGCGATGCTTATTTAAAAACCTTACAGCATATTTTAGAGAAAAAAGCCGGTTTACTTAGTGAAAAGGATACTTACAAACGCCGATATAAGCTACAACAATATGCAATAGGCCGCGGATATGAAAGCGATCTGATAGCGGATGTTTTGAAAAACAGCGACTTATAAAAACCTTTAAAAAAAATGCACTATTTTCTTGCAGAATGTGCATTTCTCTCTATATTTGCACTCCCAACGCGAAAGTAGCTCAGTTGGTAGAGCACGACCTTGCCAAGGTCGGGGTCGCGAGTTCGAATCTCGTCTTTCGCTCAAATCCCTTTCTCAAGAAGGGATTTATTGTTAAAGGTTTATACACCTGCTCAGATGGTGGAACTGGTAGACACGCAGGACTTAAAATCCTGTTCCCGTTAAAGGAGTGCGGGTTCGATTCCCGCTCTGAGTACTAATAAAACGAATCGACACAAAGCCTGATATAAAGATATCGGGCTTTGCTGTTAAAAGGGCACGACGGTCTCCTAAGCGCTAATTTCAAGCTTATATCCCTTACCGCGTATAACAACAATGTTGACATTGGGATCAAGTTCCATTCTCCTCGCGTACAAAGCCCCGATTTATCGGGGCTTTGTTTTTTTGCAGTGTTTTTAATGAAAATCTCATTGAAATCTGCGGTTGTCATAGTTCGGGACGGAACATCCAGACTAAAAGGCAAAAACATCCTTTAATCATTTTCAGGAAAGCGGTATCTTGCCCAGTTGCTGCATCAATTCCATTGTATCCATCTGTACCCAATTTTCCTTTAGTTTGCCATCCT
>NZ_JAQBOD010000030.1 GCF_028288205.1 Mucilaginibacter sp.
TCATGCCCATTAAAAATGAACAGGGCGAAATGCAGCTTTGGGTTGGGACTGCAACTGATATTGAGGAACTCAGATTGTTACAACAGCAAAAAGATGATTTTATCAGTATTGCAAGTCACGAACTTAAGACCCCGCTTACAAGCCTAAAGGCGGCATTGCAATTGCTCAATCGGATGAAGGAAAACCCTTCTATTAAAATGTTGCCGATGATTGTACAGGCCAATAAAAGCCTGGATAAAGTGAATGTATTGGTTGAAGACCTGTTAAATGCGAGCAAGTTGAACGAAGGACAACTGCACATCAACCCAAAAAGCTTCATCCTTGCCAATGTTATCATAGACTCCTGCCAATATATCCGTACAGAGGGTGTTTATACCATTCAAACCGAAGGCGATATGAATGTGGAAGTTTACGCCGATGCTGTGCGCATTGATCAGATCGTAATTAATTTTATTACCAACGCCATAAAATATGCTCCGGAATCTAAAAAGATTATCATTCATATAGAAAAAATAAATGGTATGGCTAAAGTATCAGTAACTGATAAGGGTCTTGGCATCCCGGCTGAAAAGCAGCGTTTTCTATTTGACCGATATTACCGCGTAGATAACAGCGGGAGTCAATACACTGGCTTAGGCTTGGGGCTTTATATATGCGCTGAAATCATCAAAGTTCATAATGGGGAAATCGGGGTAATTAGTGAAGCAGGGAAGGGAAGCACATTTTGGTTTACGCTGCCAGTGGCTTATTATGCGGTTAAGTAATTTCTTTTTCAACTAAACTTATCGGTAAATAAAATTCTTTATACTGGTTGAAAACTAAGCATTAAGAGCCGGATAAAAATTATAATAGTAACGTATTCTGATTGTGCATACAATTGATCCATATTTTAGCTGCGATCAAATGAATGGTAAAGCCGGGCCAAAATGAAATGTCAAAAAACTCGTTTAAAACGCTGGAAACACGCTTTTACAAAAAAAGACCCTCTTGCGAAGGTCTTTTCAGTGGAGCCGGAGGGATTCGAACCCTCGTCCAAACATGGTATAAGGTATGCTTTCTACGTGCTTAGCAGCTGTTAAATTGTAGGGAAGGGGAAGGTCAGTTGCTTACCTGTACCGTCTTCCTTAGGTGTTTTGTTTCGCCTGCTATGCACACCGTTAAGCAGGCTATTTTCATTTTTCGATGCCCCGGTTGCCGGCCCAATGAAACGGAGAACCGGCGGGACAAAAGCTAGCTAAATTCTAAATTAAGCAGCTAAGGCGTAGTTATTTTCGCCATTTGTAAGTTTGAGTGTTCAGATTTTAGCGCTAATTCACACAACGCGCTGCATGCTTACATACTTATCTCCATCCTGTCAATTCCGGTCGACCCCATTTTTTGAGTCTGCAGTTACCGGTGGGCAGTTTGCAGTTAGCAGGATACAAATATAAGAATTAGTTTGCAGTTGCCGTAGGCGGTTTACAGTTAAACTTATTAAGATACCTGCAAATTATGTGCCACCTAATGCAAACTGATCACTAAGAACGGCTAACCGGAAACCGCCAGCTGCTCTTTGCTCACTGTCCTGCCCGGATACACTTTCAAAGCTTCTTCTAAACAGGTCATGGCTTTTGCCAGATCATCATTATTTAAAACGTAGGCTAAGCGTACTTCGTTCAGACCCGCGCCGGGTGTGCTATAAAAACCGGTGGCCGGGGCCATCATTACGGTTTGATTTTGATAGCTAAACTCCTCCAGCATCCACTGGCAAAACTTATCAGAATCATCTATTGGTAACTGCGCCATTACATAAAATGCACCGCCGGGGTTAGGGCAGTATACACCCTCCATACTGTTAAGGGCGGTTACCACTGTGTTTCTACGGGTGGTATATTCTGCTTTTACTTGTTTAAAGTATTCGGCTGGTGTGTCAATAGCGGCTTCACCTGCTATTTGTTCAACCATACCCGGGCTAAGCCTTGCCTGCGCGAATTTTATTGCTGCGTTCCAAACTTTTTTGTTTTTAGTGATGATACAGCCCAAACGTGCACCGCAGGCACTGTAACGTTTGCTCACTGTGTCAATAATGATCACGTTTTCATCCAGGCCATCCAAATGCATGGGCGAAACAAAAGGTTGGTCATTATAGCAAAATTCGCGGTAGGCCTCATCAGCAAAAAGGTACAGATCATGCTTTAAAACCAATGCCTTTAAAGCTTCCATTTCTTCCCTCGAATATAAATACCCGGTAGGGTTATTAGGGCTGCAAATAAATATTGCTCTTGTTTTATCAGTAATGGCTTTTTCAAAGTCACTTATTGGAGGCAATGCAAATCCGTTTTTTATGTAAGACAATATAGGTTTAACCACTATATCACTCTGGCTTGCAAAGCCGTTGTAGTTGGCATAAAAAGGTTCTGGAACTATTACTTCGTCACCAGCATCTAAACAAGTCATAAAGGTGATGGATATGGCTTCTGAGCCACCGGCGGTAACTATAATATCTTCGGGTGTAATATTGTACCCCGCTTTATTATAGTATTTGGTAAGCTGCTGACGATAGGATAAGGTACCCTCTGACGGCGTATAGGCCCAAACTTTAAAATCAATATTTTTAATAGCGTTGATCATCCCCTCTGGTGTTTCAATATCGGGCTGACCAATGTTGAGGTGATATACTTTTTTTCCGTCCAGTTTAGCTTTGTCGGCAAAGGGGGTTAGTTTACGTATAGGAGAAGCTGGCATTCGCTGCCCTTTGTGCGATATATTTGGCATATGGCAAAATTAATAAAAAGATAATATTAATGTCTATCAGATTGGTATATAAGCAAGAAAGGCCCGAATTATTTCGGGCCTTTCTTGTAAATTTTTTATGACCCTTTCTCTTTTTGCAGAGATAAGGGGTTAAACCTTAAACTCTACCTGGTGCTTGGTGCCGCTTTGGCTACAACTTCACCCACAATGTTTAAATATTTTTGCGGAGTTTTCGCGTTAGAGGTTACAATAATAGTTTTGTTAAATGGTGCTGTAACTGCCGCGTTATAAGTAATTGTGATCTTACCAGATTCGCCTGGTTTTACAGGAGTTTTAGTATAATCAGCAATAGTACAACCGCAAGTTGGTTTAACTTCGGTTAAAATAAGCGGCTCAGAACCAACATTGGTATATGTAAATACAGTTGTTACCGGGATGCCTTGCGGGATTTTACCAAAGTCATGTTTTTCTTCATTAAATTTAAACTCAGCTTTGCTTTCAGTTTGCGCAGATGCAGTAAAGGCAAAACCTAAAACTACTGCACACATTAATATTAATTTTTTCATCATGGTTGATTTGAGTATTACAAATATAAAAGGTTTAACGTTAAATAAAAAATTACTACGTAAAGTAAATGTTTGAATAATGGTTATATTATACGGATGTTTAATAATAAAGGTTTATGTAATTTTAAAACTATTATCTTAATATGATTGTTTTAATACTACATGTGCCAATTACAATTAAGATTTTATAATTTTACATCCTAAAAGAAAAATTTATGCCCGAAACTGCAAATCCTGGTACCGGTAAATCTGAAGTTGCTGAACTAAGTTTTGATGATTTCAAAAGTATCGTAATTAAAGATTACCGTATAGGCTACGAGAGTAGGCAGGCAAGTCTTATTGGCCGTCGTGAGGTACTTACCGGCAAGGCTAAGTTTGGTATTTTTGGCGACGGTAAAGAGGTCGCACAATTAGCTATGGCCAAGGTGTTCCGCAAGGGCGACTGGCGGGCGGGTTATTACCGCGACCAAACTTTTATGTTTGCCACAGGTATGAGCAACTTAAAAGAATTTTTTGCACAACTATATGCTAATCCGGATATAGAAAAAGACCCTGCATCAGGCGGCAGGCAAATGAATTGCCATTACGCAACCCGTTTTATTAATGCTGATGGCAGCTGGATAAACCAGGTAGAAAACATGAATTGCTCTGCCGATGTATCAACCACCAGCGGGCACATGCCCCGGTTGCTTGGCTTGGCATACGCGTCAAAATTATATCGCCAAAATAAAGAGCTTAAATCGCTTGATGAATTTTCTGTTAACGGTAATGAGGTCGCCTTTGGCACTATAGGTAACGGCGCAACTTCCGAAGGTGTGTTTTTTGAGACGTTTAACGCGGCAGGTGTATTACAGGTGCCTATGGCTATTTCTGTTTGGGATGATGCTTACGCCATTTCTGTACCCGCCAGGCTGCAAACCACCAAAGAAGATATCTCTGAGATATTAAAAGGTTTCCAGCGCGAAAACGGCACTAATGGGTACGAAATATTTAAAGTGAAAGGCTGGGATTATGTAGCGCTTTGCGAGACGTATGAACGCGCGATATCAGTTTGCCGTGCCGAGCATGTGCCGGTATTGATACACGTTATAGAAATGACGCAGCCGCAGGGCCACTCTACATCTGGCTCACATGAACGGTATAAATCTAAAGAACGTTTGGCATGGGAGAGTGAGCATGACTGTTTGCTGCAAATGCGTAACTGGATGATAGAATCGGCAATTATTAATGAGGATGATATCACAGCCTTAGAAGAAGAGGCTAAAAAATATGTTCGTAATTGCCAGCGTGAGGTTTGGAACGAACTGGGTAATGAAATAAAGATAGAGATAAATGAGGCTGTACAGTTAATAGGGGAGTTAGCACATGTATCCGGGTTTAAAAATGAATTACAGGAAGTTTCTACAGAACTACTGGCCTGTGTTGATCCCGGCCGCAAGGATGTAGTGGCCGCTATACGCAAAGCATTGCGCCTGACTGTTAAGGAAGCATCCAACGAAAAACTGGCGCTTAATAACTGGCTAAACCGCGAAAATATAAAGAATAAAGAAAGATTTAACTCCAAGCTGTTTTCGGGTTCATCGTTATCTCCTTTAAATGTTAGTGTTGTTGCACCGCGGTATACCGAAGATGCGCATATTGTAGATGGACGTGAGATATTGAACGCTTGTTTTGATGCCAATTTTGAGCGCGATAAACGTATTGTTGCTTTTGGTGAAGATCTGGGCGCAATAGGGGATGTTAACCAGGGCTTTGCCGGCTTACAAGCTAAGTATGGCGAAATTAGGATAACAGATACCGGCATACGCGAATCAAGCATTATAGGTAAGGGAATGGGCCTGGCCATGCGCGGCTTAAAACCCATTGCCGAGATACAATATGTAGATTACCTTTTATATGCCATAACCGTTTTAAGCGATGATTTGGCAAGCTTAAGCTACCGTACTTTCGGCGGGCAAAAGGCGCCGGTTATTGTACGCACCCGTGGCCACAGGCTGGAAGGTATATGGCACTCTGGTTCGCCACTTGGTATAATTTTAGGCGCGTTGCGTGGGATGCATATTTGCGTACCCCGTAACATGACACAGGCTGCCGGTATGTATAATACCTTATTGCGTGGCGATGAACCCGCGTTGGTAATAGAGTGCCTTAACGGTTACCGGTTAAAAGAAAAGCTGCCTGCAAACGTTGGCGAGTTTACCATACCACTTGGAAAGGCAGAGATAATGAAAGAAGGTAATGATATGACCGTAGTTTCCTACGGATCAACCCTTCGCATTGTAATGGATGCGGCAACTGAATTAGAAAAACTGGGCATCAGCATAGAAGTGATAGACCCGCAAACACTATATCCTTTTGATACTGACAATGTTTGTGGTAATTCTTTAAGAAAAACCAGTAAGTTATTAGTTGTTGACGAAGATTTGCCGGGAGCAGCATCTGCCTACATACTACAAAATATATTGGAGGGCCAAAATGGCTATTATTCGCTTGATTCGCCGCCAAAAACATTGAGTGCCAAAGAGCACAGGCCACCTTACGGCTCTGACGGCGATTACTTCAGCAAGCCATCAATGGATGATGTTGTTGAAGCGGTTTATGCTATGATGAGCGAAAGTAATCCCGGTAAATATCCTGCGATATATTAATTATATTAAAAATGTCATTTCGAGCATAGCGAGAAATCTATACACACGCCAAGCCGCTTTTGCATGTGTATAGATTTTTTCGCTATCGCTCAAGAGATAGTTCTCCTCGTTCCTCGTCGAAATGACAATGTTTTTTCAGATGTCATCTACCACCTTTTCCACTCTATCAACCATCATCAAAAACAGGCGCACAGTTAAGCCTTTTTTAATAAATGGTAATAAAATACGGCCTGTGCTGTGCAAAATTTATTACTCGGTGCAACTGCTTTAAATATAGTAACCTATTAGGGCACCGGCAGCATGATACTAAAACCTGCCATGCGTACGTTTTTATAATTCCGCGACGAGGATGAAGTGCCGGGTGTTTTATATTTAGGTTATACGGATGAGTATCCGCGAGGTGCACGTAGTGTGCCGTTTGAAAATAAAGTTAAATGGATAAAATAAACCATCTGTAACTTTTTAGTCTTTAATTTCGTAGAAGCAGCTATAACTTAATTTGGATACAATTGTTTTGTGAAATTTTAAACAAATGTTAATAAATTTTATTAATTATTAATGTTTACGTATGTTTGTGTAATAATCCTGCAAACTCACACCCTAATTTTTTATTGATTATTGAATTAAACTCAACAAGTATGAGAAAACATTTTTGGTGGATAAGCTGCGTTTTTTTGATGTTCTTCATCACTGTTATCGGTTGGACACCGGTATCGGCTAAAAAATCGGCCATAAGCTATAACGCCGCTCCTACAGCAAAAGAATTGTTTACCCAATATGTAAATACGGTATACCAAACTGCAAAGTTGCAGGAGGCCGGTTTGGATATGGAAGTGTTTCAAAAAGCATTGACCGGATTTTTCAATTTAAAAACCGCTAATAAATTAGCGCAAAATAGTTCTGTTATTACCGTGGTTGATTTCTCTAAATCAAGCCGCCAGAAACGTATGTGGATAATTGATCTGTTTAGTAAGCAGCTTTTATTAAATACCTGGGTAGCGCATGGCCAGGGAAGCGGTGATGATATGGCTGATCGTTTTTCGGATAACAATGAGTCGCACCAAAGCAGCTTAGGCTTTTACCTGGCTGATGATGTTTACGTAGGTAAACATGGTCGTTCGTTACGTTTGGATGGTTTAGACGAAGGCTTTAATGCCAATGCCCGCGCCCGTGGCATTGTGGTACATGCTGCCAGTTATGTTGGTGAAAGTACAATTGCGCAAATGGGCCGTTTGGGCCGTAGTTTTGGCTGCCCGGCTGTATCGCCGGCGGTAGCACAACAAGTTATCAATACTATAAAGGGTAAAACGTTATTGTTTATTAATGGTAATAATCCTCATTATACTTCAAAATATTTAGACGAGAATGTCTACGCGAGTTTCACGTCGCAAGATGAAACTGCTGTTACAGATTCTGTAAAACTTTAATAATTTCATTTTAAAAGTACTAACAAAAAACGCCATGCATTTGCATGGCGTTTTTTGTTAGTACAATTTTTATCATTGCGAGTATCCACCAAGGCAAATCCTGGAAAAAATCGTTATGACGTATAAAAAAAGGAAACTATATAAAGATTCGTTGTCATTTCGAGCGGTAGCGAGAACTATCTCTTGAGCGATAGCGAAAAATACATTTCAATCCGTCTGCTTAGCGTGTGTATAGATCTCTCACTATGTTCGATTTCTATGATCTAAACAACTAATTTACAATAATTTTTTTCGTAGGGTCTGTTCTGATTAACGCAGGCAAATATC
>NZ_JAQBOD010000067.1 GCF_028288205.1 Mucilaginibacter sp.
TAAAATGAGTGTGATAAATGCAGTCAGAAACAAACTCATCTTACGGATATTTGCCTGCGTTAATCAGAACAGACCCTACGAAAAAAATTATTGTAAATTAGTTGTTTAGATCATAGAAATCGAACGAGGTACGAGAGAGAAATGACATTGATGATAATTTTATTTATTTTAGTAAAGATTAAAGTTTTATCATGGAAACAAAAACAGCTTTCGCGCCTATGTTAACCATTCGCAATGGTGTGACGGATATTGATTTTTACAAAAATGCCTTCGGCGCGGTTGAAAACATGCGCCTTAACAATGATGACGGGAGCGTACATGTAGCCGAATTCATGATAGAGGATGCTATGTTCCACTTACATGAGATGATGCCGCATAATCCGGCGAAGATTAGTCCTGATAAATACAATAGCAGTACTGTAATCATAGGCTTAATGACCGAAGACGTACATGGCCTGTTTAACCGGGCAATTACTGCAGGCGCAACCATAATATCGCCGGTTATCGACTATGAATATGGCTACCGGCAAGGCGAGCTGAAGGACCCATTTGGCCATCATTGGGTAATCCAATGCCGCATACCTGCATCGCCGGATTGGAAGGGTTAGTGCTGATCTTAAAAACTAATCACTCATCTCTAACTTAAATCTCTAACTTTGCCCAATGCGTTTTGATATCATCACTGTATTGCCAGGTTTGCTGGAAAGCCCTTTTGCACATTCAATTTTACAGCGCGCGCAAAAAAAAGGCATTGCCGAAATACATGTGCATAATCTGCGCGAGTATGCTACTAATAAACAAAAAAGCGTAGACGATTATCCATACGGTGGTGGCAGTGGTATGGTGATGACCATTGAGCCTTTTGCCGCGTGTATAAATAAGTTGAAGGCAGAGCGTGATTATGACGAGGTGATCTTCATGTCGCCTGATGGTGTTACACTAAACCAGGCAATGGCTAACCAGCTATCCATCAAACAAAATATTATAATTCTTTGCGGGCATTATAAGGGCATTGACCAACGCATACGCGACATTTTTGTTACCCGCGAAATATCTGTAGGCGATTATGTGTTATCGGGCGGAGAACTGCCCGCAGCCATTGTAGTTGATGCCGTGGTGCGATTGATACCCGGCGTATTATCTGATGAAACATCGGCCCTGTCTGATTCTTTTCAGGACGGCTTGCTTGACGCCCCGGTTTATACCCGCCCCGCCGACTGGAACGGCCATAAAGTACCCGATATTTTGCTAAGCGGCAACACGCCCGAAATAGAAAAATGGCGATTTGAGCAGGCGGTTGAGCGTACAAAGGAAAGAAGGCCGGATATACTGGAAGATTAATTTGTACATTTAAGTTGCAACGTAAATGCTATAACTGCATTATACAAAAGCAACAATGAAACCCGAACAGGAAAAAATCCTTATTGAACAATGCCATAAAGACGCGGCAGCATTTGGGCAGGTGTTTGATATTTGGTATAAACCCGTGTTTGGTTACATCATGCGCCGCACCGGTGATTATGATCTTTCAAAAGACATAGCTGCCGAGACCTTTCTGAAAGCTTTTCTTAAAATAAATACTTTCCAATGGAAAGGCATTAGCATTTCCTCATGGTTATACCGCATAGCCACTAATGAGCTTAATCAATATTACCGCCGTAATAAATACATGCCACAATCGCTACAGCAATTATTAGAAAACCCGCAAATGGAAAAGCTGCTGCATTATGCCGCTGATGATGAAAGAGAAGTAATGGAAAAGGAACTAAAAGCACATAATGATTATAATTTAATAAGGATAAATCTGCTTAAGCTGGATATTAAGTACCAGGAAGTGATTGCGTTGCGCTATTTCGAACAAAAATCAATTAACGAAATAGGATTGATCTTAGATAAAAATGAAGGCACTATAAAATCATTGCTATCGCGCGGATTAGAAAAATTGAGCAATATGATTTAATACTGCAACCAAATTTAATTTTTGCATTATAAGAATAGTTAACATGAAAGACAAAAACGAATTTTTAAAGCAAATGGAAAGTTTACAAGTTCCGGATGTTGATCCGGTAAAACACCAGCAAATGGTGAAAATGGCTATCATGAATGCCGGGCGGTCTGCAGCACTTGGTGTATGGTTGGTTATTATACCCTGCTATTTTTTGTTTTGCGTATTTATGTACTACTTCTTCCACATTCACATCAGCTGGTTCGAGGCTATGTTTAACCTGGTTGCCGATTTAGATAAAAATCCCAATACCCGGTTTTTATCACCATTATTATTGGTGGGCTTGCCGTTTGTATGCCTTGTTATCAACTCGCTCGCTATCGTACATGTGCAATATGTAAGAGTAGATGCCAAAAGAACGAAAGTAAATGAATTAATGATTACCTTGAAACTAAGACTAATTAATATATTGCTTATATTGATTAGCCTTGGGATAATTGGTGTTTTTACGGCTTATGTAATGACGGAAAATATCTCCATATCAATTAAAAAATAAGAACATGAAACTAAATTGGTTTACACGAAAGGGTTTAATTTATTGGCCCGCATCAATTATAGGCTGGGTAATATTTGTATTGGCTATTGCATACGCGGTATATACATTTATTGATATTGACGGCAGATCGCACTCGGGGAGTGACACTATGATCAATTTTGTATTTAACCTGTTAATTATAGGATTGGTTTATACAATTATTGCTTATTTTACAGAGGCCAGACCGCAAATTACCACAACGGATAAGGAATAAAGTGAAGGTATTTTGTTAATAAAAAAGAAAATGTGAATTTTTTAAAACAGACTTTTTATTATCAAAAATAATCCCTATAATTGCAATCCGATTTTTACGGGTTAAAAATCGCTTTTTAGAGCTTAAAATCATGGATTTAGTAAAATTTGTAGAAGAGCAAACAGTAACCGTTAATAAATTTCCAGCTTTTAAAGCAGGCGATACTGTAAGCGTGCATTATAAAATCAGAGAAGGAAACAAAGAACGTATTCAGGTTTACCAGGGTGTGGTTATCCAACGTAACAGCGTTGGTGTTTCAGAAACATTTACTGTACGTAAGGTTTCAAACGGAATTGGCGTTGAACGTATTTTCCCTGCCAACTCACCAAATATTGATAAAGTAGAAGTAAATAGTTACGGTAAAGTACGCCGCTCTAAATTATACTACCTGCGCGCCCTTACCGGTAAAGCGGCTCGTATCAAATCAAAAAGAGTTTAGTTACAGCAAAATAAAAAAGCCTTCCTGCCAAACAGGAAGGCTTTTTTTATGCATTTTAATTTAAAAGAAAATAGCTATTATTGTAAAAAGCATGCTAAAAAGCGTATTTTGTTTTTTATTTATAGCTAAATGTTATAAATTTGATAAACAGGAAGCTATTATTAATAAGTTGTTTTTCAACTAAACGTTATATTTATTTACAATCTATTTAAAAAGCCGATACCATACAGTATAATTTTTGCCGATTTATCATAATTTGTATAACAACCTTAACCAAACATTAAAATGCTACTATCACAAACATTTTCCAGTTTAATTGAAAACAACAATTCTGCATTAAACAATACATCTTCAGACCTGTTGAACGGTTTGAAAGTTTTTCATAATAACCAGTGGTACATTTGCGGTAATTTAGCGCTTAATGAAGGGCAGGCACCTCATAAATTGCTTAATTCTTCGCCAAATGATCTTGATTATCAATTATTGATAAAGGCAGCAATGCTGTTGGTTACAGATGATGTTGAGCAACCCGTAACTATTACTACAGGTTTTCCCTATGCTACTTATCGTATCTATAAAGAGGTTGCTATTGAGCAATTGAAAAAAAACCATATAGTAGAGTATGATTCATCAACCTTTGGCGGCAGCGGAAAAAGAACGGCAATACTGGATGTAAAGAATGTTGATGTTATACCAGAAATTGTTGGCTGCTCCATTGCTTTAAGAAAAGGCGAAGAAGCGGCAAAAGGTAACTTTTTTATACTAAGCTGCGGGTTTGGAACATTTGAATCTGTACTGAGTATGGATTCGGGCGTGATTGAACAAAGTATGATAAGTACCCATGGTTTGCGCTATGCGATAAACTATATGATCAATGAACTTTCAAAAAGCTATTATCTTGAATTAAGAACAGCGCATACATTGGATGACGCTTTCCAGAAAGGGTATATATTTATTGACAGGAAAAATGTTGATTTGAGAGAGATCAGAAAAAATGCATTAAGATCATACTACAATGAAGTAATATCTCCAAACCTAAGGAATGTTATTATAGATAAGAACTTAATGAAAACCAATAAGGTTTACTTATGTGGAGGTGGAATGTATTACCAGGACCTGGTAGATTGCTTTAAAGCAGAGTTTGGTGAGATAGTTCAATTAGAGGTTGTAAGCGACCCGGCTGCATTGGCAAGTAAAGGTTATGCATTAAACTCATTGCGCATTTCAGGCGGTTTAGAAAAGTCATCTATCGGTATTGATATAGGTAATTCAACAACTGTGGTAACCCGGTTCGGTAGCGACCAATAATACCATGTAAAAAAATACCCCATGTTAAGTATCTTTAAAAAAGAAACGCCCCAGGTAACAGAATCCATCAGCAATATCAAAGAATTGATAAGTGAGGGAAACGATTATTTCTCTGAAGAATTGATCATATTAGATGAAAAACTTACCGGTAATTTATTTTGTGCCGAGAAAGTCTCAATTGAACCGCGGGGAGTACTAACAGGTAATATTACGTCTAAATTATGTGTAGTAAACGGCACCGTAAATGGTGATATAACCTCGTTAGATCTGCTTGATATTAAAGCCACTGCCGTTGTAAGAGGCAATATACAGTCGGCCACTGTACATATTGAGCCCGGGGCCGTTATTAATGGTTATATAACCATAGGCGAGGATATAGACGCGCTTACTGAGCAATGGAATAAAACAAAATTCTCGACAGATGATTACCTTGCAAATAAATTAGCCGGCGAATTAGCTGAACTAAATAAAGAAAACAAAGCGACGAATATTGTTGTAAAACAAGAAGTTAAACCTGAACCGGTTGCTGCTATTGTAACTGAGGAAAAGCACATTGAGGTTATTATTGATAAAGCCGATACACCACCAGAACCTGTTGCGGTAAAAGAGCAAGAGCCCGCGCCAGCAATTGCTGAGGCCTCGTTAAAAAAAGAAAATAATTCTAATAATACCCAACGCTGGTGGTAATGGTTATGCAGGCAATTCTGCCAGTGTTGTAACCCCGCCTTTAACTACTTCGCCAAGCTCCACGTTTATTTTTGAGCCCAGCGGTAAAAAAACATCAACTCTGGAGCCAAATTTTATAAAGCCAAATTGCTCGCCCTGCTCCACTACATCACCCTCTTTTACATACCAAACAATGCGGCGGGCCAACGCGCCTGCAATTTGCCTGAATAAAATAGGTGTACCTGCGCTGTTTTCGATAACAACAGTAGTGCGTTCATTTTCGGTAGATGATTTTGGATGCCAGGCCACCAAATATTTACCCGGATGATATTTAAAATATTTAATAACGCCGCTTATCGGATTACGGTTAATATGCACATTTATAGGCGACATAAAAACTGAAATCTGAATACGCTTATCTTTTAAAAATTCGGTTTCTACAGTTTCTTCAATTACTACTACCTTACCATCTGCAGGGCAAAGTACACTTTTTTCATCCCGGGCAACCTCTAAAAACGGGCTGCGGAAGAACTGCACTATGATAACAAAAAGAGCAAAAGATAGAATATATATTATCCATTTTATAATAATTGCCTGCGGAAAATAAAATTGTATAGCCGCGTTCAAAACAAATATAAACAGGATACACAATGCAAGCGAAGTATATCCTTCTTTATGGAAAGTCATTTTTTTCATAAGGCAAAATTAAGCATTTGTAATGAAGTATAGATAAGCATATACAATTGGCGCGGCTATTAATAACCCGTCGAACCTGTCGAGCAAACCACCATGACCCGGCAATATGCCGCCCGAGTCCTTCACATCAATGCTGCGTTTAAACATAGATTCTATCAGGTCGCCGGTAGTGCCAAAGCAGCTTATTAATATACCTGTCCATATCCAATGTTCTAAACCCAGCTCGGTATAATAAATACTTATAATGTAGGCTGTAACGGCTGTAATAATAATGCCGCCAATTAAACCTTCCCATGTTTTTTTAGGCGAATGGCGTTCAAATAACTTGGTTTTTCCAAACTTGCTTCCTACAAGGTAGGCCCCGGTATCATTTGCCCAAAGCATCAGTAAAAATGCCAGTGGCAAATGGAAATTAAATGCCCCGCCCACATAAGCTAACGCGTGGAAAAAAGTAAAAGGCATAATGGTAAATATCAAGCCTAAATAGGTGTAGGCGATATTGGTAAATGGCGCATCGGTTTTTTTAAACAACTCCTGTATAAATATGGCGCTTAGGGTAATAGGCAGCAGGAATAATAATTTATGGGCATCAGTATTGGAAGAATAATTTATCAGCGCAAATAGGGCATAAATAAAAATGCCGTTTAATAAGCCGCTTTGTATATTGGGTTTTATGCCGGCTTTTTTTACCAAGCCGTAAAACTCCCATAAGCAAAACCCGCTGAGCAGTAAATAAAATACCCCGAATACATAATTGTTCAATAAAACGGAGGCGAGCATTACAATAATAAAAAAGAAGCCCGTAATGGCGCGTATTCTCATAATTTAAATTTGGTTCAGGATCATCAGCTCAATGGCATGGCTAAAATTTTCCTGGTGAATATAAACCTCAACATTACCAAAGTTGCGGTGTGATGAAGCTTGTTTATTTAATAATACCGCATCAATTTGGTGCTCACAAAGCACCTGCTTTACAATTTCCGACCGGTAAAAATCAGGCGAAGTAAATATTTTGATCCAGTTTTTTTCCATTTACAATACAGGCATTTGCTTTTTACCCGTTGCGATATTATAGTATAGATACAGCAAAAATAAAATAATTATCAGGCTAAACAGGTAAGCGCCATAATTAAATATATGCTGATCGTCGGGGTTGATCTTTATCATTTTATTTTGGAAAAGATAACTCACAATAACCGCGGTGCCGTTATTTATAAAGTGCCCCCAAACGGCTGTCCAGATGCTGCCGCTCCAGGCAACAAAATAACCAAATAAAACACCCAGCATCATTCGTGGCAGAAAGCCAAAAAACTCCATATGGAACGCGCTGAACAAAGCAGCCGTTATCCATATAGCAGCGTGCATATTCCCGGTCCATTTGGTAAAAATGGTTTGTATGCAACCCCTAAACATAAATTCCTCAACTATTGCCGTAAGCAAGCCAATTACCAGCAATTTAAATATCATGCTCCAAATGGTTTTCATTTGCAGTAAAACGGCAGTAAGCTTTTGCGCCTGGTCCTCGGTATCACGCATCCATTTTTGTAAGCCATCTAAAAAATGAGGCAGTACCATTTTTTGGTTGATATTACTCAGGTACTCAATTAATGGCGATGATATTACCATCACGCAAAAAGTAATAACCAATAATATCCATGGAAATTTAAAGGTTGATTTAAGATACTCTTTTGGATCTTTTACTATCGCGTAAGCAAAAATAACCGAGGCGGTTATAATAGGGATAGTGGTACTAACAATTTGCAATATCCATAAGGCATTAGCCGCGTTTGGATCGGTTAGGTTAAGCCGGGCTATATCCATTAAAACATTTGCCCCAAACAAACCAATTACTGCCGCTGCTCCAATTAAATAGCCAACACCAATAATGCCTATGGTTAACGCAATAAAAATTAAGAATTGTAAAGACGGGCGGGTATGTTTATTTACGGTTATTATCATTTAGCTTAAAATTCGTATTTTTGCAGCGCTTAAAGATAAGCCATGTCTGTACAAATAGGAAATATTGATTTAGGAGAATTCCCACTGCTGCTGGCACCGATGGAAGACGTGAGCGATCCGCCTTTCCGTTACGTGTGCAAGCAACATGGCGCGGATATGATGTACACCGAGTTTATCTCGTCCGAAGGCTTAATTCGCGATGCGGCAAAAAGCCGTAAAAAGCTGGATATTTTTGAATACGAGCGCCCTATAGGCATACAGATATTCGGCAGCGATATTGAGCACATGCGTGAAGCTTCTGAAATATCGTCGCAAGCAGGTCCTGACCTGATCGATATAAACTATGGCTGCCCTGTAAAAAACGTGGCTTGCCGTGGCGCGGGCGCAAGCTTATTGCAGGATATTGATAAAATGGTAGCTATGACCAAAGCGGTTGTTGAGGGCACTCATTTACCGGTAACCGTAAAAACCCGCCTGGGCTGGGACGATAATACCAAAAACGTACAGGAAGTTGCCATGCGTTTACAAGACGTAGGTATTAAGGCTTTAACCATACATGGCCGCACCCGCGCGCAAATGTATAAAGGACAGGCCGATTGGACATTGATACGTGAGATTAAAAGAAACCCGCAAATACAGATACCCATTTTTGGTAACGGCGATATTGACTCGCCCGAAAAGGCGGCACAATGGCGCATGGAATATGGTGTAGATGGCATGATGATTGGCAGGGCGGCTATTGGTTACCCATGGATATTTCGCGAGATCAAGCATTATTTTAAAACCGGCGAACACTTAGACAAGCCAACCTTTGCCGAGCGTATTGATGCCTGCCGTACACACTTGGTAAAATCAATAGAATGGAAGGGCCCTAAAACAGGTGTTTTTGAGATGCGCAGGCATTATGCTAACTACTTTAAAGGGATAGAAAACTTTAAAGAATACCGTATGAAACTGGTTACCGCAGGTACTTTTGACGAGCTGGAAGATATTTTACACGAGTTAGAAAACAACCCCAGGTTCGAAAATCCCGTATCTACTATAGAGATTTAACATTTTAGTTTTTTTTCTTTTTCATTAAAAAATATATATTGCTAAAAATTATGCCATTCAGATGGCTTGATTTTTGAGCTGTTGCGCTATATTTGAACTAAAAGATGCTGTGTATATGGTCACATTCATAACTGATGGGGTTAAAGTTTCGGTAGAAACTATTTATCAGCCGGAGTATTCCAACCCGGCAAACGATCATTTTATGTTCGCTTATAAGGTTAATATAGAAAATATGGGTAGCTATGCTGTACGTTTGTTAAGCCGGCACTGGTATATTTTCGACTCGAACGGCGCTAAGCGCGAGGTAGAGGGAGAAGGTGTAGTTGGGCAGCAACCGGTAATTGAACCGGGCAGCTCGCACGAGTATGTATCAGGCTGTAACCTTAAAACAGATATGGGCAGCATGAAGGGCGAATATCAAATGATGCGCCTGATGGACAGCGCTGTTTTTAATGTACAAATACCTGAGTTTTATTTGATAGCTCCGTATAGGATGAATTAAGTTAAAGAAACAAAGAAACAAAGAGACAAGATATATAAAAGCCCCGGTTGATTATTCAATCCGGGGCTTTCTTTATTAATACTCAGGCATAAAAGTTTAGTCTTATCACTTTATTCCTGACTCTATTGATGATGCGTCTTTATATATTCATGTTTGCTATTACTCCTCTTTCAGGGGCCGGGGGGTTAGCTCCTCCTGTTAAATAAAAACGAAGCATAATACAGCAATGTAGCCAACGATCCCAATGCTGCAACCACATACGTCATAGCGGCCCACCATAGGGCGTCTTTGGCCTGATCATGTTCTTCGCGGGTTTGCATAACAGTGTAGTTGTTATTTAACCAGGCCAACGCACGGCTGCTGGCATCAAACTCAACGGGCAGGGTTATAAAACTGAATAAAGTTACTACTGCCAAAGCAGCCACACCAATAGCCAACACCAGCGGATTATGCATAAAGAATAACAGCATTACACCAATAAACAAAGTAACCTGTACTAAAGTTGACGCTACATTAGTTACCGGCACTAACGCTGTGCGCAAGTTTAACCAATTATAAGCCGCGGCGTGTTGCAACGCGTGCCCGCACTCGTGCGCCGCTATGGCTGCCGAGGCTACACTACGGCTGTTAAACACATCCGGACTTAAATTAACTGTTTTTGTTTCGGGATTATAGTGGTCGGTTAGTTGCCCCTCCACTGATATTACCTGTACATCATAAATGCCATTATCGTGCAGCATTTTCTCGGCAACCTCCTGGCCCGACAGGCCGGATAATAAAGCCATTTCTGAATATTGTTTGAATTTACTTTTAAAGCGCCACTGAACAATAAAGCTCACCAATGCTATAATGATCATTAAAAACCATGCTGATCCCATATCTATATATCTTAAAAATGAATGTTAAATTTTTTAAACAGGTATTTCAAAAAGCATTCCAGTTAAATTAAAAAGTAAAAATTCAAAAGTCAAAAAGCTGCTGGTTTGAATTTTGAATTTTTTACTTTTGACTTAATGCGAAGCAATTTTTCATACTGGGAGCAAACCGAATTTGTTAATAATGCCGATGTGGTAATTATTGGCAGCGGCATTGTGGGCCTGAGCGCCGCGCTACACATAAAGAAACAGCAACCCGCTTTAAAAGTACTGGTGCTGGAGCGCGGCTTTTTACCCAGTGGCGCAAGCACAAAAAATGCCGGATTTGCCTGTTTTGGCACTGTTTCAGAACAAATTGGGTACTTAAAAAGATCATCAGAGCCGGAAGTTTTGCGTATGGTTGATTATAAATGGCGGGGCCTGCAACGGTTACGGAAAAATCTGGGCGATGTAGCTATCGACTTCTACCAATATGGCGGCTATGAATTATTCAGGAACAATGAGCTTAAACAAGCAGAAGAATGCCTGGATAGCTTAACATACTTTAACAATTTATTAAAACAAGCTATTGGCGAACCTGACATATATGCAGTTGCTAATGATAAAATTGCAGGTTTTGGCTTTAATGGAATTAACCAAATAATAGTTAACCGCTTTGAGGGCCAGCTTAATACCGGTAAAATGATGCGCGCGTTATTGCAGAAGGTTTATGAAACAGGTACACTGGTTTTGAATGATTGCAGTGTAGATGAGATTAAACAAGAGGGCAATCATATCCAACTTACTACCTCGCAGGGAAATTTTAAAGCAGGTAAGGTAATTTTAGCCACAAATGCGTTTGCTGCTCAACTATATCCGGAATTAGAAGTAGTACCGGGTCGCGGCCAGGCGCTTATCACTAAACCCATCGCTAACTTAAAGCTAAAAGGCACTTATCATTTTAATGAAGGTTATTATTACTTCAGGAATATTGATAACCGGGTACTCTTTGGTGGCGGCAGGAACATTGATTATAAAACAGAAGAAACATATGATTTTGGGCATACCGAAAAAGTAAAGCAACAGCTAACCACCTATTTAAACGAAATAATACTACCCGGCCAAAACATAGAAATAGATTACTGGTGGAGCGGCATCATGGGCTTTGGTGAAGATATTACCCCGATTGTAAAAGAAGTGCAACCCAATGTTTTTTGCGCGGTACGCTGTAATGGTATGGGTGTAGCAATGGGAAGTTTGGTAGGGGAAGAGGTTGCGGAGTTGGCGATAAACGGTTGATAATTTGAGCGCGCTGTATCAAAACAATTCCACCAACCGCTCCAAAGCCATACCTCTCGAGCCTTTAATTAATATAGTTGAGTTTTTTATAGGATTGGCTTTTAGCCCGGCAATAGCCTCTTCGGCAGTTGGGTAGACCATAGTCGATGGTCGATAGTTCATAATAAATGCCGCTTGCTGAAATTCTTTGCCGATAAAAATGCGTTCATCAACTTCTGTATCCAACGCCTTTTCCATAACCGCTTTATGCTCTATAGCCGATTCTGCGCCCATCTCAAACATATCGCCCAAGATCAACACTTTCCTGTTGGCCGTTATCTTGCCAATGTTATCAATAGCAACCATCATACTGCTTGGATTGGCATTATAGTAATCGCATATCAAAGTATTGGTAGCTGTCTGCACAATTTGCGACCGGTTATTTTTTGGTTGATAGCCTTCAATGCCCCGGTTTATTTCGACAGCCGGCAGCTTAAAATAAACGCCGATACAAATGGCCGCCAAAATATTATCTAAATTATAAGCACCGGTCAATTGTGTTTTAACTACATAACTTTCGCCCGAGCTATTGTTGGTCCACTCCACAGACAGCAGCGGTGCATTTTCTATGATCTCGCCGCTCACCAGGTCATCAATAGCATCACCATAAAAAACCGGCGGCACAGCAAACTTTCGCTGATCTGCCATCTCTGTTAAAATAGTGTTGCCGCTGTTGATAAACGCAACGCCATTAGGGGCCAGCCAATCATACAACTCACCCTTGGCTATTTTCACGCCCTCAATACTGCCAAACCCCTCTAAATGCGCTTTACCCACATTGGTTATTAAGCCATGCGTTGGTTGTGCAATGCTACAAAGCAGCTCAATTTCTTTTATGTGATTGGCGCCCATTTCAATCACCGCCATTTGGTGAGAGGCGTTAATACTTAAAACAGTTAACGGAACGCCGATATGATTATTCAAATTTCCCTGCGTAGCCAGTGTTGTAAAGTGTTGTGATAAAACAGCATTTATTAACTCCTTGGTAGTGGTTTTGCCATTAGTGCCGGTAAGCCCAATAACCGGTATAGTTAATTGTTTACGGTGATGTCGGGCAAGGTCCTGCAGGGCGGTTAAAACATCAGCGACTAAAAGGCACCGGTCATTAAACTTATATTCGGGATTATCAATTACTGCATAAGCGGCACCCGCTTCTATGGCTTGTTGGGCAAAGGTATTCGCGTCAAACTTGTCGCCCTTTAGGGCAAAGAATAAACTGCCTGCGCCAATTTTGCGGGTATCGGTACTGATAGCCTGGTGTTGCAAATAAAGTTGATATAGTTGTTCGGTAGTGGTCATATTTTGTTTGTCGCGGGGTGTTAACCAAAGTTATTGATTTCTGTTCATCCAGCCCAATACCGCTTTAATCTCGCCATAAGTAAAATCAGCGCCTAATACCTCCTTTAGGGGTGCTAACCTATCGGCACCATAACTTTCAACCGCATCTTTTATAGCCGGGATCTTCCCTTCAGGCACCATATCAAGCACATCCATTTCGCCCGATTGTACAAAATAGCTTAAATGGCTTTCTATTGTTGATACAGAAAGCCCGCGCTCGGCAGCAATTTCGGCAATGGTTTTGTCTTTGCGATATAACTCTAAGCTTACCATCCGGGTGTCACTGCTGCGGGGTGTGCTAACTCTTTCTGTCCTAACCTTACGCTCGCGTTTTTTACTTTTTTGGCTGATCTTTGAATTAAGGCCGCGCTCATCGGCATAAACTTTAACCGGCGCTAAAAACTCGCGTCCATATCGTGCCAGTTTAATATCGCCAAAGCCAGAAATAAACCGCAGCTCATCCAAACTTTGCGGCAGATAGGTGGCTATCTCCATTAAAGTAGCATCCGAAACAATAATATAAGCAGGTACATTCTCCTGTAACGCGATATCGCGGCGTGTATTTTTTAAGATGCTTAACAGGTCATTCTCAAACGGCAGATCTTCGGTTGGTCGTTCTTCTATAGTTTGTGTGGCGATGAGATCGACCTTTTCCAATCCTTTTAAAACCGCCTCACTTTTTGAGGTTAGTTTTAAAACCGGGTATTCGGTATCAGTAAATTGCAGATAGCCTAAGGCGACCAACTCGCGCAGGTAGCGCTGCCAATCGGCTTTGCTTAGGTCCTTGCCTACGCCGTAGGTTTTTAGTTCTTTATGTTCTTCACGTATCTTTTCGTTTTTCGATCCGCGTAAAAAATCTATCACGTAGGTGCTGCCGAAGCGCTCCTTCAACCTGTATACTGCCGACAATGCTTTTTGCGCGATCAGTGTTCCGTCAAACTTGGTGATTTCGCTCAAACAAACATCGCATGAGCCGCAATGATCGGGTGCCTGTTCATCAAAATAGTTTAACAAATATTGGCGGCGGCAAGTTGGGAGCTGGCAATATTTTGCCATATCGTTGAGCTTGCTTATCATGATCTGCGTTTGCTCAGGGTCGCCGTCAATACTAACAAAGCTTTTCAACTTAATAGCATCCCCCGGCGAGTAAAACAGCAACGCTGCCGATTCCAACCCATCACGCCCCGCGCGCCCTGTTTCCTGGTAATACCCTTCAATGTTTTTGGGCATATCCATGTGTGCCACGTAACGCACGTTAGATTTATTGATGCCCATGCCAAAAGCGATAGTGGCAACTATAATTTTTACATCATCACGCAAAAAGGCTTCCTGGTTCCGGGCTTTTAGGGCATTATCTAAACCCGCATGATAGGCCTCGGCCAAATAACCCTGCGCTTTCAGATCGGTCGCAAGGGCTTCCACTGATTTGCGCGATAAACAATAAATTATACCTGATTCATCTTTGCGGCCCTCTAAAAAATCAAGCAGCTGGTCAAAGCTGTTTCTTTTTGGGTTTACCCGGTAAGTAATATTGGCCCGGTTAAAAGAGGAAATAAATATAGCCGGGCTTTTAAGATTAAGTTTTTCAAGGATATCCTTCTGAGTCAGTTTATCGGCAGTAGCTGTAAGCGCGATAACCGGGATGTTCGGGAAATGATCTTTCAGTCCGGCAAGCATCAAATACTCCGGACGGAAATCATGGCCCCAGTGGGATATACAATGTGCCTCGTCTATAGCTATTTGCGCTACGGGGACAGGCAGCGATTTTAAAAATTGCACCAACTTGTTTTCCGACCCAAACAAGCGCTCGGGGGCCAAATACAAAAGCTTAATATGGTTACTGTTTAGTTTGGTAATAATACGGCTCTGCTCATCCGGCGATTGCGTAGAATTTAAAAAAGCTGCAGGTATACCTGCTACATTCAGGCTATCTACCTGGTCCTTCATTAAAGCAATAAGCGGCGATATAACAATGGTTAAACCGTTTAATAACACCGCAGGCAGCTGGTAACATAGCGACTTGCCACCGCCGGTAGGCATCAGCGCCAATACATCTTTACTGTTTAAAACATGCTGTATAATAGCTTCCTGCTCGTGCCTGAATTCGCTATATCCAAAATATTTTTGCAGGGCCTGGGTAGGTGTCATGTGTTTTTTAATGTGCAGATGTGAAGATATGCAAATGTGCAGATTTTGGATGATGCTGAATTAAGCTAATTTAAGAAATTTGTGAATTTTTGCTTTCTTTCTTTTTTAAAGGTAAATTTGATTATGAATAACTGGAAAGAGCGTATTACTACAAACCCAGCGCAATGTGGCGGTAGACCCTGTATACGTAGTATGCGAATACGTGTGGTAGATGTTATTGATTTGCTTGCTTCGGGTTTAACACAAAACCAAGTATTGCAAGAATTACCGGATCTTGAACCAGAAGATATTGAAGCCGCTTTAAAATATGCTGGTAGCAAACTTGATCATCCTATCATAGCAGCATGATTATTTGGATTGATGCACAAATATCTCCTTTTATTGCTTCCTGGATAAATGATAATTTCCCCAAATTAACGGCAAAGTCTGTACGTTCTTTAGGTCTTAGAGATGCTACTGACATTGAAATTTTTGATCAGGCTAGAAAAGCGAATATTACTTTGATGAGTAAGGATTATGATTTTGTTAGATTAATTGAACTGCATGGCAGCCCACCCCAATTAATTTGGATTACTTGCGGCAACACATCAAATGCAGGTATGTGTGAAATATTGAAATCTGCCTTGCAACAAGCGGTCGATTTGTTAAACAGAAAAGAAGATATTATAGAAATAAGCAACAAGCTTTCATAAAAAGTACCGGTAATCATATGTCAAAAAAAATACTCCTCTTATTTATCTTTTTAATCATTGCCTTTTCAACATTCGCACAAAGCATTAAATCGCCATCAGAATTTTTAGGCTATCAGTTAGGCACACAATTTACCTATCAGTATCGTATAGTAGACTATTTTAAATATGTCGCCACCGAATCAAAAAATGTAAAGATGGTGCAGTTTGGCACTACTAACGAGGGCCGCCCATTGGTGGCGATGTTCATTGCATCTGATGCAAACATTAACAGGCTGGAAGATATCCGCAAGAATAACTTAGGCCTTGCCGGATTAGGAGATAGCGGTACTGCATCAACCAATACTCCGGTAATAGTTTGGCTAAGCTACAACGTTCATGGTAACGAGCCCAGCTCGAGCGAGGCAGCTATGCAAACCTTATTTGATATGGTTGATCCGGCTAATAACAGAACAAAAGCCTGGTTAAAAAATACGGTTGTTGTAATCGACCCCTGTTTAAACCCCGACGGCCATGAGCGGTATGTAAATTTCTATAACTCGGTAAAGGGAAGTGCACCCGATGCTAATCCGGCAGCGCGCGAACATGCGGAGCCATGGCCGGGCGGCCGGGTAAATCATTATTATTTTGATCTGAACCGCGATTGGGCCTGGCAAACGCAAAAAGAAACGCAGGCGCGGGTAGGCTTATTTAATCAATGGCTGCCGCAGGTGCATGTTGATTTTCATGAACAGGGCTATAATTCGCCTTATTACTTTGCTCCGGCAGCCGAGCCAATGCACAGGGATATTACTGCCTGGCAAAAAGAGTTTCAAACAATTATTGGAAAAAACAACGCCAGGTACTTTGACCAAAATGGCTGGCTATATTTTACCAAGGAAGAGTTTGATCTGCTTTATCCATCATACGGCGACACGTACCCTATCTATAACGGCTCTATAGGTATGACCTATGAGCAGGGTGGCATTGGGGCGGGCCTGGCAGTAACTACCCGCATGGGTGATGTTTTAACCTTGAAGGACCGTATCGCTCACCATCACTCAAACAGCTTAAGCACCATCGAAACCGCATCGGCTAATGCCACAAAAGCACTGGGAGAATTTAAAAAGTATTTTGATAATAGCCGCGCCAACCCAACCGGCGATTATAAAACCTACGTTATTAAAAACGATAATCAAGATAAGTTAAACGCCCTTGCAGAGGTACTTCGCAGAAACAGCATCCAGTATAATTATGGAGTAAAAGCCAATGCATCAGGCTTTAATTATATCAATGGTAAAACAGAACAGTTTGATGTTAATACTAATGATATGGTTGTTAGCGCTTATCAGCCAAAATCAGTATTGTTGCATGTACTGTTGGAGCCCAAAACTTTTGTGGCCGACTCTAACACATATGATATTACCGCGTGGTCATTACCGTATGCCTATGGCTTACAGGCATACGGGCTTAAGGAGCCTATAAAAGTTGCTCCGCAACAAATGAACAGCGGATCGCTATCACCACAGCCAACAGAATCAGCAAATAAACAACATGCTTATGCCTACGTTGCTGCCTGGCAGTCTGTTAATGATGTTAAGTTTTTGGTGGAGCTATTTAAAAAGAACATCAAGGTGCGTTATGCTGAAATCCCGTTCGAAGCCGCGGGTAAAAAATTTGGTGCCGGATCGCTTATTTTAGCAAGGGCAGGCAATGACAATGTGGATTTTGATGATAACGTACATTATGCAGCAATGTCTGCCGGGCGCGAGCTAACTCCGCTAACAACCGGTTTTGTTGATAAAGGGGTAGACCTGGGCTCAAGCTTTATCAGGTATATCCATCCGCCAAAAGTAATGCTGGTATCGGGCGAAGGTGCATCCTCAGAAAGCATGGGCGAGATATGGCACTTTTTTGAGCAGCAGATAGGTTATCCCGTATCGTTGGTTAATTATAAAAACTTAAGCCGTGCTAAGCTGGGTGATTTTGACGCGATAATTTTTCCTGATGGCAATTATGATGATTTCCCGTCAGAAAAATTGCAGAGCTGGGTTAAAGATGGCGGTAAACTGATTGTACTGCAGGACGCGGTTTCGCAACTGGCGGGCAAAAAAGGATTTGATATCAAAAGAATAGATACCGACACAGGCAAAACCAAACCATCTATAAGAATATATGGCGACCGCGACCGCGAATCAATCAAAACAAGCGTGCCGGGTGCTATTTATAAGATTAATTTAGATAATACCCACCCGCTGGGGTTTGGTTTCCCTAAATATTATTACACGCTTAAATTAAGTGATGATGTTTATCCCCTTTTAGACGATGGCAACTGGAACGTAGGCACCATTAAGAAAGACGCGTACGTTTCTGGTTTCGTTGGCGAAAAAAGCAAAGAGAAAATAAAAGACGGGTTATTATTAGGCGTACAATCTATGGGCCGGGGCTCTGTAGTGTATTTGGTTGACGACCCATTATTCCGCGGTTTTTGGGAAAATGGTAAGCTGTTGTTTAGCAATGCGGTATTTATGGTGCAATGAGCAGTTGGCAGTTTGCAAGTGGACAGTTAGCAGTTAACTGCTGCCCACTGCCAGCTTAATTACCACCCCCTACTCTTCCTTTTTCATCTTCTGCGCCGCCGCGGTGTTCGCGTTTCTTAATTTTTGAATTGCCAAAGTTGTAGGTAATATTAAGTTTTAATAAGCGGGAATCGCTTTTTTGCCTAACAATAAAATTATTGGTTAGCTCATTACTGCTGATATTATTGCGGCGCATGTTAAATATATCATCCAGGCCTACTTTAACATTAAACTTTTTATTTGCAAATGAGCGGCTTAAGGCGGCATCAATGCCATACTTAGGGAATATGTTATAAATGCCATAAGTTAATGAAGAATTATAATTGCCCGATATTTCTGCCTTAAATTTGCCGAACAATAGGGTTTGCGTTGTTCTGAAAACGAATGCTGCACGCCCGTTGTCAACATTTCCTCCATATAAACCGTTTGATTTAAAGCCCAGGTAAAACCCGTTAAAGTTAAAGCTGCCTGTCCACCAGTTAGTGATGGTATAAGGTGAATATATATTAATGTTATAGCTGTTTTGTACCTGCAGGTTATCGTTGGTTTGAAACGATTTGTTCCCCTGGGTCAGGATCAGTTCGGTAATCACATCAGTAGTACGGCTGTAACCCACGCTAACGTTGACCGTTTTATTATAGGTATAATCAAATTCGAAGTTATTGGTGTATTGCGGTTTTAAAAATGCATTCCCTTTTGAAAAGGTATAAGGGTCAAGATAATAAATAAAAGGGTTAAGGTTACCATAACCGGGGCGGTCAATACGGCGGCTGTAGGATAGGCTGATCTCATTTTTCTTATCCAGCGTGCGGTTCAGGAACACACTCGGAAACAAATTAAAATAACTGCGGTCCACCTGTGTACTGCCCACCAGGTTACCATTTGATTGGGTGTATTCGCCACGCAGGCCCACCTGTACCGATCCGTTTTTAAACTGTTTATTCAGGTTTATGTAACCGGCATCTATTTTTTCAGAATAAATAAAACGATTAGTGCGGGTTGTGTCATTTATATATGTACCGTCAACCAGGGCCTTTTGCGCCCGCAGATCATTATCGGTTTTAACACTGCTTAATTTTGCTCCTGCTTCCAGCTTTATAGTCTTGGTAAGCGGTTTGGCATAATCAGCCTTGCCAGAGTAAATCTCAATAGTTGATGGCGTTTGGTTGCGCAGCAACAATGGGTCGTGTTGTTTGCTGCCATTTGCAAGAAAATAGTCTGTATTGTATTGTGCAATAGAGTTATTATTGAACTTTGAATAATCCAAATCAATACTTAACTCCTGCCCAAGTGTATCTATTTTATACCGGTCATTCACATTGAAGGCAAGGTTTTTATAAGATTGTTTAATGCTCGAAGAAGTATTTAATGACGAATCTGCAACGCCCGATACAGCTCCTATAGTAGTAGGGGTAAAATTATTGTCGTTCTCCGTGTTTGAATAGCCACTTATCACGAAACCTATGATGTGTTTACTGGTCAGGTCGTAGTCGGCTCCGGTATTATAATTATTATAATGATTGGTTTGCGACATTTGCGTTAGCTGATCAAAATAAGTGTGCTTGCCGGTATTATCAGTAATGATCCGGCTAATATCCAGGTCGCGGTAACGTGGGTTATCGCCATGGCTAAATGTGCCGAAAAGATTAAGGTTACCTTCTTTATGATTTAAATTAAGGCTCATGTTATCCCGTGGATGTTTACTGTAGCCACCACCTATATTAACACTACCATTGGTGCCACTCTGCTTGTTCTTTTTTAGTTTGATGTTGATGATACCCGAGTTACCTGCCGCATCATATTTAGCTGATGGGTTGGTAATGATCTCGATGGATTGTATGGTAGTGCCATCGGTCGATCGCAGCAACGTGGCCAGCTGTGCTGCCGACAAATAGGTCAGCTTATCATTTATCATTACGGTTACGCCCTGTTTTCCTTTCAGGCTGATGTTATCATCTTTATCAACCGTTACGCCGGGCGCCCTTTCTAAAATTTCCATAGCGGTGTTGCCTGCCGCCAGAACGCTGTTTTCAACATTCATTACGGTGCGGTCTATTTTGCGCTCAATTAATGGCCTTGATGAGGTAATGGTGACCGTATTTAAACTTTTCACATTAGGGTGCATAGTTAGATCAGGAACGGCAAGGCGTGCGTTGGTTACGCTGAATACCGCGCTTGCCACTTTATTATATCCCACAGTTGTTCCTTTAACTATATAATTGCCCGGGGTAATGTTGTCAAAAGAATATACGCCGTCGCCATTGGTAAGTGTGCCCTTCACAACGGTAGAGTCTGTTGCTTTTAGCAGGCTAACGGTAGCGTAATCTATAGGTGTATTTTGCTCGCCAACCAGCTTGCCTGTTATGGTAATGGTTGATTTTGCTGTTTGCGCAAATGCGGTGCTAAAGCCCAATATTGTTAATAACAGCGTATAATATATTTTAGTAGTGATTGATTTCATAAGTATAAATTTTAGGCAATAGTATGCCAGTGAAGGATTTTTTCCTTCTTTTTTAGTTTGTTAATTAAGGTTTGATATTTTTATTTAACCGGCTTTGTTTCCCGGCTGTTGTTCTTCATAGCGTATCTTTTTAAATGCCGGGGCAAATGTTTTATATAAGATGCATAAAAGGGGGTTAAGGTTACAAATTGATTTAATTTTTTAATGCGGGGAAAAGTGCACCTAATAAATCATCTAAAAGTGAAAAGGTTATGGAAGGCGATTTACTATGGGTACTACATAAGTCATTCTTTTCTGCCACATGCTTTTCTGCTTTAGTAGTAATAGGAGTTATACTATTAATATATAAGGTTAATATAAGCCCGCCAATAAGCAGCAGACTTATATACCTTATATATGTAACAAATAGTTTCATTATTTAACTTTTGCAGGTTTTGCAACTTTAGCCGAATCTGGTTTTATTACCGGGGTAACCAATGTATCTATTTTACATTCCAGTCCGTTAACTGTCATGATAAATGTGGCCGATGTTGCGTCAGGCTTTTTGTTGCTTTCTTTGCATTCGCGCACATTGATACCGTTTCTCAAGAACTCATTTAACCTTTCATCAATTATCAGGGTTGAATTTAAAGGCATCTTTAAAGTAAGTTCAATTTCCTGGTCGTGCCATGATTCGCCTGGCATTCTTTGCAGATACCGGTCGAATTTTAAAATTGAGTCCTGCTGTACAAATATATACCGGGTATTGCGCGCGTTTAATAATGCGTCATCATAGTGGCTGCCCTTGGCATGAAAGGTCTCGATCAGAACAGGTTGGCTCACGTCGCTTTTTTCTATTTTGATGGAAAGGTTATCCGGTTCAAAATCATTATTCTCATCGGTAACAACCATGTTTTGAAAATGTGATTTCATATCGAGCCTAACACTATCATCATGTGAAAAGTATTTTACATCATTAAGTTTTAAATAATAGGTGTTTTTAGGGGTAGGAGCTATTGTAACTGTTTGGTTAAAGCTGGCGGATGACCTGAAACCGGCTGCAATTTTTGAGCCGTAAAAAACCAGTACCCCAACAGCAAATAACCAGGCTACAAATATTACAGAGGCAATTGACTTATCGATAGTGCGGGTATTAAATATTGCTTTAATAGTTAATAAGAAAATAGCAAGTACAGGAATAAAGGCCGCAATAAAGCCGGATACATATATTCTGTTTGCATATTCATTTAACATGACGCTAAATGGGAACATGTGCGTATGTGAGTCGCCCCATACGGTTGCAAGGCCCAGGCAAACTACCAGGAATATGGCAAAGCCTAAACAGGCCAATAGTATCATTATGCCCAATATTTTAATAAATATTTTACCGGCACCTCTGATAAATTTACCTAAGTGGAAAAAGAACTCATTTATGAAGTCTCTAAACTTATATACAAGGGGCTTTGCTTCTTCCTGCAAATTTGTTAAGTGGTTGCGCACAGCACTTAATTCTTCTTCGAAGTTGTTTTTAAAACCCTGAAGATTTAGCTTTTCGCCCTTCATGGCCATGCGGTCTGCACGGGTAATAGCGCGGGGGATTATTATCCACAATATAGCATACAATAAAACGCCGGTTCCAAAAAAAGCAGCAGACAAGGCAAAGGCCAGCCTTACCCATATAGTTTGTATATCAAAGTAATTTGCCAGCCCGGCACAAACACCACCTAACAAATGATCGTCCGGATCGCGGAACAACGCACGTGTGGCGCTATTATTATAGGTATAGTTATTGTGTGTGGATGATGTTTCTTCTTCGGCATGTTCAAAATCTTCAACTGTGCCCATTTGCTCAATAATCAGCCTAACATCCTGCTCAACTATAACCTGTTTGTTTTCACGGGCCAGTATATCAGTAAACATTTCGGCAATGCGGTTTTCAATATCTGTTGTAATTTCAAGGCTGTCTGCCGAGTTTAAAAAATGACGTTTTACATCCGTCATATAAGTTTTTAATGTTTCGTAGGCATCTTCTTCAATATGAAAAACGGTGCCGTTTATGTTTATAATGATCGTTTTGTTCATGATATGATATTTTATCGGTTTGGTTTATTTCTTTTTTCCAATAGTGGTTTGTACTGCAAAGGCAAGCTCCTGCCAGGTTTTATCCAACTGTTCCAGCGTCTTCCGGCCTTCATCAGATAGCGCATAATATTTTCTTGGCGGCCCAGACGTTGATTCAACCCAATTATAAGTAAGCAGGCCATTGTTTTTTAACCGCGTTAATAATGGATATAAAGTGCCCTCTACAACAAGTAGTTGTGCTTTTTTAAGCTCGGCAATTATATCAGAGGCGTAAGTTTCGTCACGGGCTATGATTGATAGTATGCAATACTCCAATATACCCTTACGCATTTGTGTTTGTGTGTTTTCTGCAATCATATGGCAAAGATATATGCTTTAAAATGTATTATGCAATACATGGTACTAAATAATTTAATATTTTTTAATTAAATGCACTTTTCGGAAAAAAACTTTCAATTTTTTAACGATTTTATTTGTCTTTTTGATAATGGAACACTACTTTTATAATTAATTAACTATTAACTGATCTTATTATTAACAAACATGAAAAAACTTCTACTAGTAAGTTTGTGTTTTCTGGTGTTATGCGTAACACAAGTATTCGCACAAAACCGTACAGTTACTGGTACGGTTACCGCCAAGGATGATGGCCTACCCATTCCGGGAGTAACAGTAAAAATTAAAGGAACAAGTGTTGGAGTGCCAACAGATGTGAATGGTAAATTTTCGATAAGCGCTCCACCTACCGCGGTGTTAGTGTTCAACTTTATCGGTTACGCAAGCCAAGAAGTATCTGCCAGCAGCACTCAACTAAAAGTGATGCTTGAAACTACAACCAACCAATTAAGTGAGGTTGTGGTTAATACCGCTTTTGGTGTTAAAAGGACCTCAGAAAGCTTGGGCTACACTACAACTTCGGTTAGTGCCAAGGAGCTTAAGCACGGTGGTGTTACCAACTTTACCAACGGCCTGGCCGGTAAGGTAGCAGGTTTGGTAGTTACAACGCAGGACAACGGCATTAATCCTGCCACACGTTTTACCCTGCGCGGTACACGCCACATTAATGGCAACAACTTCGCGTTGGTGGTTTTAAACGGTGTGCCAATCTCGCCAAATGATGTTAACACCATCAGCCCGGACGACATTGAGAGTGTTGACGTGCTGAACGGTGCGGCAGCATCAGCATTGTATGGTTCTGAGGCATCTAACGGTGTAATGGTAATCACCACTAAAAAAGGTTCGTCTAATGGCGCTCCGCAGATTAGTTACAGTAATACTTACCAGTTAGAGAAGCTTGCAAACATACCTGCTACTCAAAAACTTTTTGGTAGCTATGGTGGTGAAACCGGCGATCTTGATCCTAACACAGGTTTTATTACTCACCCAATCTCTTACGAAAACCAATCTTACGGCCCTTTATATGATGGCAGCCTGCAAGTGTTAGGTATTCCTTTGGAAAACGGTACCACACAGAAATATCCTTATTCACACATTAACCCCGATTCACGCTGGGGTTTCTACCAGACTGCCCATACCGAGCAAAATGCACTTTCATATTCACAAGGTGACGCTGCTACAGGTAATACCTTTAACTTGTCTTTAAACCGCCTGGATAAAACCGCTATTACACCCGGCGATACCTACCAACGTACCATAGTACGGATATCGGCAGCGCATACTTATGGCAAATTTAAAGCGGATTTCACAGCGAGTTACTCTAAATCAGATCAAAGCACCGGCGCTGATCCGATAAACACATTGATAAACACCCCATCATGGGTGCCGTTGCAAAATTTCCAAAATATTTATTCAGATTTTGCTGACCGGAATACCTATTTCAACTCTTACAATACCAACCCATATGCAGGTATAGCAGAGTCAAGGACAAATGTACGTCAGGATGCGTTCAATGGTAGTTTTAGCGGTGTGTACACCTTTAACAAGTGGCTTGATGCGACTTATCGTTTAGCTACTAACTTTGGTACTTATCAGTCTCAATTTACGCAACGCCAACGTAATTATAGCCAGTATGCACTTTCTGATCCGGGAGGTACCGGTAACCGCGCTTCAGGTGTAGGTACGCCGATCTTCCCTGGCCAGGTAACAAATATTTCCCAGTTTGGTGATGCTTCTAACTCAACAGGAGCAGGACCGCAAGGCTTTGCACGTACCACACAAGACATGTTGGTTCACTTTCAACATGATTTTCTGACAAATTTTAAAGCTGACGCCCGTATAGGTGCTACCATTTGGGAAGAAAATTATAACCGTATCACCAACAGCAGCACAAGTTTGTTTATCCAGGATTTTTATAACATCGGATATATCTCAGGCCAGCCTACAACTACCCAGGAAAGTGCTAAAATCAGACAGACCGGTTATTTTGGCGACCTAAACTTAGCCTATAAGAATGTTGCTTTTATCGAAGGAACTGTACGTAACGAACATGATTCTCGTCTTGCAGAGTCTGTACGTTCTATTTGGTTCCCATCTGCCAACGCCTCAATTGTGTTAACAAATGCTATACCGGCATTAAAAGACAACAAATATATCAGCTACTTAAAAGTAAGAGGTGGCTGGGCCGAAGTGGGTGACGTAAACATTGGTCCTTATCTTTACCAACCAACCAGCTTCTCTGTACCAAGCGTAGCTTCCGGAGGCTTTCCTTACGGAAGCTTAACCGCTTTATACCCTTCAGCCAACTTAAACAACCCGGCATTAAAGCCTGAGGTTACCAGGGAAACAGAATTGGGCCTGGAGTTAGGCTTGTTTGACGGACGAATTACAGGTTCTGCTACTTATTATAATAACCACACCACTAATCAAACCCTACAGGTTACAACTTCACCATCAATCGGTTATACAAGTACCACGCTTAATGTGGGCGATGTAAGAAACTATGGTATGGAGTTTAGATTAAGTGGCCAGGTTTTAACCAAAGCGAAGAATAAAGTAGGGTTAGATTTGAGCGGAAACCTGGCTATCCAGGATTCAAAAGTTCTTTCGATTATACCCGGGATAAATGCAATATCCATTACAAACAATAACCAGGCTATTGTAGGGTTAGCATTCCCACAATTAGTAGGTACCGATATATTGCGCGATGGCCAGGGCCATGCTGTAGTAAACGCTGCTACCGGTTACCCGGTAGCCGACCCTACTGTGCGCCCGCTGGGCCGTACCACACCTAAGTATATATTAGGTTTAACGCAAACAGTAAGTTATAAATTTATTACGCTAACCGTTACCAGTGAATTCCGTACAGGGTATGTAGTATATCTTGACGGTTTAAGAACCCTAACAGGCGCTGGTATATCAGCATTTTCTGCCTCTACAGGCCGTAGCCGTTTTGTGTTCCCTAACTCAGTAATTAATACCGGGACTACCGCCGCCCCTGTATACGTAACTAATACTAATTCAGCCATTAGTGAAGGCAACATTAACTTCTGGGATAGCGGCGCGTTTTATAACGCAAATACAACCTACACAACCAGTGGTGCATATTGGAAACTAAGAGAGGCCGATCTGGTATTTGATCTTACATCGTTTACTAAGAGTATCAAAGCTATCAAACGGATTTCCATCGCTGTAAACGGACGTAACCTATTAATGTTCAGGCCGAAAACCAATCAATATTTCGATCCGGAATTTGGTGGAACCGGTAACAACCAAGGTTTCGTTGGTACAACTTTAGCAACCCGTATATTTGGCGGGTCTTTAAATGTGACTTTTTAACAACAAAAAAAATGAAAAAATATATAATTGCTATTTTGATACTTGCAACGGCCGGGAGCGGTTGTAAGAAGACATTTTTAAGCGAACTGGCGGTTAACCCTAATACGCCGGCTGTTGCAACGCCCGCGTTATTGCTGGCCGGCGCCTTAAAAACAACCGCAGACCTGGTTGCTCCGGGATCTTCGCGTGTAACCAGGCTTACCATTTATGGTTTTTATTCGGGCTATTTGTCATGGAGTACCGGTACACAGCCAGACCAGGCAGTATACCAGTATATCTACACCACGTCGACCTTTGATTTTTTTACGCCTATATACGCTAACCTGGCCAGTTATGATAATATCATCAAATCAACTACCGATCCTTACTATACTGCTATAGCTAAGATCATGAAGGTTTATATGTTCCAGACATTGGTTGATAATTATAATGATGTACCTTACAGCCAGGCATTGCAGGGCGCAACTAATTTAACACCTGTTTATGACAGTGGTTCGTCGATTTATGATGACCTGATGAAGCAGCTTGACGCGGCTATCGTGTTAATTACCAATGCGCCAGCCACCGTTAATGCACCAGGCACATCAGACATTGTGTATGGCGCTAACAAAACTACTGAAATGGGTAACTGGAAAATATTTGCTAATACGCTGAAATTGAAATTAGCAATTCGCCAGTCAAACGTTGCTGCCAAAGCCGCGGCACTTAAAACTGCAGTACAGGCTACTGCTGCTATCGGTTACATTAACGTTGCTGTACCAACTAACACATCAGGCAATTTAGTTGTAGGAGCCGAGGCTAACGTACAGCCGGGTTATGCCAATATCAACGGCCAACAGTCACCTATCGATCAAGCGGTTGGTTTCACGCAAACCGGCGGTGTATCCGGGTCAGGTGCTACTTATTTTGCTAACTCATATTATGTTAACAAACTGATCGGGGCCGGTACACCATACGCGCCTGATGATGTTCGTTTATTCCAGGTTTATGCGCAATCAACTTCAGCTACTACAGCTCCTATTGTTAATGCCGCTGTTGGTAAAATTGAAGCTACCGCCCTTGGTCAAACCGCGCCACCGCAAGAGCTTAATAATGCAGGTACCGCGTTGGTAGGCGTTAACCAAAGTAAATACAGCGCGTTTATATTAAACCCGGTAAAATCATCGCCGATCTTCACGGCTGCAGAATCATTATTTTTGCAGGCAGAAGCCGCTAAAAGTGGTTTAATAACAGGGATACCTGCTACGTTATATAACGCAGGTGTAACCGCTTCATTTATTGATTTTGGTTTAACTGCTACCGCGGCAACCACATATTTGGCCAAGCCAGCTTATGCTTATCCTGCTGCCGGATCAGATGATGTACAGGAAAGTGCTATTATCTATCAAAAATGGGTTGCGTTAAATCCTGCCAATTACTTTGAAGCGTTTAATGAGTACCGCAGAACAGGCTATCCGGATCTGCCCCGCTCTATATTCCCGGCCGCTACCGGTACAACCCAACCGGCGCGGATCCCGTATCCGTTAACCGAGTACAACACCAATGCTGCTAACGTAGCTAAAGCGGGTGTGGCTGATACATTTACAGGCAGGATTTTTTGGGCGAAACCGTAATTTAAAGTTAAATAAGGCATTAACCCTATAAATTAAATTAAAAAATTAAAAGATGAAAAAACTATTTTATATAAAACTCGCCTCGGCTTCATTGATGTTGGCGACTGTTTTTAGCTCATGTTTAAAAGATGATGGAAGGTCTATCGATTTTGCATCGAATAAGCCTGTTGTTGATTTTGCATTGACGGCTAATGCCAAGCAATTAACAACTGCCACCATATCTGGTACAGCAGCAACCAGCAGCCTTAACGCCCAGATAGTTGCTTCCGCACCGCGCGATCTTACGTCGCCTACAGCGGTTACGGTAATTGTTGACCAGGCTGCAATGACAACTAAATATGGAACAACTTACACCCTATTACCTGCAAGCGTTTACACTATAGCAGGTAGCCTTACTGTTAACATTGTTCCTGGTATTGTAGAGCGTGTTGCCCCGGTGCTGCCAATAGTAGGCACTCCGGTAACTTTACCAACCAGCTTAGGATACGTATCGTTCACTGTTAATGGCCCTGCTCTTAAAACATTGCAGACTGCTAATCCAACAGTAACTTACATGCTGCCACTTACTATATCATCGGCAACAGGAAATGACGCTATTGTTGACCAATTCAAAACTTTATTTTTCAAAATTGTAGTTGGCCCATAATAACATATTTAATTAATAACTCAAAAGCCCCCCGAGATTTGGGGGGCTTTTTTTATTTGGCGCGGTTTTAAATGCGTTGTTACGCTGTTCATTGATTAGGCCGGAGTAAAAGCTAATGAAAAGTGGCCATTGGTATTAATATGACCCAACGTTTAAATACGCTTTACCACTTATTATTACAAGTGCAAGCGGCCAGGGCGTAATTGTAGAACAGTTTAATAAATTGATCTACGCTATTACAGCAGGCACATAATTTACTGCTTAATAATTATATACTAATACAAAGCCCCATGATATTATCGCGGGGCTTTTTTGTTCGTGGTTTTATTGATCAGTTATCAGGTAATAAAATTCAAATTATTTTTTAGCCTTCGAAGAATGTATAATACTTACCACTTCAATTTGATAAACCAGGGGGCTGTAAGGAGGGATAACGCCATTGCCATTATTGCCATAAGCCAGTTTTGATGGTATTATAAAAGTAGCAATAGCTCCCTTATTTAATAATTGCAAGCCTTGTATCCACCCGGCTATAGCTTTTTGTGGTTGTACCGGTATACCTATTGGCTGATACTCGCGTTTAGGGTTAAATATTTTTGCGCTTTGGGCCTTTTCTAAAATATTAGTATCAAAAATTTTTCCGTTAAATAATGAGCCTACATACACTATCACCGCAGTATCATTTACTGCTGCCGTGGGCCCCGTTCCCTTTTTATCCACCCTATAATATAGGCCCGAGTCTGTTTTTGTAACCTTCATCTTCTTATCGGCAATGTATTTATTAATCTTAGCAGGCTCGGCATTTTTAATCACATCTGCCAGCCCCCTCACATAAGCCATCGCTTTCTCTTGTAATGCCTGCCCGGTCATTGTACCTTTAGGTATTACTTTCTCAACTTTTATATCATAAATTACAAACTGGCCTTTAAAGCCAGCCGGCCTGGTAGTTTTTTTAAATATGCTGTCGTCGCTCATTTTAACAGAAAGGCTGTCACCCTCGGCCATTAGCCGTAAAGCAGAGAATACGTCGCCTTTAAAAATAGGGTTGGGTAAAATCATTAATCTTGGCGTTCCCTTTAAAAAAGTATTATCTATTACACTATCAAGATCTGTTTTTACAATAACATTCATACTTACAAAATCGCCCGCTTTTATTCTGGGGCCGCCTTTGTTAGTATACTTAATATACAACGTCCCGTCCGTAGCCTTTTGATAGCCGCCATTACAGCTTACCAATACTATCATAGCAAACGCTAAAAATAATATGCTTTTTCTCGTCATTTAATTATGGTTTAATGGGGATAAAATTAGGCTTAATTGAGCAAATTTATAACTTAAATATAGCTTGCCGCAACATGATGTGTTTTTACAGATAATTGTAAACCCCGGCCAAATATTAAAGAGCAATTATCAGGAATATGACCCGCCGGGAAATCAAAACAAACCGGGTAGCTATAATCTTTTACAACATCCATAACAATATCTTCAACAGTTTGCCCAAAGGGGATGTCGTTATCCTTTACTTCGGTAAAGCTTCCCACTATTAGGCCAGCAAGGGTTTTTAATTTTCCGGCTCTGTCAAGCGTACGTATCATTCGGTCTGTCGAATATAAATATTCACCCACATCCTCAATAAATAATATTTTGCCGTCATAACTAAAATCAGATACAGAACCTAACGACGCAATTAACAAACTTAAGTTACCGCCAATTAAAACACCGGCCCCCTCGCCGCAACGATTTAAAGGATGAGCGTTAAAAGAATAGGTTATTTCATCACCAAATAATGCTTTTTTTAAGCTTTCTAAAGATCTGGCAGAAGCATCAGGAATGTTTACCGGCATTTGCCCATGAATGGTTTGTATATTATAGTTGCTGTATAAATGGGTGTGCAGCAGGGTAATATCGCTAAAGCCAATTAACCATTTAGGATTTTGAGCAAGGCGGCTAAAATTAACCTTATCTATTATGCGGATAGTACCATAACCGCCCCGGGCGGCAATTATCGCTTTAACGCTGTCATCATCAATAAGGCGCTGCATGTCTCGTGCGCGAAAGTCGTCATCCCCGGCAAATTGATGAAAGGATGCGTCAACCGTTTCGCCCAAAACAACCTCAAGCCCCCATGATTGTAGCAGGGTAATAGCATCCGTCATTGGGCCGGGTAATTTTTTGGCCGGACAGGTTATTGCAATCTTGTCGCCCTTTTTAAGATATGGGGGTTGTATTCCGGAAGTTGGCGTTGCGTTATGCATAGCCAATATTAAAAAAACTTTCTGACTTTATGGTTTATACCGGTACTGAACAAGTAAAATAGTGCAGTTAGGTGCAGGTATGCATGTGTTGTGCAACGCCCTTTTTGCTTCCCAAACCAAATAGCTTATCTTTGCCAAATCCATTATGTCGCAACTTACTCAATTTAAACGATTCACTATTACCTCGGCTTTACCTTATGCTAACGGCCCGTTGCATATTGGCCACTTAGCCGGAGCATATTTACCTGCTGATATCTTTGTTAGATATTTGCGCCTGAAGAAACGGGATGTAGTTTACATCTGCGGATCAGACGAGCATGGCGCAGCCATCACCATAAAAGCTAAAAAAGAAGGCACAACACCACAAGCTATAATTGATAAATATCATAACCAAATTAAAAGCAGCTTTGAAGAGTTTGGTATAGCGTTCGATATTTATCATCGCACGTCATCACCCATACATCATGATCTTTCGCAGGAGTTTTTTCTGAATTTGTATGAAAAGGATGAGTTCGTAGAAAAAATGTCTGAACAATATTATGATGAAGACTTTAACCAGTTTTTGGCAGACAGATACATAATAGGTACCTGCCCCAACTGTCATAATGAAAATGCCTATGGCGATCAATGCGAAAGATGCGGCACCTCATTAAACCCAACAGACCTTATTAATCCAATATCAACCCTAAGTGGTAAATCGCCGGTTTTGCGCCCTACCAAACATTGGTATTTGCCGTTGGATAAATATCAGCCCTGGCTGGAGCAATGGATAGATAAAAAAGAGGGCAGCTGGAAAGTAAATGTATTTGGGCAATGCAAATCATGGCTAAAATCAGGCCTGCAGCCTCGCTCTATGACACGCGATCTGGATTGGGGGATTGATGTGCCATTAGAAGAGGCTAAAGGCAAAAAGCTTTATGTATGGATGGATGCGCCGATTGGCTATATTTCGGCAACCAAGCAATGGGCCATTGATAACGGAAAAGACTGGAAACTATACTGGAAAAAACAGGCGAATGAAGCAGATGATAGCTGCCTTATCCATTTTATTGGTAAAGACAATATTGTGTTTCACTGCATTATTTTCCCATCAATACTGCATGCGCATGGCGGGTATATTTTACCTCAAAATGTACCTGCAAATGAGTTTTTAAATTTGGAGGGTGATAAGCTTTCAACATCGCGCAACCATGCGGTGTGGCTGCATGAGTATTTGGAAGAGTTCCCCGGTAAGCAGGATGAGTTGCGCTATGTACTAACATCAATATTACCCGAAACCAGCGACAGCGAGTTTACCTGGAAAGATTACCAGGCCCGTGTAAACAACGAACTGGTAGCTATTTTAGGCAATTTTGTTAACCGTGTAATGATACTGATGCACAAGTTTTATGATGGCAAAGTAGAAAGCGATACCGTTAAAATCAGGCTAACAGATGGCTATTTAAATGATGAAATAGGTATATTTTATGATTCGCTGGAAAGCAGCCTGGAAACCTATAGATTTAGGCAGGGCCTGCAAAGCGTAATGGATATTGCGCGTTTGGGCAATAAATATTTAACAGACAAAGAGCCCTGGAAATCGATAAAAACCGATCCTGCAGATGCTAAGGATGCATTGCATAATTGCCTGTTTATAATAGGGCATTTAGCAGCCTGTTTACAGCCGTTTTTACCGGCTACCGCTAAAAAAATATTTGGCATGCTAAACCTGCCTGCCCAGATTGATTTTGAAAGCGAAATAGCGTTTGCAAACGGCCATCAGCTAAACCCATCAGCATTATTGTTTGAGAAGGTTGAGGATGAGGTAATAGCTTTACAAATAGAAAAATTACATAATAAGAAACAAGCAACCGAAGCAGTGGAAGAAACGCCAATAACCCCCGCAAAGGAAAACATCAATTATGAAACCTTTGCTACAATGGATATACGAACCGGCACCATTTTAACTGCCGAAAAAGTTGCCAAAACCAAAAAGCTGCTTAAACTAACTATTGATACCGGCATTGATGAGCGTACAGTAGTATCGGGAATTGCAGAGTTTTATGAGCCCGATGCCATTATAGGGCAAAAGGTAAGTATTTTGGTTAACCTTGAACCGCGCGAAATAAAAGGCATCATATCGCAGGGTATGATATTAATGGCCGAGGATAACGAAGGCAAACTGAGCTTTGTATCGCCCGTTGATGATTTGCACAATGGATCTGTTGTAAGATAGATTAATGTGCAAATGCGTGGATATGCAGATGTGCAAATGTTTTTGACTAACTCAGCTATAATTTGCACATTTGCACTTCAATAAAAAAGGTCCCGTAGTTCAACGGATAGAATAGGAGTTTCCTAAACTCTAGATATGAGTTCGATTCTCGTCGGGACCACTGAAATGATCCACCGTTGGTGCGTCATGGGAATCAAATTAAAAAAGGCTGTCTCATAAGTGTGTGACCAGCCTCTTTTAATTTGATTTATTCGGATAGATGGTGGAGAGTATTTTCGTATAAGCGATTCTCAGAGCCTTGATTTTACTTATGAGACGGCCTCTTTTAGTTGGATTAATTTCTACATAATTAATATTAAAGGAACAAAAAGGATACCACAATTATAGTGTAATTAATCACTTTATATTAACAGTGAGTGTGTATTTGGCACCATCATTATCAATTAATTCGACAAACGCCTGTGTGTCATTTTGGTTACCTGCCAATGTTGGATTAGCTATGCCAAAGGTTGCGTTAATAAAGTACTTACCAGCAGGTGCTACATGATCTTGAAAATTTATCTGTTGTTGAGCGCCATCACTCGGTCTGAAACATTGAGCGGAACACTTAACTCGCGTTGCTAAACACTTCACTTGTGGCTGCAACGTTGTTGTTTGAGCTGACCTTTCTGTAACGTTAACGCCACCAACTGTAACTCCTGTTTCGGTTACATATCCGGGTCTTGTAGGTACACCAGATTCGTCATGGCCCGTGAAAAGTACTAATTTCGCAACCCAATTGACAGTGTCGTTTCTAAATGTAAAGTAATCGAAACGGCTTTGATCGGCAAAAAGATTAAAGGCTTTTGAAATCGATTCTTTGTTGGTCAATGTTGCTTCTGCAACAATTGTACCGAGGATGTTGGGGAATTTCATACTTGAGAGTTTAAGTTTGTGTAACCAAATATAGTCATTTTCAAATAGTTACAAATATTTCTCTTGCCTGTTTTAAGTAATGGTATAATTATGTCATTTTGCATACTTCATCACAATTTATGTATTATAAAAACCCATATTATATTAATTATGGGGGTATATATTTCTGCCTGATGTAAGTTATTAATCAAAATTCAGAAGTAAAAGTTGGAGCATATTATGAAGTCAAAAAAATCGCCGAGTTTTTGGCGGATAAATATGACTTAGAACTGATTTATACAGATCGTTAGTCATTCAGGTTCCCTTAATTATTATTTACCTTTGTACTGTACTTCGGATAACAGTAGTTCTTGCATTTATATCAACTTTAATTTTTAGTTACCCATTCCCAACTTTTTTTCAGTTAGTTATGGGCATAGTTAGTGTAAACGGTTTTGTAAAACAATTAAATTTAAATGATATGAAAAATAACATAATAAGGTGGATTGGGGTAGTTACGGGGATGCTTTCAAAAAAGTTAATCTGTTGAGACGGTGCATGAACGAAAATATCATAACACCCCAGAGGTTCGATTCCTCCCATCTCCACAAAAAAGCCAGTGTAAAACTGGCTTTTTTATTGTTACGATGTAATTACATCCCATCCAAAGTCGGATACAAATTATCATCCAAACCCGCCGCACAATGCAAATCAGCCATAAAAGAGTTCGAGTTTTGTAGTCTAAGGACCACAAAAAAACGCAGTTTCTTATTACAAGAGCTGCGTTTTGCCTAATGGGCGCGTAACAGGTAAATCCGGGTTAATTATTAATAGGAATGCCCGCCTTCTCATTTCCCGGTGCCCACACTCTCCCAAGTTGCCTGTTTCTTTTAAAAAATTTACTTGATATCGTCGCTTTAATTTGGCTATTAATAGGCAAAATACGCCAGACTGTCGCTTTTAACACTTGTTAACATGACCCTTGTGAACGTTTGCATCATAAAACAACGTTTGATATTTCAGCAGGGACAACCTTGCAGGTACAAACGATAACTGTTAAATAACTACTTCAAATCCGAAAGCAAGAGCTATGAACTCATTTTTACGCATTAATCAATAAGTTTTTATTTAAAATGAATAATCGTATGAAAAGGATCAGCAGTAATATATACCAGATCAGCTTAGGCTGGGTCAACGTTTTTGTAATAGAAGATGATGGCCTGACCCTGATTGATACCGGTACCAAAGGGAGTGTAGGAAAAATTTTCGGCGCAATTAAGAACGCCGGAAAGAACCCTCACGATATCAAACAGATTATTCTGACCCATGCACATCCGGATCATGCCGGAAGTGCCGAAGAGCTTAAGCGAATGTTAGGGGTTCCGGTAATGGCGCACAGCGAGGATGCGAAGATCATGCGCTATGGTATTGCCTGCCGCAAAGAGATCTGCCTGACGCCCGGACTGAAAAACTGGCTGATCTATGAGTTGGCCATCAAACGGGCCGGCATCAATATTGAGCCGGTTTGTATAGACGAACAGTTAAATGACCATGACCTGCTGCCTTTGTTAGGTGGCATTCGCGTCATCCACACACCAGGCCATAGTAAAGGCCATATCTCGCTGCTGGCAGAAAACGAAGAAGTACTAATAGCAGGCGACCTATTGTCAAACAGCACCGGGTTGGGCCTGAGCGTCATCTATGAAAATATGGCCGAAGGCATCAGCAGCATCCTGAAAGTGACCAACCTGGACTTTGATAAAATGGTCTTCGGGCATGGCAGGCCAATTTTGAAGGATGCCGGCAGCATCACGCGGCAGGCCTTCGTTAACTATGATTATGCACTCATTTAAGCCGGGCACCAAACATGAAAGTCACTCAAATCCTGAAGCACCAGGGCCGAGAGCTTTATACCTTTGGCCTTAAACTTATCTTTGTCTATGCAGAATGCAGTGGGCCAACCTTGTTTGCCTCTTTAATTAATATTTGTATAACAAAGATTTCAAATTTCACGCTATTCAACTTAGCTATGATATATAAACTATATAGCCGTAAATATTCTACCCGGGTATTAATTAAATAATCCTTATTAAGCTTGCGCAAACTAATCTTATTATTAGCAATCTATTATCTTACCTTTATCGTAAAAGGAAGAATATTATTTGATACGACGGGCTTGCTTTTATGCGATATAAACTTTTATTTATAATTCTGTTACTTAATCCATTAAACTTAATATTTGCTCAAAGTATACCGTCGTCGTCTGATGAACTTTTTCAGCAGGCGCGAAAAATGGCTTTCGACAATAAGAACTACGCAGACGCTATAGCTTTATCTCAACAGGCGCTTTCTAAAAGTCCGGATTATACTGATATTCGGGTATTTTTGGGTCGGCTTTATATTTGGTCGAACCATGTGGATAGCGCACGTGTGCAGCTCGACGAAGCATTAAACAGGCACCCTGATAACGAAGACGGTGCAGTTGCCTATGCCAGTTTAGAGTATTGGAATGACCATTCGGCAAAGGCATTGCTATTTGTACAACAGGGGCTGAGATATCATCCTGCGTCGATAGATCTTTTATTATTAAAAGCTAAAGTACTTAATGATCTGAAGCGGTTCCATGAGGCAAACCTTGCTATTAACACTGTGCTTACAATAAACCCCAAAAATACAGAAGCCAGAGCACTGGCAGCACGAATAAAAGACAAAACTTCAAAAAACAAGTTTAGCGTAAATTACGATTTCATTAATTTTGATAAGCAATTTAGTAATCCCTGGCACTTGGCGAGTATTGACTATAGCAGGCAAACCACTATAGGATCTATAACGGGTCGCATAAATTATGCTAATCGTTTTAAAACCAATGGCGCCCAGTTTGAAGTAGATGCCTATCCGCATTTATCTAAAATATTTTATGCATACGTAAGCGGCGGCTACTCGGCTAATGTTGGTATATTCCCAAAATACCGGGCGGGTTTTTCATTGTACGCTAATTTACCCGCCAGTTTTGAGGGCGAGGCTGGCTTTAGGTATTTAAGTTTCAGCGGGCCTACCTGGATATATACTGCATCAGTAAGTAAGTATTATAAAAATTACTGGTTTAATTTTCGAAGCTTTCTTACACCAAACAACAATAGTGTTTCGCAATCATTTTTGCTTAACGCCAGGTATTATTATTCGGGAGCAGATGATTATCTAAGTTTTAGTATAGGCACCGGTATATCTCCGGATGACCCGAGGAATAACATTTTATTAAATAGTGACAATGCTTATAAATTGCGTTCAAACAATATAGCTGTTGGTTACAGGCACGCCTTTAAAACATTAAATGTGATTTTTATAAACTTAAGCTGGATTAACCAGGAGTATAAGCAACAAACCAGGGGAAATCAGATTGATGCCGGTATTGGTTATATCAGGCATTTTTAATCCTGGGCGGCTAACTTTTTTTGGTTGTAAACCCCTTTCGCGTCATTTCGCCCCATGAATTTTTCTTTCTTAATAAATCTATATTGCCCTTGATGGCAGACCATACCACAAATGGGTGGAATATTAAGGGCTCTAAAAGTGCAGTTAACATTAAATTTAATATATCTTTTTGCCGCTTATATTGATGGTATGTTAAAACTTCCATTAATATTGCAAAAATAGAATACAGAAAACCAAAGCTGAATATAAAGCCCAATAACGTAACAAAGAAAATCCAATTTATTAAGCCCAAAATACCGAGTACTAAAAAACCCGCCATGCCAACGAATTCAACAATTGGCGCCAAAAACTCAAAAAAGAACCAATAGGGGTAACTTATCATTCCTAATAAGCCATAACGCGGGTTAAAAAACATAACCTTATGGAGGCGCAGTGTTTCAATAGTGCCGCGGGTCCAGCGATTGCGCTGCCGGCCCAAAATTTTGAAAGTTTCCGGGGCTTCTGTCCAACATAACGGGTCAGGAATAAAAGCTACTTTATAGGGTAGATTTAATTCTTTCATATAGCGGCGCATTCTAACCACCAGCTCCATGTCTTCCCCAACGGTGTTATGATTATAACCACCACATTTAATTACAATTTCTTTATCAAACGCCCCAAACGCACCAGATATTAATAGCAAGCCGTTTAGCCGGCTCCAGGCCATACGCGCAAGCAAGAAAGCCCGTATATATTCAAGTGTTTGCACCCGGGGTAAAAACTGTTTAGGTAAATTTACATTTATTAACCTGCCTCCTTCAATTTCGCAGCCGTTGGCAATACGTATTACACCACCTGTTGCAATTACCCTATGATGGGGGTGCTCTAAAAATGGCTTGGTAAGTTTTAGCAAGGCATCCTGCTCTAAAATGCAGTCTACATCAATACATACGATGTAATCATTTTTAGCAATATTAACACCTACATTTAAAGCGTCCGCTTTACCACCGTTATCCTTATCAACTACTATAAGTTTGCGGTATATATGATTATGGCTTTTATATACACCGCGTACGTTTTTGGTTGGAATTTGCTGGTTTACAAAAAAACCAACCTTATATAAGTCATATCCTTTAATTAACTTTTCTAATGAGTCATCTTTGCTTCCGTCGTTTATAATAATAACCTCTAAATTGTTGTAATGGATAGAAAGCAATGATCGTACATTCTCAATTATATTTGCACCTTCGTTATAAGCAGGCGCCAAAATACTAATACTGGGTGCCTGGGTTGAGGCCGCCAGTATGCGGTAGTCGGTAAAGCTATTTTTATGCAGATAATTATTTACTTCGCCAATAGAGTATATGCCAATAAATATATAACACAATAGCAATATTATTGAATAGGCTAATATGCCATAAGTGAAAATATCAATTATAACTGGCAGCAAATTCATAAAGCCAACTCGTTTTTTATTTGAGCAATAATTTCTGCAAGCGGATATTGCTGCGCTTGATAATGATGTTGCAAACTTTTAAAACCATCGGCGCCAATTTTAGCCAGGGTGCGTGCAACCATTAGTTTTAACGCCGCGTTTTCATTATTTAGCTGATCTAATAAAATCGGGATATCATCATTTGTAGCAATATTTTGCAATACTTTAACAATTGCCATTTGGTGCTTTATATCTTCTATTAAATATCTGCTAATTAAAATTTCAGAAGTTTTATCAGTATAAATTTCACCCAAGCTTATTATAGCTTGTAATCTTACATTAGGATCTAGGTCTTCCAGGCATTCAACGATACTATCGTGCAATTCAAACCTATGATAGTTTCCGGCTAACTTTAAGGCAAAAGCAACCACTGTTTTGTTTTCAGATTTAAGCCATTTTTCGATACCACTGAAATTTTCGGTGGTATGAGATAGTTCATGTAATAATTGAATTTGTTGCCACTCGGTAACCGGATGCGATATCACATCTAAAAAGCGCAATCCCTCAAAGCCATAAAAATTTACAACAGCAATTTGCGCCTCCATGCGCACCAGTTCGTTAGCGTTATTGGTAAACCGGTATACTGATGTTAAATTTTCCTTTAAGCCCATGATAGATAATTCTTGTATAGCCTGTGCTTTTATGTACCATTTGTAGTTTTTAAGCTCGGCTAATGCATATTGATGTAAGCCAAGCTGTATATAAAGATGTTTGAGATTTTCGGCAGAGCTGCCGCTTACATTCTTCTTAGCATTTAACAGCTCATCTGTAAGCAATTTTCTGAAATGAGAATTTTTTAACAACAGCCTCTTTGTGCGCGAGGTAATTGGGATGTTGTTTGCAGGATCATCTTCAGTTTCTTCATAGAATATGGCTTTGCGAATTAAAAGATTTGCCATCAACTTCCATTTATGAAGCTTGTGGCTACGTTTAATTCTTAAATGCATATAAATAAGAATAAAACCAATAAGCAGTAAAATAACTACAATAAAAAAAAGGATGGCCAGGTTAAAATAGTGGAGCTCGATGACCATAAAATAAGTGAATTTATTTTATGAATGACCAACTTTTATTAGTCCGAACCTCTTAATGCGAACTGATAGCTCATTCGGGCTAAATGGCTTGGTTATATAATCATCTGCACCAAGCTGAAACGCCTCAAGTACAACATCTTCCTGCCCCATGCCAGAAAGCATAATGATGGGGATCCGGTTAGCATACTTTTGCCGCACAGCACTGATAATTTCTAATCCCGATGAGTAAGGCATCATAATATCGGTAATTATTAGATCAGGCATACATGATTCTATTTTTTCTAATGCTTCCCGTCCGTCATGTGTTATTATTACTTCATGCCCATCCTTTTTAAGGCGGAACTCTAAAGTTTTAAGCATTAAATCATCATCTTCAGCTACTAAAATCCTCATATCTCAGCATTTATACGAAATTATTATCCTAAAGTTGTACAAAATTTAGCGAAGTACCAAACTTCAAACTTGATAGTGTAAATTGCTGCCGGTTTAAGTTTTATAACTATAGCTTATTTATGCCTCAAAAATCACAATCTGCCGAAAAGGAAAATTTACATCCGCGCAACTTGCACCGTGGCAGGTATGATTTTAAACAGCTTTGCAAAACCAGCCCCGGCTTAAAGGCGTTTGTATCGATAAATCAATACCAGGATGAGTCTATAGATTTTAGCAACCGCGAAGCCGTACGGGCCCTAAATAAAGCATTGTTAAAACATTTTTATAATGTTGATAACTGGGATATTCCGCCAGGATACCTTTGTCCGCCTATACCGGGCCGGGCAGACTATATTCATTATATAGCCGACTTGCTAAACGAAACCCAAACCGGTGTTGCGGGCAATAAAATAAAAGTTTTAGATATTGGTGTAGGGGCAAGTTGCATTTATCCTTTAATAGGTAATAGTATCTATGGTTGGCAGTTTGTTGGCACAGATATAGATCCTGACGCAATAAGATCAGCAAAAAAGATAATTTCAACAAATAAAAGCTTTCAGGATAATATTGAGCTGCGCCTGCAAACCGGCCAGAACGATATTTTTAAAGAAGTAATTAAACCGGGAGAGGTTTTTGATATTAGTATTTGCAATCCGCCTTTCCATGCATCTTCACAGGATGCGCAGGCAGGCACTGTGAAAAAGTGGGAAAACCTGAAAGGCAGGAGTCTAAGTACACAATTAAACTTTGGCGGCAAAAATACAGAGCTATGGTGCGCGGGTGGCGAGGCGGCATTTATCAATCGAATAATTGAGCAAAGCGTTTTAGTAGCTAATCAATGTAAATGGTTCTCTTCATTGGTGTCCAAAAAAGACACACTTCCAATAATTTATAAAACACTAAAATGGGTAAATGCTGCAGATGTCAGAACCATAAATATGGCACAAGGGCAAAAAATAAGCAGAGTTGTTGCCTGGCGATTTTAGCTGTTTGTTTTATTATATAAAACGTGTTTAGTGATTAAATTCGATATAAAAAATTAGTTTCCCCCGTGAAGTAAGCAAATGCAGCAATAAACCTATACCCATTAAATGTTATTACTGTACTGTACCATGTACACGTTGATACACCCTGGTACACCCAAAATTGTAATGCGCTGAAAATCATCATATTAAACAATTTCCAAATAAAACTAACTATTAACGTGTTTAGCGATACACCCAACCGGGCACCCGTAATAGGGTGATACAGGGTGTGCCACCATTAATAATACGTTATCAGATAATGATTTATCAGTAACAACCAATATGGTTAATTAATAAAAGCATAACCTATACTTTTTTATTACCAATATTTCGGCCACTAATCAATATGGGTTTTTGGCATCGATGCCATAGCTATGGCATCGATTGCAATATAATATAGTATAAAAACAGAATAAATACTAATAAATGGGCAATTACTTTAAAATTTTATTTGCAAATATAATTTTATTGTTACATTTGTTTACCAATTTTTATAGAATACAACCAATATAATACCCTTTTTTCGAATATTAAATCAAAACAAGTGAACAACGATAGATTGTGTGTTTTGTTGAAAATGTACTTTTTTAATACAATTAGTACAATCGATTGTAACGAATTGCGGGCTTATTTAGCCCCGGTTAATTACAATACAACATTAGCTGTGTCAGCTAATGTTGGTGCTAACTCTTTGTTAAAAAAGATCAAAGCAAGCGCGCATTTAAAAAGTGAAGAAAGGAGGGCAACTATGGCTTAATCGATACCTAAACCTCACTGTTACCTAATTAAGTACCGAGTACTTTTACTCCGGTTTTTGGCTTTTGGAAGCTGACCCCAGGTAATCATTTAATTTAACCAATTACAATTAAACTAACATTCAATGTATAAGATATATAATGCATTTATTTGCGGCAAAAAATTTTGCTGTTCAAAAAAATCGCTGCTTATAATGAAGCTTACCATGGTTTTGTTAACTATGGCCTTCATGCAGGCAAGCGCGAAATCTTCTAATGTTGTTGGTACAACTTTAGAAGTTGCACAAAAAACAATAACAGGTAAGGTAGTCGATGAGAAGGGCTTACCATTACCAGGAGTTATTGTAAAATCAAAAAGTAACGCTACAAATGTTACTACAACTGATGCTCAGGGTAACTATAAATTAGTTTCAACTGATGATAATGCCACAATTATTTACTCATTTGTGGGTTACGAAACTCAGGAGCAATCATCAAGAGGTAAAACTGTTATTAACGTAACAATGGTACCAACCAACTCAAATCTTGATGAAGTAGTAGTTGTGGCTTACGGCACACAAAAACGTACAAGCGTAACCGGTGCTGTAGGTACAATTAACGCTGCCGAGATCAAAAGAAACTCAGTAACGGATTTAACTAACGCTATCGTTGGTCGTACACCTGGTGTGCGTGTTACAACGGTTGATGCTAACCCGGGTTTATATAATACTAATATAGATATCCGTGGTTATACTGGTGCAGCTGGTGGTTATCAAAACCCACTATTCGTTATTGATGGTATCCCAAGAGATAAAGCATCATTTGACCACTTGGATCCGAATGAAATTGAAAGCTTCTCTGTATTAAAGGATGCGTCTGCTGCGATATACGGTGTACAAGCTGCAAATGGTGTAATTTTGGTTACTACCAGAAAAGGCGCGGCAGGTAAGGTACAAGTTAACTACACAGGTCAGGGTGGTGTTGTTTTGATCTTAACGTATCCTAAGTTGCAGAATTCTTATCAGGAGGAAACAACTTATGATGAAATGCTGTTTAACAGGCAGATAGCTAACCGGGACGATCCTATTACTCCTAAATGGACCTCTCAGAATATTCAAGATGCTTTTAACGGAAAAGGTACAAGCGTTGATTGGCTTAGTACTTTAGAAAACAGCCGTAGCAATCAATATCAGCACAACGTTAATTTAAGTGGTGGTTCTGATAAGGTACAATTCTTTACTTCAGGCGGTTATATCCATGAAGGTGGTTTGCTTTCAACAAATATCGAATCATCTGATAAATACAACGCAAGACAATCTGTAACAGCCGAAATAACAAAGGGCCTTACTTTTGATGTTAATATTGGCTTTATTGATCAATTATATTCAAGACCAAATCAATCAACTGCAAGGTATTATGTACTAACCCGTAACACATGGGGCTTTACTCCGCAGGATCCTATTTATTTAAATGACAATCCTAAATACTTTAATCAGGCTATAGACAATGGAGGAGATAACCCATTGGCAACTATTACCCGTAGCGTAGGTGGATATGATGATATGAATGCTAAACAGTTTACTTCTGTTACCGGTTTAACCTGGGTAGTTCCGCATATTAAAGGATTAACAGCTAAAGTACAAGTTGGCTGGGATAATAATAACAGCTTAGAAAAACAACAAATAAAAGCATTTAACCAATACAATTGGAACTTTACTACTAACAGTTTAAATACTTATAACCACGGTGGTATAGGTGGTTTAACCCAATTATCAGAAAATTATATTCAAAGCATGAGAAATGATTTGCAGTTTTCATTAAACTACAACAAGCATTTCGGAAAGCATAATTTTTCTGCGTTGGCACTTTATGAAGCACTGTATAATGAAAGTGATAACCTAACAGGAACTTCAGCTTTCGCGGTTGACGTGCTTGACTTGTTAAATGCAGGTTTGGCAGTTGGCCAAAGTGCAAGAGGCGGCAAAAACATCAACTCTAACGAAAGTTATGTTGGTCGTTTAAATTATGATTATGCCGGTAAATACCTTTTAGAAGGTGGTTTCAGGTATGAAGGATCATCTTATTTCCCGCCATCGGGCCGTTGGGGCTTTTTCCCTTACGTATCAGGTGGATGGAGAATATCTGAAGAATCATTTATAAAAAACAATTTTAAATGGATAGATAACATTAAGCTTCGCGGTTCATACGGTACAACCGGAGATGACCAGGGCGCTGCTGGTAGTTTCCCTGCATTTACAACAGGGTATACTTATCCATCGGTTAACTCTATCTATCAGCCTTCAACAGGCGGCAGAAACGGTGGTTTACAGGTAGGTACCGTATTTGGTACAACCGGTGGTACTACTAAGGGTGTTGATTATAAATCAATTGCCAACCCTGATATTACCTGGTATACTTCAACAACTGCTGATATAGGTTTAGAAACATCATTCTGGCATTCATTATTAACTTTTGAAGCTGATGTATTTAGCAGAACAAGACATGGTTTATTAGCCACAAGATTAATTGCAATTCCGGGTAACTTTGGTGGTACATTACCTCAGGTTAACCTGAACTCTGACCGTACACGTGGTTTTGAAATTACCCTGGGCCATAGAGGTGTATCCGGCGAAGTGAGCTACGGTATTAGCACTAACATGGGCTTTTCACGTTCTAACTGGATCCATAATGAGCAAGCTCCAAGGACAAATCCATATGATAACTGGTTAAATAATAGCGAAAACAGGTATGTGGATTTCATCCGCGGAAGAACAGTTGTTGGACAGTTCCAAAGCTATGCTGATATTTATGCATACAAACCTATTATTGATAATAACGGTAACAGAACAGTTTTACCGGGCGATTTAAAATATCAGGATACCAATGGTGACGGTATAATTGATGGTAATGACGAAACAATTTTAGCTAATGGCGGTTTAAAACCACTGGTTTTCTTTGGTATGACTGTTGATGCTACCTGGAAAGGTTTAGATGTTACCTTCCTGATACAAGGTGCTACAAATTATAACGTTAACTATACTGACGCCTTATCACAACCGTTCATTCGTGACCCGCAGGATCCTATTACTGAATATATTGACAGATGGCACCACCAGGATCTGTTTGACCAAAATAGCCCGTGGGTACCAGGAAAATGGCCATCAACAGCTGGTCCGAACGATAGGAGTAACCGTTTACAAAACAAAAGTACATTTACTGTATTCGACGGATCTTATGCACGTTTAAAACAAGTACAGGTTGGCTATACTTTCCCTAAGAAATTGCTTAGTAAAATAAATATCAGCAAGTTACGCATTTTTGCATCTGCATACAACGTTTTTACAGTGCATGGCAAGGGTTTGAGTTTTGTTGATCCGGAATATACTGACAGCAACCCTCAAAGTGGTGGTTCTAACTATAATGCCCCTTTGGTTATGAATATAACAGCAGGTGCTAACATAACTTTTTAAAACTAAAGAAATGAGACAGATTAAAATTGTATTACTAATGGTGGTTTTGACAGGGCTATGCTCCTGCCGGAAGAACCTGTTGACTGTACAGCCAACCAATTTGCTGACAGCCGACCAGATTGTAA